>NZ_CAMVPU010000013.1 GCF_947169445.1 uncultured Butyrivibrio sp. | reverse complement strand
CCGAAAATTAGGGCTTTTTGTCATATTTACATTGATAAAAAAACTGTAAAAGTATAAACTAGGATAGTGATATTTTTTACTGTCATTTGTGTGAAAAAGATCGGGGGTAACGCGTTATTATGATGGAAGCTTTGGATATTTTTTTGAAATATGTATTGCCGTTTATTATTGCCTATGTTCTTAATATTGTAGTAGGCAAGGTATTTAGCAAGAAAAGATTAAGTGGTAAGATTCATCTTGTATTCTTAAAGGGCATTATCATTGCCTTGATTTGGATTGTGGCTGCATTTATAGCCCTTAGCGGTGTGCCAACATTCTCTAAGACATGGGAGACAGCGATTGCTTCATCAGGAATTGTTGCGGTTGTAATCGGTCTTGCAGCCCAGTCGACTCTGGCCAATGTTTTCGCCGGAATTTCTCTTTCTGCATCAAGATCAAGACCTTTTGATATTGGTGACAGAGTATGTATCGACCACATTGATCCGGGATTTGTTGAGAATATTACACTGCGTCACACAGTGATCAAGACATATCAGAATGAGCGTATCTATATTCCTAACTCAACTGTGGGAAGTGCTACGATCATCAACTACACTCAGGATAAGTCTTATTCTTTTCCTATTGTGGTATCTGTGGCTTACGGAACAGATATGCAGAAGGCTATGGACATTATGGCTGATGTTGTTGAACAGCATCCTAACCATTGTGGAAACAGACCTGTTGTACTTTGCAAGGAATGCGGTGACAGTGGCATTACTCTTCGAGCGCTGGTAGAGACTAAGGATTTCAAGGATAATCCAAAAACATGTTCAGACTGCCTCGTAGAGATTATGAAGCGTTTTGATGCGGCTGGAATTGAGATTCCATACAACAAGCTTGTTGTTTATAACGGGGATAAATAAGGGCAAAGTGCATGAGAGTTTTTTATCCAGGTCGATAGGGTTATCTGATAGAGACAGATAAGCAGGTTTGGAAAATGCCTAAAAAACCTACGAATATATAGGGGGAGTAAATAGATGCAAAGACTGGTGTCGATAGTTATACCCTGTTACAATAATGAGTTGTATTTGGGACCCTGTCTTGACTCCATAATCGGACAGACCTATGAAAATCTAGAGGTCATAGTAATAGATGACGGTTCAACTGACGGATCATGGGATGTATGTCGTAAATACGAGAATATGGATTCTCGCATAAAGTGTTTCAGACAAAAGAATGCCAGAGTTGGAGCTGCTCGAAACAAAGGCTTGGATAATATATCAGGCCAGTATGTGATGTTTGCTGATAGTGATGATATTCTGGAAAAAAATGCAGTTGAAACTGCAGTGAAGCTACTTGAGGAAAACGAGGCTGACCTGGTTCAGTGGGATACATGTTTTTTTGAAACGAATGATGCCGATCCGTATCAGGTTGGAGAAAAAGAAGAAGCAGAGTATGCTGAAATAATAACTGATGGTCCTGGAGCGGTAGAAATACTGCTTGATTCCAAAGGAAAGGGCGATGATCCCAGATTTGTTCTTTTGAGAAACAGCTGCAGGTGTGTGTGGAACAAGCTTTTTAAAGCTGAAATATTTAAGGAGCTTAGATTCCCAGAAGGCTTTGAATATGAGGACGATTATATAGCCAGTGATTTATTTATGTCTGCGGATAAGATTATTTTTTTTAACAGACAGCTTACGTATAAACGCGGACATGACACTAGTGTGCTACGACTAATGCCTTTAAAGGGACGTTTTGACAAGCTTGAATGTGAGTACAAGAGATTGAAGCTGGTTGAAAACTGGAATAAACCTGCTGTCATGAAAATGGCTTGCCATACTTTTTTTGTATCAGCCATGAATCTTGGCCTTGCCTGCAGCATGCAGGGTGACCAGGATAGTCTTAATAAGCTATCATCCAGGATAAAAGGGGAATACGGGACTTACAAATGTTATCTGGATATTACGGATAGATTGGCTGTTTTTCTGTTTCTGTATTTTCAGAGACTGTTTATTGCAGTCTATAGAAAATACAGGGTAAATCATTAAATAATTTGAATGCGGGATATAAATGATATGAGAGATTTGCCTGTTAAGAAAAGTCTTTATATACTGCCGGGAGGTGGCCTTGGTAACAGATTACTGGTTGTTTCTTCAATCATTAATCTGGTTAGGGATTACGACATAGAAAATGTTGTGATCTATTGGAAAAACCATAACGAGTGCGGTTGCGATTTTGAAGATATAATTTCAGAACTGCCAATAAAATGCACTGTCAAAAACGTCTATTACGTCAAGGAAAATTATGGGAAGCTTATTTCAGAGCTGAAAATTGGAGAGGTGTTTAAAAAGCTTTTTTTGAGCGTCAGAAATTCATTTTTTATCGGTGCTTTCAGAAACAGGCTCACCCAGGTAAATTCAGTTCGCTTAGGGGAATGCTCTGAGGCTCTTAAGGAAAAGTTTTTATCTGAAAAAGACAAAAAAATATACATAGAGACCTGTGAACAGTTCTATGGTGACCTGGATCTGTCTAAGGTGAAATTCAATAAAGAGGTTGTTTCGAAGTTTAACGGGTTTAAGGACAGAGTTGGCAGTTATGATGCCATGCACATAAGAAGGACGGACCATGCTGATGCGATACATAACAGCCCAACAGCCCTTTTTATGCATAAAGCTGATGAAATAATTGAAAAGAATAAAAATGCACGTATTTACCTGGCTTCAGATGATACAACTGTTATTTCTGAGTTTAAAGAGAAATATCCTGATAACATAGTTTCGGAGGCAGCTGATAATGTGACCAGGCTTACCTCGGACGGAATCAGGTATGCACTATATGAGATGATGCTTTTATCCGGTGCACAGACTTTATATGCCAGCTACGGCAGTACCTTTTCCTTAGTGGCAAACAGTATGGGAAAAAACAAAATGGTGGTTTTAAAAAAGTGAATCCTATTTTACCATATCCGGTAAGGGGTATTCTTTATATTGTGACAAAAATGCTGTATTTATATGGTATTAGGCGTTTCGCAAACGCCTAGAATCAGGAATAATTAGGGGGATGTATGGGAAAGTTATATTTCAGGTATGGAGCCATGGGGAGCTCCAAAACAGCTAATGCGCTGATGGTGCGTTACAACTACATTGAGAAGGGACAGAATGCGATTCTTTTAAAGCCTGCGACAGAAAATCGTGATGGTGAAAAGATTGTGAGATCCCGCATAGGACTAGAGGCGGAGTGTACTTTTGTAGAAGAATTCCTGGAGACGGTCAAGAACGATTGGTTTACAGGAAAGACGGACACGTGGAAAGAGCTGGATTGCGTGATAGTGGATGAAGCCCAGTTTTTAACTGAGGAACAGGTGGATATGCTGGCGCTTGTGGTGGATAAGTATGATCTTCCTGTGATCTGCTACGGACTAAGAACAGACTTTACAAGTCATCTTTTTACCGGCTCCAAGAGACTTATGGAAATCGCTAACTATATCGAAGAGGTTCCGACAGTATGCTGGTGCGGCAGAAGGGCGCATTTCAATGCCCGCGTAAGTGGTGGCAAGATTGTTAGAAGCGGTGAGCAGATCATGATGGGCGGCAACGAGTCGTATGTCTCCGTGTGCAGAAGGCATTTCTTATCTGGCGAGGTTATGGGAGCCAGGGAAAGAGATGTGGAGGAGTAAAACGAAGAGTGATCGGTAAGAATACCGTAAGATATGTAAAATGTAAGAATTTGCTCTTAAAAAATTGGATACTCAGGTCGATAAATTAATAGAAATTGATTGACCACCAGCAATCAAAAGGGTTGCTGACAACCGTTTGTTAAACAGACTACAGGCGGAAATTGGCGACATCATAGCTATGGAAAGCGTGAACCTTCATGGAGGATTAATATCTTCGGCATGGAGGTTTTATTTTTTCTCTTAACGAGGTAATCTCGAGTTTAGTGAGAGTTCCAATGAAACCTTCGCGCCATTTGACAGGAGGTACCATGAAAATTGCACAGAGCACAGTTGATCTGGTGTCCACTAACAAGTACTATGAGGAAAACACCGTAAATATCCAAAGCGGCGTTGTGACACGGGAGTCGTTCCTGGAAAAGCTTCGTGATCAGGGGGATAGTTATAATCCCCAAAATGTCACTGAAAAAGAAACTGCTAATAAAACCACTGAAAAAGAACAGACGGGTGCGCAGGTAAACAAAAATACAAAGAATGCACCCTTAGGCAGCAGCAATTACAATTTTTTAAAGCCCACAAAGTCAGAGTACTTAAGCTCCTATGATTCAAGTCTGGAAAATCAGATATCTCAGATCAGGACAAGCTTATTACAGCACTTGTTAAGCTTTTTACAGTTGCTTGGTGGTGACAATAGTAGAAGCGGTTACAGGGATATGATAAGCCAGACGTCTAATATGCTTACAAGTCAGTCTTTTGTCAAGGTGACCACCATCCAGGTCAGCCACGTTGAGGAAGAGGAGACGAGCTTTGAGGGAAAAGGGACAGCGCTTACGGAAGATGGCAGGAGTATTGATTTCAATGTGGGATTTAGTCTTTCAAGGAAACTGGTCCAGTATGCGGGACTTAGCATGTCAAATGCAGTGAATATGATTGATCCGCTAGTGATCAATGTGGGAAACGATGTGACAAACATCAGTGATCAGCATTTTTATTTTGATCTGGACAGCGATGGTAAGGATGACAAGATTTCAAATCTTGGGAGCGGAAGCGGATTTCTCGTGTATGACAGGAACGGTGATGGGGTGATCAATAATGGTAGTGAGCTTTTCGGAACGAAAAGTGGAAACGGCTTCAAGGATCTTGCGCATTTTGACAGCGACAATAATGGTTGGATTGATGAGAGTGACGAGATATATGGACAGCTGCAGGTGTGGCTTAAGGGTGAAGACGGAAAAGACACTCTTTTATCCCTGCAGGAAGCGGATGTGGGGGCAATCTATCTGGGAAGTGCGGCAACGGAATTTGCTGAGAGAAACAGCGTAGGAGCAGTGGCTGCAATGATGCGTCGAAGCGGCCTGTTCCTTCGGGAGAGCGGTGGAGTCGGGACGGTCCAGCAGGTGGATCTGGCCAGAGCCTGAAGCAGTTCAATTGGTAGCGATGCCAAGAAAAGAATTAGAAATAATTAGCAAATTTCTCTGCCGCAACTTAGTTTAATTCATATGGAGCTGCGGCAGAGAAAAAATTTAAAAAAATTATAAAAAAACTGTAAAGTTTTAAAACTAAGTAACCGATAATATAGATGAAACCAAAAAAAGTATGTAAATCCCTGGATTTAGCTCACATTACCTGCTGGAAATTAAGGGGAAAATTTTCAGCCAAAAGTCTAAAGTAATGTGGATATCTACCGATAAATGAAGTAGATAAAAAAATACTCCAGGGAAGGAGGAAAAAGATTATGCGTATAGAAGCATACAGTCAGGTTCAGCAAATTTACTCAAACAGCAAAGTAGGAAAAGTTCAGCAGACCCAGAAGACCAATGACGTCAGAGATACTGTATCATTCTCTTCTATAGGAAAAGATATCCAGGTTGCTAAACAGGCTGTAAAAGCAGCGCCGGATGTCAGGGAAGATGTGGTTGCTTCTTTAAAAGCTGCTATTAAGAACGGTACTTATAATGTAAGTGGTGAGGCTTTTGCTGATAAGCTTCTGGCAAAATTTGAAGAAGCTGAAAGTCTATCATAATAATTTAATAAATGGAGGATAATTCCAGTGGCAAGTTTGATGGAAAACCTGGTGCAGGTACTTGATAGAGAGTGCACCCTATACGAACAATTACTGGGGTTGTCGAGCCGCAAGACCGCCATCATAGTTTCCGGCGATCTTAAGGCACTTGCTGAAATCACGGATGAAGAGCAGTGCGTAATAGGCAAGATCCAGCGCATAGAAAAAGAGAGAATCATTGCGATGGAGAATATAGCCAGCGTACTTAACATGGATGTTAATTCATTAAAACTGACCGATCTGATCACTATATTGGAAAAGAGACCACAGGATCAGAAAAACTTGGCAGTCCAGAAAGACCGGTTGGTCGGAGTACTTGGAAATGTCAAGCGTGTAAACGGACAGAATCAGGAGCTTCTTATAAGCTCACTTGAAATGGTCCGGTTCGAGATGAATATCATCCAGTCGTCTAGAAGAGCTCCGCAAACAGCAAACTATTCCAGAGCGTTAGACACTACAGGTGATTGTCTAGGATACACATCGGGCGGGTTTGATGCAAAGCAGTAAAGCATGTAACAACCCACCCGGGTAATGCAATTACCCGATAGTGTCTTTAATTTTGCCTTTTTTAGGAAACAAGGAGAGAACCCTATGTCACTAATGGCGAACCTTTATGTAGGCCAGTCGGGACTACAGACATCACAAAATGCCTTGAATACAACGGCACATAATATGGCGAATGTAGATACTGTAGGCTATACAAGACAGCAGGTATCACAGGGAACAGCTCCTTACCAGACTTTGGAGACTAACATCAAAAGTATTGCTCCAAAGCAGATTGGAAATGGTGTTAATTACAACCACTGTAAGCAGGTCAGGGCAGATTTCCTGGATATAGCTTACAGACAGGAAAACGGAAGATACGCTTTTTACAATGTTTCAAACGCAGCTCTTGAAGAAATTGAAGATCAGCTCCAGGAAATGAATGGAGCTGAATTTGCTGATTCACTAAATAACCTTTGGACAGCAGTTCAGGAAATGGCAAAAGACCCTTGCTCAGCTGTAAACCAGAGCGCGCTGGTTACAAGAGCAAACGAATTTCTCACAAGAGCAAAGAGCATATATGATGGACTGGTGGCTTATCAGAATAATCTGGACAGCACCATCACCACAATGGTCAATGATATCAACTCCATCGGAGATAGAATAAGAAAGCTTAATGAAAAGATTGTAGACATAGAATCCGGTAGACAGGAAAAGGCCAACGACCTTAGGGATGAACGAAATCTCCTTTTAGATAAGCTTGGAGAGTACGGACAGATCGAGGCTACGGAAGATGTATTCGGAAATGTGGCAGTTCTTTTTGAGGGATCACAGTTCGTAACTACTGACCACGTCAATCATATCGGAATCGATACAACCCTTGAAAGCTCGGTTGGATATGCAACTCCTTATTGGGAATATGCAGCAAAATCCGAGTACGATCATGATGGTAACAAGGTCATCATATCTATAGAAGGTGGAAAAATATACGATCTTACCCAGACAATTTCCACTACCACAAATACCGATATCGGAAAGCTTAAATCAGTTCTTTTGGCAAGGGGCGATCACAATGCAACCTACCACGATATCGTTGAAGATGAAAATTATTATAACAGCAATATCGCGCAGTCAGTAATCATGAACGTTCAGGCTGAGTTCGATCAGATGGTACATTCCATCATGACCAAGATGAATGAGATCATGGAGGAAGCAGAGTCAAATCCCGCAACATTAGATAACACCTTAGGACTTCCTTCTGATTACACAATGTTCGTGGTTGCCAATCCTACAGATAAAATAGTTTACGACATCAGCGATGAAAAAACTGCAGGAACCATCTATACAGGCTTTACAATAGCTAACTCGCAGGTTAATCCTAAGCTTATTCAGGATCCAACTCTTTTTACCTACAGAAAAATAGATGGTGAAGAGGACAACACCACAATAACCCTCATGAAAGAGGCCTTCACAAAAGAAGATTACGTCCTTAATCCAAACGTTTCAACCAGAAACAGTTTTATCTCCTATTACAACTCACTGGTGTCTCAGGTGGCCAATTCGGGCGATGTTTATACCAGCATAAAAGAGGCTCAGGAGCAGACAGTATCAGCGGTTGAAGCCGGAAGAGAACAGATTGTGGGCGTTTCCAGTGATGAAGAATTGGAATATATGATCATGTTCCAGAATGCTTACAACGCATCCAGCAGATACATCAACGTAGTAAGCGAGATGCTTGAGCACCTGGTAAGCACGCTGGGCTCTTAAGTAAGATTTAGGAAAAAGAGCATTCAGCACCTGTTTCGATGAATGTATTAAAGAAAGTTCATTGGAATAAAAGGAAGGAGTACGATATGCCATCTCAATTTTTTGGACTCAATATCGCAGCTACTGGTCTAAGAGCAGCAAATGCAGCTCTGAACACTACCGCTAACAACATAGCAAATGCCAACACTGATGGGTACAGCAGACAGGCAGTTACGCAGGAAGCCAGCGACGCTCTCAGAGTTTTCACCAGATATGGCTGCGCAGGCGCCGGAGTTGACACAATCGCAATCGAGAGAGTCAGGGACAGCTTCTACGACGTAAAGTTCAGAGATAATGAACAGCTTCTTGGAACTGTTGAGGCAAAGAACTATTACAACCAGTTAATTGAGAAATATCTTGAGGATGATGGCGCAACAGGATTTTCAACTCTGTTCAATAAAATGGAAGCAAGCCTTGAGTCAGTTATGACGGCAGCAGGAACCACGGAGACAAAGACAACCTTTGTATCCCAAATGCTTTCAATCACAGAGTACTTTAACAGCGTTTACGGAAGTTTTCAGAACCTTCAGAATGATATAAATGCAGAGATAAAGAACACTGCAGACAGAATCAGTGCTATTTCCCAGGAAGTTGCTTCAATAAATAAACAGATCAATATCATCGAGATGACAGGCGCCAAGGCCAACGAGCTCAGGGATAAAAGAGATATGCTGGTGGACGAGCTGTCCAAGATGATTTCAGTTGAGACAAGAGAAACAGCAGTCGTTGATGAGAATGATCCCAACAGAGTAACCGGCGCATCCCGCTATCAGATCTGGGTTGCCGGCGCTTATCAGTTGGTTGATACTTATGAATACAGAAAAATGATCTGTGTAGCCAGAGATGATGATGGCGCCACGGATCAGAATGATGTAAAAGGTTTGTACGATATCAAGTGGGGACCGGGAAACTATAAGGATGGCGACAACGTCAGTGAACTTGCGGACTTCGCCATAGATTCCAAACTTATTGGAGGTGAGCTTCAAGGTCTTTTGGCAATGAGAGATGGCAACAATTCCCAGTATTTCCACGGCAAGGCTGAGGAAGTGATTCAGGAATACGACGGAACCGTTAAGGTAGTGGTAAAAGTAGATGCCGGCTACCTCAAGGATATGACCAAGTGTTCAATCCCTCTTGATGGCAGAATCCACATTGGTTCCAAGGATTACAAGTATGATGACTGGGAGTACGATGGAGATTCCACATATACATTTACAATGGATCCGAAGTCGTTGACCAGTATCCCTGATGAGGGAAAAGACTGTGCGATAGGCTATTCCAACAGCTATCAGGGCATCCCGTATTACATGTCCCAGATGAACGAGTGGATCCGCCAGTTCTCAGCAGCTACCAACGAGGTTATGGTTGCGGGGTACACATCAGATTCCCTGGAAGGTGTAAATCTTTTGACCGGTTCTCAGGATACCAATTCAGCTGCTCAGTACAGCTACGAGGAGCTTACTTCTCTTTCTGAGAACAAGGGCTACTACAGCATCAAAGCCGGTAACTTCACCGTGAACTCAGTGCTTCAGGATAATTCCGACAGACTGGCAACCAAGGCTGACATTACAGAAGGTGAATCGGAGTTCCTGAACCTGAAGAGACTTAGAGAAGTTTTTGATACAGAAAAGATTTTCCGCGGAGCTCCGGCAGGCGAGTACCTGACCAAGGTTCTGGCTGACGCGGCTCTTAACAAGAGCAATTCTCAGACACTTGAGGATACCTATCAGGCTCTGGAAGTAACAATCAAGAATCAGAGGCTTTCAGATTCCGGCGTTGACGAGGATGAAGAGGCAGCTAACCTGGTTAAATTCCAGAATGCATACACACTCAATTCCAAGATGATCCAGACTCTGACGGAAATTTACGACAGACTGATACTTCAGACAGGCGTGTAAATAATGGAGGTCTTTTATGCGTATCACTAACAAGATCATGCAGAACAATTCCCTTTACAACATAAATAATAACAAGGTTACGGAGGATCAGCTCAACACCATGATGTCCACAGGAAAAAAGCTGACGCGCCCTTCGGATGACCCTGTTATCGCCATAAGAGCCCTGCGCCTTAGAAGTAATGTGACGCAGTTGTCCCAGTACTATGAAAAAAATGCCAAGGATGCCCAGAGCTGGCTGGAGGTTACCGCTGATGCTCTTTCGACGGTCACTGCAGTTCTGACGGACAGTGTAAAGCAGGCAACCAAGGGCGCAAGCAAAGATCTGACATTGGACGATCTTGAGACAATCATCACCCAGATGGATGCCCTGGCAAAAGAGTATTATTCCACAGGTAACGTGGACTACGCCGGAAGGTACGTTTTTACCGGTTACAGAACGGATACCGCTCTTTCTTTTGACAAGATAACTACCGCAGACTATACGGATATCAACGATGAGTTTAATGCCTCTGCGGTTGGCGAGTCGGTGAGAATTCTTAATAAATATGATATTGACCCGTCGAAGACCGCTTCCAAGAACGATAATTTGCTGATTTCCGAGAACAAGGTTGTTGAGAGAACTGTCGGAAGAATCAGGCTTTCCTACGACAACTTAAATTACGTTGACCCATATCCGGACGGCGATCCGATTACCGCACACCTTAAGTACAGAGAGGAACTGGTTCAGCCTGCTACAAGTTCAGTAGATGAGAAGGTGGACGCCCTTAATCTGATGTACAAGACCAATGATGGCGTCACCAGAAATGTGACGATACCTATCAACGATTTTGGCTATTACGAGATTACCAGCGACAATATCAAATACACTGCAACGACCAATAAAGACGGCACTTACAAGATTGTAGCCCAGGACCCCGAGACCGAGCAGAACCTTGGAACCCTCAACATTACTCCTGAGGGAATTGTGAACGATATTTATGGAAATATCGAATCGGCAATCACTAGCAAGTCGACCATGAAGGTTACAACAGTGACCTATACTGATGATGACAGCCAAAAGACCATTCATCTTCCTCTTTTACCTGCTATTGGCCAGACTTATGAGATAAGTCTTGAAAAAGAGGGCTTTTCAGCCACGATAAACAGTGACGGAACCTACACAATCAGAGACAACAATGAAGTGATAAATGGCGATGGAACATACTCCAACGTTGTAATAAATGTGACTGCAAACGGCAGTATATATTCCTCATACAAAGAAACCACGGTTGATATTTCCAGTCTTGATGGAAACATTATATATAAAACAACTATGGAGGAAGATATTGATAAACACTACAACAAACTCTATACCGGCGAGTCAATGGCGGTTCTGAACGCTGATACTGGAGAAGTTCTTTTAAGTGAAGAGTTAAAAAACAAGCTGTCCACCCTTCCGGATCTGATAAATGCCAAGTCGATTGACGTTATTTATGATAAAAAAGAGTGGCTCAGCGGCGATATCAAGCCTGAGAACCTCTTTAAGTGTACCTACACAGATGACAATAACAACACAATCCTGTACAACAAGGGCTCAGCACCTCACGATATCGCTTATGATGTGGGATTTGCGCAGACTGTAACCGTAAATACTACAGCTGATGCGGTTTTCACAACCAGCGTAAAACGAGATGTTCAGGATCTTTCCAGAATGTTGGAGGAGCTTAAGCAGGTCAACGGAACCATTACAACTCTTAAGGATAAGATTGAGAATACCAGTGAAGCAGACCTTAAGACCAAGCTCCAGATTGAACTTGATGCGGCTCAGAAAGCGTACAATTTCCTGAGAGATGCCATGCAAAAAGAATTTGAGCACAAGATTTCCTCCAGCCAGGATGCCCTTGATGTTGCAAATATAGCGGTTACAACTAACGGAACCAGGTCCAAGAGACTTGACCTTATTAACCAAAGACTTATGAACCAGACTACTACCTTCAAGAGTCTTCAGTCCAACAATGAGGACATTGACCTTGCAGAGACTGCAACCAAGCTCACAACAGCCCAGGTTACATACGAGGCAAGCCTCATGGCAACAGGAAAGATAAGCCAGAGCTCGCTCATGAACTACATCTGATGATATAAGGATTCAAGGTCATGGAATGCTGTGCTTGCACAATGCTGCATTACATGACCTTGAAGACTGAACAAGGATATTATCCGGGCATCATAACATAATATAAAGTATTAGTGGAATTGTGACGAAATAACGTATATAATTAATGTGGTAATAGTTACCGTATCATATATGGAGGTAAAGCAATGAAATTAACAACTAGAGTCTTTGGCGAAGTTGAAATTGATGATAGCAAGATAATTTCTTTTCCTAATGGTATTATAGGGTTCCCAGACCTTAAGAAGTTCACCCTTATCCATGATGAGGATTCAGGAACTAACACGATCCAGTGGCTCCAGTCAATCGATGAGCCTACGTTTGCGATGCCTGTAATGGATCCTCTTTTTGTCTGCCCGGAGTACAAGCCTGCGGTGGATGAGAACATTACAAACGATATTGGTAACATTGAGGAGGATGACCTTCTTGTTCTTGTAACCGTCACAGTTCCCAAGGATTTAAAGCTTATGACTGCCAACCTTATGGGACCGTTCATCATCAATGTTAAGGAGTGCAAGGGCGCTCAGACCATTGTTGAGAACGACGATTACCCTGTGAAATTCCCAATCTATGAGATTTTGCAGAAGAACAAAGAAGAATGATAATCAGACTAGAATAGTGATACCACGGAGGGAGAAGACTAATGTTAGCATTATCAAGAAAAAAGAATGAGGCAATTGTAATTAACAACAACATAGAAATTACAGTTCTGGATATCAGGGGAGACCAGATCAAGCTTGGAATTTCTGCACCGAAGGAGATTCCGATCTACAGAAAAGAGGTTTACATTCAGATTCAGAATGAAAATAAGCAGGCTACTGATGTTGAGGGAATCGAAGCTCTCAAGAAGCTGCTGTAAAGTATATGACGCGGGATAGTTCACTGATATTGTTCTGGTTATGCATGATTTGCTCGCGTTTCCGCGTCGTAATTCATGGGACAAAGATCAAAAGACCAATTCCTACGGTTTAAAATTTGGTAAACCGTAAACAGGAATTGGTCTTTCTCTCTTTATCCTCATGAATTATCTTCCTTGTGCAAATGACTCGCAAATCATGCAATAACCATTCACTATATCAGTAAACTATCCCGCGTTATACAAGTTTTATTTTTGCGTTACGAATTTTAAAGTCTTCTGGAATTTGGACTGCAAATAAGGGAAAGAATCATTTATGAGAATACTTTACTACGACTGGGACGAATTTAATGGTGAAGACTGCCGGGATGCCATGAGAAGGTTGGGCCATCAGGTGGATACCATCAAAGTGAAGATGGAAGGGTACGACCTGACGTCTGAGGTGGAGCAGGCGTTCGGGGAGATGCTGCGCTCTCCTTTAGTTTACGATCTGGTCTTTAGCTTTGATTTTTTTCCTAATATTTCCCAGGTGTGCCAGAAATACGGTGTGCCATACGTCTCATGGGTGTTCGACTGCCCACATTATACGCTGGATTCCAGGTATGTGACCAACGAGGTAAATCGTGTATTTGTTTTTGATAAAGTGCTATTCAATAATATGCGAAAAAAAGGCATTGATACAGTCATGTATTCTCCATTAGGGGTTAATGAATTGAGACTGTCGGAGTTATGCCAAAAACTTGATAGTGAAACTGATGGCAAGTTGTTTTACGAACATGAAGTTTGTTTTTTGGGAAACCTTTATGATAATGAATACAATTTCTATGATCAAGTAGATAGTATTCCTAATTTGCTAAAGGAATACTTTGATAAAGTTATATGGGCTCAGGAGATGGTTTTTGGGCGGGATTATTTTACGGATGAGTCAATAGTACCATCGAATAAGATTGAAGAACTGTTGAAGTATGTGGGATTTGAGAAAACAGGGAAGTATGACCTTGACTATGAGAATGTTCTTCGGGATATTCTTCGGAAAAAGGTTACTGTAAATGAACGGCATAATATTCTTGCAGAAATGGGGAAAAGATTTGATACAGTTCTTTACACGATGCCAGGTGCAAAGGAAATACCAGGGGTTTCAAATCTGGGAATTGCGTCTTACACTAACAAAATGCCACGAGTTTTTCATCGTAGTAAGATAAACTTAAATATTTCTCTAAGGTCAATTCTGTCGGGCGTTCCCCTTCGTGTAATGGACGTTCTGGCAGCAGGGGGCTTTCTTCTAACCAGCTATACACCGGAAATAGAGGAGTATTTCACCGATGGCGTAGATCTTGCAATCGCAAGAACTCCTCAGGAGATGATAGAGAAGGCTGCTTATTATCTGGAACATGATGAGGAACGCAAACTTATAGCAGCAAATGGTCAGGAAAAGGTGTACGAGTGCTTTTCATATACGAAGCTTTTGGGGAATGTTCTGGATATTAATTCGAAAAAAACAAAATAAAATACTCGAAAAAGTTAAAATAAAACATTCGAAAAAACTAAAATAAATTTGCTCTAAAGCTAGTAAAAATGCGTGTTTATACTTTGAAAAATAGTGCACAATAACTGGACTTTTAAAATCCTAAAATTTTTATAAATTTTGGGATTTTTTGCATTAATCCTCTAAAGAATAAAAAACCAATTCCGATATATGTGATAAGAAAAACTATACGCTATCTATGCAAAAATCATCGAAGAAATTCAAGGAAAAATGATTTGAAACCTGCATGAATAGCCGGTTTTTATTATATAGATTGGTAGTAATAAACCGTTTCAAAACGTTAAGATAAGGATTTTTCCTGATTCTGACATGGAGGTATAGGATTATGGGAATTGAGGCTATTAATGGTTTTAGTCCGCTGATTCAGCAGACGCAGCCGCAGGTTAGAACACAAGTACAGGAGCAGAACCAGTCCCAGTCTGAGATTGCTAATTATGAAGCAAGTGGCGAGGCTCAGACTATAGAACTTAGAGTAGAGGCCGCTGACAATTCAGCAGGCTCTAATGGTGATGCCCAGAGTGGCCCCCAGAGCTTCGCTCAGGCTCAGACCAAGATGCAGGAAACTGAGGAGCAGATTCAGGCGGATAATGCCAAGATTAAGCAGGCAATTTCAGAGATGACCAAGAACGCCAAGTCAAATGCTGAGGCAGTTTTTGGAATTCACGATAAGACCAATAGAGTGACCATCAAGATGGTGGACAAGGATACCAAGAAGGTAATCAAGGAATTTCCGCCGGATGAGACTCTTGATATGATCGCAAAGGTTTGGGAAATTGCAGGAATCATGGTTGATGAAAAGAGATAAAGAAGCTCGTTATGTAGCCAGCAATGCATAGCAAGTTATTATAGTGTTTCACTATAGTAGGAACAAAGTAGAAGTTATTTCCGACATGGAAGTCGATGTAACAATCTCACGGATTGAGAAAGGAGAAGCCTATGCCTATTAGAATAACGGGAATGAACTCCGGCCTGGATACAGAGAGTATCATAACTGCCCTTACCCAGACCAAACAGGATAGACTTGATACAGCGAAAGCTGACCAGAAAAAGATTACATGGAAGATGGAAAAATGGAATGCGCTTAATAAGAAAGTGGCGTCATTTTACAATGGTACGCTTAGTACCATGAGATTTTCAGCGGCATATACCAAGAAGACCACGACAGTATCTAATGCCAGTGCAGCAACTGTAATTACAGGCAATAATGCTATGGATGCAACACAGTCCCTGGACATTGAGAAGCTTGCAAAGGCAGCATATCTTACAGGAAAAGAAGTTACCGATGAGAGTGGCAATAAGGCTACTAAGTCAAGTACCATGGCGGATCTCGGACTTGAAAATGGCGGTACACTTAAGTTTAAGATAGGCGGAGACAGTAATGATATCTTGAAAGTTGATGTGGCGGCTTCAGACACCATAGAAGATGTTTTGAGCAAGCTGAAAGCTGCAAAATCCGGTGATACAGCTAACGGCGTTGGAACAGGCACGCAGCTTAACTTTAACTATGATGAGAATAATGGCAGGTTCTTTGTTTCTTCAAAGGAAGCAGGAACAGCAGCATCTTTTGAACTGGTATCTGACGATGAGTCTGCTGATGCCATGGAGGCACTGGGCTTTGCGCTTAAGGATGATGGCTCTAATTACATAGCAGGTAGTAAAGCTAGAATCAAGTTAAATGGTGAAACCTACGAATCTAATAGCAATACTTTTGAAATCAATGGTCTTACAATTACTGCTAATGAGGAAGCAACTGGAATTACTTTAAATACCAAGCAGGATACTAGCGGCATCTATGACAACATCAAGAAGATGTTAAAAGAGTACAATGAACTCATGAAGGAGTTTGCTACTCTTTATAATGCTGATGCTGCTACAAAATATAAAATGCTGACCGATGATCAGAAAGATGAAATGTCGGACAAAGAAGTTGAGGAATGGGAAACCAAGATTAAGGATGGCCTCTTAAGCAAGGACGAAACTTTGGGTAATATCCGAACAGCTATGAAAAACGCAATGGGTTCAAGCTATGATATAACAATGAAAGACGGAACGGTATTAAAGCTGAGCCTTGCATCCTTTGGAATAGCTACAGGAAGCTATTTCTCAACAGAAGAAAATGAAAGAGATGTGTTCCACATTGATGGAGATAAGGATGATAGTAGCTCAAGCGGAAATACCGATCTTCTTAACAAGATGATTTCAACAGATCCTCAGGCTGTTCAGGATTTCTTTACTCAGTTATCCAAAGATCTTTACAGTAATGTATCTGACCTTATGAAGGGTACAAAGTACAGAACTTCCTTTACTATCTATGAAGATAAACTGATGGCGTCACAGTATAGTTCTTACAATACCAAGATAAATGATGCACAGGAGGCTCTTACCGCTGCTCAGGACAAACTGTATAGAAGATTCTCCAAGATGGAGACTGCTATGTCTAAGATTAACAGTAATAGTTCATCACTATCAAGCTTCTTTGGTGGCGGTTAATTTTGAGTGTTTAAAACGTTGCAAAATAACTAAGAATGCGAGGGAGTGTCTATGCCAGTACTTACAGCTCAACAGAATGCATATGCGCAATATAAAAACAATAAGGTTATGTCAGCGTCTGCCCCGGAACTTACTCTTATGCTCTACGATGGATCAATTAAGTTCCTTAATATTGCTGATTATGCTTTGGAAAAAGGCGATCTGGAGAAAGCGCACAATAATATCATAAAGACGGAGAAGATAATTGAGTATCTTCGTAATACTCTGGATATGAAATATCCCGTTGCGCAGGATTTTGAAAACATGTACTCTTATATATATAGGAGACTGATTGAGGCTAATATGTCTAAAAATCGTGATATTATTATCGAGATCAATCAGCATATGCATGCTATTCGTGATAACTGGGTAGAGGTCATGAAGGCCAATCACGTATATGTTAAGGATGCGTAAGTAAGGGGGACATATGGTATCTGCTAGTCTTGATATGTTGGAAGAAAGTCTTGTAAAGAAGATTGAGATCATGAAACTAATTCAGGATGAGAATGAGAAACAAAAAGAGCTCCTCAAGAATCCTGAAGAAGTTGATGAAAAAGCTTTCGATGAGATATTGGATATTAAGGATGGTTATATTGATCAGCTGACTAAACTGGATGATGGCTTTCAATCTCTTTTTGACAGAGTAAAAGATGATGTGGGGCAGAATAAAGAACTGTACAAGAATCAGATAAAGCGTATGCAGGGCCTAATTCAGGAGATAACAGGGCTTAGTGCATCGATAGAAGCAGCTGAACACAGAAATAAGAAACTGGCAGAAATATATTTTAGTACAGCCAGGCGCAAGATGGAATTTAGCAGGCAGACTTCTACAGCAGCATTTAACTATTATCAGACTATGAATAACTATAAGGACGTTCCACCGCAGTTTTTGGATAACAGAAATTAAGCGTTGAAATAGGCAATATGTACTTTAAGAGCATATAATTTACGGACTTGACAGGACCGCAGCCATATATCGGCAGCAGGTCCTGTTTTCTTTATAGTAAAATTAAAAAAATTGTAATAAAATTTCTAATTGTTGAAAAAATAGAAAAAATATTTCAAAAAAGGGTTAAGTTGTGCAATATGCAGCCGATACTATTAGTGAAAATAATAATAAAGCAGCCATGGAAGGGACTCCGCGTTAGCTGCACAAAAAAATAAGAGAAGGAAAGGCAGCAGGGAAGCGGGCCCCGTTCATGGAGGATTTATTATGGTAGTACAACACAATGTTACAGCTATGAATGCAAACAGGCAGCTTGGAATTACAACAGATGTTCAGGCTAAGTCAAGTGAGAAGTTGTCTTCTGGTTACAAGATCAACAGAGCAGCGGATGATGCAGCAGGACTTGCAATTTCCGAAAAAATGAGACGCCAGGTAAGAGGTCTTACACAGGCTTCCGCTAACGCTCAAGATGGTATTTCAGCAGTACAGATTGCAGAAGGTGCTCTCAATGAAGTTCATGATATGCTTCAGAGAATGGACGAACTTGCAACTAAGGCTGCGAATGATACATTACAGTCAACGGACCGTTCATATATTCAGCAGGAAGTTAACAAGCTTATTTCTGAGATTGATCGAACATCTAGCGCTACAAAGTTCAACGAACAGAATCTCTTAGATGGAACGTTCGCTCAGAAAAATCTTCAGGTAGGTACTGACAATATTAAATCAGATGTTATTCAAATAGATATTGCATCTCTTAGCGCGACTGGTATTGGAGTGAATGCTGTTAAGGTTACAGGTGCGGATGGCAATACTGCTAGAAAATCCATCGATACTATTAAGACAGCGCTTCAATCAATTTCTTCACAGAGAGCAGATCTTGGTGCTGTTCAGAATAGACTTGAACATACTATCAAGAATTTGGACAATGTAGTAGAGAATACCACAGCGGCTGAGTCACAGATCCGTGATACAGATATGGCTGCTGAGATGGTTAGATACTCCAATAACAATATCCTCGCACAGGCAGGTCAGTCTATGCTAGCACAGGCCAATCAGACTAATCAGGGAGTACTCTCACTTCTTCAGTAATAAACGGTATAAAACAGTTTGCTTTCAGGGCTTCGGGAAACCGAAGCCTTGTTTTTTGCTTTGGTCAATTCCTTAAGACTTCCTAGAAAAAGCTGAGTTTATTTGAAACCCAGCTTTTTTGCATAATTATATATACGTTCTTTTTGTGCTTCTGAAACAGACTGATATTTCTCAACTAAAAAGCTTAAACGGGGATCATCACAATTGATAACAATTTCAGTTGGGGTATCATCTTTACTTTTTCCGGTTAGATATTCTACAGATGTTCCAAGTGTCAGCGCCATGTTTCTTATGGCGGAAAATGAAGGGGCAGCTTCGCCACTTTCATATCTATAGTAAACACTCTGTAAGAGATTCATTTCCTCTGCAGCATAGTTCTTGCTCCATCCCTTGGCCTCGCGTTTTTCTTTCAATCTATTAATGTCAAGTTTGGGCTTTCTCATTTCTGACCTCCGAAGATATTCTCTGATAATTATATCCTATTGACATGATATTATAAACTCCATAAAATATGTTATATACATATGTTAAATGCGAAGCGATATAGCAAAACTAATAAACAATATATGCATGTGTACAAATCTTTTCTTGAAGTTACGGGGGAATAGTAATTATGAGTACTAGAGGATCATTTATAATTAGAAAAAATGGGGTAGAAAAGGCACTTTATATAGCATGTGATGCTTACCCTTCATACACATGCCCGAATATACTTAGCCTTTTAAAGGATGTGAATCTGAATGATCTGTTTGACAGAATGGTTGCTTCTGAGTTCTCAGAGTATTTTTGGTTTGATGCAAGGGAGTTGGAATATAAGTACAGTGAGAATAGCATAATTTATTACAAGGATAACGCCGGTTTCATCACGGATTCTCTAATGTGTGAATATGGTTATGTATTTAATCTGGATAATGAAGTTTTGGAGTATTATGTTGGCTTTCAAAATGAATCACAGAATGGGAATAGATATGGAGAACAGGTTACATATACGACTGATGATGGGAAAGGGTATTATCCTTGTCGTTTAGCAGCTACGTTTTCATTTAGATACATTAGGAATACATTAACGAAAGTAATTGTGGATAATATGGAAAAAGCCTCATCGGAATCAGGACAAAAGATTTATGACATTGATACAGATGCGCGAAATGATAAGCAAATAAATGATCCTGATTTGAAAACGTCGATGATTCTTGTATCCAAGAAACTTGATTGGATAGAAAAACAGATAGCATCAACACTTGATAAACACATCGATATGAGGAATCGTTATGAACAGGGGCTTCGTGATATAGATAGGATTAAGACGGAAATGAATGTCTATAGAATGGAAATAGATAGGATACAAAGAACTTTGGAAGAAGTAATAGAGAAGAACTCCTTTTGTAGTTGATTTTAGATGTGCTTGGAAAATGATAGGTCAAATGACGGTCACATTACGCGGTCAAATGATATTGGGACTGTGAATAAATATCTAAAAATGAGATTGGTTACTACTTTGGAGGTGACTTGTAATATAAAAAATACAAATATCAAATAATTAGTATCACAATATGATATTTCTCTTAACAGCCTCCTGATTTTGTTGTATTATAAGTTTAGATAATAGTACAACAAAGTCAGGAGGTTTTTTATGACACTGTTTGTTGAAAATGTTAATAGATATATAGACCATATGAAGATTAAGCAGGTTTATCTTAGCAAGATATGTGGAATAGAGAAGAACAAACTGTCTCGTATTCTTAGTGGATTGCAGGATGAAACCGGGGCTGACATGGAGAAACTGTCGAAAGCACTGGGGCATAGGGTGGATTATTTTTTGTCGGATTACATTGAACTGCCGAAGATTAATGAATATGCCCCTAATGAGGTTGCGTTCTATGCGGGGGAGCCTACGAGCAATCAGGCTAAGATGGCTCATGATCTGATAGAAATGCTGGGAAATATTGATCAGGTCCTTGGAGCAAAGAGCAGATTTGAGAACGTAGGTGAGATGTGATTATGGATAGTGAGAGATTGAAAAAGATTATTGCTTATAGCCAAACTCATAGAGATGAAATAGCTTCATGTGTGAAGCGGTTCTACTCTTACGCTGAAATTGATAGCAATAGTGAGATGTTGAACTTACTTCAGATTGTGAGGCCTTTTTTGATGAGAAAAGGCTTCTATATGTTTGAAATACCTTTAGCCGATGAAGAAATAGGGGCAATTAGTTATAAAGGTGATGGGCTTGGGTATGTGGTGCTTAATACTTCGCTTCCTGCATCAAATATGATTTTTGCTATAGCTCATGAGGTGTACCATATTTTATTTCAGAAATCGCTGTATTATCCTAAGGCAGAATTTGCAGAGGAGTATTATGAACATGAGGAAGAGTTTGCGGCTAATTTATTCGCTGGGATGCTGTTGATGCCGGAAACTGGGTTTGTGAGGATGTATTCTAAATTTTTATCTGAATCCAATGGAGATATTCAGGATACATTTTTGATGCTTATGTCATATTATAAGGTTCCATATATGGCAGTGCTTATAAGAAGTTTGGAACTTGAAACCTGCGATTATTCTAAGATTACAAAGGCAATACTTAATGTTTCCAAGGATCAGATTGTAAATAGAATGGCTGAATTGTGGTTGGATCGTTCGGTGATGCAACCATCGTATTCAGATGATTCTGAGCGCATGGAACAAATGGTTGTAAAGCGCGGAGAAGAGTATATAGAAAATGGTTATATTTCAAGACAGAGTGTACAGGCTGCGCTTTCCAATATGCGAACTCTTAGTAAAAGGATTAAAGGGGGAGCATGATGCCGACTGAATATCATGAAATTCCCGTTAACTGGGAGGATATCAAGAACTATGTGTTATGTGAGGATTCAGATTTTGTCGATGCGATCATTGAAGCTGATAAGGTCTTTCTATATGACACTTGTTCTTTTCGTTTTCATTCTAATATGGCAGCAACTTCTATGAAGGGGCTTATTAGGTTTTTTAAAAAGGAGAAGTCAATCATAATCATCACCAGATGCATATTGATGGAGCTGGCATCATTTAGTGGAACCTTACATGATAGTTATGTTGAGTATTTTAAGACCCTTTATGATAATGACGTGACTACATTTATTATTTATGAGGAAAGCCTTTTTAATGTCATGGCGCAGTGCTTTTCTGGTAAGAATACTATTTATGGGTACCTTACATGGGCTGTTAGAATGGTCAGACGGCCAGTGAGTACTGTTACAAATACACTTTTAGGGGATAAAAAGTTATATGAGGAGATAATTGGAGGTAAGTATAGAGAGTCCTCTAATGCATATAGAAATTTTTTTTACAAAGTTAGATGCAGCAAGGCTCATGGTGATAACCTTGGTGAAGAAATATTGGCGATCTGTAGCCACTTATTATCTCATATCCCTGGCACACCCGATGGTAAGTACTGTGTAATAACAGATGATAAGGGTGGTGCTGGAATTATCGCTACTCTCTTTAAGAAAACAAATGAACAGTTTGCCGGTGCCAGGATAATCATATATAGTACACCACGGCTTGTTCAGGCTATGTATAATCTGAATGTCATTACGGAAAAGGCGGAAATTGCAGGAGGATTATCATGTCTGGGTGGTGCATGCATCACAATAGCAGGCATGACTGAATGCGATTTTGGAATTAATTATAATATTAGTTTGTCTATAGAAGAACTGATTTCCATGATTATTACTCCTGGCAAACTTAGTATTGTATTCTGAGCATGTCAGGAGTCTAAAGTCACCGACATAAACGAAAATGTGATAAAATATATGTATATTTCAATCATGGGAGGCTGCCATGCGTTCACCAGAAGATATGCAGATTGTTCTTATTGATATCACTAATGCGTGCACTGAAAGGTGTTCTAACTGTACACGTTTTTGCGGCAATCATAAGAAGCCGTTCTTTATGGATTTTGAGACTTTTAAAAGAGCAGTAGATTCCATGGAAGGTTTTCCTGGACTTGTTGCTCTGATTGGCGGTGAACCGACGCTTCATCCGGAATTTGAGCGCTTTATGGAGTATCTGCAGCAGAAATATCCGAGACAGGAGCGGCAGAAGCGGCTTTATTATCCGCAGGATAAATTCATTTTCGAACTTCTTCATCAGGAGTTTGAGAGCCATAGACTTGCTACGAAGACTGATGGCCGTAGGACCTTCGAGCGGGCAGGCATTGGCATCTATTCTAATATGAGTGGTACGTATCACAAGTACCATGAACAGATTCAAGACACATTCCAGGTACAATTTTTAAATGATCATATTAACCCTTCTTTCCATCAGCCGGGGCTTTTTGCAAGAAAAGATCTGGGAATATCTGATGAAGAGTGGATTCCTGTGAGGGATAATTGCTGGCTTCAAAATGCCTGGTCAGCTACGATTACTCCAAAGGGAGCTTTTTTTTGTGAGGTTGCAGCGGCAATGGATATGCTCTTCGACGGCTCTGGAGGATGGCCTATTGAACCGGGATGGTGGAAGAGAAAGCCTGAGGAATTTGGTGAGCAGAAGTGCTGGTGCGAATACTGTGGTTTTCCGCTTAAGACTTTCATGAGGCCCTCTAGCGATGAGATTGATGATGTTTCACCGTCTATGTACAAAATGCTTGAAGAAATAGGAAGTCCAAGGCTTAAGGCGGGGCGCACACATCTAGTGGATGTTAAGAATGGCGAAATTTCTGATGCTGATAAGGCAGATGGTAAGAGATTTTTTGCTACCCAGAAATATGTTGAGCATTACGAAGACAGATTTAATGCGGAGAAATCTCTTTTATATACGGATGAGTTTTCGGTAGTATTTATCGAAGATGGCGAGAATTTTGGAAAAGAGCTTAATAAGGTTATGAAGGAAGCTGATGGATGGATTCTTTTTACTAAAGATTCTGGGAAAGAACCGGCTGTCAAAGAGATGATGCAAAAGTGCGTCATGAATCCGGGAACGATGCATGTTGGGGATGGCTTTTATCTTTTTAATAAAATTGCTCTTTCTATAAAGAAGGCTGGATTTGACAGGATTTCGATGGTGAAGAGTTTTGAAGAATTTGTGGGATTATGGATTCCGGAAAAGGTAATAAAATTATCAGACACAGATAAGGCGCTTGAATGGCATAGAGACGCTATCAAAAAGGACATGAGGTATGCTATCTGGGGTATGGGATTATCAGGAAGCTTCCTTGCGGATGCTATCAAGAAGTCCGGCGGAATTCTTGAACTTGCGGTAGATAAGGACGAGGAAAAACAGAATACTGACTTCTATGGAGCAAGGGTACATGCACCGGAGTATCTTAAGGATCATGGGGATGAGTTTGATTATCTTCTGATCGCGCATTATTCACGGTTTGACGAGATACGAGATGAGGCTCTGGCTCTTGGAGTGCCAGGGGAAAAGATTATAATGCCGTATGAAATCTGAGAGTTTTACATATACATTATTTGGAGAAATGAGTGAATGTTAATACAGGAACTTGAAAAGTATAATAGATTTGTAATATATGGTGCCCAGGTAATTGCCTTTGGTGCATACACGGCTATAAAGGGGTTAACTGGAAGAACTCCGGATTTTTTTGTCGTGGGCGATGCATCAGGAATACTGCGCGAAGGACTTAATGGTAATTTATCTGAGATTGAAGGGATTCCGGTTAAGTCTATTGAGGATTGCCCTAAGAATACGTTTATAGTGGTGGCAGTGACTGAACTTGTGCAGAAGGAAGTGCTTCCTATGCTACAGGAGAAAGGATATTTAAATATATTTGCTCTTGGACAGCATGAGGAGCATCTTTTGATGTCAGAGTATTATGACAGAATTGGTAAATTTCCGACGTTGGAGAAGTTCCGGGAAAAAAATGCACAGAATAATAGCAATGGGGCGAATTATTTTGGACTTATTAGCAATGGCAATGATGAAATGATTACAGATAGTACTTGTACTGAGGATGAGAGCAAGATAGCTGAGGAAAGTGCCCGAAAACTTGACCTTCACATGTACGAGGTGGGCAATCATCGTGATAATGCACTCTCATCCAGACCACCCCTTCGCGCTTATGAACATCCCATTCAGGCAGGCGCAGCGCTTTCTGATAAGAGGATTGCAGATATATTGGACAATATTGGTATCAATATTTCTGAGAAGAACAAACAGTACTGCGAGATGACGGCCAGCTACTGGATTTGGAAGAATAAGAAGCATGGGTGGAAGGGGATTGAGCACTATAGGAGGCACTTACTGGTCCGTCCGGAATTGATTGGTGATGATATTGATGCTCTTTTACCACTTCCATATATTTGCTATCCCAATGAGATGTATCAATTCAGGAGATTTATAAGTGAGGATGTAAAGAATGCTTTACTGGAAGGATTAAAAGCAGTACATCCGAATGAATATGATGAATATTATAAAATTCTGATGGGACAGTATCAGTATACCTACAATATGGTCTGTGCTAGAAACGAAGTATTTGATGCATATTGTAAGTGGTTCTTTGAAATAACGGAGTATATTGAGACACTTTCGGACAAGTATCCGGAAATCAAGGAAACAAGGGCACTATCATATGTGGCAGAAGTGCTTACAAATATTTATTTCATGACAAATCAAGATAAATTGAACATATATCATGTTGAGAAGAGGATATTTGTGTGAATTAGCGGCATTTTTGATGGAGAGATGAGTATTGCTACTTCTATCATGTAAACGGATTATTCAAATGTTTGTGATAAAAGAGTAATTGGTTATTGTGAGGAAACTATTGTATCTGAGGGGGAACAATGGCGAAAAGAATTCTTGTTACAGGCGGAGCTGGATTTATTGGTTCGCATTTATGTAAAAGATTACTTGATGATGGCGAAGAGGTTATTTGCCTTGATAATCTTTTTACCGGCACTAAGAAAAATATTGAATGTTTTTTGGATAACCATAATTTTGAATTCATACGGCATGATGTGACCAGGGAGTATTTGCTAGAGGTAGACCAGATCTACAATCTGGCCTGCCCTGCGAGCCCTATTCACTATCAGTTTGATCCGGTTAAAACCATCAATACTTCGGTTATGGGAGCTATCAATGGTCTTGAGCTTGCAAAAAAAGTCAAAGCCAGAATTTTACAGGCATCTACCAGCGAGGTTTATGGTGACCCATCAGTACATCCTCAGCCTGAGAGCTATTGGGGCAATGTGAATCCTATTGGCATCAGGTCTTGTTATGATGAGGGTAAACGTGTTGCTGAAACATTGTTTTTTGACTATCACAGGCAGTATGGCGTTGATATCAAGGTGGTGAGGATTTTCAACACCTATGGTAGTAACATGAGCCTTAATGATGGAAGAGTTGTATCGAATTTCATAGTTCAGGCACTTAAGAACGAGGATCTGACTATTTACGGTGATGGAAATCAGACCAGGAGCTTTTGCTTTGTGACGGATCTTGTGGATGGAATGGTCAGGATGATGAATAGTCGTGATGACTTTACTGGGCCTGTAAATCTTGGAAACCCTGGAGAATTCACTATGAAGGAACTGGCTCAGAAGGTAATCGAACTTACAGGCAGTAGTTCAAAGATAATCTATAAGCCGCTTCCGCAGGATGATCCTAAGCAGAGGCAGCCTATTATTGAGCTGGCTAAAAAGGAACTTGATTGGGAACCTACGACGAATCTTGATGAGGGGCTGAAAAAGACGATTGAATACTTCAAGGAATGTTTGGGGTGAAATGCCTACTGGTAATAGTTGAACTGGAATTTAAAAAGTTGCAAATTGAGGTATGTGTATAAAAGGAGACATCCATGAACATAGCAATAATCCTTGCCGGTGGCACCGGTTCTCGTCTTGGCAGTGACATCCCGAAGCAGTTCTTGGAGCTGTCCGGGCAGATGATGATAATGCATAGCATGAAAGCTTTTGCTGATTCTGAATATGTGACGAATATTCAGATTGTGGCTGCCGGTGAGTGGCGTGCCCAGATAGAGGATGCGATATTTGAGGAACCGGATTCTGAGCTTGCTGAGAAGTTTCTGGGGTTTTCTGAGCCAGGCGAGAACAGGCAGCTTTCTATATATAATGCGCTGAAGGATTTGAAAGAAATGTTCGGAGAGGCTTCTATCGATGCTGTGATAATTCACGATGCGGCAAGGCCCTTTGTTACAGTGGAAACTGTGAATGAATGTCTTTTGGCGCTGGATGAGCACGATGGGGCGATGCCTGCTCTTCCTATGAATGACACGGTGTATTTTAGCCGGAACGGTCAGAAGGTGGATGAACTCCTTAATAGGAACTGTATCTTTGCCGGACAGGCACCGGAGGCCTTTCGCTTTGGCAAATATCTGGCTGCGAATGAGGTTCTTTGCCCAGATAAGATTCTGTACATCAAAGGATCCACCGAGCCCGCCATAATGGCAGGGATGGATGTGACCATGATTCCAGGAGACCAGAGGAATTTTAAGGTTACGACTATGGAGGATATGGAGCGGGCGAGACAGGTGGATATTTGAAATCAAAAATTTATAATTTATTTATAATATTACCGCTAAAGTTTTTAGAATTATGTCCGATAATAAAGGTGTAAAGTAAACAAGGGCTAATATCTAGCCAGCATAGTTATTAGTCCACAAACAAAGCAAACGAACAGCAAGGATGCTGTCGTACAATTTCAAGGAGGAAATAATATGGTAGTACAACACAACGTCACAGCGATGAACGCAAACAGACAGCTTGGAATCACAACTGGTATTCAGGCTAAATCAAGTGAGAAGTTATCATCCGGTTACAAGATCAACAGAGCAGCAGATGATGCAGCAGGTCTTGCAATTTCCGAAAAGATGAGACGTCAGATCAAGGGTCTTACACAGGCTTCTGCTAACGCTCAGGATGGTATTTCAGCTGTTCAGACAGCTGAAGGTGCTCTGAATGAAGTTCACGATATGCTTCAGAGAATGGATGAGCTTGCAACAAAGGCTGCTAACGATACATTGCAGTCAACAGACCGTGCATATATCCAGCAGGAAGTTAACAAGCTCATTTCTGAGATTGATCGTACTTCAAGTGCTACAAAGTTCAACGAGCAGAACCTTCTCGATGGAACATTCACAAGCAAGAACCTTCAGGTAGGTACTGACAATGTTCAGTCTGACACTATTCAGGTAAGTATCGGTTCTCTTAGTGCTGCAGGTATTGGTGTTAACGGCCTTAAGGTTACAGGTGCTAACGGCAATACTGCTAGAGCATCTATCGATACTATCAAGACAGCTCTTAAGTCTATTTCTTCACAGAGAGCAGATCTCGGTGCTGTTCAGAACAGACTTGAGCACACAATCAAGAACCTTGATAACGTTAATGAGAATACAACAGCAGCTGAATCACAGATTCGTGATACAGATATGGCAGCTGAGATGGTTAAGTATTCAAACAACAACATCCTTGCACAGGCAGGTCAGTCAATGCTGGCACAGGCTAACCAGACTAATCAGGGTGTTCTTTCACTTCTCGGCTAATTCTCATAAATTATGTAGTAAAAGCAGTCTTTTGCAGACATTGCGCTACCAAGAGGGCTTCGGGTTTCCGAAGCCCTTTTCAATGGTGGAAAAACGTCAATTAATAAACTATAATTAAAATGTGAACATCTTTTCAAAAGGAGCCGGCGAATGGGCATTGAAAATAAATTTGACGTTCTTATTGTGGTGACAGCAGATGATTGTCAGAGACTAATGCCACTTTATCCCAGACTTATAGGCAATTATAAGTATGGGAAATTGTGCTTTATTGGTCCTTCTAAGGTGACAGATGTTGTGAAATCTAGCGTTGCAATATCTGAAGCTTCTTTGGTTGTGGATGAGAATACTCTTATTCAATTTGATGATGTTCATAGATGCATGGCAGATAAACTAAAGGATATCTTAAAAGGTAGAGAAATGCCACGGGCAGTAACTGGATGGTATTATCAGCAGTTCCTTAAGATGCAGTACAGCGCTGTCTGCAAGGACGAATACTATATGGTTTGGGATGGGGATACAATTCCCTGCCGTCAGATAAATATGTTTCAACCTGAGTCTGGAAAACCCTATCTTGATCTTAAACATGAGTATCATCCTGAATACTTTGAAACCATAACCAGAATTCTTCCCGGATTCAGGAAAGTTATCGAAAGATCTTTTATCTCAGAGCATATGTTGATAAAAGTTGATATCATGCAGAATCTCATAAATGACATAGAGAAAAACGATAGTATACCAGGAACAAAGTTTTGGGAGAAGATTATAAATTCAATTCCACCAGAGAAGATAACCGACTCATCATTTAGTGAATTTGAGACTTATGGAACATATGTGGCAGTCAAATATCCGGATATTTATAAGCTCCGTGATTGGCATTCATTTAGGCTGGGAGCGCAGTTTTTTAGCATAGAAACAATAACCGACAGAGATTTTGAATGGTTGGGACGTGATTTTGATGCCATATCCTTCGAGAAGAACCAACTTATGATGGGAGATGGCAATTCCTTTATGAATGATCCGGAGTATCAGAAAAAGCTTTCTGCAAAGCAGATGCTGCAAGCAATCCAGATGGAATTTAATGGGGGCTATAAAGAAATATGGGCGGATGATCCGGTTACAATGAAAAATGCCAACGTTAAAAAGGGCGGATTTGAGAATGGAAAGGGAGTAGATAACAGAACTCTCTTTGTTATTGTAGATAACGGAAATTCCCAAATGTTGCAGCTAAGTATCGATGGTATAAAGGAATCTTTGTCAGAGTTAAATTATAAAATAGTTACTACCGATAAAAATCTTCCATTTTACTCAGCAATTAATGATGCTGTAAGAAAAATGGATGGCACAGAATATAGCAAATGGGATATTTGCGTGCTGAAGAGTGGCACAAGGGTTCTGTTTGATTCCATCCATTTCTTAAAACATGCTATTTATTCGGCTAAAGATGTTGGGGCGGCAGGGAGTGTTTCAAATCTGGCTGGAAATAAGCAGAAAATAGATGTGACATTTAATTCACCTGAAGAATATATCAGCTTTGGTGAAAAGAATAATGTTTTAATGGAAGACCCTTACTTGGAGAGAGTGAGTCTTTCGAGTTATGCTTTGCTGATCAAAAGAGAAGCTTTCGATAGAGTAGGAGGATTTGAAGTATCTTTTGAAAAAGATGGTCTTGCTGGAGACGCTGACTTTTCGTTACGGCTTCTTGCTTGCGGATATAGACTTAGGCTCGTAAGAAATAGTTTTGTGTACAGGCAGTGCTGGGATGAGCAGGAGAATGCATTGGAAAGTGGAAGAGAGAAACTAATGAAGCTCCTTTACGCCGATCCCAATATGATTTCCCAGATTACATATGGAAAAGAAGAAAACTTTAACGTTCTTGAATATTCCTGTGGCCTTGGAGCCAATTTAAAAGCTATAAGAAGTCTTTGTCCAAATGCCCGAACTGACGGAGTAGAGACTGATACTGACATTGCAGATATTGCAAAGGGAACGGAAAAAATATATGGAAGCATTGATGAGATGATGCAGCTGAACCAACGTGGAATATATGATCTTTTGCTGATTAGTCCTGAGGATTTTGAAGACCTTGATGATAATGACAAGATCGCATTAGGTCTGCTTTGTACTCCAGAGTTTAAAATCATTGCTAAATAAGTAATGATGGTAAAGATGAAAAAGGGATGCGGAATGCAGGAATATACTACAATCGACAAGAAAAAGCTTATAGATTCATTTACCAATACTACTATAACGTCTTTAAGGACATTTGGTGTTTTCGAGGACTCGTTAGACAATAGAGAGGCAATACGTGAACTGACACTTTCAATGCAGGAGTTCAATGTTCTCGCTAAAAGGCTTAATTCTCTGATTACAGACTCCTTTTTTCAAGGTGCCTTATATAAGCCAAATCTTTATATTGACGGAGTTCTTGAAGGAATAATTCAGCAAAAACTAAAAGAGATGCTGATGATATTGTTTGATGTCCTTTCGGATTTAAACGGGATTGTATGTAATGGATATGATAAAGCTCAGAGGGATAGAATAGAAAAATCCTTGGGAAAACTTTTACTTAAGTTACGGTTTGAAATACTATCGCTTCCCAAGGATGTTATGGAAGGCGTTGCAAATATTGGGAATGTGTATGCACAGCTGAACCATCTTGGAGAGTTTAATGATGACAGGTTTATGGTCAGACATATGTGGCAGACTTCTACCAGAAAATTTTTACCTGTGTATAGAGATGATGATATATCTGTAGTTCTTCAGGGGCCAATTAAGTATGAGAGAAACTTCACTCTTGAAACAGTGATGCGATACAGATGGATTTACCCAAATGTTTCAATTATTGTGTCTACGTGGGAAGGGGAAGTAACTGAGGATTTTAAACTTATTGCGAAGACAATAGGCGTAGATATATTGGAAAATGGGAAGCCATCTGATGGCGGCCCTTGGAATATCAGATATCAGCTGAAAAGCTCATTAGGAGGAATACAACAGGCAGAAGAAAAAAAATCCAAATATGTTATGAAAACCAGAACGGATCAGGTTTTTTTGAATCCTGATTTTTTGGTGCATATGAAGAATATGCTGAGAACTTTTCCTGTTAATTGTGATGACTTATTGGAACGGATAGTGTTCCTTGGTGGGCAAAATTCCATGTGTACCTATCCCTTTAGAATTACAGACTTTATGGCTTTTGGCCGCGTGGAGGATTTAAAAAAACTTTATAGTACAGATGGAATTTCAGAAAGACTAGAGTACACAGCGGGCGATGGAGACGTCAAAAGAGAACAGTATTTAGAAGTTTTAGGAAGGGTTCCCTGTGATAACTTCAATAGTATTTGTGAAATGGATGAAGCGGACAGAAGAAATATACTAGAGCAAATAGGAAAAAAGCAGGATCCTGAGTCTTATCTGATACAGTCTTTTTATGAAAAGGTTATCAATAAAGAAAAGCTTTCAGAAGATGATGACTTATTAATGCATTATTGGCATTTTATAAAGAACTGCACGGTTTTCATTGATACAGACGAGCTATTGTTATTCTGGGCTAAATATAGTGAGCAATATATGAACTTTAGCAGTAACATTTCCGATGGCGGACTTACCCATGCAACTTGGCTATCAATTTATTATTCAGACATTTGATAATGAATCAAAAAAACAGTTATAAAGTGTGTTTTTTAGCAGGATGGTGATGATATGGATAATCGAAATCATTTTGATGTACTTATAGTTGTTACTCCTTCTGATTGTAAACGATTACTCAATTTATATCCTAGACTTATTGATAACTTTAAATATGGAAAGCTGGTTTTTATAGGAGCTCCTGAAGTTGGAGAGATAGTCCTTAACGACGAAGTATTAAAAGAACATGTGAAATGGGTTGATGAAAATGAATTGATTTCTTTCGATGAAGTCCATACATGCATGAGTAAAAAACTTGAACCAGTAATTGGCTCAGAGTCTCTTCCTAGAGGTATTACCGGGTGGTATTACCAGCAGTTTTTGAAGATGCAGTATGCATATAGCTGTAAGGATGAGTACTACATGGTCTGGGATGGAGATACCGTGCCATGTAGGGAAATAAATATGTTCAGTGGCGAGACAGGCCAGCCATACCTTGATCTTAAGCATGAGCATCATCCTGAGTATTTTGACACTATGGGAAAGATATTGCCTGGCTTTAGAAAGGTAATAGAGAGATCTTTTATTTCAGAGCATATGTTAATGAAGTGCGACATTATGAAGGCACTCATTGATGAGATTGAAAAGAATGATAGCATTCCAGGAACCAAATTTTGGGAGAAAATCATAAACTGTATCGAACCAGATAAGATATATGACTCAGCTTTCAGTGAATTTGAGACCTACGGGACATTCGTGGCCCTTAGATTTCCAAGCGTATATAAACTACGTGAATGGCATTCCTTCAGACTAGGAGGTTCGTTTTTTGACAAAGATACTATCTGTGACAGAGACTTTGAGTGGCTTTCCAGAGACTTTGACGCAATTTCTTTTGAAAAGGGGCAGAATGTCCGGGAGGATAACAAGAATTTCTTTGATAATCCTGAATATCAAAAGAAATTATCAGCCAAGAAAATGCTTCAGCTGGCTCAGATGGAATACAAAGATGGGTATAAGGAAGTATGGGAAGATGATATGCAGCTTCAGCAGGGAGCTAATGTAACAATAGGAGGTTTTCATAATTCTGAGGACCGGGAAGAGAGAATACTGATAGTAATAGTATCTTACAATTCACAGCATCTTATGGAGCAAAATATCAAGAGTATAAGGGATGTATTAAATCCCGGAAGTTACCAGATAGTAGTTGTGGACAATGCATCAACGGATGGCGTTGTGGACTACCTTGAGCAGCAGGAAGATGTAAAACTTATAAAGAATGCTGCGAATATAGGTTTTGGACCAGCCTGCAATATGGCTGTGGCTTCCACTTTGGATACCGAATATGAAAAGTTCGATATTTTGCTGCTTAATAATGATACCAGATTGGTATTTGATTCGGTTTATTACTTGAAGCAGGCTCTTTACTCTGCTGATGATATTGGAGCAGTCGGGAGTATATCCAATTATGCAGGGAACAAGCAGCAGGTGGACGTTACCTTTGAATCTGTTGAGGAATATATAAAATATGGTGAAAAGAATAATGTGCCAATGAGTGGGGTTTACCTTGAAAGAGTAAGGCTCTCAGGCTTTGCTATGCTTATCCGCAGGCAAGTTTGGGATGAAATAGGTGGTTTTGACGAGGATTTTGCACCTGGCTATTACGAGGATGACGCACTTTCGATTGAAATCCTTAAAAGAGGCTATAGACTACTTTTAGTACGCAATAGCTTTATTTATCATGTAGGAAGTCAAAGCTTTATTAAGACTGATTATGAGAAGCTACTAAATGAACATCATCTGCTTTTTGAGAAAAAATATGGTTTTGACATATTGAAATACTGCTACGCCAGCGGAACTGCACTGTCTCAGATTCCTTATAATCTGGATTCTAGATTTAGTATGTTGCAGCTTGGTTGCGGTCTGGGATCTGAACTTAAGGCTGTAAGGAGCCTTTTTACCAATAGCGAGGTTGTTGGTATCGAGAACAATCCAACTCTTTATGAGATAGTAAGCAAGACTGAAAAGGCTTTCAGGAGTATAGAGGAACTTAAGAACTCGGATAATAGAAATGCATATGACATTCTTATTGCGGATAAAAAGATATATGAAGGACTTGGAAGGCTTCAAATGGATGCTCTTTCATCTGTCCTTAGGAATGATGCAGTTATTATTATCAAGAATCAGGACTATGAAGATTTCTCATACGAAAAGATTAAACTTATCATCTGGGATATGGATGAGACTTTTTGGCATGGAATCATAAGTGAAGGGGATGTTGAGCTACCACTGTCTAATGTGGAGCTTATTAAAAATGCTACTGATCATGGAGTTATCAACAGCATTTCCTCAAAGAATGATGAAGAACCTGTATTGTCAGAACTTAAGTCGGTGGGGATAGATGAACTATTTGTATTCAATAATATTAATTGGGATGACAAGGGCAGACAAATAGAAACAAAGATAAAGAATATGGGGCTCCGAGCAGAAAATGTTCTTTTTATCGATGATAGTGTCCGAAACCTGGAAGAAGCAAAATATCACTGCACTGATCTTATGACTGCGACTCCGGATATTATCCCATATTTGGTAAATTTTTTTGCCAAGACAGTAGCTAAGGACAAAGAACATTCAAGACTTGATCAGTATAAGCTTTTAGAGAAAAAGTTACAGGCAAAGACTAGCTACGAAAATAATGAGCAGTTTTTATATGACAGTGACATCAGGATTACTATTAATAAAGACTGCCTCAAGGAAATAGACAGAATAACAGAACTTGTAGCACGCAGCAATCAACTTAACTATACCAAGAACAGGGAGAATAAAGATCTTCTGACAAGACTTGTTACAGATGACTGGTATGATTGTGCATATATAAGGGCTCAGGATAAGTTTGGAGAATATGGAATTATAGGCTTTTATTGTTACAATACCCGTGAGAAATTCATGAGACATTTTCTTTTTTCCTGCAGAGTAATTGGCATGGGAATTGAGCAGTATATCTATAATCTTCTGGGATGTCCTGATTTTGAGATAAAGGGCAAGATTTCTGTACCGCTTGAGAAAAACAAGGAAGTTACATGGATAAAAGAAGACTCGGATAATGAAATCTCAAGTGATTTTGAAAAGGAAAAAAGAGTAAGAATTCTTATGAAGGGGCCTTGCGACATGGATTCTACGATTCCATATCTAAGAGGCGGCAATATTACTACTGAGTTTAATTATGTAAACGAGCGTGGCTTTACTACCACAGGACAAAATCATACTATGCACATATGGCAGTCCGCCCATATGTGTGATGAGGAGATTGAAGAAATAATAAATGAAGTCCCATTTATTATAAAAGGGGACTTTGAAACGAAACTGTTTAAAGAGGAATACCATATCATATGTCTTAGTACAATGCAGGATCTGAATGCTGGCTTGTATAAAAATAAGAAAACGGGAGCATATATCAGCTTTTCGAGCCAAGCCACAGCATTGACAGATTTGGATAATGTAGATGGTTTCATACGAGGAGAGTATTTTAATCATGATTTTCCATTTACAAGGGAAATCATCGAAAAATTTGCGGAGAACTGGGAGTTTGTTGGCATTACACCTGTAGATCTGCTTTTAAGAAATTTGGATTATATTTATGACCATGTTAAGGGAAGACCAGAAATAATCCTTATGCTTGGAAGTGAGATTCAGTATGAGGGGGAGCAAAGTGTTGGATATGCCGGATTAGTGGATATCTATAGAGCCTACAATCCTATTTTACAGGAGTTTGCGGAAGATCATGAAAGAATGCATACGATCAATATTACCGATTTTATACATTCTCAGAATGATTTTGAGTACTGCATAAATCATTTTAGTCGGAATGTATACTACAAAATCGCCGGAGAAATTGTGAGGATTATTAACGACAGATTCTAAGTATAAGTTTGCTTTCTGTGTGATAGCAGGAGGATTGATAGGATGAATAGAGGTTATATCATATATGGATAATAAGCTTCCGATACTGCTTTTTAAAGGTGATGAATCGTTATGCTATGGGATAATGACGGAGTATAGTCAGCAGTTAAGGAATGCCTTGATGGCAGCAGGAGAGAATGTTATATATCTAGATCCAAAGGAAGATGAAGTTGAGCCGTATATTGATAAGCATTACAAAGCTGTTATAGCATTTATGGAAAATATCTTTTATATGGTTCTCCCAAATGGAGACTTTGTTTTTGATCATTTCTATGGCCCTAAGTTTAATTATTGGACTGATCATCCTGCCTTTTATTACAGATACGTTCAGAAGGTTCCTAAAGATTACTATATTCTTACACAGGACAGGTCATATGTGAAGTATATTAATAGATATTATAAGCAGCTACAAGCTTTTTATCTTCCTCCCGGCGGAAAACATATAGATGATGTAATGCCTTTTTCAGAAAGAAAGTACGACCTATCATTTGTGGGAACTTATTGGCCCGGAGAAGTTGAGAATACTTTCAATAAGACTGATGAAACTACAAGAATTATAATGGATAGTTATCTGAAATTCTTGATGAATGAACCGGATTATACTGCTGAGGAAGCTTTTGAAATAGTTCTTGAAAAACTTGGCGCTCATCTTACAGATGATCAATTTGCTCAGGAATTTTCAAAAGTTCACAGGCTTGCTAGCAGAGGAGTAGCGCGTTATTTTCGGCAAAAAATTATAGAACGCATTGTGGACAGCGGAATAACTATAGATGTATTTGGAGATAGTTGGAAAGAAGCTACTTTTGCAAATAACAGCAATCTGAGAATACACCCGGAAGTAACTTCTGATAAAATTTCTGAAATATACAATTCTTCAAAAATGAGTCTGAATGTAATGACCTGGCATAAGGACAGTATAACGGAACGAGTCCTTGATTCAATGATGGCAGGGAGCATAGCTTTGTCGGATCAAACGCCTGCACTGCGGGAGAATTTTACTGACGGGGAGGAAATTGTTCTGTTTTCTTTAAAAGAGATTGAACGAATACCTGAGCGGATAAGAAAATACCTCTCAAATGAAGAAGTGGCCAATAGGGGAAGAGAAAAGGTACTGCAATCATTTTCTTGGGATAATTGCGCCAGAAGACTTTTAGAAATCATTGATGAATTGTAAAAATTTATGCTGGTTATATGGTTGATAGAGAAATGGAATGCTTAGAAGAGGATAATAATTGAGAATACTTGTCATAAATCCATATTCTTATATTCATAAAGACATAATGGAAGCTCTTACTGAAATGTATGGAAAAGAGAATGTTAATGAACTTACATATCTTTTTAAGGGAAAGGATGTGTATATCAATGACGAGTTTGCAGAGTTGCTGGAGACAGAGCTTACCAAGATTAGGTATGATCTTATCTTTTCGACGAACTTCTATCCGGTAATTGCTACGGTTTGCCATAACAAGAATATTAAATATTTAGCATGGACTTATGATACTCCTATGAATGTGGTTCCGTGTAGTCAAATGGAGTACGATACCAATTTCATGTTTCTGTTTGACAGGCTTGAAGTTCAGAAATATCTCAAAATGGGATATACACGCTTTTTTCATATGCCGCTTGGAGTAAATACTGGGAAATATGAAAAAATAGTACCTTCAAAAAAATATGAGAATGATATATCGTTCATGGGAAAACTATATAAGTCCCAACTTAATGTGATAACAGCAGGATTAAAGGGTGAGCTGGCGCAGTATCTCAATAAACTTGTGGTAACTCAGAGTGGTATAACGGACAGATATATTGTTGATGATCTCATAACGGAGTCAATAATTGATAGTATCAATCAGGAATATAGGAAAAACGGCTATGACCTTTCTATAAATAAGCTTCAGTTATCCTATGCTGTTTCTGAATATGTTACTTATCTGGACAGGATTAGCATTCTGGAAGTTATGGGTAGAAGATACGATACGCATCTTTATACTTATGAGGCGGGTGAAAGGGAGAAAGATATTCTTAAGAATGTTCATATACATGGCCCGCTTGACTATAACGAGGAAATGCCAGCTCTTTTTAAATCAAGCAAGATTAATTTGAATTGGAGTCTTAGAGCTGCACAGAGTGCTATCCCACTTCGGGCGTTGGACATACTTGGCTGCGGTGGCTTTCTTTTATCCAACGCACAGCCTGAACTTATGGAGTGGCTTGAGGATAAAAAAGAAGTTGTGCTGTTTCACAATATTGATGAAGCGGTTGAACTTGCAGGCTACTATTTGGAACATGAGGAAGAAAGAATGCGAATAGCTGCTGCAGGTCTGGAGAAGGTAAAGCGGGATTTTAGATATCGTGACAGAATCAGAAAGATGATGGAAATAGTCTTTGATAAGAGAGCGGGTATATAAGATGAATACTGAGGAACTTCAAAAGTATACCGAAAATGAGACAATATCAATCAATCAGGCAATGCAGAAAATAGATGCAAATGCTCATGGCATTCTATTTTTGCTAAACGATAATGGCAGTCTGTCTGCATGTATTACGGATGGTGATATAAGACGCTGGCTATTGGCGGGTGGAAAGCTTGAAGATGATGCTGATAAGGCAGCAAATCACAGCCCTAAGCATGCCTCAAATCTTACTGAGGCCAAAAAGCTCTACCATAAACGAAACTGGATTGCCATTCCAATTATTGATACCAAGGGAATATTAAAGGACATCTATACAGGAGATGGTGAAGGGGATAAGAAACAGCGCGAACGCTTAAACGTTCCTGTGGTGATAAATGCTGGTGGAAGAGGAACCAGGCTTGATCCATTTACAAAGGTACTGCCAAAACCTCTGATACCTGTGGGAGAACTTCCAATCATAGAGCTTATCATGCAGGAGTATCAGTCCTATAGTTGCAACGCTTTTCATATAATTGTGAATTATAAAAAAGAGCTCATAAAAACGTATTTTGCTGAGAACGAGAGAAAATATGACATTACCTGGCATGATGAGGAAGAACCACTTGGAACAGGAGGGGGACTGAGCCTTCTAAAAGGAAAACTTGATTCTACCTTTTTCTTTGCAAATTGTGATGCACTTCTTACCGCCAATTATAAGCCGATGCTGGAGTTTCATAAAAAGGGTAACAATGCAATTACAATGATATGTGTGTATAAGAATATAAGTATTCCCTATGGCGTAGTGGAGATGGGTGAAGGTGGAGTCTACGAATCCATGAAGGAAAAGCCGCTTATGTCTTTTTTGACAAATACCGGAATATATATTGTTGAGCCAATAGTTCTGGAAGATATGAAGGAAGGGGAAGCAATTGGTTTCCCTGAAGTCATTGAAAGACAGCGCCAAAAAGGAAGGAAAGTTGCGGTGTATCCGGTATCGGAGAATAACTGGATGGATATGGGGCAGTTTGATGAACTTGAAAAGATGAGAAAAAAGCTTTATGGAGAATAGGTTATATGAGTTCCAAAAGTCTGTTATTATTGGGAAGCGGTGGACATTGTAAATCTGTTTCTGACAGTATTAGAAATAGCGAGGAATATGAGAAAATCGGGATTGTCGTAAATGATGATTCCGAGCCTGTATTTGATATTCCGATTGTAGGGACAGATGATGATCTTCCGAGATTGTTTAACGAGGGATGGACAGATGTCTTTATCACTGTTGGGAGCATCGGCTCTACTGCGGTAAGGCAAAGGCTTTATAATATGTTGAAAGAAATGCCTTTTAATATGCCTGTTATCATGGATTCTTCTGCTATAGTTGCAAGAGATGTGCAAATCGGAAAAGGGACCTATATAGGAAAAGGAGTGATAATAGGCTCGGGAACAAGGATTGGCGACAGTGCAATTATAAACACCGGTGCAATAATAGAGCATGACTGCTGTATTGAAGAGCTTTGTCATGTGAGTACAGCTGTTACATTGTGTGGGCAGGTATATGTTGGGGCAAATACTCATGTTGGAGCGGGAACAGTTGTCAGGCAGAGCATTTCAATAGGCTCTGATTCTGTTATAGGAATTGGCAGTGTGGTAGTAAAGGATATTCCAGATAATGTTACTGCATATGGAAATCCATGCAGGGTGGTGGAATAAATGGGAGTTTATATAATTGCTGAAGCAGGAGTGAATCATAATGGTAGCTATGAACTTGCTTGCAGGCTAGTAGATGCCGCAAAGACTGCGGGGGCTGATTGCATAAAGTTTCAGACGTTTAAAACTAAAAATCTGGTTTCCGATAATGCTAAAAAGGCCGAATATCAAAGAAAAATTACGGGTGATGGATCCCAAAGTGATATGCTCAGAAAACTGGAACTCTCCTATGATGAATTCTTAGGGCTTAAGGAGTACTGTGGCAAAGTAGGTATTACATTTTTGTCGACTCCTTTTGATCTTGATAGTATTGCTTTTTTGAATTCTATAGATATGCCATTTTGGAAGATCCCGTCAGGTGAAATTACTAATTATCCATATCTTGTAGCTATAGCAAGGACTGGGAAGCCTGTTGTTATGTCCACCGGAATGTGTAATATGAAGGAAATTGAGGATGCCATAAGCGTTTTAAGAGATAACGGCGCCAATGATATAAAGCTTCTTCACTGTAATACTGAGTATCCGACGCCCTACGAGGACGTGAACTTAAAGGTGATGAAGACCATGAATGAAGCATTTAAGGTGGAAGTGGGTTATTCCGATCATACTAACGGAATTGAGGTACCTATTGCTGCGGTCGCACTTGGGGCAACTGTTATTGAAAAACATTTTACATTGGACAGAAACATGGAAGGGCCTGACCATAAGGCTAGTTTAGAACCGGATGAACTTGCGGCTATGGTCACGAGTATAAGAAACATTGAAAAAGCCATGGGAAATGGCATTAAGGAGCCTTCTAATTCTGAGGTGAAGAATATTAAAGCTGCGAGGAAGAGTATTGTCGCCAAAAGAAATATAAAAGCCGGAGAAGTTCTAGATGAAAGAAATCTAACTACAAAACGGCCAGGGACAGGAATAAGCCCCATGAGATGGAATGAAGTTATTGGAACAAGAGCTATTAGAGATTTTGATGAGGATGAGTCTATAGAAGTATGAAAAAGATTGCGGTTGTAACTTCTACAAGAGCTGAATATGGTCTGCTTTCTCCTCTAATAAGTAAACTACGAAAAAAAGAGAATGATGATCTGGGGATAGATCTGGTTGTTACAGGAACTCACCTTAGCAAGCTCTATGGGATGACTGTAGATGAGATTTCAGAGAGAATAGATCATAGGATAGAAATACCTGTAGAATCGTCTTCTTCCATAGATATATCTGATAATCAGGCAGAAACAATAAAGCGTTTTGCCAGGCTTTTTTACAAAGAAAACTATGAAGCAGTGGTTCTTCTGGGAGATAGATACGAAATACTATCTATTGCGATAGCGGCTTGTAATACAAGAACACCTATTTTTCATTTGTGCGGTGGAGATACCACAGAGGGAGCTATGGATGAGTGGATTAGACATTCCATAACTAAAATGAGTTATCTTCATTTTGTATCTAATGAGGAGAGCAGAAAACGTGTTATACAACTAGGGGAGGATCCGGAGCATGTATTTAATTATGGCTCTACTAGTATAGATAATATTCTTACGCTTCCATGCGATAGTAAAAAGGAGGCACTGAAGGAAATCGGATTGGATGAATGCAGATATGCTCTTTGTACATATCATCCAGTTACGCTGGGGGATGAAAAAGTGGATGAGCTTATTGCCCGGTTTCTTGGCGCGATACGTGCTTTCCCTGAAATTGAGTTTATTGTAACTAAGGCAAACGCTGACCAGGGCGGTGGCAGAATAAATCAGCTTTTGGATGAAGCAGAGCCAGAAATATCTAACTTGAATGTTTATACTTCTCTTGGAGCAAAAAAATATATATCACTTATGAAGTATGCGGAGTTTGTGCTGGGCAATTCCTCTAGCGGAATTATAGAAGCTCCCGCGCTGCATGTACCGACTGTAAATATTGGTGACAGGCAAAAGGGAAGACTTAAATCTGATAGTGTGATCAATTGTAGAACTGATTGTAAGAGTATTGTTGATGCGATTAAAACTGCTATGAGTGATGAACACAAAATTGTTTGTGAAAAAGTTTTATCACCTTATGGAACGGGCGATGCTGCAGCACGGATTGCAGAAAAGATAGTAGAGACTGTTGCAAATGGGAGGATAGATCTTAAGAAGAAATTCTATGATCTTGGCTGATAGATGAAGAATATAGCGATAATACCTGCCAGAAGCGGCTCTAAAGGGATTATTGATAAAAATATTAGGGAGCTTTGCGGCAAACCATTAATTTCATACAGCATAGGAGCTGCACTTGCATCAGGATGTTTCGATGAAGTTATGGTTTCAACAGATTCCGTAGAGTATGCAGATTTAGCCCAAAAGTATGGGGCAAGCGTTCCCTTTCTGCGAAGCGGGTTGACATCAGGAGATGAGGCATCCTCTTGGGATATGATAGATGAAGTGCTTGGAGGGTATAGAAGGCTTGGAAGAGAGTTTGATACATTCTGCCTGTTACAGCCTACCTCACCGCTTAGAACAGAGGATGACATTGTGAATGCTTATCGGCTATATGAAGAAAAAGCTTCTTTTGCAGTTGTATCTGTATGCGAAGCTGAGCATTCACCATTGTGGTGCGGGCATCTTCCGGATAATGGTGAATTTATAGATTTTGTAAATGAAGAATCGATAGTAAGCAGACAGAATGCCGGGAAATTCTATCGCCTAAATGGGGCAATTTATATAGTTGATATTTCAAAATATGAAAAGGACCATTTCCTCTACAGGAAAGGATCTTTTGCATATGTGATGCCTCAGGAGAGAAGTATAGATATAGATACCGAAATGGATTTTAAACTGGCTGAAGTGATCATGTCTCAGAAAGATTTTTGGAATAAGTAATATAGCAAAAAATGTGAGGATGTTTAAATGATTCCATTGGCGATGCCGAATCTGAAGGGAAATGAAAAGAAATATCTTGATAATTGTATAGATACGACATATGTTTCATCAGTTGGTGAGTATGTTACAAGGTTCGAGAGCATGGTTGCTGAGGCAACTGGGAGTGTTGACGCTGTAGCTACCAGTTCAGGTACCACCGGAATTCATGCAGCACTTACGGTTGTGGGTGTGGATTATGGAGATCTGGTCATTATTCCGACATTTACCTTTATAGCGACTGCAAATGCAGTGAGACACTGTGGAGCAGATTCATGGCTGATGGATATAAGCAAGGAAGACTGGTGTCTTGATCCGAAGCTCGTAAAATATGAGATTAAAGAACGTTGTGAGAAAAGGGATGGGGAACTATACGAGAAAAGTACAGGCAAGAGAGTTGCTGCAATAATGCCGGTATATACGCTTGGGAATATTCCGGATATGGGGGCTTTCAGAGAAATTGCAGATGAGTACGGACTACCACTTATTGTCGATGCAGCCTGTGCCATTGGGGCAACGTATGGAGGCTGTGATTTTGGAAAGCTGGCTGATTTAAGTGTTTTGTCTTTTAACGGTAATAAGACCGTAACCTGCGGCGGCGGAGGTGCCGTTGTGGGATGCAATAAAGAGCTTTTGCAGCACGTTAGGCATCTGACTACAACAGCTCGGGTATATCCTGATTATGATTTTGATGAGGTGGGTTTCAACTACCGTATGACGAATATTCAGGCCGCTGTTGGAGTGGCCCAGATGGAAAGACTTGAAGAGTTTGTACATATAAAGCGTAAGGTACGCTCGTACTATGAAGAAAAGCTTAAGGACATGGAGGAGGAAGGAAAAATCTCTTTTTTCCGAACAACAGATGGGGCCTCCTGCTGGTTTTCTGGAATAGTGCTATCGGAAGGGAAAACAATAGATGACGTAAAGGCCTTTTGTCAAACTATGAAAAAAGCAGATATTGAAGTCCGTCCATTCTGGAAACCGGTTCATTTGCAGAAGCCCTATTTGGATTGCCCAAGAAGTAAAGTTGATGTTTCGGAGCATCTTTGGCAGAGGATAATTACATTGCCATGTAGTACCAATCTTACCAATAGTGAACTGGAACAGGTGATTTCCATGGTTAAGTCGATACTATCATAAAAGTGTAATAGTGGTTCTAAAACCTCTGTAATGCATCAGATACGTTTATGTTTTCCATGCCCTGTATCATGGCACCGTTTGAAATGTTTATAAGTTTTGTGTTGCCCTGGTAATCTTTTAGATAGTTTTCAATCCAAGTACGAAAGGAATCAAAACCAAGGGATGTACATATTTTTGTTCCCAGTATGCTTTCTACAACAATATTGTTGTCATTTGAAAAAACTTTTTTTTCAGGGACATCTCCGGCATGAACCTGGTTGTTGGTAAAGGCCAGATCAAGACCTAGGAAGACAATCTTTTGCGGCTCAAAATGAAGGACTACGTCAAGAGCTAGAGTAGAAACAGAGCCTCCGGTCTTGAAAAGAGGAAGTCCATTTGTGAGTGCGCATTTTTCTGATTCTCCGAATCCCTCCTGATAAATAATGTATCTTTTCCCTTTGAATAAGTCTACAGTCTCTGAATTTGCAGTCGCCAGATATAAAAGTGATGTTCTGTCATAATCAAACTCATTCATGAGTTGTTTCTTGATAAGTATATGACCGTCACTGATAATTATATGGTTTGGAATAATATTGTTTTTGTGCAGTAATCCATAGGAAGTACCTACACAAATGATAATACTGTCTTTGGCATGTTTTTTAAGTATATCAAGGCTTGGGGAGAGAGAGGGGCCTCCTGCCACAATAAAGATAGTTTTATCATGTAGCTCTTTTCCAATCTCTGATACATATGCATCAAAACGTGAATTATTGATTCCAAAGTTGTAGTACAGGAGTTGTGAGTTTTCCTTTGTGGGAAGGAGAACTGAGCGGTATTTGCGAAGAGGAGTTTTGATATCTTCGGCAAAATAGTCAATACAATCTTCTCTGCACATAAGAGAACAGTTTTCCATGGCGGATGAAAGCATGAAAGTATTCTCGGGAAAAATAAAACTTAGTCTTCCAGCTTTTATATAAGAAGTAAGATCAATATATTTAAAAATGTACCTGAGCATTTGAGGGCTTTGCTCAAAAATACGCACATTTATACCGTATACAGAATCAATAAGTGTCATAGCTTCGTAAATCATGCCACATCCGGTAAGAGTTACAGATAGAAAGCAATCTTTGTAGTAACGGGAAATATATAACAGTCCTTCGCGGTAAGGATTTACACAGCTTGCTGCATATTTGGGATTAGGAAAGCCCTTTGATCTAATGGAAAAAGTTATATCGCAGGATTTGGTAAGTACAGGTGTTACTTCATTGAGAAGACTTATGTCATCTGAATTTAGAAAAGAGGAAATGATTTCCAATGCATCATAAGAAATGGCATCCATATTTGCCTTGGTAAAGTCAATGTCTTCAATACTTAGCTGTTCGCATATCTTATGATTAAAGTCAGTAATAAGCGGGATAAGCGTATCTTCCAATACATCGGCTAACAGCGTATTGCATGAAGCTTGCTGAGCATCGATGATTTGTTTTAATGTTTCAATTAGCTGAGACTTGAAAATGCCAGCGCTGTGATATTCTGAAGAAGACAACGTATCAAAAAGCGTGGAGATAGTTGAGGTAATTGTCTTTATTTCTTCATATCCCGCAACAAGCATATCAGTTCTGATATGAAGTGCACATCTGTTACACAGGTGTGTGAGATTTAAAAGTTGTGAATGAAGATTTACTAATGACATTTTGTATCTCCTGTAGCTGGTTTACAATTCCATGTAATTAATTATCCCACATATTAACGATATATCCAATAAAATAAATCGATATACAAGTGAAAATAATTGAGGATACAATTATAGTACTTTATAATAATAATAGGATATTGTGCAATTAGAGGTGTATATGGATAAAGATATAGCAAATCGAAATCTTGGAATGAAAGCACATAAATGTAGATTATGCGGTGCGAGTGGACTGTTCCAATCATATCTGGTCAAAGAGATGATGATTGGAACTGGGGATGAGTTTGAGTACTTTGTATGCGCTGACTGTGGGAGTATCCAGATAGCAGAAATACCGGACAATTTGGGTGCTTATTACGGAGAAAAGTATTATAGTTACCTGTTTCATACTGACAATCAGGAAGCTTTTGATACTGAGATAGATGAAAGACGCAAAATCTTGGACGTTGGTTGTGGTAGTGGGAGCTGGCTCTTTGAAATGGCTAAGCAGGGCTGCGGTAATCTGTATGGTTGTGATCCGTTTATTGATGACGATATTGCTTATGGCGACAGGGTGCATATCAAAAAATGTGATATTACAGAAATGGAAGGAGATAACTCTTTTAGTTTGATTAGAATGGGAGATTCTCTTGAGCATGTGATCAATCCTATTGAAGTGTTGAATAATGCTAGACGTCTTCTTGAAACTGAAGGAGAATTATGGATCAGAATACCCATTTTTCCTAACTTTGTTTTTGATATGTTTGGAACATTTTGGTACCAGCTAGATGCTCCCAGGCATATTCTTATTCCTTCTGTCAAGGCTATTAAATATCTTGCTGACAATTGTGGCTTTCAGTTTTTGAATATTAGATACAGAACGGTTAGCGGTGCGGTGGTAAGAAGCTTTCTGTATCAGCATGGTTATTGGTTTTATGAACATACGCCAGAGGTGAGAAAAAAGTATTTTCCGGATGAAATAATCCCTAAAGTGGATGATATTTGTGAAAAGGAAGATCGAAATGGCTACGGAGACCATGTTGATGTCTGGATGATGAAAAGACATGTTATTGTTTGATTATAAGTGACTCTAAATTATTCAGAAGATAAAGGAATAATATACTTTATGAAAAAACGGGAGATAATAACCTTATTTAATGAAATAGAAAATGATATTATGAGATTATTTAACAATTCTATTGATTGTAATCGTGATAGCGCATTGATAATGCAGAAGTTAAGCATTTTGGCGCATCAAGTTTCAGATTATCTTCAGAGCATCAGTTTGGATAACGATGATGACAAAATATTGGTCGAAAAAACAGAAATAGCATTAAAGGATATAGTTGATTGCGTGTTTGGTATTATGAATTGTTTTAATAGTGCTAATATATGTGGCTTCGATAGTGAGTTTAAATCCCGATTATGTAATTCGCTAGGCCGACTGGCCTTGATACTTCGCTTTACGATAGCTTTTAGACCGGATTTGTCATATAGAAATGAGAATATTTCCTGTTTATATGAACAATTAAAAAATCTTAATGAACTTTACAACGATTATTACACATATAATCATATGTTCCAAAACACAGTATGGAAATTTCTGCAAAGGATAGATATTAGAGACACTGCAATTGTTGTCCAAGGACCAGTTATTTATGAAAATGATTTTACCATTGAGACAATGTACAGGTACAGATGGCTTTATCCTAATGCAATTATTATTTTGTCGACATGGAAGGGAGAAATTCAGGACTTTTTCAGATGGCAGGCTAATTCTATAGGTATAGTGTTAATTGAAAACGAAATGCCAGCTGAGCATGGAATTTCCAATATAAGGCTTCAGCTTATAAGTTCGCACCAAGGGATTCTTTGTGCCAACAAGTATAAAGAAATCAAATATGTTATGAAGACGAGAACTGACCAAAGAATTTTTCTCCCAGACTTTTTGTCTTATATGAGAAATATGTTGAAGACCTTTGATGTCAAATCGGAAATATTAAAGGAAAGAATAGTATTTTTGGGTGGGTATCAGTCATCATGTCTATGCCCTTTTGAAATGTGTGATTTTCTGACTTTTGGAAATGTTGATGATATGAAGGAATTCTATAACTCTACAGGAGAAAGTACAAAACTCATCCCTGAACGCATGAATAATCCTGATTACCTGGAAAAACGTGCAAGGCCACTACGCGATCATTCGCACTATGATAATTATGTGGCTATGAAAAAACTTGGCGAAGAAAAAAGACGATTTCTTTGTAAAAAGTTTATGGAATATCTTGATCCGGAAACTTACATTGTTCTCTCATTCTACCAGAGGGTGATTTTGGGACGGGAGTTAATGGATTCAGATGATGTATTAAAAATGTATTGGGAATTCTTGAAAAATTGCGTGGTTATTGTGGATTCTGATCACCTGTTCCTGTATTGGTTTAAATATGAACATAGGTATTTAATAGACAGCAGTCTTACTTCGATGGGAAGCCTTACTACAAGTGTATGGATGGATATTTATTATTCTAATGACATATAACAAAAAAGAGGTAGCATGGTGAACAAATATATTGATCGCATTAAATTAAGATGATGGAGATTGCAAGAACTATATGAAAAAAGTCAGTATAGTAGTTCCGGCCTATAATTCGCATAATACATTGCCAAGATGTCTTGATAGTCTTGTAAATCAGACGTTACAGGACATAGAGATTATTGTGATAAATGATGCCTCTACGGATGATACCTGGCAGATAATGCTTGATTATGAGAGTAGGTTCCCTGAAAAAATGGTAGTCATTGATGGCGGAGTTAATCGCGGTAGTGGTGGCGCTAGAAATCAGGGCTTTGATATGGCTTCCGGCGAGTACATCGGCCTTGTGGACAGTGATGACTACGTATCTTCTAGAATGTATGAGCTTTTATATAATAAGGCAAAAGAGACCAATGCGGATATTGTAGATACGGGTTTTTTCAGTGAAGCTATGGACAAGGCTATAGTATACACAAGTGATAATCTAACAGGAATGCTAGACACTGATAAGAGGGTGAAACTAATAGCTTCTGGAGGTTATCTTGTTACTAAGATATTCAGAAATGAGTTATGGAATAATCCCCCTATCAGAATGCGAGAGCATGTGAGATGCCTTGAAGATACTGAAATTCTTATATACATGTTTCTTAAAGCGAAGAATATCAGTAATGTAAAAGAAGTAATGTACTATTATTGTGATGTTTCCCAGTCCGCAACTAAGACTATGGATTTGCAGAACTATTATGATTCCATATATGGTGCGATAAAGGCACTATATGATGTTTGCCATGACCTTGATACCTATGAAGAGTGTAAAGAGATAATGGAATATGTGATGATCAATCTTTATTCCTATGGAGTTAATCGTTGTTTATACGATCAAATAGTAAGGTATGGAGGAATGAAAGAGAATATAAAGAAGTATTTCAATAATGTGGGAAATAGAGAAAAAAGGCTATTATCAGATTTGGCGTTACTTAAGAAAAAAATAATAACGGTAGACTATCAGAATAATAGTGAGGTTATAAATCGAATTAACAATCTTGATATATTGATTATGAAAGAATGTGATAGAAGATATACTATATAAAATGAAAATGAGCTCTGGTATTAGCCAGAGCTCACGTCATATATGCTTGTTTTAATTGTGATTCTTGGAAAATCAATATATGAATCATGACGAAATTTAGTATAATAACGTTATGAAAAATGCGAAAAGAGCCGAAATATTCGATAGAGGTTTTGTGCGATGAGGGTAGCGGTTGCATACTTTAATGAACTGAAAAAAGAAGATCTCATATGGACGCTTTTGCAGGCTGGGTATGATGCTCAGCTTATTGATCTGCCCATTTCTATTTACAGTATAGCTCAGAGCGATGCTCGGTCATACGCTGATTGCATCCGCGAAAGCAGTATTGAGGCAGTTCTCACATATGATTTTAGTGCTGCTCTATCGGACGGCTGTCAAATGTGTGGTATACCATATGTTTCATGGATCTATGATTGTCCCCAGAAGGCTTTATATGAGGCGGCAGTTTCTAATGATTGCAATTATATATTTTCTTTTGACAAAAGACAGGTCGAAATAATCCGTAGATGTGGCGGAAAGCATGTGTTCTATCAGCCTCTTGGAACTAATATATTCAGAAATTCGCGTACAGTCATAACAAGAGACGATAAGGAAAAGTATTCTTGTGATATATCTTTTGTGGGAAATCTGTTTACGGATGGAATTTATGAACTGTGTGAAAAGGTAGCTACAGGCAGTACGAAGAACGAATATGAAATGATTATGAGGGATGCCTACGGCAAGTGGGATGGCGTAGACAGAATTCATAATAAGCTTAGCGACTCGGCGATAGATAATCTGCTGGACATAGGAAGAAAAGAATTGACAAAAGACTTCCGGATGGATCTGGATGAGTATTTTGGAGCAAGGCTCCTTGCCTACAAGCTTGCTGAAAAAGAGCGTACCAATATGCTTTCTAGGCTTGCGCCATATGGAATCAAGTTCTATACAGGCGAAAAGAGTATAAGCATACCAGGAATAACATCGCTTCCACCAATTGATTATATGGAGGAATTACCTAAACTCTACAATCTTAGCAAGATTAACATAAATATTACGCTTCACAGTATTACGGAGGGAATTCCCCTTAGAGTTTTCGACATTATGGGCGCGGGAGGCTTTGTCTTATCCAATTATCAGCCTGCTATTGAAGAGGAATTTGAGATAGATAAAGAGATAGTGGTTTACAAGGACCTTGATGAAATGGAGGATAAGGTAAGATACTACTTGTTTCACGAAGATGCGAGACAGAAAATTTCAATAAATGGAAATAAAGCTGTAACGAAGAGGTTTAACAACGAGAAACTGGTAAAGTTCATGATTGAAAAGGCTTTTAACTGCGACGAGGTAGCATGTATGAGTGGTGTAAAGGAAAGAATCAGACAACTAATTGAAACTGGAAATATGGAGGAAGCTTACTCTGAGATCAGTAGAAATCTTCGCGGAGAGATTGATTTTCTAAAGGAAGACCCAGAATACTGCGTGCTTGCCGCAACTGCGTTTATGGCTCGTGGCGAATATGATAGAGCCCTCGATATTATCACGATGGGATTGCTTTCTGATAATCATAACTATGAACTTTACCTGATGCTGGGAGAATACTATGCTACAGTTAATCTCAATCAGGCATTACTGTGCTTTTATCAATCACTATATTATTGTGACAAGGAAGAAGATAGGGCTGTAATTATCGAATACATTACTAATGTAGTAGATCAGGGAGCCTCTATAAGACCTGTTTCATTTGTGATTGTGTCCTGTAATGAGTCTGAAAAGCTTAGAAAGTGCCTTGATAGTATTATGACTACTGTTCCAGCGGAAGTATTAGAAATAATCGTTATTGATAATGCATCTGATGATGGGACAAGGGAATGGCTATCTGAATATGGGGGAATTACTTGTGGCTTTAGCGAAGAAAGAATTGGCTACGTTGAAGCTTTGAATGAAGGAATAAAGCTTTGCAGTCAGAACAATGATGTAATGATTTTGGATGCTGATGCGTTTCTTATAGACAACACGCTTTTTTATCTGAAACTTGGTATGTGCTCGGATGAGAAAATAGGCATAGTAGGTACGCTTACTAATGACTATATTTCTGATCAAAAGATGACTACAGGTACAGATGACTTAGTAGAATCAATAAGGATAGCATCTACTGTTAACAGTCCATTGTTCTCTCCTTTGGAGCGTTCTGCATTTGTATCGGATTTTGGAATGTTGATCAATAGAAATACTCTCGATGTAGTTGGGTTATTTGATGAGAAATATACAAAAGGTATTTATAGTGCCAAGGACTATTGTATGCGTGTAAATAAGGCTGGGATGGCAGTGATGCTGGCATTTAATAGCTATATATTTAAAACCTGTGACAGGGATGTGCTTTACTCCATTACTCAGAGTGATATTGATATAGAAAAAAAAATATTTAGGGATAAGTGGGGATTTAATGCGGATTATTCTAATAATCCAAGAAAAGATATCATTAATCTGATATCTGAGAATGAAGATGCAGAGCTCAAAATACTTGAACTTGGCTGTGCAATGGGAGGAACGCTTAACAGAATTAAAAGGATATGGACTAAAGCCAAGACATATGGAGTCGAATATGATAACGCTGTAGTTGAAATAGCGAAGACCATGGGAAATGTAATTCAGGGTGATATTGAAAACATGGATATTCCTTACGAGAAAGGAAAGTTTGATTATATTATCTATGCTGATGTTCTTGAACATCTTAGAAATCCTGAAGACACTATTAAGCGCTTTTTGCCATATCTTAAGGATAGTGGGCATATCATAGTAAGTCTTCCAAATATTAGAAATCATGCAGTAATGCAGCTGCTTCTTTTACATGGTCGTTTTGATTATGAAGATGAAGGAATCCTTGATAGGACACATCTTAGATTCTTTACCCGAGATACAGCTATTAAAATGCTTGAAAGCAGTGGATTTAATGTTGAGCGTATAGAGAGAAACTATAATAAATGTCCTGAAAGGGTTGAATTTATTGAACAATTGAAAAAGGCGTTCGAAGTATTTGATTCGGAGGAACTAAGAGTTTTCCAATATCAGTTTTTGTGTAGAAAGAAATAATTGTTTCAAATATTGTGCACAAACCAGAGGACTAAGGTCGAAATATGGAAGAAATCAAAATGGCAATAATAGGCGATAGGGCTGGTATTTCCACTGCTATAAATGCAATGAAATATCCGCAACTAGTGGGAGCAAAATATATTTACGATAATGATTTGATTAGAAATGCTGAAAACTCGCTTTTTGATGGCTGGGATATTATTATTGTTGCATTTGAAGAAGGGGATTATGCGGATAGGATAATCCAATTGATTAATGCATATAGAGATGGGGATAGCTTTATTGTAATTGATTACTGCAAGCTAAAAAGAGCCTGCAGACCGTTTATGAATGCGGATGTGGTTATGAATAACCATCATTATGCTGAGTATGATGGAGTTATCCTGGGCATATCGCATGCTGAGATGGGAATACTGCCGGAAAGGCTTGGAATTGGGGGATTTGCGAATCTTGCCGTTTCCGGGCAGGATATTTACTACAATTATAAAACCATGGATTATTGCTTTAATACATATTTTGATAAAGTTAAGAACATTAGAACTGCCATAATTGATATGTATGATTATAGCTATTTTAACTATGATGCTTCAGTTACTAAGAAAATAATAAATTATCTTGGATGCGGCGGTTATAATAAGGAATCTCACAATTATGAAAGAAATATTGATTGTCAAGGCGAGGCATTTAATGAAATGGTGGATAGAATCCAAAAATATTTGAAGCCTGGCTATGATGATGAACTATTAGATGTTTGGAATATGCTTTTTGAAACTAATGATTTATCCAAAATATACGGAAGTGAATATTTGGGGGTACAAGATATTAAACAAAGGATAGATATCGTATCCGATGAGAATATTCAGCAGTTTCACATTGGCAGATACACACAGCAAAGGTTTGAGGAGACTATCAACGAAAACAAGATTTATTTTGAACTATTGCTCGAACTTCTTCATTCAATCAATTCAGATATAAATATTTATCTTACGCTGCTTCCAAGATTTTCCGGAGTATGGGATAAGGAGGAAATACTTATCAGAGAATGGAAGCCTTTTTTCTATGAACTGATAAGCGAATATAAGGCAAAATATAGATTTGAATTCTTTGATTATTGCAGACATGAGATTGGCAAAAGAAGAGAACTCTATCAGGATGAAGCGCATTTCAATTTTTTAGGTGCTATGAAATTTACAGATATGTTGCGAGAGGATATTTTGAAAAGCCAGGCGGGATGACGGGAATATGATTATGGATCATTCTGAATATATTGATATTTTAAAAAAGAAAATACATCGGCTGGAATGGTGGCCGGAAGAGCAAACAGATGAAATTCTGTGCTTTGCTAGAAACTATGATATTTCAGATTCTTTATTGAAAGATTATATTAGTCAGTTTGCATTGAATCCGGATTATGTAATATCCAGAATCTTTTTTGATGCCAAGCCACGAGATTTGTTTTATCGAAATGAGGATGTGGTTAATGATATTTGCCTTGAATGGAATGAATATAGGAAAAATAATCTCAGCGAACATGAGAAGATATGCTTTATAACGTGTTGCAATAATGATGAAGAATATGATGAGATGAAAGCCTGGATTGACAGACTATGGATTCCTGAGGGAATGGAAGTGGAGTTTGCCAAAATATCGGGGGCTCCGTCCATGTGCGCAGGATATAATAAGGCAATACAGGAATCTGATGCGAGATTCAAGGTGTACCTTCATCAGGATGTAAGGATCCTTAACCCATTCTTTATTTTTGATTGTATAGATGTGTTTAGACGCCATCCTAAGGCAGGTATGATAGGTATGATGGGGGCAGGAAATGTTCCTGAAGCAGGGGTTATGTGGGATGCCCAGAGATTTGGCGCTGTTGTCCACGTAGAAGAAGATGACCATGGCAAGACAAGCTGCTATCACGAACAGGTTTCCTGTGGAAAAGATTATCTGGCAGCGCTGACAGATGGACTTCTGATGGTTACAAGAGTTGATATTCCATGGCGTGAGGATATTATTGATGGGTGGCATTTTTATGATGCTTCCCAATCCATGGAATTTCTGAAAAATGGATATGAGATAGTAATTCCGGACCAGAAACAGGCCTGGTGTATGCACGATTATGGAAGGATAGGTTGGAATAATTATCTTGAAGCCAGAGAAGTTTTTGAGAAGAACTATATTCAAACTGAAACATACAAAAAAATCAGACTATCTAAACCTGTTCTGATAGTGGTCATATCTTACAATTCAAAGTCCGTAATGAAGGCCAATATAGAGAGCATTAGGAAATATGTGTCGGCTGGTGAATATAAGATTGTGGTTGTAGATAATGCTTCTACGGATGGAGTGGATAAATGGCTTTCACAACAGGAGGATATTATTTTTGTTGGGAATCAGCATAATGCTGGTTATGGCCCTGCCTGCAATCAGGGAGTAGCAGCTACAATTGGCACTGAGTATGAAGATAGCGACGTCTTTATATTAAACAACGATACCAGATTGACTCCGGGAGCACTTGATAACTTGCAAGCTGCTCTTTATTCTACAAGCGATACAGGAGCAGTTGGTTGTGTCGCAAATAAAGCAGGCAATAAGCAGCAAATTGACGTAGTCTTTGATGATGTAGAAGACTACATGACATATGGTGAAAAGAACAATGTGCCGATGGATGATCCTTATCTTGAAAGGGTGAGATTGTCCGGGTTTGCAATGCTGGTAAGGAGAAATGTCTGGGATGAAACAGGAGGGTTTAACGATGCGTTTGTTCCTGGATATTTTGAAGATGATGACCTTTCTATGCAGATACTTCTTAGAGGTTACAGACTTAAGGTTGTAAGGAATAGCTTTATTTATCATATAGGTACTGAAAGCTTTAAATACACGGATATTGATAGTTATGTACTACAAAATTATGAAAAATTTAAAAAGAAATATGGATTTGATATTATTAAATATTCCAATGCCGCAGGGAATATTATTGCGCATATTCCTCATAGTCCGGAGGAGACATTTACGCTTCTGCACTTTGGCTGTGGTCTTGGAGCTGAATTGAAAGCGGTTAGAAGTCTCTTTCCAAGCAGCAAGGTTTTGGGAATTGAAGAAGATGATAATTTGCGAAATGTTGCAAGTGGAACGGAAATTGTATTTGAAAGCTTATTGGAGTTTCATGAAAAGTGTGGGGAAGAGAAAATAGATGCATTTATTATAGAAAAAAAGGTTCTTGATGAAATGAGTGATGAGAATAAAAATCTTATAGTGATGCATTTATCTGAGAAACCTGCGATTCTTTATAAAGAGTACTAAAGGTTGCTGTTCGCGAAAAGGGTACTAAGCTGCGCATTAAGTGAGAATATGCTTCAGGATTAATGAGGGCCTTATTTGTATGGATAACAATGAGATGTTGGAAAAAATAGCAAGACTTGAGGCAGAAAATATAGAGCTACAAAATTGGCAGGCAGATGTGAATAAACTTCTTGGACAAATGCTTGGCATGTTAGAAGAACAGAAAGCAACTGATGAGAACTTCAAAACACAACTTGCCACAGTATATCAGACTGCTAAAATAAATCGCTACAGGATTGAGAGTCTCCCATATGAAATGGCATCTGCAGGCTTTAAAGTCGATATCTCTTTTCCCAGAATAATGAGCGTATCCGAGACAAGGAGGCTATTAGCTAAGGAACACAAGTCTATAGCGCGCCTTGGAGACGGGGAGTTTTCCGCAATTGTTGGTAGTAGCAGATGGAATTTTCAAGGACCATCGCAGAAATTGGGGGAACGTATGAAAGAGGTGCTGCTTTCTAATAATCCCAATCTTCTAATTGGTCTTAATCCAAATTTTTACAAGCCACTTTTTGATATGGACGAAAAAGACGCTGATGGAGTAAGGGCGTATATGAGGCCAATGGTACGTCGTCTTCATGATGACCTGCTTGATGATCGGGTATATGCAGATGGTCTTTTCCATGACATACGAAGTGAAACAGATGTTAGTGAATTAAAAAATATATGGAATGGCAGAAATGTTGTTGTAGTGGAAGGCGTATACACCAGAATGGGGGTTGGTAATAATCTGCTTGATGGTGCAATGAGCATAAAGAGAATCCTGGCTCCTTCAGAGAATGCCTTTGACAAATATGAGGATATTCTATCTGAGGCAATGAAGCAGCATGATGAAGCTTTATTCATAATAGCTTTAGGACCAACAGCTACCGTTCTTGCATACGACCTGTGTAATGCTGGATACCAGGCACTTGATGTTGGGCATCTTGACCTTATATATGAAAAATATAAACGTGGACTGGGTAGTTTGTATGATGTGAAGATTCCATATAAATATTGCAATAGTGACGAAATTGGAGAAAGAAGAATAATTGAAGACGTTGATGATGACAATTATGAATCTCAGATAATTGCAAGGATTGTATGATGACAGATATCAGTGTGGTGATACCAACCTATAACAGGGCAGCGACGATTACACATGCAATTGAAAGTGTTATGTTGCAGGATGGAGCTAACGAATATTTTAGAATAGCGGAAATCATCGTTATAGATGACTGCTCTGATGATAATACAGCAGAAGTATTAACAGAGTTTAAAAAGAAAAACCTCCCGAATATGCTCTTACAAGGTGATGGGACTAAAGACCAAGTCACTCAAATTGTTTATCACAAGTTGGATAAGAATGGTGGACCCGGAAAGGCTAGAAATGAAGGTGTCAAACTGGCTAAAAGTGAATGGGTTGCCTTCCAGGATAGCGATGATCTGTGGCATTCAAACAAATTAAAAGAAATGATAACATTTATGGGGAATAGCCCTGAAGCTGATCTTTACAGCCATTTTTATGAAGCTAAACTCGATGTGGGCAGATGCATTACAGTGGATGCGCCTCAACTGGATGATTATTTTTCTGAATTGGCTAAAAGGAATCTTGTTGGGGCACCGACTATTCTTGTGAGGAAAAGTTCCTTTATGGATATAGTTGGCTTTGATGAAGAGATGCGGGCTCTTGAAGATTGGGATTTTGCACTTAGGTTCGCATACAAATACAAGATTATGTTTGTTCCCAAAGTGCTGATGAGTGTCGATCTTACGGGAGAAGGTGTTTCTTCTAAAGCGGGGAATTATTATGATGCCAGATGCCGGTTAATAGCCAAAAATAAAAACGCCTTGATTGAAAGAGGCGTTTTTAAGGATGCTGTTGAAAAGCTTTTAAATGATGCCTTGGAAAAAGGCATATTAAAAGAAGTTGGGGCTGTTTTGGAATCGTATTTGGTTGTTTAAATGGAATTGACGATATCGAGAATCTCTTTTATTCGTACATCAAATGTATGGCTTTCCTGAACTTTTTTGTGGGCATTTGTAGCAATGGCAATTCTTTCATCATCGTGTTTTAAGTAGTAATCTATTTTATTTAGCATATCTTTTCGGCTTTCGTAGTAGATGAAGTCTTCACCTGGCACGAAGTGATATGCCAGGTCAGCCTGATAATTGGATAAAAGAAATCCACCGGAACCCAAAATGTCAAATACTCTAAGGGGTATGCCTTGCTGGATGCTTCTTAGGGTGATGTTAAGATTGATTTTGCTTTCTTTAAAAACCTTTGGCATGTCTTCAAAATAATCAGCCGGTCCCATGTTTATGACACCTTCTGGAGAGAAGGTGTTATTTTGATTATAAGTATAGAGTTTTAAGGGATGTTTTTTCCCTATTTCAGTAAGTATTTCTTTTCGCTCAATAATAGTGACCTGACGATTGATGATGAAATTGGCATAAAGGTATTCTAAGGTTTCTGCGCTGTCAGGATAAGGGTAGATGTTACTGGCTTCCTGAATTTTTGAAGTGATTTCTGGTGTGAGGCATTCTTCTATAAAGTTGACACCGTCGATCTGAAGCTGACTTTTGATTATGCCCTCCAGATATCCCTTAGTGTAGTCATCGAGTTTGGGGAAAATCTCTTCATAGTACTGCTTTCGCTCAGTGTAAAGAGATCCAACAAAAGAAATGTCTGCTGCAAATTTTTCTTTTTCAGAAGCCGTGGAAGTAATGGCATCAAGTCTTCTTGTGGAGGCGGCCAGTGGAAGATAGTGAACAGTTTTAATCCCGCCATTTACAAATTTTTCGTATTCTTTGGAATCAAACATCAGAACAATGTTGCATGGGTTGATTACCTGATAGGAATATAGGAAAATCTCCGGATTATCGTAGATCCAGGAAACATATTTTACGTCTTCCTGTTTACAGACTTTAGACACAACAGGGAGAAAGTTAAATGAAAAAACAAAATCCGGAACAGAGTTTCTTAAGGCTTTTTGGAAAGTTTCTTCAAATTCAGCGTCGTTTCTGACTTTACTCTCATTATATTCGTAAGGATACTTGACTATTTCAAGGTGAGAACCGCTTTCGTTAGTATAGTGTTCTAATGCTTCTAACATATCTCTATTTGCAAAAAAGTCTTTTATATCAAGATACAATATCTTCATGTAATTACCACCTTGTGCTATTTATGCGAAAACATATATATCGATGATTGATTTAAATGAAATGTTATCAACTATATATCATTATAACAAATATTTAAAAATTGATAAAAGTACGTAACTAATCTAAAATATACTTATATGAATATAATTTTTTATCGATATAACAGCATATGCGAACCGGATTACATAGAGGCTTTCAAAAGGCTGGGAGTAGATATCATCGAGGACAGGGATGGTATGGATAACAGCCTTGATATCGCTGTCAAGCTTTCCAAGCTTGGGAATATGGTATCAGAGAATCGGCCGCTTTTTATTTTTTCGATAAACTATTTTCCTTTTTTGTCTATTTTATGTCAGCGGCTTGGGATTCTTTATGTGGCTGTATCTGTTGACTGTCCTGTGTTTGAGATTTTCCATACTTCCATTAGAAATAGAGTCAACAGAGTGTTTCTTTTTGACAGGCAGCAGTATTTGTCTGTAAAGGATGAGAATCCTGAGTGCATTTTCCATTTGCCTCTGGGATCAGCATGCGAGAGGACATCTGCTCTTTTGGGAAATGAGTTTAAGCCTCAGTATGATGTTTCTTTTATTGGCTCGCTATATTTGGAAAAGGATCTTTTTCCGGATTTGAGACTTGATAGTGACAGGAAGAAAAGGCTGCTGGGAATGATGGAGGATGAGATTCATTCCTCTGTTAGTGGCTTTGGGAATCTGGAGAGTTTTTTGACAAAGGAGGATGAGACAGCTATTAAGGCTGGGGCCAAGGAGTTTTACCCATCGGACCAGTGCGTTAAGGATATGGATCACTTCGTGGTGATGAATGATTATATCGCGCCTCATATGGCTTATCTTGAGAGAGTGGAACTGCTAAATGACCTTGGAGAGACCCTTGGAAAGGGAAGGGTTCATCTTTTTACCAGAAGCGATACATCGAAGATTTCTGACAAGGTGATGCTTCATGGCGGTGTTAAGTCTCTTGAAGAGATGCCTTTTGTGTTCAGGAATGGCAGGATTAATCTTAATATCTCGCTTCGTTCCATTCAGACTGGTCTTCCTCAGAGAATTTGGGATGTACTGGCTTGCAGAGGATTTCTTTTGACCAATTATCAGGATGAGATCACGGACTATTTTACTCCTGGAGTGCATCTTGAAACTTATGAGAGCAGGGCGGAACTTCAGGAAAAGATAAGGTATTACCTAGAGCATGACGAGGAACGAGCAAGGATAGCGCAGCAGGGATTCGATGAGGTATGCGCAAAACATACAGTGCTCATGCGGGTTATGGAGATGATACGGATTATAATGAGTGGAAAATGACACTAAGACATATTTATAGTGGTTACGGTGATGATTTCAGGAGGTGCGTTAAATGCTGAATATTGTGATCCCAATGGCAGGCAGAGGCAGCAGGTTTGCAGATGCAGGATATGAGCTTCCAAAACCTTTAATAGATGTCTGTGGTAAACCAATGATCGAAGTGGTTACAGAGAATATCAAGCCTAAGTGTGAGCACAGGTTTATTTACATTTGTCAGGAAGAACATTTGAAAAAGTATGATCTTTCTACACAGCTTGCGCGCATGGCTCCGGGATGCGAGATCATCACAATTGATCATGTCACAGAAGGGGCGGCCTGCACAGTTCTTTTAGCCAGTAAGTTCATTGATAATGACGATGAGATGATGATCGCAAACAGTGACCAATATGTGGATACGGACATCAATGAGTATCTGTCACACATGGGCGGGGAGGATGGCCTTATTATGACTATGCCTGCTGACCATCCCAAGTGGAGCTACATCCGTTTTGATGAAAATGGCTATGTTACCGAGGTTAGGGAAAAAGAGGTTATCTCTAACGAAGCTACGGTCGGAATCTACAATTACAAGCATGGCAGTGACTTCGTGAAGTATGCAAATCAGATGATTGAGAAGAATATCAGGGTAAATAATGAATTTTATGTAGCCCCGGTTTACAACGAGATGATCGCAGCTGGTAAGAAGATTGTGTTCCACAACGTCGGTGAGAAGATGCACGGCCTTGGAACTCCCGAGGACTTGAATGCGTTTATAGCCAACCGGTAGCCAATGGGGACGGCTCTTTTCGGCATCAGCCAACTTGGACGGTTCTGTTTGGCATGTGACTAGATGAAACGATAGAAAAAATGTCTGAAGTTATAGTTGGAGGCAATATGGAGATCATCGCCCACAGAGGATTTTGGAAGGATACAAGTGAAAAGAATACTATGACAGCTTTGAAAAGAGCAGCTGACTCCGGCATTGGCACGGAAACGGATTTTAGGGACTACATGGAAAAGCTGGCAGTTTCTCATAACGTGGCGGATTCGGGTAGTCCAATGGCAGAGGATTTCTTCAAACTCTATGAAGGCACAAAGTGCACGCTGGCTCTTAACGTTAAGGCAGATGGAATCCAGGCCCTGTTAAAAGAACTCCTTCAAAAATACAATATTCAGAATTACTTTTGCTTCGATATGTCAATTCCGGATACGCTTGGATACATTGAAAGCGGGCTGAAGTTCTTTGCGCGAATTAGCGAATATGAGACCGTAAACAGTCTATATGAGAAAGCAGATGGCGTGTGGGTGGACGGCTTTATAGATGATGACTGGATTACACCGCAGTTGGTAAAAGAGCATAGAGAAAAAGGCAAGAGAGTCTGCATAGTTTCCTCTGACCTTCATTCAAGGGATTATCAAAGACTATGGGACAGACTAAAAGTAAAAGAAATACTTGAAGATGACGAAATAATATTGTGTACCGATTATCCTGACAAAGCAAAGGAGTATTTCTATGGGTAAGATAAAGGCGGTTATTTTTGATATGGACGGTGTTCTGATAGATGCCAAAGAGTGGCACTACGAGGCTCTGAACAGGGCACTGGGGCTCTTTGGATATACCATCACAAGGTACGATCACCTTGTTACTTATGATGGTCTTCCCACGAGAAAAAAGCTGGAGATGCTGTCCAAAGAGCAGAACCTTCCGGTGGAACTTCACAGCTTTATAAATGAGATGAAACAGCGCTACACCATGGAAATTGTTCACTCCAAGTGTAAGCCTGTTTTTAATAAAGAGTATGCCATGTCCATGTTAAAGGCAGATGGCTATAAGATTGGCGTGGCTTCTAATTCTGTTCGAAACTCCATTGTGACCATGATGGAGATGAGTGACCTGACCAAGTATATTGATGTCATCGTTTCTAATCAGGATGTAAAAGAGGGAAAGCCAAATCCTGAGATATACCTGAAAGCAATTGATGGAGTTGGTGTAAAACCTGAAGAGTGCCTTGTGGTAGAAGATAATATCAATGGTATTAAGGCAGGTCAGGCAGCAGGCGCCCATGTAATGCAGGTGGAGACGGTTAATGATGTGACCTATGACAATATTATGCGTTCTATTAGGGAGTGTGAAGCATAGGATTGATTATTCGTAATTGTTATTAGTGTGATTATTTAGCATAAGTTTATGAGAATGATAAATGAGGAAACATTATGAGAGCGATAATCCTTTTTTCAGGAGATGACAAGGCCTTCAAGGATGGCGGATACATATATCCCAAGAACCTTACAGAAATAAACGGAATCCCAATGATTGAGACTGTCCTCAAGGGCTTTGGAGACATTATAGAGGCCTCTGATCAGCTTCTTTTGACCATGAGGCAGACTGAAATTGATAAGTATCATACAGCCCAGGTTGCAAGGCTTCTTTATCCGGAGGTAAAGATTGTCAGTATTCCCAATATAGCTCAGGGTGCCGCTTGTGCAGTGCTCCTGGCGGCAGCAGATATCGATAATGACGAAGAACTGGTCATAATGAATGGAGATATCATTATCGAGCAGGATCTTTTGCCGGCAATTGAGGACTTCAGGAAAAGAAATCTTGACGGAGGCGCCATTACCATGGAAAGCGTGCACCCCAGATGGTCCTTTGTAAAATGTGATGAGAGCGGCTACATGATTGAGGCTGCAGAGAAGCGCCCTATCAGTAAAAATGCAACACTTGGCATTTATTATTACAAGCACGGACATGATTTTGTGGAAGCGGCCAAGAATATGATCCGCAAGGATGCTTGCGTCAACGGAATATTCTATATCTGTCCCGTATTCAATGAACTAATCCTTATGCAAAAGAAATTGGGAATATATGGAATTAATCGTGAGAATTATTATTCTCTGGCAAATCCTGCCGGAGTTGAAAATTACTTAAAGCATCTGGAGGACATGAAATGATTGTTGAGAATATTTCGAATATGACAAAGGGCTGGTTTATCGGAAACTTTGACCCGTCATTATATAAGACTAATGATGTAGAGGTGGCGGTTAAACATTACAAGGCCGGAGACCACGAAGATAAGCACTATCACAAGATTGCTACGGAATATACCGTCATCATCGAAGGCGAAGTGGAGATGAACGGTGTCAGGTACAAAAAGGATGACATCGTGGTGATGGAGCCTGGTGAGGCTACGGATTTTACTGCAATTACTGACAGCACCAACGTGGTGGTGAAGATTCCCGGAGCCAATAATGACAAATATGTGGTGTGATGCTTGATAAGTATATTGTAATTGAGTCTGAATCAATAGCTTAATGCATTAAAAAAGCTCGTAATGAAATATTACGGGCTTTTATTTAGTAGTTCATCTATTTTTTCATTTATGTAAATTACAATTCTTTCAACTATGTCAGAATAAACCCTGACGCTGAAATCATTAATAGAGCCCTTGAAATCAGAATTGTTTTGAACCAAATCAGAAATGTTTATAGGCCTGAAATCAATCTGATCACTTGCAAAAGAACTGATTATCGGATTTAGCTCTTTGTAAAGCTCTGACAACTTTTTGTCTTTTTCAGATAATTCTTCATAAGACTTTTCACATCCAAGAAGCAGAATTATTGTGGGATTTCCCGTTGTACTTCCACTTAACTGTTCCAGTTTGCCAAAGAGCTCAGCCAGCATGGCTTCGCTGTTTTTCTCCCAGGCATCAAAGTCATACTGAAGAAAACTATAGATGATGATGTGAAAGGCATCATCAAAAAGTTTTGTTGGAAGAGCACAGGTACTGTTTTCGCCCTCATATTCAGTAGTAACATTTCCACCAATCAGATAATCCTCTATTGGATGAAGACTCGGGTTTCCTTTCAGCAAAATGTTTATGCGGGAGGATTTCTTTTTATCGATAAGAATTGCAGATTGTCTGTCTTCGCTTATCCATGGAGTGGCGAATCCGCTAAAAAGCCTAGGTGAGCGGGAGTCTTTTGGCGTAATTGCAGGGGCTCCCAGCTTGTTATAGACATAGTTTTCAATGCCAAGGCCTGTTACTGTCCAGGAAAAGGAAAATGACAAAACTTTGTTTTCTCTTTTATTTATGCAGTAAAAACCGACCATCCCATAGTCCTGATCTTTATCTTTGCAGGTGATGTAGCCGCAGTCGTTCCAACTGTTGGTAACTAGTCGTTCAAGGTGGGAGAGATCATAGTCAGTCTTTATGTAATCCATAAGGTAGCATTCCTGCAAAAGAGCATAAATCTCTTTGATTTTCGTGAAACAGTCCCTGTTAATAGTTATCTGGATCTGGCTGTCAATAAGGAAAACTTCCTTGAAACATGCTTTTTCCATAAGAGCCATTCTATGCTCGAACATATAAAGCTTTTGTGCATTCTGGCAGGATGGGTCAGTGGCAGGAAGTCTTGAATAATGCGCAGTGAGGTAAGGAACAATGCTGCTATCAGCACTTGGAAGGTTAGGGCAAAGAATGAAGCTGTTAGCTCTGAATATATTTTCGCTGCTGATAAGGAGCATATTCTCTGGGCCGATACCATAGGAATTTATGCGCTTTTTCAGGTTGTCACAGGAATAAACACTACTCATGATGCCCCATCTGGACAGGAGAGTAGCTATCTTTTCGTTGTAGTCATTTTTGTCCCATAGGATCAGCTTCACATTATCAAAATGATAATCGTCATAGTCGTGCAATCTGTTTATTTCTACGGCTGAGTCTTTGCAGAGCCCGGCGATTTCAGATTTTTCTTCATCACTAAGGCCCTCAAGAAAGACGCTATCTACAATCAAGAGATCGAATAATTTGTGTGTGCCCCCATTGCTGTTGAAATCTGCTGAGGGCGATTCGATGGAAAATTCTTTTTTTAATTCAGATATGCTGACAAACACCTTCTCAGTTTTAGAAACAATGCTATAAAGAACAGGATCTTTTTCTATACCATAGGTCGCAGCGTTTGGGAAAAAACTGCGTATGGCTTTTAGCTCGGCGCCCAACCCACATCCTAAATACAGAAGCTTAAAACTGTCACTTCTGCAAAAGGGAATTTGTGAAATTACGGCGCCGCAAGGGTAAGCAAAATTTAGGATATCAAAACCGTATTTTTCCATAAAGAGCTTGTGGTGTTCTATGGAAAGAGTGTTCTTTCCTGTTTTCACAAAGCTGGCGCTGCCGGCATGATAAATAAAGGCATCACGAACCCAGATTAGCCTATAGCCACGCTTTAAAATCTCCATGGATAGGGCATCATCTTCATAGTAACCGGGAGCAAAGTCTTCATCGAAACCGCCGATTTCATCCCACAATTTACGCTTTATCAACATGGCAAAACCGTTCAGACGAACTTTTTCCATATGAGCATCAGCTTCAGGAATCACAAGGCTTTCGCCATATTTTATATATTCGTAAATCTCATCGAAGGAAATATCAATCTGCTGTCTATTTCCTGCGTAGTTGGCTGTTGCTCCTACAGCGCCAATGTCATCTTTTTTATAAAGAGCCTGTTGCATCCTCGGAAGCGCAGTGGAAGTAAGATGTGTGTCACTGTTTAATAAATAGACATCGTAATTCTCATACTCGGTTCCGACGGTACTACGAACAGCAAGATTGCAAGCTGGACCAAACCCAATGTTGGTTTCAGATTTGATTAGTAGTATATCTTTTTGCTCAGAAAGCCATTCTTTTATGCCGTCAGTTGAGGCATTATCCACCACGACAATCTTATAAGTGCCCGGAACGAGCTTCTCACGGACACTTTCTATGCATTCAATTGTGTAACGTTTTGCGTTATATGCAATTATTACAACTAATGTTCCGGACATAGCCTTTCCTCGTAGTAATTAGATTTACTAATGCGGTAAATAAAAAATCAATAGTTTCTTTTTCTTGCACAGACTACATATTGCAAGATATCAAATTGGATTTTCTCTATAACACCTTCTATATTTAGTAGTTTATCGAAAAATTCTTTGTGAAGCTGAGTATTGTGTTGCGGATCAGGCAGTCCGAAGAGATCAATAATGTCATAGCCTCTTTCGGTGAATAGTTTAACAACTGAATCCTGAGTAAAAAATCTTAAGTGAGTGCGGTCCAGTATGCCGGAATCTTCGTACGTGAAGTCGCCATGTAAAAGCTTATATACAACACCACCATTGAGAATATTTGGGATGCTGGCAATAATGCAGCCGTTGGCTTTTAAATTATCTTTTAATCTGTCTACCAATGAATATGGGTCAACTAGGTGCTCCAGAACATCACCGAATATTATGTAGTCATATTTTTCGTCATCAGCGAACCGGTAATTCTCTATATTGGCACATTCAATGTCTACATAATTTGAGGCAATACCAACTACCTTATCGATGAGTTCGATTCCCTTGATATTGGCATTGGGGTATCTGTACTTTATGTTAAGTATGGTTGTTCCCATTCCTGCACCTACTTCCAGAACACTGATTGGGGCGGATTTATCTTCTTTTATCAGATCAACTAGTTCTTTCCTTATTCCCATGTAATATTCAGACTTGAATCCCCATTTCGAATAGAAGGTCGCTCTGTCAATCTCCATGTTTTGCATGTCTCTAGCAATGATAGATGACCGCATATTGCGGAACACGAAACTATTCCAACAGGCGATATTTCGGTAGCCATTTAATATTATATTCAAGCATAGCTCTGTGAAATTGTAACCATCAGTTAAATACTCTGTAGCCAAAGGAAAGATTTTGTTGATTACTTCACGTTTGATCAGTATGAAATCGCCGTCTATGGCACATTTTTTTTCATATGAATTATGCATTGGAATATTGTGACTAAAAGCAAATCTTTTAGCATCCTCTAAAGATTTTACATTATGGTCCAGAGGAACCTGGTAAAAGTGGGCATAATTTGAAACGGCACTTGAAGAGCCTGTATCTGGGCTTTCATATAAAGCTAGTCTAAGGTTATACAGGGCATTTGAGGTAAGGCAAACATCACTTTGGAGAAAGAAAATGTCGCTTTCATCGGTAATGCTGTTGATGGCATCATTAATAATGCTGGTTCTGCGTTTTATGTCACTTACGTCTACAGTGACGATTTTGTAGCACTTATCGAAGCAGGTTTCTGATATGGATTTAAGACACTGATCCAAGTAATCTCTTTCGTTATCATGCATAACAAGAATTGTGATTTTTTTTACATTTGTTGAATGTTGATTCTTGTATTCATCCATTATGCTTCTAGTAATGCTGATATCTTCCGTTGTTCCATAGATGGATGCAAGGTAGCATGCATTTTCATAGGTGATCAGTGCTTGCTCCGAATTGATATGTGCATAGTAGTTTCCAAGTAAAATATATAATTCGTAATTGAAAGGATTAAGCTTTAAACCTGCCTGAATCATATCAAATAGGCTTTCGGTCTCTTCAAAATGATCTAGAATTGTAGCTCCGATTATGTAGGCATTCTCATCCAGTTCTCTTCCGGCCATTGTGCCCATGAATAATTTAAGAGCTTCTTCCCATTTATTTTCCTGTATTGCAGATAGAACATTATCCATTAGTCTTTCCTTTTGATAGATGTGGTTAAATGTAGAAATACATAGCTATTTGTCAAATGGTCTCATTCTATTTTATCATATTTACGCACTTATTTTATCGACATGAGGTATAATAATATTATGATTACTTGAAAATGGCAGATTTGTATTTTGAAATATTTATTCTGATATGTATTTATAGATAAAAAACATGCATTCACTGCGGGCAGATATTAGTCTGGCTTTTATGGAGAAGACATATGCCAAAGCTTAGCTTTCCGGACAATTATTTTAACAATGAGACAAGATGTAACTTCCATATTTCCGGCATGATGAAGCGCTTGTGGGCTTCCCAGATGGAAATCCTTTATTACATTGACCAGGTGTGTAGGGAGAATAATCTAAAGTACATCATGTGCTTTGGGTCGCTTCTTGGAACAGTCAGACATAAAGGCTTTATTCCGTGGGATGACGACATTGATATTGCAATGCTTCGGGGAGATTATGAGAGGTTTCTCGAGGCTATAAACGGAAGGCTTCCTCAGTTTTTTGAAACCCAGTCTCTGCTTCCTGGGGCAATTCCTCCCAAGGAGATGATCTTTAATATTGGAAATGGAAAAAGACTTGATACCAGTCCACAGTTTCTGGATAGATTTCACGGATGTCCCTATTCTACCGGAGTAGATATTTTTGTTTTTGACAGAATCCCTGATAATCCGGAAGACTATGCTTATCAGGACAGGCTTATCAGGATGCTTGATAGAATCCTCATGCTTCAGTGGAAGGTTGATGATGGCAGTATTCCGGAGGATGAACTTAGAGAATACAGGGCGATTGAAAAGACGCTTGGAAATGAGCTTGATTTTTCTTTTATCGAAACTGAGCCCAAAACCACGCAGATACTACGGCTCCTGGATATGGCCTGTAGTTTGTGCGAGGACTGCGGAAGCCACAGGGTGGAAAACCGTGAGCAGATGCTTTACTACGGTGACAGAGGCTTTAAAGAGGAACATTTCACGGACAGGATCCTAGTGCCATTTGAAGGGGTGATGAATGTTCCGATTCCAAAGGACTATGAAGAAATACTTAAAAGAATTTTTGGAGAGTATTATTTGCCTGTAAAGTACGGAAGCCAACACAATTATCCAATATATAAGTATCAGCGTGAGGCTCTGTACAAGGCCTATAAGGAAAGAGGATGGAAGATACCGGAAGAGTTTCTTGAATATGATGAGGAGGGAAAGCTCATTCTGGATCCGGCATTGGTATAAAAAGGAGGGAATATGTCCAAGAAATTCACATTGACAGCATCAATGATGTGCGCTGATTATGGGCATTTAAAGAGAGAAGTTGAAAGCCTTGAATCGGCAGGAATAGATTCTTTTCATATTGATATAATGGACGGACGATATGTCAATAACTTTGCTATGTCCCTCTACGATATGGCCTATATCGCCAAAGCTACCAAGAAACCGTTGGATGTACATCTTATGATTGAACATCCAAGGAATAATATTGAGCTTTTCCTTGATAGGCTACGCCCGGGAGATACTGTGTACATCCATCCTGAGGCTGAGTACCATCCCGCCATAACCATGCAGAAAATCACGGATGCAGGAATGCATCCTGGGATTGCAATTAATCCTGGAACCAGCGTGGAGACGGTAAAAGAAATGTTAAGGATTGCAGATCATGTCCTTGTAATGGCTGTTAATCCCGGGAATGCCAGCCAGGTCTTTTTACCCTATGTTGAGGAGAAAATTGATAAACTCACAAAGCTAAGGGAAAAAATGGGATTCCAACTATTCTGGGATGGTGCTTGTAATGCTGAGAGAATGCTTAAATACGCACCTAAAGGTATTGATGGATTTGTGCTAGGTACAAATCTATTGTTTGGTAAAAAAGCTCCATATAAGGAAATTATAGAATCTGTACGGAAGCTTGATTTTGCGTATTTAAAATGATTCTTATATTGTTTGTATGAATGAAAAACTGATGAATCACAGGAACATTGATTATGAAGAAAGTCTTTTACTTTACGGATGCACTGCCATTTCTGGCTAAAGAAGGCCAGGCAATAGACAAACTGCAGAGAAATCTTAAAATCTTCAGGGAAGCCAGTAATAATATTCGTCTGGTTTGGCATCCATGGTCGAAAACAGAAGAATATCTTAAACTCAATAACTGCACGGTAACAGATGAATATCTGTCGATTCTAAACAATTACCGCCAGGAAGGCTGGGGAGACCTTGATGAGACAGATACTTATGATTCAGCAAAGGAAGTCCTTCTTTCCTGCGATGCCTACTATGGTGATACCTCGGACATGGTCTATGATGCACAAAACGCCAAGATACCGGTGATGTTGCAGAATATTGAGGTGTAGCCAAGTGACTGATGATATAAAAAAGGTTGATTATTATTTCGTCAACTTCTTTTTTTAGATAGATGCCTCCTATGGAGAAAGGCTAAACGAGATGCCCAAAAATATAGTAGATGGTAAGAAGTTGACAAATTCAAGCGCAACAATTTCAGAGATGGATTATCTGGTATCCAAAGTTAATAACAATACAAAAACAAGCCGATATATGTATCTGCTATTATTATGTGCTCCAAACACAATATATCGTCATGTTGCGTTTGGATAAGCGATAAAAGAGTGGTAAAATAATAGATATACAGATTTTTCAGACAAAAGGCGTGATTATTTGTAACATAGATAATCGCTATAAAGCAGCAATATTGACCGGTTCCTTGACAACTTCATACTTTACATCAGGGCTGATACGTGGGATCATTACAACATAATTTATTCATGCATAGTGTTCATGGCGTTCGCCAGACTATATGTTGATTCCATTCTTGATATTTAATTACGAAGACCAGTTGCCAATGCTTGATAAAAACGAGGAAAGCATAGATGAGTTTCTGAACATGTATAAAGATATTTTTGAACGCCTTGAAAAAGAGCAGAAAGTCGGCAACTTGTCAGCGTTATCGCTCGGTGCTATCATAAGATTGACGTATAGCGTAGCGTATAAGCTCACAATGAATACAGATAATGTTCAGAAGAAAGTGGGTGATGTTATGAGCGGAAAAATATTAGATCTACCTGAGTTCAAGGCATATGATCAGGGCGTAGAGCAGGGAATCCGAATTTTTATAGAAGATAAGTTTGAAGATGGTATACCTGTAGACGTTATAAAGAGCAAGATTATAAGAAAATTTGACTTATCGGAGGATAAAGCAAATAGTTATATTGAACAGGTTAAGGCATCATATGCGACTAATACTTAATTGAATAATAAGAAAATGGACTCCCGATGTAAGGAATGAATACTTATGTCGGGAGTTTTATTGTAAATGAACTGTTCAAAAAATGAAAATAGTGCCTATTAATGGAAAATGGAGAAGGATATCAAAGTCAGTTAATTTTGACGCCCGCAAAAAAGTCACTGTGACAGATACCAATGCATAGAATACTATAATAGAAGTTTTATAGGAACTAACACAAATGAAGATTGCAATATACGGAACCGGAAACAGAGCACATGATTTTATAGAAGAGATTATTTTTCTCAAATGTAACTGTGAAGTTATTTATTTTGTCGAGAGCAAAAGAACTAAAAATGAATACTACGATAAGCCTGTAATAGAAGCAACTTCATTAGATTTCACTGATTTTGATTACCTCGTTATCGCGGTAGAAGCTAGTCGAGGAATAATAGAATACTTAAAAGAACTATTACCAAATTATGATGATTTAAAAAACAAAATAATATATGAAATCGATTTCTATGCAATGATCCCAGAAGTGCATAGAACTATGCCATATTGTTCATGCGCTCTTACAAATGGAATCAAATACATATTCTCATCTCACGACAGAATAATTGGCGAGAGTATGCTCCGTACAGGAATTAACTTTGCTGAAAATCAGATAAATGCCTTCTTTGAACTTACTGACAAGTATTATGGTAAAAAAGCTAGAAACGGTTATTTCTTTGATGTTGGAGCCAATATAGGTACAACATCAATTTATGTAAAAAAGGAACTCAATCCAAAGTTAAAAATCATAGGAATTGAAGCCGGAAAAGACAATTATGACTTATTTCGTATGAATTGCATCGCTAATAATGTGGAAGATATAAAGGTCTGCCACGTTGCTTTTGCAGATGCTGCTGGAAAAGCATTTTTCAATGAGAATACTGATAATCCTGGCGGATCAAGTGTTACTAAGACTAATAATATAGCAGGAAAGAACTGCGAAACAGTTAATATGATTACCTTTGATGAGTTCTGCGAAAAAGAAGCCATTAATTCCGGACAAATCGATTATATTTGGATTGACGTAGAAGGCTTCGAAGTAAACGTTCTTAAGGGCGCGGCCACTGTCCTAAAGAACAAGATACCTATGATGCAGGAATTCAATCCTTTTGTATACGAAGAAAAGGGCTTGCTGAACGAGTATTTGTCAATTATTGAAGGAACATATAACTATTACTTAGATTATTCGGAATATGTTAAGGGAAAAGAACTGAAACGACCTGTAAGCGAGATCAGAGAGTTGATTGAAAAAATGCGCGCGGAAAAAAGAGTGCAGACAGACCTGTTCTTTATAGTTTAAAGATTGAAATGATAGATGAACATTGACAACTTCATACTTTACATCAGGTTGATACATGGTATCATCACACAGTAATTTATTCATGTATAGTGTTCACGGTGTTCGCCAGACTATTCCCATGATTGATTATTATATGTGATGATAACCAATATCAGTGGTATAAGTCTTGTCTTATCTTGGCAATAAATGTTACTGCTCACTCGTCTGAGCCTGGTTTTAGCGATGGATTCATGGCAAGATTTGCGCTTTCAAAATATTCAGATTAAGGCGAACCTGTAAGATTCAATGTTTATGCAATTGAGATGCTAATACTACATGCATTAGATGGTAAAAATGTATTTATATGACTTGGGTAATGTGGAAAAGAAAAAGAAGGGCATCCCGTTTCTGCAATATACTTACGATAACAACCCCATCTTTTTTCATAAGTATAATACGATGGAAAAATAGTTAGTAAATAAGATATTGTATCTTTAAGTAAACAGAATTAGTGAATGAACTCCCGATGTAAGGTATGGAAACTTGTGTCGGGAGTTTTATTGTAGATAGAATAGTTCGCAGCTTGTTGACTATAACAGGATACTGAAAAGAGGATGAAAATGATTGATTCATTAAGGGAAATATACGAGAAAATACAAGATGAGGAGTCTAAACATATCTTTGATATGCTTTTGTCATATGCTATCACTAGAAATGATGTAATTTTTCTAGATGAATTAAGAAAAATGAATAAAGAATGGACTATTTCTAGTAGAGATGAATTTAGTAATATGTATGGAGGGCAAAAAATAGTTATTTATGGCGCTGGAGCATATGGTAGGATGACCAAGTTGATATTAGAACAAGCAGGATATAGTATCTATGCTTTTTGTGGACGTGATAATAATAGGGTGTTAGATGGGATACCTGTTATCAAGCTTGAGGAACTTATAGCTGATGACGAGGATTATTATTATGTGTTAGCTTCTAGAGTATATTGGAAAGATATGTATGAACAACTAGGAACTTATTACAAATTTAATCACTCAAATATATTTATCCCTAGGACAGGGGCAATTATTGCTACATGCGGGGAGCAATATTTGGATTGTACACAGTGTTCACTTGAGGATGGTGATTTTATTGTTGATTGTGGAATGTGTGAGGGAGAAACAATAGTAGAGATGGCTAAGAAATGTAATTATAGTAAGATAATTGGTATTGAGGCAAATGAGTATGCATATAACAAGGCAAAAATGAATTTGAGAGATTATCAGAATGTAGAATTGTATATGTGCGCAGCTTGGAATCAAAATGGTAGACAGCGCTTTTCGGCAGATGGTTTATCGTCTAAGATTGAAAATGGTGATGATTATATAGAAACGAAGAAGATTGATAGTATTCTGGATGGTAGAAGAGCTTCATTTATCAAGATGGATATTGAAGGTGCTGAACGAAATGCTTTAGAGGGTGCGCGTGAAACTATAATGAAATATCATCCTAAATTAGCTATCTGTATTTATCATCAAGTGGATGATTTTGTGGAAATACCACGTATAATTTTAGCTATTGATAATAGCTATAGGTTTTGCTTTCGACATTATAATTCTAATATGTGGGAAAGTGTTGTTTATGCATTTTGACTATACAAATACTTTTTTAAAAGTACTTTTTACTGATGATTTGGTTAGTGGGACTACGCACTCTCTATATACTAATGGAGATGATCATTGTGAATATATGTACAGAAGATGTTGAACTTTTGGAAAATATGCTTTTCTTTTTTTCTTATAAGCACAATGGGCTTTTTTGCGCTGATTTAGAGAATAATACTGTTAAGAAAGTATGCACGATTGAAAACGAGAAATATAGAGTACAGCGACTGTATGCTTCTATCGTTTGTGCAAATGCTAAATTATTTCTTATTCCTTTTTTTGCATCAGAAATAGCTGTTTATGATATAAGAACAGGAGAGCAGGAAAAAATTGGATTACCTGAACATTATTATTTTAGCGGAAAGCCCAAATTTATGCCTGCAAGAGCGGTTGGGGATTACGTCTATATTTTTTCGTTGTTCTTTCCTGAGATATATAGAATAAATATACATACTAATGAACTAAAAATGATTTGTGATTGGAGAGTTCCCCCAAATAATAATTTTGTGTTTAATCCTAGTGATGCTTTTTTTAGGCAACAGACAGTTTTTTTGGAAAATACTATTTATATTCCTTACTGTAACGCGAATGCAATATTGTCATATAATTTGATAAATAATAAAAGTGAGATAATTAGCCTTGGCAGTGAAAAAAATGGTTATTCAGGGGTTTGTTTTGATAAAGGTAGATTGATATGTTCGCCACGGACGGGAAGCTCTAAAATCGCAATTTATGATTTGAAAAGTGGGACAGTAGATTTTTCTGAAGTGGAAAAACATTTTTACGTAGGCGTTGGAATAAAAAATAATAATATATGGCTATATGATGAAGCAAAATATCTATTTATAAAGAAAATAGATAATAAATGGATATATTACAACAAAATTTCAAATACTATATGTATTTGGGATAAAGACAGAAAAGTTGAGGTTGTAACAAAATATTCATATGACTTAGAGGATGCTAAGTTGTTTTTAGAAAACGGTATTGCATATGAAAACAATGATTTGCAATTAAAAATGATGATTGAGTGTATTAGTGAATGATGGTGCTCATATTAGATTAAGACGAAATGAGAAAGAAAAGGGTGCTAGTATATGGATATTGAGGTCACAGTTGTGATTCCTACCTATAACAGATGCAAAACAGTTGAAAGAGCAATAAGGTCTGTATACTCACAAATAATGAAGCCAATTGAAGTTATTGTTGTTGATGATGCATCTACTGATAACACAATTGATATAGTATGTTTGTTGCAACAAGAGTGGTCTTCGCTTAGATTGTTTGAACTCAAACATAGTAAAGGCGCTCAAAATGCTAGAAATATCGGTATTCAAAATGCAAAAGGCAATTGGATTGCATTTTTGGATTCAGATGATGAGTGGTTGCCTGAGAAACTACAACTACAAATCAACGAGATAAATAATAATCCTGAGTGTACTGCTATTTTTGGAGATGGGTACACTGCTATTGGTAATGCAGAGAAATATAGAAAGTGTGGCAATGAAAAGAAGGTGTATTCACTAGCTGATGTATTATACGCAGAAATCATGTTTCAAAGTATGTTGATACGAAAAGATGTTTTGATAAATATTGGGGGATTAGATTGTAATGTCCCTTCTTACCAAGAAGTTGACACTAAATTGCGGATAGCGAGTGAGACTAATTTTATATATATTTCTAGACCCCTATTTAAATACCATTTGCATGAAGGAGAGACTATTTCTAAAGATAAGAAAAGACGAGTTGATGGTTATAGATATGTTATTTTGAAAAATGCAGAGCTTATAGAAAGTAAAACATCAATAGATATGGTAGAGACATATTATAAAGGAGTATATGAGAGATGCGGTTCTGGATTGGAAGGATTCCTATATCATGAATTACTGGCTTTATATAACCTTGGCCATGATAATAGAGCAATGAAAATGATAATGAGAAGGCTAATGGATGCTGAATTTTGGCTAAGATACAAAAAAGGAAGGGATTGGTAGACGTTTGTTTATGAGCAAAAAGAAGCTGTTTTCTGCTATGACATTGGCTTGTTTACTGCTGGTATTGAAAGAAATCTCGGTGATTTATGATAGAAAACAGCTAATAAGGGTACATAATGATAGAGAAAGATTGGAAGAGCAGAAAAGGCTGCTAAATGTATGGTTGAATAAAAAGATGGAAGGATGGAAAGCAGAAAACTATTTTTCTGAAAAAGGCTATACTAGGATAGCTATTTACGGGATGAATGAGTTAGGAACAAGTCTGGCTAAAGAAATGAAAGATAGTGAGATTATTGTAAGGTATTGTATCGATAAAGATAAAACGAAAATGGTAAATGGACTTACGATTGTTTCTCCAAATGATCCTTTTGATCCAGTGGATGTTATTGTGATTGCTGCTGTATCTTATTTTGATGAAATAGTAGAAGTGATAAATAATAAGATTGAATGTCCGGTAATTAGTATTGAGAATATTCTTTACGAGTCGTAAAAAGTATATTTGATGCATATGCTATGGGAGAAAAACATATGTTAGAGCTAGTAGGCTTTAAACAAGATTATTATGAATTATCACGTTCAACAAATCTAAAGACGATTATTTATGGTTCAAAGGAAGAGTTCATATCAAATAGGGATAAAATGCCCAAATATGAGCTCTTTTTTGATAAGGATTCTGAGACAAAGATTGAGGTTGACGGCGAGATATTTTATGGAATCAATGAATTAAAGAAATTGAGTGGCCGGGTAATAGTATTGGTGTGCATAGTTGGAGGAAAGAGATTCATCGATGCATGTGAAGATTTGAGAAAATATGGTGTAGAGGGCTATGCTGTTCATTTTTTTAACAATATCACATTTGTTGATAATTTTTGGTCCAGCTCCAACTCATACAGAGTAACTGAGATTAAGCAGAAGCTCAAGGTGAATATAGTCTGTAGAGATACAGGATGGATATTCAGGAAATTTGCGGAGAAATTGGAAAGTAATTTAAGCGAATTGGGTGTCGACACTAAGATAACTGATGATCCTGATGATAAGGCAGATATCAACCATCACATTCCGTACGTGGCTTTTAAACCATATAAGAATGATACGCTTATGATAACTCACGTTGATGCGTCCAAAAAAGTCGACCTTCTTAAGAAACAGCTTCAAACAGCAGCCTTGGGCATTTGTATGTCAAAAGATACCATGGATAAACTGAGCCTTTGGGGAGTACCCAGGGAAAAACTCTGCTATGTGAACCCTGCTCATGATCATCTGATTAAAACTCATAAATATGTAATTGGTATTACTCATAAGTGCCATGACGGTGAAGATGTTAGAAAAAGAGCTACAGCGATATTGGATGTGCTTGAAGGCATTAATCCTGAATATTTTAGGTTTAAGATCATGGGGGCTGGATGGGAAGCAATTGTAAATGAAATGAGAAAAATGGGCTTTGAAGTGGAGCTGTATGACGATTTTGATCTTGATATTTACACCAATTTGATGAGCACCATAGATTACTTTTTATATATGGGGTTTGATGAAGGAACAATGGGATATTTGGACGCTCTGTACGCCGGGGCGGGCACAATTGTGACGCCGCAAGGGTATCATCTGGATCTTGGCTGCGGAATTGATTATCCATGCAATACTATAACTGAATTTCATAATGCATTCCTGGATTTACAGAATAAAAGAAAACTGATAGTGGATTCGGTAGAAAGCTATACTTGGAGATTGTATACAGAAAAATTGTTGACTATATGGAAGTACATTCTTAAACAGAAACCGATAACTGAGATTTTTAAGAATCAGTCGGAATATATGGACGGTATTTTTTCAGTGCTGGTAGAAGAGAATAGGTTATAAGTGTTAAGAAAGGTAATTTATCCGATGAAAATAGTGTTTGTGACAACTGAATATGCGTCTAAAACACAGTCTGCCGGGGGACTCGCTACATTCACCAGAAATATAGCAAAAATGTTTGCGGAGAAGGGCAATGATGTAAGAGTGTTACTTGTGACTACGAAGTATGAAGAACACGAGGGCGATGCAGGTGTCATAATAGAAAACCTATTTGTTCAAAAAAAGTATTGGGATGAGGTTGATTATCTTTCTTCTTTGTATGGTTCGGCGCATAGTTTTGACCATAATACGTTAAGGGCAAATATTATTGATCTGCAAAAGGCTCATATGGTGCGAGAGAGACTGGACGAAATAAGTACTACTGAAGGTGTTGATGTTGTACATTTCTGTAATCATGGGGCACTTTACAGGTTTATGGATAATAGTATCCCATTTATGGTTAGAGTTTCAGGGCTATATAATATCGTATTGGGAAATGCCAATACGATTGATGGTAGTGTTTTATATGATCGTAAGGAAGCTGTAAGAGATATAGTTGAGGCCAGTCATCTTAAAAAGGTTCGAGAAGTGTTATGTCCAAGTCAGATCATGAAGAGAACTTGTTTGGATGAATTTGGAATTAATTGTAGTGTTATCCAAAGTCCTGTTTGCATATGTGATATAGCTGCTTGGAATTATGAAATCTTTAGTTCTGAAATAGGTAATAAGAAGTATTATCTGTTTTTTGGATCCATTAGTTTTTTAAAGGGATTAGGAATCCTAATGGGATTAGTATATGAACTGCTTGATAAGTACCGAGATTATTATTTGGTATTGGCAGGGCGAGATACTTATGTGAGTTTCGATGGTAGAGAACAATTGGGCTCTTTGTTCGTAACGGAATTTGCTAAAGATTATGCTGACCGCATTATAGTGTTGGGGAATCTTGTACGTGAAGAACTGTATCCTGTTATTAATGGGGCATCGTTATGTCTTTTGCCTGGTCGAATAGAGAATCTGTCAAATGCTTGTCTCGAAGCTATGGCTCTGGGGAAAATCGTTATTGCCACAAATGGTGCGAGCTATGAGGAAATAATAGACGATGGAGAAACTGGATTCTTGTGCGAACGAGATAATGCGGATTCCTTTTTTGATGCGATTAACCATGTTATGAATCTTTCTGCCGAAGAAAAAGGTAAGATGAGTGAAAAAATAAAAGAAAAAGTTAGAAGATTGACACCGGATGAAATATATCCTGTTTATTATGATTATTATCAAAAAGTAATTGAAAACCACAAATCGCAGGAAGAGAAGTGATCTTTGGAAGGTGATATGGCTGATAATGAAGTGTTAATATCTGTAGTTGTTCCGATATACAATACAAAAGAATATCTTTCCGAGTGTATAGATAGTATTATCAATCAGACCTATAGGAACCTAGAAATAATACTGGTTGATGATGGTTCAAGTGATGGTTCGGAGAGTATTTGTGATGATTATGCCCAAAAAGACAGAAGAGTCAAGGTAATCCATAGGGATAATCAGGGACTGGTTTCAGCAAGGCGTGAAGGAGCAAGGACTGCATCGTCAAAGTGGGTTAGCTATGTCGATAGTGATGACTGGATTGAGAAAAACATGTTTGAAGCCATGGCTTCTGTACTGGATGAACATGAGAATGCTGATATCATCATTGGCGGTAGCTTTCATGATAAAATTAATCTTCACTTTATGCATAGAGGGGTCCTATCTTCCGGAATATATGAGGGCGATGCTGTGCAGGATGTATTGCCCAGAATGATAATTGGCAATGAACGTGGTGATTGGGGGATAGAAGGCTCAGCGTGGGGAAAAATATATAATAGAAATATTCTTTTACCAGTACTAGATAAGATTGATGATCGGATTACGTATGGTGAGGATGATGCTCTTGTTTATGGGATGCTCCCTAGATGTAATAGTATTGTAGTGATGGAGGACTGTTATTATCATTACAGAATTCATTCAGGATCTATGGCAACGTCATATAGTACTGAGACTTATGAACGCCTTAGGTTGTTGAAAAGCTATTTTGAGCGAGAATTCAAAGAGATTGGAATTTGGGAGCAGCAAAAGGCAGGGGTTCATAAGATATTGTTTTTGTTTCTGATGCAGACCTTGAAAGCAATGTATGATTTGGACATGGGATATCAATTCCCCTTTGGTCTGGTTGATAAGGAGTGCAGGATAGTACTGTATGGTGCTGGCGTGATAGGAAAGTGCTATTATAACTCACTTAGGACTGCTGGATATTCCAATTTGGTATTATGGACAGATAAGAATTATTCGGCGTTAAAAGAGCAGGGGTATCCGGTTGAAAGCCCGGAAGATATTATGAGGGTTGCCTACGATTATGTTGTGGTTGCCATTGAAGGAAAGCAGAACTACGAACAGATAAAGGATGAACTTATAGCTTTAGGTGTGAGTGAAGATCAAATCTTGTGGGAAGCACCTAGATTGAGTTATGTATAGATGGTACCTTGAAAACCGCATAAAGCTCTTTACACCAAAAACATGATGTGCTATCCTAACAGCTGTTGCTAAGCGGCAGAATACAATATTGCATTTATGCGTCATGGATAGTCACCAGGACATTTCGTTCGCTTTTCCAGGATTGATTTTGAGTTTTTGAATTTGAAAGTTTAGTTCTTTTGCATTCCTGAGGAATACAGGAATATGTCGCCTGAAGTACTAGAGAAACTTGCGAAGAAGATGTTTTTAGAAATAAAGGCTAATCCGCAGTATCCTAAGAAAGAGAAGCCTGTTATAGAAGGTATTAAGTTTTTGGTTTAATGATACGACCTGGTGTAGAGCATGAAGCTTTATGTCAGGTTTTTTATTTGGAAGAGAGGTAAAAAAGTGTCAATTCCCAAGAAAATTCATTATTGCTGGCTGAGCGGAGAACCTTTCCCAGCGCAGATTCAAAAGTGCATAGATTCATGGCGTGAATATATGTTGGAATACGAGTTTAAACTGTGGGATATGAATAGCTTTGATGTGGATAGTGTGCCCTACGTCAAGCAGGCTGTTGATAAGAGAAAGTGGGCATTTGCAAGTGATTATTTAAGGCTTTTTGCTCTTTTTACTGAAGGGGGCATATATCTGGATAGTGATATCCTTGTGAGCAGATCCTTTGATGATCTTCTTGAAGAAAAGGCATTTACTGCATTTGAGAGTGGTGGAAGGATTGCGGCGTGGATATTTGCAAGTCAGGCGCAGAATCCTTTGTTTAAAGAACTGTTGGATTATTATGATGGTAGGAGTTTTTTGCGTGAAGATGGAACTCCGGACCTTACGCCTAATACTATTCCGACTACTCATATTCTTGTAAAGCATGGTCTTAAGGCTGAGAATACGATTCAGAGGCTTGGTGATATTACTGTGTTTTCGGAGGATTTCTTTTGCCCAAGAAATCCATGGACAGGGCGCAGGAATGATACTGAGAACACTCATGCGGAGCATCTTTTTCTTGGTGGTTGGATGGATGATAAGGATGATGAAGCATTTATGAGAGAGGCGGAAAATCACCTGGAGAATAGTATTGCCGGAAGGGCGGAACAGTGCAGACGCGATGGCGTATATATTTACGGTGCAGGGATTGTTGGGCATCTGGTGCTGGAACACATGAGGAGAAAGTTTCCGGATATCCTAGTAAATGGCTTTATTGTTTCGAATAATGAGTTTGGATGGGACGAGATTGAGAAAACTCCGGTATATTCGGTGAGTGATGATAATGTTGACAGAGATATTCCGGCCTTGATTGCGACTATACCTAAGCACAAGAATGCCATAATGGAGAATCTCGTTAAAAACGGATATAAAGTGATATTGGAGTTGTAATGCGGTGTAAACAGGAGTGCCAAGCTTCGCCAGTCCCCCGCTTGGCAGTCTCAGATATCCTTGCTATAATTAAACGTAGTATGTGCGTTAATCAAATAATACTATCCGGAGCCCTTGCTTTTATCGAAAAAGCATTCCACCGGATAGTCACTTTTTAAATTCAAAGGAGGCCTATTCACATGATGAGAATCGGTATGTTGACTAGTGGCGGCGACTGTCAGGCTTTGAATGCAGCAATGCGCGGCGTTGTTAAGTGTATTGCGCACAGCGGTGAGCAGGTGGAGTTCTATGGCTTTTTGAACGGCTATAGAGGACTCATCTACAGCGATTTCAGAATGCTCACTTCCAAGGACTTTTCAGGAATTCTGACAAAAGGTGGCACCATTTTGGGTAGTTCCAGAACACCTTTCAAGACTATCAGAGAGCCTGATGAAAACGGCCTTGATAAGGTAGAAGCTATGAAGCAGAACTACTACAAGCTTCAGCTTGACTGTCTGGTTGTCCTTGGTGGAAACGGATCCCAGAAGACAGCCAATCTTTTGAGCCAGGAAGGCTTAAACGTTGTGTCTTTGCCCAAGACAATTGATAATGACCTTTGGGGAACAGACATGACCTTCGGTTTCCAGAGTGCTGTTGATGTAGCTACACAGGTTATCGACAACATTCATACAACCGCTGATTCTCACGGACGTGTATTTATTATAGAAGTAATGGGACACAAGGTAGGATGGCTCACATTAAATGCCGGAATGGCAGGCGGTGCAGACGTTATCCTCATTCCAGAGATCCCATACGATATAGACAAGATCTGCGATGCCATCGAAGCACGAGATAAAAGAGGCAGCAGATTCACTATTATTGCTGTGGCAGAAGGCGCAATTTCCAAGAAAGATGCCAAACTCTCCAAGAAAGAATACAAAGAGAAGATGGCTGACTACAAGTATCCGTCAGTATCCTACGAGATTGCAGAGAAGATCCAGCAAAAGACAGGACATGAAGTCAGGGTAACTGTTCCCGGACACATGCAGCGCGGCGGCGCTCCAGATCCTTATGACAGAGTATTTGCTTCCCGCCTAGGAGCTGAGGCTGGACGCCTTATCCTTAATAAAGAATACGGCTTCATGGTTGCTTACAAGAACCGTGAAATCGTCAAGGTTCCCCTTGATGAGATTGCCGGCAAGCTTAAATATGTATCACCTGATGCCAGCATCATAGAAGAGGCTAAGATGCTCGGCGTATGTTTTGGGGACTGATTTTTCAGTAAAAAGAGATTGCTGTTTCAATCATTAGCATGTACATTGGTTCTAACTACTTGCGAATGTGATTTGAGCAGTAAAAAAGTTTTGTTATCGGAGTAATTTATTTTAATGGGTTATGTAGCACTTTATAGAAAATTCAGACCACCGGTCTTTGAAGATGTCAAAGGCCAGGATCACATAGTTACCACACTTAAGAACCAGATCAAATCTGATAGAGTTGGACATGCTTACCTGTTCTGCGGAACTCGCGGAACAGGTAAGACTTCTGTTGCCAAGATTCTTGCAAGAGCCGTTAACTGCGAGCATCCTGTTGATGGCAGCCCCTGCGGCGAATGCGATATGTGTAAAGAAATTGCAGCCGGCAACAGCATGAATGTAATCGAGATTGACGCAGCTTCCAACAACGGTGTGGATAACGTCAGAGAGATCATCGACGAAGTTTCCTATTCACCAACACGAGGAAAAAAGAAAGTATACATCATCGACGAGGTTCATATGCTTTCAACCGGAGCGTTCAATGCTCTTTTGAAAACATTGGAAGAACCTCCGTCTTATGTTATGTTTATTTTGGCCACAACTGAGGTTCAGAAACTTCCAATAACAATTCTGTCCAGATGTCAGAGATATGATTTTCACAGAATTACCATCGATACAATCGAGGCAAGGCTTCGAGAGGTTGTAGATGCCGAAGGAATCAAGGTTGAGGACAGGGCCCTTCGCTACGTTGCCAAGACTGCAGACGGCTCCATGAGAGACTCCCTAAGTCTCCTTGATCAGTGCATAGCCTTCAACTACGGCGAAGAACTGACCTATGACAAAGTCCTGAATGTCCTTGGTGCTGTGGATACAGAAGTTTTCAGCAGGCTTTTTTCCAGTCTTTATACCCAGGACATCAACGGAGCACTGACACTTCTTTCAGATATTGTTATCCAAGGCCGCGAACTTTCTCAGTTTGTAAATGACTTTATCTGGTATCTGAGAAACCTCATGCTGGTGCAGGCTTCCGACCAGATGGAAGATGTTATAGACATTTCCTCGGACAACCTTGTCAGTTTAAAAGAGCAGGCGACTTCCGCGGACACAGACACTATACTTAGATATATCAGGATCTTTTCCGAGCTGTCATCCCAGATACGCTATGCTTCTCAGAAAAGAATTTTAATAGAAATCACCCTGATCAAGATGTGCAAGCCACAGATGGACAATTCCGAAGGCGCATTTGAGGATCGCGTAAGAATTCTCGAGCAACATGATCAGGAAAATGCTAAACTGTTAAAAGGAATCCAGACCGGTCAGGTGGCTGTGGCTTCTGCTGGAATGCCATCCGGCGCCCAGGCAAGGCCTCCTAAGGAAAAAAAGGTTCTGGACAGAGCCGTACCTGATGATATAAAAGCGGTGGTGGCTTCCTGGAATAAACTACTGTCCAGGATGGATAATCCGATGAGGACCTATCTGCAAAGGGCGAGACTTAGCCTTGGCAATAACGATACCCTCCAGATTGTTCTTGATAACAAGCAACTGGCGGAGAAATATTCAAAAGGCGAATCAAGGGATGAACTTCAGACCTTTTTTGACGAAACTGTGGGTAAACACATTGAATTTGAGACCAGATACATTGAACCCCAGCAGGTGTTTGAAGAAAATTTTGTTAATTTGCAGGCTATAAATTTTGATATAGTTACAGAAGATGAAAAGGAGATGTAAGAAATGGCAAAAAGAGGTGGATTTCCAGGCGGCGGAATGCCTGGTAATATGAGTAATTTGATGAAGCAGGCGCAGAGAATGCAGCGTCAGATGGAAGAGAGTCAGAAAGAGCTTGAGACCAAAGAATTCACTGCTAAATCCGGCGGTGGAGCTGTAGAAGTTACAGTTTTTGGGAACAAGACTGTTAAGTCTGTAAATATTTCTCCGGAAGCTGTTGATCCAGATGATGTAGAAATGCTTCAGGATATGATCGTAGCAGCTGTTAATGAAGCAATAAAGCAGGCTGACGAGGCCAGCGGCGCTATGATGAACAAGATGACCGGCGGTTTGGGCGGAGGATTTCCTTTCTGATGGATCTTTACAGCGGACACATTAACCGACTGATAGATGAACTTTCTTCACTTCCTGGAATTGGCGGCAAATCCGCACAGAGACTGGCTTTTTACATTATCAATTTACCAAAAGACAGAGTAAAAAAGCTGGCGGATTCCATTGTCAGCGCCAGAGAAAATGTGCATTACTGCAAAGTATGCTGCACTCTCACTGATGACGATATCTGTCCTATCTGCAGCAACCAGAACAGAAATCACAGGATGATAATGGTTGTAGAAAATGCAAGAGATTTAGCAGCATATGAGAAGACGGGCAAGTTTGAAGGAGTCTATCATGTTCTTCATGGAGCAATATCTCCGATGCTTGGAATAGGCCCCGGAGATATCAGACTTACTGAACTGATGCAGAGGCTCCAGACAGAAGAAGTTGACGAAGTAATAGTAGCGACTAACTCAAGCCTTGAGGGCGAGACCACAGCTATGTATATCAGTAAGCTTATTAAACCTACAGGAATCAAGGTGACCAGAATTGCCAGCGGAGTTCCCGTCGGCGGAGATCTTGAATACATAGATGAGGTGACACTTTTAAGAGCGCTTGAAGGCAGAACAGAGCTGTAAATACAGCAAGGGAGGACTTAGTTATGGCAGTGACAAAAGAGCTTTGGGGTAAAACTAACAACAACGAGGATATTTACGCTTACCACCTTACCAATTCTAACGGTATGGAAGCGGTAGTTCTTAACTATGGATGTACTATCAAGAATATTTTTGTACCTAAGGACGGTAAAAAAGTCGATGTGGCACTGGGATACGATGATCCTAAGGCATATTTTGACAATGATTGTTTCCTTGGTGCTACTGTAGGCCCAACAGCCAACAGAATTGCAAATGCCAAGTATTCTATCGAGGGAAAAGAGTTTAATCTTCCGGTAAATGACGGACCTAATAACCTTCATACAGATATGAATAATGGTTTCCATAAGCGCATCTGGGATGCAGAAGAAAAAGATAATTCAGTATTATTTACTTTAAAATCAGCTGATGGTGATCTTGGATTTTCCGGCAACAGAGTCTTTACTCTGGAATACAGTCTTGATGAGGATAATAACCTTGAGCTTCACTATCACGTAACAAGTGATGCCAAGACACTTATCAATCTGACCAATCATGTTTATTTCAATCTCGGTGGCCACAATGCCGGAAGCATACTGGATCATGAACTTACACTTAACTGCTCTAAGTTCACTCCTGTTATTGATTCTGCAGCTATCCCTACCGGCGAGATTGCTGATGTTGCCGGAACTGTCTTTGATTTTACCAAGGGTAAGACAATCGGACAGGACATTAATGCTGATGTAAAGCAGCTTCAGTGTGTTGGCGGCTATGACCATAACTTCTGCGTTGATGGATCAGAGGGAACCCTTAGACAGGCTGCATTTGTGAAGTGCCCTGCTACAGGCATTACTCTTAAATGTTCAACTACTCTTCCTGGAATCCAGCTTTATGTTGGCAATTTCTTAAAGAGCAAAGTGGGAAAAGAAAATACTGAGTATAAGCCAAGAGATGGCTTCTGCCTTGAAACTCAGTTTTATCCAAACTCAATTAATCAGGAAGGCTTCCCTGATGCGGTATTCGGACCTGAGAGAGACTATGACAGTGTAACCGTTTATCAGTTTAAATAATTTTTATTCTTGGACGAGATTACAGAAACTCGCATTTACTGCGAGTTTCATGATAATGTATTATTTTTGTGATATCATTTGTACAGTGCAGTCATCTTTTGATGATGTGCACTGTACTTGTATTATAGGAACAACCTATCTTTGATAGAGGAGGCAATGTTTTGGCAGAAGTAAGGGATTTTAATGTATATGCCAAAAGACATAATGATGAAGATGGCGATAGCTCTTTTGACGGAGCTGTTTCATATAAAGAGAAAATTCGTAGTCATAAACTGAAAGTCTTTTTCAGAACAGTTTTGATCGCTGCATTGGTAATATTTGCAGTTGCAGCTATTTACGTAAGCTGGAGAGACAAAGAGTACTCTGAGGCTGTGATGACCAGTATTGCCACTAATCTTGGAGGAAGCGATGCGAAAGTTATCAATCTGGCTGGTTTTGCGGTCCAGTACAGTAAAGATGGTGTGAGTTGTTTTTCATCTGAAGGCAAGCCTGTATGGAATCAGACCTATGAAATGCAGCATCCTATCGCACATACCTGCAATTCAGTAGTGGCAATAGGAGATTACAATGGTCATCATATATACGTAAACAGTACCAGCGGAACCATGGGGATTGTGGATACCAGCTTGCCCATAAGAGATTTTTGCGTTTCGGGACAGGGAGTAGTAGCTGCTGTTCTGGATGGAACTGATGTTACATGGATATATCTTTATAGTGCCACCGGCGAGACAATTGCCAGCATGAAAACTACCATGAAGGACAGCGGTTATCCAATAGCAATCAGTCTTTCGCCAAATGCTGAACTTTTGTGTGTATCCTATCTCTATCCGGATGAAGGCGCTATTAAGACCAGTGTCGCATTTTTTAACTTTGGCTCTGTAGGCCAGAACTCTATAGATAATTATGCCAGCGGTTATGATTACCCCGGCGTTATTGTTCCATACGTGCAGTTTATGAATTCCAGTACAGCAATCGCAGTTTCAGATGACAGGATCATGTTCTATTCCGGTAATCAGAAACCTGTAAGCCAGGCGGAAAATCTTTTGGGCAATGAGGAAGTCCGCTCCATTTATTTTGATTCTGATTATATCGGCCTTGTTTTTGCCAACAGCACTCCGGATGGAGAGTATAGACTTCAGGTGTATAACACTTCCGGGGATAAAGCACTTACAACATATTTTGACATAGCATATTCAGATATTATTTTTAATAACAAGCAGATAGTTATATATAACGAAGATGAATGCGTGATCAAGGACATGACCGGACACAATAAATATGAAGGTATATTCACTACACCGGTTAAAGCCATGATCCCCACTAGTGCCAGAAATAAGTTCACTCTGGTTACATCTGTTGGTATGGAGAGCATGAATCTGAAATAGTTAGATTTATGTATGGCTATATAGAAATATTGTTATTGTTCTGACGCAAATATGTATTATGCAACATGGTAGTGAGAAAAAGAAGCCGGTTAAAAGATATGGACGAGCTTATTGAGAAAAGATTTATAGAAGGATGAAAATAAAGTGATTAGTTTTGACATTTCACAGATCGTATTAACTATAGTAGTTGTTTGCTTAATTCTATGGAGAATGTCATATGGATGGGAAAATGGCCTGTTTGCGGAAGCTACAGGCCTTATTGCTGTCATAGCGTCGTTTGTGGCTGTGTATTATTCCATTAATATAGTAGGCAGCCTCATAGAAATTAAGATTGGCAGTGCTTTATCCAAGATTGGTTATTTGGTGGTTGCTTTTGTTGTTTATAAAATAATGACAGCGATAGCAAATGCCTTTAGAAAATTAAAAAATATTCCGATAATAGGATCGGCGGATCGATTTCTGGGAGGACTCCTTGGAATTGCAGAAGCCTGCCTTATCATAGCGCTTATTGAATATGTAACAGATATCGCAATTGTATCTACAGTTTTAACGACCTTTTATGAACTGCTACATTACATTCAGAAAACTTTTATAAACAAATGAAAAAAGATGTTGCATTAATAAAAGTGTGGTGCTATAGTATTAACTACCCGCTGCGGAGAGGACAGTTACTTAATAGAAAGAGGCTTTGGCCCTGTAATCGTTTTCAAGCATCGGAAAAGAAATTTAAAAAAGTTGTTGACAAACAATCAGAGCTGCGATATACTAAACGAGTTGCTGCTGAGAGCGACAACAACAAAGAACCTTG
>NZ_CAMVPU010000012.1 GCF_947169445.1 uncultured Butyrivibrio sp. | reverse complement strand
ATAAGCGCCAGATACTTATCCTGCTCAAAAACACCTGCTGCCGTCTTGTAATTACTAAGGACAATCCTGTCCCCTTTAAAATAGTAATCCGTCAAAATACAGTAAACCGCCGCAGGAGCCAGGATCCATGAATCCCCCAGCCACAGCCTTACAAGTGGTGTTAAAAGAACCATAAAGCCCACACAGGAAAAGCCATACACCCAGGATGCAAAAAATCTGTAAACCCTGAACATCGAGAACTGTTTTTCTTTGGACTCAGTTGCAATAAGGTTTCCAAGGCTTGAAATAACCGAATTAAAAATGATATTGACGAAATTGGAGATTGAGCTGATAACCATATTGTAATTATCAACTACTCCGGTCATACCAACTTCAATAAGTGACGAGATAATGATAGCATCCGTCTGAAGTCTTGCCACATCACCAACCTTATGAAAAACAAGGGCCTTGGTCTTGGACCATATCTCATCACTCTCAGCCTTATCCAGCTTCTCAACATTCTTTTCCCTAAGATACGGGTACATATTATCAAGAAATCTTGAAACGAAAACCTTCTGAATAAGCTGTATTACAGCGTCTGTTATCAGGAAAAGATAAAAATTCTTTGTAATGACAAGTACAACAATCTGAAAAACAACTGTAAATATCTTGGTTATAGTAATGATATTGGTCTGGATATAGTTCTTTTGCTCAGCATTTATGAGACTGTATTTATAGGCCACAAAATAGCTGCTGACCGTGTTAAACAAAAAGATAAAGTAAAAGAGTGTAAGATCACTGGTGGTAACTCCCTCAGGATTTTTAACCAGATATTTAAGAAAAGGCGTAAGTAAAAGTCCAAGCACCGCCACAACAATGGCAATAGTATGATAAGCCTTCCTATACATCTGCATATAGGACTTGATCTTTTCCTTTTCACCCCTGGCGACAGGACCGTAAAGGCTGAAATTAAGAGCTGTACCGATTCCAAGCTCTGCCATATTTAAAATCGAAAGCACATTGGTGTAAAGACTGTTTACACCAAGCAGTGTCTCGCTAAGATACAGGACAAAAATCTTACGAAGAATAAAGGACAACAGCATAGTCGCACATTGCCCTATATATCCAAACATTATATTTCTTGTGGCGGATTTAACTCTTCCCAAAAAAACCTCTTTTCCACGACAAAAAGCTTAATTTGCCATGTCATTTGCTTTCTGAATCAGACAATATTCCCCATATTGTCTATAAGGATCCATCCCTTCCAGTAATCATGCATGATATCCGGGTCACAATGCTGGTTATTACGCATAGTGGCTGTTCTGATGATTTCTCTGTCAGGTCTTTGATTAAGCCGTGCTCCCCAGAAGCTGAAGGTCGAATTAGCACAGATATTGCCCTTACAGTGGCTCATGAGCATCAGATCCAGCACACTGTTCTTCCCAGTGTTCCAGTCAATTATCGTATACTGGGATTCGTCAGAGTAATGCTCTCTTGCATATTCATGGTCACTTGTAAAAATGTAAAAATGCACATTTTCATATTTTTCCCTGAAATAATTCATGGCGCTGTCATAGTACTGTTCTGTAGCAATATTCCCCAGAACCTTTATATTCTCAGGAGAAAGATAATCTCCTCTTCTGATGTGGACACTGACAGAATTCTCCTTATCCATCTTGGAAGCGAGCACCATGTTCCTCTGCTGAAACTGCGCCGTAGAATGCTCAGGAAAAACAAAGAGCCTGCTTAGCTCATCCATGATGTCCCCATAATACTTCTGGCAGGCAAAATAACCCTCTACATATTTGTCATCAAAATCAAATATCTCAGGATGATACATCTTGGTTTCTACAAAAACATTCTCATTATCTGTTTCACGAAGCCCCAGTTTTTTCATAACCTTACCGGCAAGCTTCTGAACTGAGCTCTGTCCTATCAGTGCATCAATCTCCTGCTTGGTTGCTATTTCGTAAGGCAGGTCCTTGAACAAGGATAATTCAAAATCCCTTTTTGCCAGCATCTTTTCCTGTATCTTGGGATCAAACCATGAAAGATCAAGCTTAACCTCTTTTCCAAGGTCAAGAAGCTTCCTATACACCGCATACTGCTGCATCTGATTTCCAAGACCGCCTGCAATTTTTACTATAATCATTCCCCAAACTCCCAAAGTACGTCATCAATTCATACACAGACGTACTTAATATACATTATTTCTTCACTTTTTCCATAATCCATTTATAGGCATTAATTATGGAATCTGAATCCTCGATTTCCTGCACCGGAAGCACATAGTTATCATAGGTTCCAAAAAGATCTGTCGCAATTCCTCTACTCTTTACAGAATATCCTATGACCAGCGTCGGCACATTGCTGCTATAAGCCGCAATAGTTGAGTGAGTTCTTGCCCCCACAAAAAAACTGCACATAGCGATGTAACCCTTTAGCTCTGTTGCAGGAGCATCACCAATCATCGCAACTCTCTTCGTATCCTTAAACTCAAGGAAAAGTTCCTCAAGTGGCCTTCGGTCATCGTTACTTCCCCAAACCACGTGAGGTATCAGTGCTATGTTCTGATCAGTATTATCAAGGATGTACCTTATAAAATTCCTATAGCTCTCTATCGTAACTCCGGGAACCTTTTCCTTATTCTGAACCATAGGGCTTAAGTTAATACCGACAGTATTTCCCGGAACAAAGGCTTTTGGAAGCGTTACTTTCTCAGTAATAAGCTCAAAAGCCGGATCTTTTCTAAGGACAAGCTTATCCTTTGGAATTCCTGCATCCAAAAGAGCTTTATAAGAAATGGATTCTCTGGCATAAATCTTTTTGTACTCCTGAAGGTCCTTCACCAGATTCTTGTCAGATAAAGACTCTGGCTCAATAGAACAGCCCCACAGCACAGTCTCAAAGCCTTTTTTTCTAAACACGTTATGAGCAAGAATAAGATCATCAACCATCTCCGGATAGCAGTAGTTGTCTCCTCCGATAGAAACTGCCAGTGGCTGTTTGCTTAAGGCCTCTATCTGCTCCGGATGCTTATTCCTATAAGAAGCCATTAATTTATCATACTCTCTGAAGGCATCCTTGTACTTGTATCTGAGGAAAGATTCTCTGTCCCCGGATACCTTTCTGTAAACATAATAAAAAATGTGCGGAAGGAGCTTTCTGTCTATATGCCTGTCTTCCACAAGATGACACAGACCAGCCTTCTCCAAAGCACCTAATGAATACTTTCTGTCTTCATCAACACTGTTTGTAACCACAAGAACCGGCAGTTGATCTGAAACACCTGCCTCATTCCTTTTGGCTGCAATGAGTTTCAGCGTACTGTTTACAATCGCTTCGCATCCGTGATTACCTGAACCCGCATGCATATATAGAATAATTGGTCTTCCTAAATCCATATTCTCCCCTTCATCAGGCACTTTTATGCCTTGAATATAGCCTTAAATACCAATCAGGATTACACCTGAATACAATTACCTTAAGCTTATGCCCAAAAGAAAGTGCTGCAAAAACGCCCCTCGTCTTAAGCGCATGATCAATCTGCTCTTTCACCTTCGAAATCGCCGTTTCGTCGAGCTTTTTATCACGATCATCTCCCTGGACAGCTACTTTTCCCACCACCAATAAAGCTGTAAGGATCTGCGATACTCCTACGCTTACAAAAGCATAGGGCGATACATATTCTCTTATACTAAAAAGCTTTTCCTCAGCCTTCTTCCAGCAGATCAGCTGGTCTAAGTAGCTCGGCTTAAAAGCTCTGTTCATGGCACTGTTTTCATTTTCAGTATACACGTAGGAGCTCTCAGCTATGCACCTGATTACTCGCTTCTTCCCTATGAAAGTAGCTACATCCATCAGAAACAAAAGATCCTCGCCAATGGTAAGTCCCTCTTCGAAGCGTATATTACCATCCACGATCAGTTTTCTGTCGAAAAGCTTTCCCCACACATGGGTATCCTGATTAAGGATTGCATTTTCAATATAATTAAAGCCATTTATCTTCATTGCAGCTGCATAGCTATCGGTCTCATCTACTATAAGAGTTTCCTCGTCTGCATACTTGATGAGCTTGGACAAATGATCCTCTGTCAGGTAATCATCCGAATCCACAAATGCAACAAATCTTCCGGTTGCACTTTCTATTCCGGTATTTCTGGCATGAGATACACCGTGGTTATCAGTGTGTATCACTTTTATCCTGCCACCTTCGTCCTCAAGGGCAAGTTTATCAGCAATACTGCCGCTTTCGTCAGTAGAACCATCATCCACAATTATCAGCTCAATCTCCTCGGCAGCTATATTTTTTTGGCTCAAACAGGAACAAACACACCTCTCTAGTGTGTCCTTGCCCTGATACACAGGAATAATGATACTGACGCTAATTTTACTACTATCTATTGGCATATAAAAACTTCCTCAAATCTATGGCTCTTTAATACTCTGTCCATTCTTCCCTGTCCACGCCGCTTATGGTTCCAAGCCCATAATGCTGGGATAAAAAGAAATTAATCCAGAACTGCCAGTCCTCCTGAATATCCACCTCGTAAGCTGCAGAAAATCTGGTCTGCCAAAGAGGCCTGAGCATCGGTGCATACACATCTTCACCGCCTTCAACGCAGACAGAAGTCAGATATGCATCTCTTTCATCAGTTTCTCTCTTTATTCTGGCGAGATTCGCTCCATCATCGAAATAGGAAAGTACAAACAGCATGCAGTACACAGAGACTATTGCTGTCAAAAGAGCCTGTAATAGTTTTTCTCCGGATGTGGACAAAACGCTTATTCCCTGAGCTATGGCCGTCATAATAAAGATACTGGCTCCGTAGTAGGACCTGAGTTCAGAAGATGGCACCATGATAAGTGCATAGCAGGTAGCCACAAACAATATGCCAAACATAGCCATTCTAAGAAGATTACGGCTTCTTTCCTCGGACTTATCAAAGCAGTACAAAATCAGAATAATGCAAACAATAAAAGCTGCAACCAGCACCGGATAACCATTCTTGATATTCAGAGTTATCTTAAGGAACCTGGCAAGTAAAGCTAAAAGTCCCGTATGCTCTTCCTCTGTAACAGCAAGTCGCCCATAATTACCGGGAGCAACTATCATCATTACAAACCCAAAAAGACAACCCAAAAATCCGGTTATCATCCATGGCTTTACATAAGAAAAACTCTTTTTATTCAGAATGTAGTGATAAATAAGCTCAATCAGAACAAACAAAATAACACCGCCGGAAGTATTCTCATTACACCAGCCGGCTGCTATTCCCAAAATAAACAATAAAACCGCATAGCCTGCGCTGTTTTTACCATCCTTAAATCCAAGTCTGTACAGCGTGATAAAGCCCATAACAATAGTGGTCGTAAACAGATAGTTGCATGCTCCGTCCATCCAGAATACCGTATTGGCAATAGCCGGGTCGAAGAACCACAGCATCACCAGAATAAATCCGTAGAGCCTTATATCATACTCTTTTCTTGAAAACACATTCAGGTAGATAAGAAGTGACAGTAAAAGAAATACCGCACTTGCAACGATATTGAATATTCCCTTATTACCAATATACAAAAAAATCCTGAGAATAATGTGTGAAACACTTCTTCCGGTATGACTTACCCACTGATTTGCTTCCTGACTAAAAAGCTCAAAGAAGCTCCCAGCCTTTCTTACCTCGTCCATGTAAATAATATCATCAGACAGGTAGGGAGTCAGAAACTGATATATCGCCACCGCAGTAAATGCTACGGCCATCATAATATAAAAAATTATTTTTTTGGTTTTAAGTGACATTTATTTTTTTCCTTTTCAAAAAGAGATCCCAGATATACTCCCATTACAGGAAGCAGCATATTACGCCCGATATATACCGAAACAAAAGTTGCCTCAATAACAGTATAAACAGACAGTGAGATAAATAATACCATGCTCCAGGCATCTCTTCTCTTATAGCAAATATAGATAAAAACAACTAAAAGAATGCAGATCAAACCCGTTGGAATAATACCATACCAGTAAAACAGCCTTACCCATCCCATGTCAAAATACTCAACACTCTGATGATCCGAGAAAAGCTTCCAGCTCACCAATGCCCCTGAATGTCTGCCGTTATCTCTGTAAAGATTCTGCATTCTGTTATTTATAAGTTCATCAATAAAAGTTATCAGCTCATAATGTCTATGTTCCCACGCATACCTTGGAACATAGCTTACAGCCGCTCCCCAGATAGAAAAAAGCACACAGAAAACCGGTGATAAAAGCCCTGTCAGAGCGTAAAACCACTTCTTGTTGCTGATCATAGGGAAATATCTTACTACCAAAGCCAATACAAATGTGAAGGTACTGATAAGAAGCCCTGTTCTTGATGCAGTAACCACGCCTGTCAAAAGACTTATGACCAGCAAAGCAGCATATTTCCACCACTTGGCCTTACTGCCATATACCCAGAGCCACAAAAGCATAAGAGCATATACGCATCCCCAAAGGGTATTGGGATGGCCAAAACCAAAAACATAACGCAGCTCCTGAGCATTGTCCCTGCCATAGTCAGTTACCATGTAGACCTGACCAAGAACTCCCAGTACTGATAAAAGTGCAATCGTCGCAAAACCAGCAAGTGATACATAAAGGCTTACCTTCATGGTCTTTCCAAGATTGATATTCTTGGCAGCCATTATGAATGTTGCAAACCGTAAAAGATCATTTTTCCCGGTAAGTCTATAGCACGCAAAGGTAAACACCCATACACAGGCTATAAGAAACCACTCTTTCTTCTCATGTCTGCTGATAATAACTGCAAAAAAAGTAAGAACAAAGGTCACTCTGAATACATAGCTCTCATAGGGAAAATAAAGCTCACTCTTTTCCACAATCATCAGCACCAATTCTATTAAAAGAGCTACATAAAACAGTCTGTTTGCTATTTTCTTTAGAACATTCTCATCCAAAAAATTCATAAAACAATAAATCCCCAACAACTGATCTCATCGTCTGATAGTCCTAAGAATCTTATGATAAGCCTTTCTGCAAAAACGTCCGGCAGTGATATCTAACTTGTGATATAGCCTTGATAAGGCTGATATCTTTGGCATCACCAAAAAATCGTAGCTTTCAATGTGAACTCTTAGGAATTTCGGATAGGTATCGTCAATCTCCACTCTCTCAAATCTCGCATCCCTACCAAAAATATCCTGTCCCAGGATCAATCTGTCCATAGTCTCTGCCAGAATCTCTCTGTCGTTATACTCCTGGTGGGCAGCGGCCTTAACCTTGACACCAATCCTCTTTACCGGATTAGTCTCACCCTTTCCTCCCATGTATCCGAAATGCCAGCCTCCATCAGAAACTCTTACTGACCGGGGATCCTCAGGTTTTATCAGATCCCTCAAGCGAACAATTCCCTCACTTGGTATATTCTTGATGCTGGTTACCTTTGTACCAAGCCACTTTCTGTCTGCTTCCGCAATCTGCGGAAACTCCCCGGTTATTGATAAAAGCTTTCCTGATTTTTCTTCCATATTGAGAAAAGCATAGAAATTACGCTGCGCCAGGTGATAAACTTTATCCTTATCAAAGTTCTGAATAATCTTCTGAAGTACATCCGGATTGGGGATTTCATCCACATCTCCGAATATCACAACATCATCCTCAGTTGCTCCTACCTCTTTTAATCCCTTCAAAAGATAATTCTTCTGAAAATAATCTCTCTCATGAGTAACTGCCTCTATCGGAGTATCTCTGACCACCACGTAGGTTATCTTATCCAGAAATTCCTTGAAACAATCTTTGTATTTTTCGAAACAAAGCTCCTTTTCCTCTCCGGAAAAGGTCATAGTAGCTTCTTCTATAATAAATCTGTCCACATAGGGGCTTAATATATTTAGTCTTAATTTCAAAATATCCACTTCGTTAAAAAAAGGGACACAATCGTATACCATCTTAAAATCCTCGTAAAATCTATCTTCCGATCATCTTTTTGACAGCAGCCTTAACATCATGGATAACTGCTGATCTAAGAAGCTTGTCATAGGCTCTGCTGCTCATCTGCATGCCATGCACAAATACAGCTTCTTCAGGTGCCCAGGAAGGCAAATCCCCAAAAGCATACTCTCTGTAGAAAGGACTGTTTAAAAGACTTCCCAATCTTTTCCTCTTTATTCCAAAAGAAAGTCTGGCATAAATAAGCTGCGTTGCACCTATAGTGCAGGTAAGGGCCTTCCTCTGAGATATTATTTGCCTGTAATTATCAGAACTGTCAGCCCACCTGTCCGCATATTCATCAAACAGCTGCCATGCATTTATCTGGTCTGCCATATACTGCTCATGATAGGAGCCCGTAAGCCCTTCATTATTTTCTCTGTAATAATACAAAGCCTTGTCCAGATACACAAGAGACTTTGCCTTATCCAGATACTCTGCAGTCTGCAGAAGATCCTCTCCAAAGCTCAGCATAAGCCCGGTAAAAGTCTCAGTTTCTTCCGCAAAGTTCCTCTTTATCGCCTTATTCCACATGGCATTTAAGCTATCACCGCCGCACATCACCTTGTAGAACGCATTTTTCTCATCTCCCTGATAAAGCGTTCTGTCATCAAAAGGGAAGGAAAAGAGCTTGTTATCTCTTTTGTTATAGTCAGCAGCATTGTACAGAATAATGTCAGGAACAGTTCCCTCATGCTGCCAGTAGTCAAGGCATGCCAAAAGATCGATACGCATAGTGGAAGATACAACATCATCTGCATCAGCAAACAAAAGATAATCTCCACTTGCCTTTTTGATTCCCTCTCGTCTGGCTCTGAAGGCTCCAATCCTGCCATAGTGATAGCATGAAACATTCGCCTCTTTCTCCGAGTAATCATCGCAGATAGCGGGGCTGTTATCCTCTGAACCATTTTCAATCAGGATGATCTCATAAAAATCCTGAGTCAAAAGAGAATCCATCAGCTCTTTTATATAGTTTTCAGCATTATGAACCGGGACAATAACAGAAAAATTCATGTTATATTATGCTCCATTTTCCACTTCCTGGTCCTTCTCCAGAAAAGAAGTGGTCTTATCGCCATTTTCAAACGCTTCTTGGGGCTATAAAACCTTGGATAATCCTTGTTTTCTCCCCACCACTTATGAAATATAAAGGGCTCAAGTCCCTTATTTTCCGGAAGCGGATGCTCTCTTCCAAACTTAAGTGCCAGCTCGAAGGGTGCCCACTTAAGGCCTGCTTCTTCCATTAAATTCTTGGAATGGCAGCAAATAAAAATATCCTCATTGTAAAAACCATCATAGACCTTAACCCAGGGAAGATCATGCTCTTTGGGGAAATCCATGAGTCGTTTTGACCTTATGGAAACAGAATTACCCACGCGGCAGATATTTCCTTTACTATCTCTGTAAGCATAGTCATTCTTAGGCAGCGGCCATGGAGAACCTATATAGTCATAGTCAAGAAACTCATCTCTCCAGTTCTCCGGATGGATAACAAATCCATCAGCATGAACTATAAGTGCAAAATCTGTATGTATGTGGTCGCCTAGTTCATAGGTCATCTTATAATTAAACTTATCAATATCATCCAGTATATCAGTGTGGCTATAGCGTATCTCCCCCGGAAGGTACCAGGGCTTTTTGTGAGTTATAAGCACAACGTCACCAAACTCTATCCCCCGCATACTGTACTTCATTGCCTGTACAGTTTCGTATATATCCACACTCGTCATGGCAACAAGCGTTACATTTGGAAGTTTTATCTTTCCCTTGCTACTCATATATTTCCATTTCTACAAAAATATCTCTTTATCTCAATCAAACATCATCACGCTTTGTATGTCGTTACTGTTCACTCGCTTGCAGCTCCCTCCAGTAACTGATTCGCGCATTCATTCCAATTCGACTTCGTCGAAGGAATGCGCTCACTCCTGAATCACTTTCTCACGAAATGCGCAGCACAGTGCGCATTTCTGTCTGAACAGTAACTGTATGTCTTAATAATCCCGGTTCTGCGCTCAAAGCTTCTCCACATTTTCTTTAGGAAAAACCATCCATAAATAAATCTTCTTCTAATATTTTGACAAAATGTCCTAAATTTACCGGGCCTTACATTTTTTCCGGCATATAGGCGTGACGTCTTTTTGTACTTCTCAAGCTCAGCCTTGCACTCATCTGCACTGTAGAGTTTTCCTTTTTTATCCTGATAGGTCAAAAAACTATAAATATTCTGCTCAGATGACCAGAAGCCGTCGGATATATTATGTCTTGCCCAGTACTTGGGAGCAATTGCATACTTAAGCTCCGTGCTGGATAACACCGGCATTAATGAAAAAGAGGAATTCGATAAGATCAGGTATCTGGCATTTTTTATAGTCACATAGTCCTTACCCATGTCAAAATGATGACACTCATACTCAGGAAGGACCTTTTTGGCCGCCTCTTCATCCTCAGTAACCACCATAAAACGCATGGCAGGGTTTATTTTTTTCATATTCTTTATTGCGTTCAAAAAATATCTTCTGTCAAGGTACAGCTCCGGACAACTGGTGTACTCTCCACCGCGCAGATTTATGATGCACAGATCATCAGCGGTGTATTCATAGCTCTCCGCTTCTTCCCTTACATGCAACCAATTCCTTATCTCATCCCTGTATTTCTCAAAGTATTCCTGAGCCTGCATATTGCCATAGATGAGGGTATTATCGGAAACTTCCGGAAGATGGGAATCAGCTCCGCTAATATAGCATCCGTTGGTCATATCATGGACGGAATTTCCCATATAGAGCCTGTCTTCCTGCTCGTGGTAGATGGTATAGTTCTTCATCTCTTCTCTGGATATCTCTTTTCCCATATCAATATCCATGAAGTACATACCCTTATTGGAATGAAAAACATTGCCTATCTGCCCGGGATTAACAAATCCATACTCCACGCCCTTCTCCTTGGCCAGACATCTTACTGTCAGGTAAAAGAAAAGCTGGTTCCCAAGGCCATATCCTTTTATAAGTTCAGTTCCTATCATATTTTCAAATCAGGCCTTCCCAAAAATCGGGAGCCTTTGCTCCAAGCATTTTCCTATATTTCTTAAATCTAAGGCTGTCCCACTGTCTGTGAGCCTCAACTGCCTTCTCACATTTAATCAGCATTTCTTTAAACTTCTCTTCATCCTCCATCCAGGAATTTACCTCGTATCTGGAAGTAAAAATCCAAGGAAGAAGTCTTTCCACAAGATACGCCTCTGCAGGAAAATTGTACTCTTTCCTGTATTCCATCAGAGTGTTCAGATTCTTGTAAAATGTTTTGGAGTTCTTGAGAATCTGCGCCTTATTAACTATATAGCAGCCTCCCGGGCTAAAGGCACAGTGCCTTGGAACCACAGGATCCTTGTAGACAAATCTGTAGAAATCATCCATGTCATAAAAATATCTGTAGGAGTGATTCTCATTCATGTACCAGGAATTATTTTCCTCTATATAGCCTTCTTCACTAAGAAGCGAAGCTATAGAGCCCGGATCCCCACCTTTTTTGTAGCGTTCCCACATTGATGTATCCTGATACAGATAGGTAAACCACTTGTTGTCGTAGACTCTGTCAAAAAATTCCTTGGACAAATGTCTCCCTATGATATTTCCTTTCAAAAGAGCTATCCACTCCGGCAGCTCATCATAATGGTCTATAAAGAAATGAAAATAGCTGGTGAGATTGTGTCCCGTATTATCTACGCTTACATATTTTAATCCCAGTTCATCAAGCTTTTTCCTGGTATCTCCATCCTCGGAAGCATCCATTATAAGATAATCCCTGCAATACTCCAAAAGCTCTGTAGGAACTGTATTGTAATTGTGTATTAGAAAAAAAGTATCCGTCCTGTTCATGAATCGCTTTCCACTCTGCCTATTTAAAGCAAAAATCCAAAGCGCCAATTACTGAATAATTGTACGCCCGGCCAAAGTAGTTCTCTGAATTTTCTCATTGCTGACCTCGTAAATAAGATCGCAATTAGCAATTGTATTAAGTCTGTGGGCAATGATAACCATTGTCTTTTTGCCATGGAAGCTGTTGATAGCCTCCATAACTGCTGCCTCTGTCTCATTATCAAGAGCACTTGTAGCCTCATCAAAGACAAGGATTTCAGGATTGTGATAAAGAGCTCTCGCAATACCAATTCTCTGCCTCTGTCCACCTGATAAGCGAACTCCTCTGTCTCCAATCTTGGTATCAAGTCCCTCAGGGAGAGTTCTGACGAAATCTGCCAGCTGGGCCTCTTCCATTACTTCCCAGATTCTGTCTTCATCAATCTTGTCAGAATCTATACCGAAAGCAATATTGTCCCTTATTGACTCATCCACCATGTAAATTGTCTGAGGAATATATCCTATCTGTGCAAGCCATGAATCATAATTACTAAATACATTTGTACCATCACACAGAATCTCGCCGCCCTGAATGTGAAGAAGTCCGAGCAAAATATCCACAATTGTTGATTTTCCTGCACCTGATGCTCCCATGATACCTACAGACTTGCCCTTGGGAACAAGCATATTTGCGTCGGTAAAGATGTTGCTTTCAGCATCAGGGTATGCAAAGGTAATATTCTTAAGCTCAATTTCTTTTTGAAGTTTAAGAGGAGGGCCTGCAATGGCACTTCTCTCAGCACGCATAGCCTTGTCAGTCTTCATGGACTCTGTGAGATTATTGTACACATAATCAAGGCTATACTGGTTATAGGCTATCTCTGTGATATAAGTATTAATTCTGTTGGCTGAAGGCATAATTCTGATTGCCGCAACACCAAAGGCTGTAAGCTGAGGAAGCAAGAGTGTCGCATCTCCTCCCCTTGCAATGTAAACAAGGATAAACAAAAGGACAACAGCCATAAAAACAGTTTCGATCATTGATCTGGGAACAGAATTAAGAACTGCATAGTTTCTGGACAGATCTGCCCCAACTTTACCTGATTCATAGTAATTTCTGATAAAGAAATCCTGTCTGTTTAAGACCTTAACATCCTTAAGTCCATAGATAGCTTCAATTCTCCACTTGGCAATCCTGGACTGAATCTCCTGACTAACGCGCCCTATATCGTTGAGCTTAGGCTTAAGAAGCTTGGTGTTGATGATAGTAAGCACTATAAGTACCAGAACTATCATAACTGTCATGCTCCAGTTAACACGAAGAAGTACAAGGCCCAGGCTGACAGATACTACAAGCTCAGTACACAGCTGCAAAAGAGCCAGCATCAGGTTAAACAGTCTCGGAATATCACTGTCTGTAATTCTAAAAACTGTAGGAATATCAGCGCCAAGATAATCCTCATAAGGTCTGTTAAGAAACTCTCTAAGGACACGGCTGATCATGTCGTTTCTCGCGTGAGAGATAAAGTCATTCTGCTTATGTACCAAAAACAGCAGATACAAGTTTTTAACCACAAATAAAATGATCATGATAAGAAGCAGCGTGATCGCCATTCTCTTATCATCCTGAAGGCCAAAGGTATCCACAATATTTTTAAGTACAGGAACCTTATTGATGCTTTCGTGAAGTGCATCAGGATTGAGTATTATCGAAACCACAGGAAGCATCATGGATACTCCCAGAGTCTCAAAAATACCACCAATCAGTATAAGGACAGCCAGTACTACCAGCTGTCCTTTTTGCTTTTTATCAAATATAAACCTAATCTTCGCAAGAAGTGATATCTTCTTGGATTCAGTGTTGTTGCTCATTTTTATTTCCTATCTATTTTTTATTAATGGCATATACATAGCTTGAATACATGCATCACTTTAGATGGCCATCTTAGTCATTCTGTCTGTATAGATGTCATCCATTTTTCTGTTATTGATCCACTTCTCAGGCGCGATCACTATTTTGCCCGGATTATCGTTGAGCCAAGCAGACCACCAGCTAAAGGAACTGTTAGCCATGATGTGGTGCTTACACTTACTCATAAGCATCATCTCGGCAATATCTGTATTGATATTCTCATCCAATTCAACCACAAAGAACTTAGGTCCACGGAAATGCTCCTTGCACCATTCCTTGTCATCAGTGAATATAAAGAATACAGCTCCCGGATACCGCTTTCTGATGCTGTCTATAGCACTCTTATAGTAATTCTCGGTGCATATATTATGAATATGGATGTGCTCCTCATCTATATAGTCTGTTCTTCTGATGTGAAGGCTCACTGATTCACAGCATTCTATCTGCTGTAGAGTAGTCCAGCTAACGCTGTCCTGCATGATTTCCTGCGGACGCTTCTCAAAGGTCTCCTTAAGCTGTGCCTTAACATCTTCACTTGGAAAATATTTGTCACTCTGCCAGTAGCCCACAAGGTAAGCTTCATCAAGCTCTAAAATCTTAGGATCAAAGAGTCCTGATTCCTCATCTATCCTAAAGGTTTTCCTGCCTGTGAGCTTCCTCCTGATACGGCTAAAGATATCCATCTTGGAATCAGTTATCTGCACAACCTCTTCCCTTGTGGCTCTGTCATACTCTATTCCGAATCTCTGCAAAACAGGGATTCTAAGCTTATCATCCACAAAGCCGGTCTCGTCATCAATCTTAACTTCCTTGCCTCTGCTCTTTAATTCCATATACAAAGCATACTGGAACATCTGATTGCCCAGACCGCCCTTAAGCTGAATAATTATCATACACTGTCACCTTCATAAGATAATACATACAATTAAGCACATTATACCCTAGATGGGCTATCTTGTACAATTTGCTCCTGTATAGTTCTGCATCAAGTTCTCACGAAATGCGCAGCTTAGTGCACATTTCTATCTGAACAGTAACCCTGTTGTATACTCATTCTCATACCACTGCTGGAACATGAGGATATACCATATCTGGATCCTATATATTCCTCTTTCTGTAAAATCAGTCCAGATTTTCCTTACAATCTCCGGATTCAAAATTCCCTGCGCCTTTATCTTCTCATCACTGATAAGACTCTCTGCCCAGGACCTAAGCTGCGGCTCAAGAAGCCATTTTTCTATTGGAATAGAAAATCCCTTCTTAGGTCTTTCCATAAGCTGCCTTGGAACATACTTGTATAAGACATCCCTTAGAACCAGCTTGCCAACATCTCCCTGCTTGAGGTAATCGATCGGAAGAGTCCATGCAAATTCCACCACGTCACGATCCAGCATCGGAACACGGGTTTCAAGAGACACCGCCATGGCTGTTCTATCTACCTTGACCAGAATATCATCAGGATGGTAGACCAGCATATCCATAAGCATACATTCGTGGTTAACTTCGTCCATGTAATCATTTGGAAGTTCTGTATACTTATATGGGATATTTCCATTTGTAAGTGCAATCTTAGGTGTTATCGGATCAGTCTCATGCTCCATTCTATGAATGTCGCAAGGTCCTTTAGCTCCAAGAAGTGTGCCCTTTATCCTGTAAATATCCTTATTTATGAGAGGGCTGTGAAGCACAAGGCTGCTGACAGGTTTTCTGATCCAGTATGGCACACCGTGCATCTTGCCCCAGATCCTGCTAATGGAAGCATATGAGGTATATCCGCAAAAGAGCTCATCTCCCGCATCTCCGGACAGAGATACTGTCACATGCTCTCTTGTCATTTTGCTGACAAGATATGTTGGTATCTGCGAAGAGTCAGCAAAGGGTTCTCCAAACATCTTAGCAAGTCCCGGAATTACCTTCTTGGCGTCATTTTCTGTTATGTACTGCTCCGTATGCTGTGTTCCAAGATGCTGCGCTATCTGTCCTGCGATCACAGCTTCATTGTATGCCTTATCCTCCATACCGATGGTAAAAGTACGAACCTTACCTGGTGCAAGCTCCTGCATAAGCGCTACAATGGTGCTGCTGTCTATACCTGCTGAAAGGAAAGCTCCAACAGGAACATCTGCCACCATCTGATCCCTGATGGAATCCTTGAGCAGTCTTTCAAGTTCATCGGCAGCTTCCTGTCTGGTTCCCTTAAACTGATTATTTTGACCTCTTTTAGCCACTTCCATCATTGACCAGTAGCTCTCAGTATGAGTTTCAAAGCTATCAACATCTACTGTCATGAAGGTTCCTGCTTCAAGCTTGCTTATCCCCTTATAAATTGAATAGGGAGCAGGAATATAGCCTTCAGTAAAATATATATCCAAAACATCTGTGTTTATGGCATTATCAAAATCATCAACAATCCTAAGGCACCCTATATCAGAAGCAAAAGCAAAGGCGCCTCCCACAATGCCATAATAAAGCGGTTTCTCACCCACTCTGTCCCTTGCAAGAGTTACTGTGTTTTTCTCCTTGTCATAGACAGCAATTCCGAACATTCCCTTACTCTGAATAAGAGCTTCCTTAATGCCGTAATGCTCTATTGCTTCCAAAAGAACCTCTGTATCTGAGGTTCCTCTGAATTCAGATACTTTTCCTTCTTTTAAGAGCCTGTCCTTAAGGACTTTATTGTTATAGATTTCTCCATTGTAGACCATCACCATTTTCCCGCTATGGGAAACCATCGGCTGAGCACCATTTTGTGACAGATCCAGAATAGAAAGTCTTCTGTGCCCCAAAGCAACCTTTTTATCGTTACTTATGAAAATGCCCTCATCATCAGGTCCTCGATGAAGCATTCTCTCATTCATTCTGTGTATATTATCTCTTGCATCTGCCTTAAAGCCTATAAGTCCCGCTATTCCGCACATATTTATTCCTCTTCAAGCAGTTTAGTGTAGTCAAAAGTTTCTAAGTAATTCTTTTCCATCTCAAGATAATCCTCCACATTGGAACGGGTTATCCTGCCATATTGCGGATAATGATCCTCAGACGCTTTTTCCGCCGCTGCGATATTCTCTATTATCATCTCGTTGACTTCTGGAGAATAATGCGCCATATCCCTGTAATTCTCAAGGTTTTCAGTTATATCTGCATACAGACTGAAGCTGTAAATATGGATGTTATCACACTCAAGCATCTGATCAATAGCCAGTTTCTTATAATCAAGCATCTGTTCCAGATTGCCTTCGTTTCTAAGCTTTCCCCAGTACGCCATGGAATATGGCGGGAAAAAATATAAAAATGTTGTCTCAGGATGCTGCCTTGCCAGGGCAACAACATTCTGCTCCATATTCTGCGACAGCACGTTTATATCATCTTCCGATGCAGGGAGCTGCACAGCATCATCTGTAAAATACTCGATTCCTATCAGAGCATTTTGTTTACAAAAGGTATTCTGATCACCGGTATAACTATACTCATCAAAGCTTGTATAACCGCCTTCCTGTCCCTTAAAAAATCCTGAAAGCACAGGTAAAGTATAATTTATTATAACCTCACGATTAAGCAGATACTTAACATCATCAAAGGGATTGTTGTTGGTAAGCCAAACGGGGTACTCTCCCATATCCGTCCTGATCTCATCCTTATCTACTATGAGAAGTGAATAATCAAGCGGGCGCAGCACATATCTGACCTCATGGCCTGATTCGTAGGCAACCTTAAGATTATCGTTAAGCTCCTTATAGGTTGCTCCGGAATATGAAACCTTTATGGACTTGGTATCCATTAGTTCATCAAAGGTTGAAGCCTTAAAATTCTCAGCCATTGAAGTTCCGGTAATGATACTGTCATAGTCAAAAAATCTGGTGATGCCGTCATTTTGTGACCTCTGATCATAAAGCTTGTAATACAGGCTCTTGTCAGGGGCTCTATAGTGGAAAAACGGATCCACCACAAATACAGTCATGCCAAACACAAGTAGCATTCCCAAAACCAATATTAAACTAGTTAAAAAAAATCTTTTACCAGTCATACTTTACCAAATAATAATCCCGATCAAAAATTAAAATACAAAAACTGCGAGATCTTGCCCATTGATAAAATACACAGTACCAATAAAGCACAGGTCCCCAGCAGGTTAAATACGTTCTTTTTACGCTTGCTCTCATAATTATTAGGAAAGGCAAGTACCAGCACAAGAGCTGCCAGCATAGTCACTGTCGTGCACAAAACCAAAAGGCCATGTTCTGAAATGCCTATTCCAAGCTTATTAAAGACATAGGTAATCTTGGGAATCCTGAAATATTCAAGAACTTCATTACCCACATAGTAGTACGGAACAAAAATACGCCTCAGCATCTGCCAGAACATCTTAATACTGTCAGCTCTAAAGAGCATCCAGGTCACATTGATAAATATAAAGGTTACGCACCACTGGATAGCCTTAAGAATAGCTGTCAGCACACTTCCTGCGGAAGATTTTTCAAGGGACGAATATATCTTTTTATATAAGCCATGGGTAGCCTTATTAAAGCACTGTCCAAGACCATGTATAACGCCCCATAAAATAAAGGTCCAGTTTGCACCGTGCCAGATTCCGCTTATCAAAAACACAAGTAAGACATTAATATAGGTTCTGACCTTTCCCTTCCTGTTACCGCCAAGGGGAATATAGACGTAATTCGTAAGAAACCTTGTAAGTGTCATATGCCATCTTTTCCAGAAATCAGCAACTGACAAAGCCTTATACGGTGAATTGAAATTCATAGGAATCTTGAAATTAAACATTGCACCAAGACCTGTAGCCATGTCACTGTAGCCGCTAAAGTCAAAATAAATCTGGAAGGTATAAGCAAGCATTACGATCAAAATTTCTCTTGGAGAAAGAGCACTTTCCCCGGTTGCATAAATAGCAGCTCTGGAAAAGCCATAATCTACAGCATTTCCGAAGGTATCTGCAATCAATATCTTCTTGGCAAGTCCTCTGGAAAAAAGAATCAGACCGTCAGAAAGGTTATCAAAATCAGGTCTCCATTTAGCCTTATCTTTAAACTGCGGAATAAGCTCAGAATGAAGAACAATAGGGCCAGCCACCAGCTGTGGGAAGAATGCCACAAACAAGGCATAGTCCAAAAAGGAATAATCCCTGGTCTCGCCTTTATAAGAATCTACAATAAACGAAATCTGCTGGAATGTAAAAAAGCTGATTCCCAGTGGAAGTAAAATATTCTTTAATACAAAATCCGTTCCGAATACAGCATTTATGTTACTCAAAAAGAAGTCATAGTATTTAAAGTAGAAAATCAGCGCTACATTAAACACTATGCCCGTCCATAGCAGATATTTGCTCCTGCCCTCTTTTCCTCCTGTCATCCCCCTGGACAACAGATAGTTCACGCAAATACTTGCACATATAATTGCAAGATACGATACGTTAAAATACCCATAAAACCATAGTGACATTCCTAAGAGAAATGCCTTGGCCCACCTTTCTTTTCCAAAATGGTGAAGGGTAAAATAGAATATCAGCGCAATGGGCAGAAATAATAAAATAAAGATATATGAATTAAACTGCATTAAGTCTTTTCCTTAATCCGGCAACAAATAACCGGTCACAACTATCTTTTTGTTATTTCCTTCAAATAACTTTCCCATGCCTTATTAACTACGTCCGGACTATATTTCTCCTGAACGTACATTGCATTTTTTCCAATTTTCTCACAAAGCTCTTTATTCTTCAAGAGCTTCAAAATTGCCGCTTTCATGGCCGTCTTGTCCTTAATCGGCACAAGTAGCCCGTTTTCTCCATCCCTTATAAGTTCTCTTGGACCGCCACATGGACAATCCGTAGCAATGCAGGCTATTCCCAAACTCATTGCCTCTATAAGCGCATTTGGCATGCCTTCCTGACTGGAAGCCAGGATGAAAATCGATGCTTTTTCAATATGCTCTGCCACGTGCTCTACATTTCCAAGAAATTCTACATTTGAACCGATCCCAAGAGATATGGCATAGCGCTGAAGCTTTAGCTTATCCGGACCATCTCCGTAGAGTTTAAGCTTATAGTCCTTATAATCTCCGGCTTTTATTATTTCTGAAAAAGCCTCCATGACCATGGCCTGGTTCTTGTTCTCATCAAGTCTTCCCACCATGCACAGGCTCTTTTCCCTATCTCCGAAAAAACGCTTTCTGATAAATTCAGGATTGATCGAATTAGGCAAAATAGTACATTTACGTCTGATGTAGCCCGGGAAAAACTTTTTGGCATCTGTAGTCTGAACCACAATTCCGCTGGCTTTTCCAAAGGTTGCCAGCATTCCGGCGCGAAGTGATCTGGAATCATATTCCATGTACGGATCAGCCCTTACGCTTACCACCACTTTGATGTCTTCTCTGGTGGCTGTAGAAAGAGCCATGATATTATTCTTGCCAATAAAGCTAAGGACCACATCCGGTTTTAGCTTACGCCAGATTTTCCTGAGTTTATCACTTCGAAGCTTAAGGTTCTTAAGGCGCCCCTTCTGCTCACTTTTTAAAAGAGCTGAAAACACTCTCTGTATGCCGTTTGCTTCACCACCGCAAGGATCAATCCACACAGGGTTCTCATCGGGGTCACAAGCCAGCTCTGCTCTGTCAGCTCCTGCAGGAACCACCCTCCAGGCCGCATGATCAACCTGATACTCCTCAGGTGCCAGATAGGTGGTAACAAGGGTCACTTTGTGGCCCTGCTCAAAAAAGTAACTGGCAAGGTTAACCATTACTCTTTCCGCTCCGCCCTTCTGAAGAGAGCCTATATACATGGCTATATGCAATTTTCTACTGTTATTGTCCTGCTTCATAATATGTGATAGTTATACCATTGCTGGAAGATATAAAACGCCCAGGCAATCTTACTGAAATTAGCGCCTGACGAAGGTCCTGCATCACCTGTTACAATATAGTTATTTATATACTTCGATACATATTCCGGGTCAAAAATCCCCTGTTTTTTAAGGAAAGCTGTACTGCTGTAGTCAAGAAGCTGTTCCTTTAACGGGCCTCTAAGCCACTGATCCATCGGAACTCCAAAGCCTGTCTTGGGTCTGTTTAAGAGTTCTTTTGGGATATAGTCATAAGCGATGTCCTTGAGAATATACTTCTTCTCTCCCTTGTGATACTTGAATTTATGAGGGATTCTAAAGGAATACTCCATCACATCAGTATCCATGATAGGGCATCTGTTCTCCAAAGAATACTTCATGGATGCCCTGTCCATCTTAACCAGGATATCCTCCGGCAGATATGTGTCCATATCCAAAAGCATTCTTCTGACCTGATAATCATCAACTTTATAAAGCGATTCAATAGGATAAAGAGCCGGAGCGATATTGTCACTACGATTATAATCCGTTTCAAGATAGTCAGCGGCGCTCATAGGAATATCCAGGCGCTCTGTCCCGGTCAGGAATGCGTGAGCGGCCTTTACATAATTCTCTGATACAAGCTGAGTCTTGGTCTCAGGATTACGATTACCGGCTATTACCTTTACGGCAAAGGGCATCTTATCCAAAAGTCTGCCGTCACCAAAAGGAAGCTGTCCGACAGCACCTGCTATAGCACCCGGAATTTCCAGCATCTGAGCTTTTCTCACATAGTCATATACATTGTAGCCGCAGAAAAACTCATCTCCTCCATCTCCGGAAAGAGCCACAGTTACATCCTTTCTTGCCAGTTTACTTACCAGCATGGAAGGTATCTCAGAATTATCAGCAAATGGTTCGTCGTAATATTGCGGAATGCTGCTGACAAGATCAAACATCTCCTTAGTGGAAATGTATAGCTCGGTATGTTCACATCCCAGGTAATTTGCTATTTCCTTGGCATATTCTGCCTCATTGTATCTTGGCACATCGAAGCCTATGCAGAAGGTCTTTACCGGCTTATCTGATAGTTCCTGCGCAATAGCTGTAACAAGTGATGAATCATACCCGCCGGAAAGGAACGTTCCAAGGGGCACATCCGCGATCATTCTTCCTGCAACTGAATGGCGAAGGCGCTGTTTCAAGCCTTCCTTAGCTTCTTCATAGCTGGTAATGGGATTTGCACTTTCTTTTTTGTAGACTTCTTTAATATCCCAGTATTTCCACTTTTTAATATTTCCATTCCTGAACTTTAGGATAGTCCCAGGTTCAAGCTTATACACATCCTTAAAGATTGTATCCGGAGCTGTAATATACTGCTGATAAAGGTATCTTGGAAGAAGCTGCCTTCTGATTTCCCCTTTAAAGCCCGGGCACTTCATAATAGGTTTAAGTTCAGAACCAAAAACAAGATTTCCGTCATCAAGCCAGTAGAACAAAGGCTTTTTACCAATTCTGTCCCTTATAAGGAAAACATCCTCATTTTCCCTGTCATAAAGGGCTATGGCGAACATACCATTTATATGGTCCACCATATTAATGCCCCAGCGAAGATATGCGGCTAATATTACTTCCGTATCACAATTGGATTTAAATGGATAATCCTTAAGTTCTTCCTTAAGTTCAAGAAAGTTATAAATCTCACCGTTAAAAACGATCGTTACTCTGCCATTTTCCGAATGCATCGGCTGATGTCCAAGTGGAGAAAGATCAAGAATAGACAGTCTCCTGTGGGCCAGTCCAATACTATACCCGTCAGTTCCTTCATAGATAGCAATTCCACTATCATTAGGACCACGATGATACATAGTATCATTCATGATCCTGAGCTCATCTTCTGATATTCGCTTTTTGGAAATATATCCGCAGATTCCGCACATTTACATTTGCTCCGTATCACATTGCTATCACTTTATCTTTTCGCGTATGAAGTCTTCCCACTCTTTACAAATCTTGTCCGGGTTAACCTTATCAAGCACCTTAACAGCCTGTTCTCCAAAGCTTTCTGAAAGCTCCGGATTCCCAAGCACTCTGTCCATTGCCTTAAAAAGAGCTTCTTCATCCTTAATAGGTACAAGAAGACCATTTTTCTCATTATCAATCAGCATCCTTGACCCGCCGCAGGGACAATCGGTAGAAATACATGGAACTCCCATTGCCATGGCTTCTATCAGGGAATTTGGCATGCCTTCAAAATCAGAGGACAGTACAAAAAGAGTTGTCTCTTCAAGTTCACTCTTTATATCATCTATAGATCCCGGAAACTCTACCCTGCCTTCCAAATTGTTATTCTTAACAAAACCGGTCATTTCTTCGTATACATCTTTTTCCTGAACATCGCCGAAAATGGTCAGTCTATACTCTGGATACTTATCTGCTATACGTTTAAAGGCTTTAAGCAAAAGAAGCTGATTCTTTTGCCTTGAAATTCTTCCCACATTTAAAATGCGTCTGCTCTCAGCATTATGTCTTTTTGTCTGAGGGTCAAGATACTCCTGGGCTATAGGATTAAAGATAATTCTGGACTTATCCTGAAAAGGCTTGGAAAAAAAGGACATTGCATCAGGCGTCTGGAAAACGCAGCCGCAAGCTTTCTTTTCCATGATCTTAGTTGCAAGAAAATGTCCCTTATAATCCTCCACAGGGTTATTTCTTACAGAAACAATAAGGGGAGTCTTAGTACCAATAAGGCTAAAAGCACTCCTAAAGTTAGCTTTAGAGCAAAAAGATATTACAAGATCAGGCTTTTCGTTCTTAAAACAGTTTCTAAGCTTAAAAAGTCTGGTAAAAGCCTTGCTAACCCTTCCCTTCTTCTCTTCTTCGTCAGTAAGAGCCAGATCAAGCCTCTTTACTCTGTCCGCAAGCTTATATTCATTTTCCGAATACCACTGGGTCGCTACTATTACATCATTGCCGGCTTCAGAGAGCTTTTGGGACAATATGCTCACCACATGCTCTGCACCGCCGCGGCCCATGCTATTTAGATGAAAAATAATCTTCATATATCAGAATTAGTCGCCTTTCTTAATGTGACTTAAGAATTCCTCATACCATTTTGTCAGTTGTTCCAGATCATAGCCATGCTTACGGATGCTTTCTCTCTGGCATATCCTGTCTGCATTCTGGAAGCTGTCTACGATGGATACTGCCTCCAAAGCCCAGCTCTTTTCACCATCGGATAAAGACTTTGCCGTCACAAGACCATCTGTAACTACTACATTCGGTGTGACAGTATCCGACATAAGCACCTTAAGTCCACTTACCTGCGCCTCTATCAGCGTAAGTGGGAGTCCTTCAAAAAGAGAAGGAAAAACCATGACATCAAAGGCTGAGAAAAACTTTTCTGCATCATGTCTTATGCCAGCCAGTATCACTTTATCTTCAAGTCCGCATGACTTTATCTTTTCCTCAATTGAAGGTCTAAGATCACCTTCTCCAAGACAGATCAGAACAGCGTCCTTATCAATTTCAGTAATTTCTTTGAAAACCTCCATAAGAAACATGTGGTTCTTGGATGCGATAAAATTAGCCACATGGCCGTAGATGTGCTTGTTTTGAAGGCAAAACTCATCTATTACAGCCTTTTTGTACTCATCCCGGAACGCGAACTTATTAAGGTCTATGGCGTTATTTATTACCTGAAAGCTCTTTTTGCCATACATCCACTTTCCTGCATTTTCGGAGCAGGCAATTCTTTTGTCCGTGCATGCTAAAAGAAGGATTCTTCCAATATAATGCGCTGCTCTCTTAGGATCCGTCTCATTATGGGAATGGCACACCGTTACAGCACCTGCAAGCTTTGCAGCCAAAAGCTGAGGCGCCACAAGGGCACTTGCGGTATGTCTTATAACAACATCATACTTTTCTTTTTTAACAAGCTTTTTAAGCTCAGTAAAATTCTTTAGTGGATGCCTGGTAAGCCTTGGAAGCTGAAAAACTCTGCCACCAAGCTCACTTATCCGAGCCTCGTATCCGTTTTCCTTTATATCATGGACTGCAAAATCAAACTGAAATCTCTCGCGGTCGATATTTTCATATATGTTCATTATGAAGTTTTCCATGCCGCCGGGGTACATGGCCCCAACTATGTGAAGGACTTTGATTTTGTTATCCATACTTTTATCCTAATTCTTAGAAATGTCCACGCTCATAGAAATAAGCCATCTGTCTTGCCTGCTGTTTGACATCAAAGCCTGCAGCCCGGAGCTTATTCTGAATATAACGTGATGACTGTGATCTGTCGCCGATAGAGTATTCTATTGAACGATGCATATCCTTAGGGCGATCATCAGGCGTATTTATCCTGACAAAACCTGTTCCATTGTCCAACATATCCATATCCGGGGCGTCTTCTGATTCGAAAACACTTTCTTTTCTCTCACCGGCAATAGCTGTAAAGGTCTGATTGAGCTTAATTTCTTCCTCGAGAGGATCCTCCTGATAGTCTTCATGTAACAGAAGGTCATCTATTATCTTTCTCGCCCAGTCTCTTGGCTCTGAATTGATGCTGCGCATAGATACCAGCTCAGTAACATTTACTTCAGAAGTTACAGTATCCGAAACAAGGCACTGAAGTCCTGCTGCCTGAGCCTCAATAACGCTTCCCGGAAGTCCCTCGTATCTGGAAGGGAAGCAGAAATAATCCATTGCCTGATAATATTCCCAGGCATTACTCTTATTACCTGCAAAAATACATCTGTCATAGATATGAAGCTTGTCGGCAAGGGCTTTCATTTCATCCATGAGCTGCCCTTTTCCAAGCATTAGAAGCCTTATCCTCATGCCATGAAGCATGCTGTACTGGTTAAGATCATCATTATCAAGAAGCCTGCAAAGCTGTGCGAAAACATTAAGCAAAAACTCATGGTTCTTGGCATACCTAAAGCTTCCCACATGACCGATCACAAGGGCATTGCTGACTCCAAGCTCTTTACGTAATCTATTCCTGGTCTCTTCATTATAGGCAAAATGTTTAATATCAATTGCATTGGGAATTATTCTGACACTTCCTGCATTCATGAGCCTTTCGCCGAATACAGAAATTCCTGCTTCCTTGGAGCAGGCAAAATTATAATCCGTGATTCCTTCTTTTTGAAGCGGAGCTCTAAGAAGTCTTGTAGCAAAGCCTTTTAATCCATTGTCTACACCTGCACTCCTTGCATGAGCAATAACGATTGGGATTCCTGACTTTTTGGCAATAGGAAGATACATAGCAGCTGTGCTGGTCATATGCCCCTGTACAGCCTTCCACTCTCCCTGATGCTCCTCAAAAAATCTTTTGGCTGCCGCCTTATAATCTTTTGAATTTGTTCCAACAAATTTAGGAAGGCAAAAAATCCTTCCTCCCAATTGTTTTACAGTATTATCAAAATAGTCCGGCTCTCGAACTGCCATCAGCTCATCAGAAGTCGGACTATTTTTTCCGGTTTTCTCCGGGGAACAGTGTACCAAAAAATCAAATTGAATCTTGTCCCTATCCATGTTGCGATAGAGATCCATAATACGACATTCAGCCCCACCAAGCCCCAAAACTCCGAGTACATGAAGTATACGTATCTGACCGTATCCGTATTCCATAACCTCTCCCAATAGTTGAAAATATATCTGTTTGAAGCTGCTGCTTACTATTTGGAAAGCTTTCTTCGTAGCCGAACCGCATAATATTTGGATTTGGCAGTCAGAAATTCGGCAGCTTCATCCTTTAACTTTCTGACATCAGCATCATAATGGAGGAATTCCTCAAATGATACCACTTCCCCTTTGTCAAAAAGCTTCTCAAAGGTATCAAAATCTTTATCATTCATGGTATTTGCGTGGTAGACAAAGGTCACAATGCCTTCATCCTTGCTGGCAAGTGTCCTGGCCTTACTGGTAGAAATAGGGTAAAAAACCATTCCATCCATCTCATAAGGGCCTTTGCCAAAGCCATCTGTAATCCTGCAAAAACCATTCTTTTTTAGTGCCTTCAAAGTGTTGCGATCATAAGAATGAGAAGGTGCCATGAAAAAATCTGTAATTATTCCATGACCTTTAAGTATTCTCTTTCCCTCTCTTATCATCTCATCCTGCTTTGCAAGAGACAGTCCAGCAAATTCAGACTTATCTCCTATAGGGAAAATGCCTGCTTCTCTCGTAGTGTATATATGGTTATAACCATGCATTGCTACGATCCAGCCCTCCTGCTGCAATCCGGAAACTATTTCCCAAAAATCAGCTCTTGGAGGATTTTTTTGTAACTTTTTATCTTTATTGTCCGGCACCACACCGATAAGCGGCTTAATCCCATGCTTATCAAGGATAGTCTTAAACCTTGTGAACTTCTCAAAGTCCATATCCGGTGTGATGTCATCCATTCTTATTGTGATCTTCATAAATTCTCTTTATACCACTCAATAGCAAGTTCTATTCCTGCCTTGAAATCATAGGAAGGATCATAGCCAAGGTTCTGTCTTGCCTTGGAAATATCTGCATTAGAATCTCTGATATCGCCGGCACGTGGTGGTCCGAAGATAGGCTCAACATCCATTCCAAGAGCATCTGTCAAATGATGATATACATCAATAAGGAACTCTCTTCCGCCTGCTCCGATATTGTAAGCTTCGCCTGCTGCATCTGAAGAAGCAAGGCAAGCGCGAAGGTTACCCTCGATTACGTTATCAACATAGGTAAAGTCTCTTGACTGCTTACCATCACCGTTGATTGTCGGAGTCTCACCGTTCATAAGCTGCTTCAGGAACTTTGGAATAACAGCTGCATAAGCACCGTTAGGATCCTGTCTTCTTCCGAATACATTGAAGTATCTAAGGCCATAGGTATCAAGTCCGTAAAGCTTTTTGTACAGTTTACCATACTCCTCATCTGTCTTCTTGGTAAGGGCGTAAGGAGAAAGAACATTTCCCTCCTGACCTTCCTTCTTGGGAAGAGTTGTTGAATCACCATAAACAGAAGAACTTGATGCATAGACGAACTTCTTGACGCCGTTCTGTCTTGAAGCCTCCATCATGTTGAGGGTTCCTCTGATATTGATCTCCTCATATAAAAGAGGCATCTCAATACTTCTTGGTACGCTTCCCCATGCAGCCTCATTAAGGACATAGTCTACGCCTTTTGTAGCCTCCATGCATGCATCGAGATCTCTTATGTCTTTCTCGATGAAAGTAAATTTAGGGTTTGACATGAAGGGCTGGATATTCTCAATATGACCTGTTGAGAGGTTATCCATGCACCTTACGGTGTATCCCATTTCAAGAAGTGCTTCGCAAATATTTGATCCGATAAATCCTGCGCCGCCAGTTACGAGAAACACTGACTCCGCAGGGAACTTTAACTCTTTATAACTCATTGTATACCTTTCTATTTAGCTATCGGCATAGTCCAGGGATAGGCTCGCGTTTCCGCGTCGGCCATCATCACAGTCTCCAGTAATCAAATTCAGGCTCTTTGTAATCTTCGAGTTCGTACATGCCCTTGAGGTCCATGAATACTTTGGTCTTGTTTGTTGTGCTGAAGAATTTTGAAATATCAGATGGTTTATAATCCTTAAAATCTTCATGTGCAACAGCCATGATTACTGCATCCATGCCTTTTACAGCATCCATTGAATCAAATTCGATGCCGTATAACCTTTTTGCTTCATCTGCGTCTGCCTGAGGATCTACTACTACAGGTTTAATTCCATATTCACCAAGTTCATTGTAGATATCTATAACCTTAGTGTTACGAGTGTCAGGGCAGTTTTCCTTGAAGGTAAAGCCAAGGATTGCAACCTTTGCATTCTTAACCTGAATGTCATTGGCGATAAGTCTCTTTACGCAGGATTCTGCGATGTACTTGCCCATGTCATCATTGATTCGTCTTCCTGAAAGGATGATCTGTGAATGATATCCCAGCTCTTCAGCCTTATATGTAAGATAGTATGGGTCAACACCGATACAGTGACCACCTACAAGGCCCGGACGGAATGGAAGGAAATTCCACTTTGTTCCTGCTGCCTCAAGCACGCTCTTTGTATCGATATCCATCTTGTGGAAGATCATTGAAAGCTCGTTCATGAAAGCAATGTTGATATCACGCTGTGAGTTCTCAATAACCTTGGCAGCCTCAGCAACCTTGATTGACTGAGCCTTATAAACTCCTGCAAGAGCAACAAGGCTGTAAACCTTAGCTACTGTATCAAGAGTTTCCTCATCCATACCTGAAACAATCTTAGTAATAGTATCAAGTCTGTGAACCTTGTCACCTGGGTTGATACGCTCTGGAGAATATCCAACCTTAAAGTCTACGCCACATTTAAGTCCTGATTCCTGCTCAAGAATAGGAACACAAATATCCTCAGTAACTCCCGGATAAACAGTTGACTCGTATACTACGATACTGCCCTTTGTAAGATATTTACCAAGGGTATGGCTTGCGCCTTCAACCGGCGAAAGATCCGGTGTATGATCATCATTAACCGGTGTAGGAACCGCTACAACGTGGAACTTACACTCACGAAGCTTCTCTGGATCAGCTGTGAATTCTACAGATGTCTCCTTGATAGCCTCATCCCCAACTTCTCTGGTAGGATCGATACCTTTTTTGTAAAGATCAACCTTGGCTGCGTTGAAATCGTATCCAACTACCTTGATCTTTTTTGCATAGGCTACTGCAATAGGCATTCCTACATATCCAAGACCGACTAATGATAATTTTTCTTCGCCGGCAAGAAGTTTCTCATATAAACCCATAATTATTCCTCCATCTATTTAAATGCTTCAGATTTTCTTTGACTTACTCTAATCGAGGCAAGATTCGTTAATGGCGAATACTTGACTCTGTACCATTCAACATTATACTACTAATGTCAATTCTTTGATATAATCGTCCACTACCTTCATTCTGTCGAAGTGGTCTTCTACCCATTTTCGTCCGGCAAGTCCCATCTCTTTTCGCTTGTCGGGAGAAACCTTCATAAATCTGTCCAGCGCCTCATACAGCGCCTCCTGATTTCTTGCTTCAAACAAGAAGCCGGATACGTCTTTGTTGACGATTTCCCTGCAGCCACTGATATCCGAAGCAATTACCGGACGCCCCGACGCTGCTGTTTCCATAAGGACATTGGACATTCCTTCATGATAAGAAGGGTGAACGATTGCATCTGCTTCTCTTATGTATGGATGAATATCCTTCTGATAAGGAAGAGTCTTAAGTATGCCTTCCTTTTCTGCATTTTTTATCAGCTGCTCAAAATCATCATCACAGTATCCGATTGCGGTAAATGATACTTTGTCACCATATTTTTCATGAAGTTTTCTGGCTGCATAGAGGTACTCCGCAGTGCCTTTTTCCTTCATAAAACGGCCAATATACAGAAATCTTGTAATATCATCCGCATGTCCCGGATAAGACTCACAGGGATGTTTATCCAGATTGACTCCGGAGCCGCTTACTGTAACATGCTTCCTGGCTCTTATTCCGTGATTTTCAAAAATCTTCCTGTTGACATCATTTTGAAAAAAGAGGCATCTGCATTTTTTCAATGCTATTTTATACATTGCTATTATAAGCTTTAGCATTATTCCGCCTCGTTCAAAGGTTGACCCCAGTCCCGTGATCGTGGCAAAATGGGGGACTCTAAGAACTCTGCAGGCAAAACCGCCGTAGATATTAGGCTTAATAGTGTAGGTAACCACAAAGGATGGCTTTTCTTCACGGATCATCTTCTTATAGGCATTGAAAAGAGCCATATCCTGAACAGGATTGACTCCTCTCCTATTGATATCCGTATGAATTACCTTGCATCCTTCCTCCGAAAACTCCTTTGTTCTAAGGTCATCCGGAAGGCTTACCGTCACTTCATATCCTGCTTGTAATAGCTTTTGTACAAGTTCATTTCTAAAATCATAAAGACCTGTCGAAGAATTCGCCAGTATCAATGCTTTTGGCATATTAAACCACCTTGTTTCACACAGGTATTCTTAGCAAAAGAGCTTAAATACCAGTTTTTTATTTCGCCAGATCCTCTTCCGGGCGGATGTATATCTCGTTGTATTTCATCATGTATACGCCTTCCTGATAATCTCCGATATTTACAGGGTTCTCAATCCCCTTTAGATTATTGATTATCTGCCTTGGGAAATTTACACCACAAGCATAAGCATGAGGATAGCCGCCGCCAAACCTAGGATTAACCTCTGACAGGTACCAGGTATCAGTTGCGTTGTCATAGAACAGGTCTATATCAATCATTCCTCTGTATCCAACAGTCTCTACAAATGAAACAAGCTGCTCAAACAGTCTTTCATCCTTAACTGAAACAGATTTATCAGTTTCACCTGCACGCATCTTGAGCTTTTCCTTAAGGAAAATAGAAGTACACTTTCCTGAAATCAGATCGATATAAACGTCTGCGCCATACTCCTGTCCCTTCATATATTCCTGGATGATAAGATCATCATAGTCATGGAAAAGAGCAACCAGCATCTCTTTTGACTCAACAGCATTAATGTTGATAGAGGCACTTCCGCGTCTTGGCTTAACAAATACAGGAAAATCAACCTCACCATCAGCCCTCGCCGACTCAAAATCCTCGATTGAAAGATAACACTTGGCTGTAGGAATACCAAGCTTCACCAGCATCTCATACATCCTGTACTTATCAAGACTCACCTCACACAGTTCATATGATGATACTATCGGCGTAACTCCGGCTTCTGTAAATCTGTCTGCATTCTCTGCCAAAAGAGAAAGTTCAGGGTCAATAAGACTAAGTACGCCCTTGATGTCCTCTCTTTTACACAATCCCAATATCTCATCAATATAAAAAGGATCCTTAATAGGTGGCACAATAACAGCCCTGTCAGCATCATAAATGGCAGGCCCGATATTAGAGCAGTCTGTAGCATATACCTTACCATTATGCGCCAGCTCTTTCTTAAAAGCCTGTACTACTTTGTTTCTGGTTCCTGAGCTCAAAATAAGAATGTTTGTACTCATAACTCATCTCCGCATTTTGTTTAAATCATCAAAAAATAGTGGTGTTCCGCCTGTATGTATAAAAAGTATATTCTTATCTTCAATATGATTTTCCCGAATATACTTCTCCATTCCAAGGAACGCTTTGCCTGTATATGTACTATCAAGTGGCATTCCATACATAATCAGAGCTTTTTGTATAGTATCTTCAATCTCTACATTGTCAGCGCCATATCCATCTCCGGTATAGTCATCCAAAAAGATTGTCTTCTCTGAAATCTCATCTTCCGTGATATCTTTTCCAAGCTCCACGTTTGGCTCTGCTTCAAGAAATTCCCTAATGCTGTCTATCACCACGTCCCGGCCTCTGGGATTCTTCCTGGCAATGCTGATTCCGATAATCTTCCTGTCATCGCCATACAAGAGCTGTCCGCATACAAGGCCCGCCTGTGTCGTACCGGTTCCCGATGCAAAGAAAATATAATCAAATTCCAGATCATTATCTATTTCAAACTGCTTTATTTCTTCATAACATCTGACATAAGCCTTAGTACCAATGTTGCCATGTCCTCCGCCCATTATAAAATAAGGTCTGTGCCCACTTTGGCGAAGCTCATCAAGCTTATTATCAATTGTCCTGCTAACCTCTTCCACCGGAACCACAATAATTTCAGCTCCAAACACCTCCATCATAATGCTGTTGTAGGTGCTGTCTGAAACCTCTGACGGACCGATGATAACACATTTAAGCCCCCTCTCGGCCGCCATGTTAGCCACAACCCTGCAGTGATTGGAATGGCTGCTGCCATAGGTCACCACATAGTCATAATCACCATTATCAATCTCTTCGAAAAAGAGCTGTGATTTCCTTGCCTTGTTGCCACCAAAGGAATAGGGAATCATGTCCTCTCTTTTGACATATAAAGAGCTGTACTTACTGCTATTTAGTTTATAGGTTGGAGTCATATTAGCCATGCGATCTTTATATAAATCCTATTTCCTCATAAAAACATCTGTCTAATTAGTTACTGCTGGCTTTTCCTGTAATCATCAAAATCCGGAAGCGCATTAAGAGCAACTCCTTCATGGGACAATACAGTTTTTACGGTATCAAAGATCACTTTTAAATCCATGAGAAAACTCAGGTGCTCCACATAATAAACGTCGTACTCGAATTTCTTTTCCCAGGAAATGGCATTTCTGCCGTGAACCTGAGCGTAACCTGTAAGTCCGGGTCTGACACTGTGACGAAGTCTCTCCCTATCATTGTAATACGGAAGATATTTAACCAAAAGAGGTCGCGGTCCGATAAAAGACATGTCACCCTTGAGGATATTGATAAACTCAGGAAGCTCATCAAGACTTGTAGCCCTTAGCTTCTTACCGAAGGCTGTTAATCTAACTTCATCAGGTAAAGGATTTCCATTCTCGTCTCTCCCATCAGTCATGGTCCTGAACTTATACATATTAAAGACCTTCTCATCCTTACCCGGTCTTGGCTGCTTGAATATTACAGGGCTCCCAAGTTTGGTTCTGACCAGTATCGCAAGAATCAAATACAGCCATGAAAAAAGAATCAGTATAATTAGTGAAAGTACAATATCCAAAAGTCTTTTAACAAATTGCTTGTACATAAAATATCCTTTGATTTTTATTACTCTTCAGTTATCAGCTCAGATTTCATTCAAAACACTGTCTGATTACCTCGATGATCACATCCTGCTGCTCTGGTGTCATCTTGTTATCACTTGGAAGGCAAAGGCCCCTTGCAAAAATATCTGAGCCCACATCAAAAGTAGCTCCTTCATCGATGTATGCATTACTTCTAGCCCTACCATTTCCATTTACAGTAATAAAAGGATTCATTCTGTAAATAGGCTGCATATGCATAGGTTTCCATATTGGTCTTCCCTCAGCATTAATTGCTGCAATAGCCTCAAGAATCTGCGTAGGACAGCTCTTTCCGGGCTCAGTGACATAAAGCACATCCTTCTCGCCACGAACCTGACTGCACATCGCATCTTCATTTATAAGCAGGCAGGATAGCCAGAAATTTGGCTCGCTGTCAGCCTCATTATATGGATTAACCGTTACAGGAAGGTCCTTTAAGCCTTCTTTATAACGCATGTAGATAGCTTTTTTCTGAGCAATATGCTCATCAAGATGAAGCATCTGGCCCCTGATTACGCCAGCTATCACATTACTCATTCGGTAGTTGTATCCAAGCTCCTCATGCTGATACCAGGAAGCATCTTCTCTTGACTGTGTGGACCACTTGCGGACCTTGTGAGCATCCTCTAAAACTTTTGTAAGGAACATTCCACCTGTAGAACCGGTAATAATCTTATTTCCGTTAAAAGAAATTACGCCATAGTCACCAAATATTCCTGTTTGCTTTCCCTTGTAGGATGCTCCAAAGCTCTCAGCCGCATCCTCAACGATAAGTGCTCCATGCTTGTCACAGATAGCCCTTATCTCATCAATTTTACCGGGAGTTCCGTATAAATGTGCAATTACAACAAGCTTAACCTCAGGATAGATTTCAAAAGCCTTTTCCAGTGCCCTTGGATCCATGTTCCAGGTATCAGCCTCAGTATCGATGAAAACAGCCTCACCACCTTCATAAGCTACCGGATTAACAGTAGCATCAAAGGTCATATCTGAGCAAAAAACCTTTTTCCCCTCAAGAGTTCCGTGCCCTACTTTAGCCTGACCATAGAGTCTTTCACCTGCCAGTTTAATAGCGAGGTGAAGCGCAGCAGTTCCGGAAGAAAGAGCAACCGCATCCTTACACCCTATCTTTTCGCAGACAGATTTTTCAACCTCATTGATATTGGCGCCCACTGTTGACATCCAGTTAGTGTCATAGGCCTCCTGCATAAACTTAAGTTCTTCACCATGCATAGTAGGTGAGGAAATATATAATTTCTTTTCAAAAGGTTTTATTTCCATAATAATTCCCATCCTCAGCGCAGGCTTATTTCTCATTTATATCTCACATACTGCGCTTTTATAGCTTTATACTTCTTCGTTTATCTTTTCGGCAACTCTTTTAAGGGCTTCCTTATGTTCATCTGAATGATCTGATTCATTGTCTGCAGGATGGTATGTTGTAACGATCTCCTGGACAATGCTCTTGACCATTGGTGATTCCTCTTTTGAAGCAGTCTTAAGTCTCTCAAGCTGGCTAAAGAACTTCATTTCATCAAGCTCTATAGGCTTTCCGATATGGATCATCTTGTTAGAAGTATCCTGAAGTCCTTCTTCATCCATGAGCATCTCTTCATAGAGCTTCTCACCCGGACGAAGGCCTGTAAATTCAATCTTTATATCCTCTCCCACCTTGTAGCCTGAAAGCTTGATAAGGTTCTCGGCAAGGTCAAGGATCCTGACAGGCTCTCCCATATCAAGGACGAATATCTCGCCGCCCTTAGCGTAGGCTCCTGCCTGCAAAACCAGTGACACTGCTTCGGAAATAGTCATGAAATATCTGATGATATTAGGGTCAGTTACTGTTACCGGACCACCTGCCTGAATCTGCTTTTTAAACAGCGGAATAACCGAACCGTTTGATCCAAGCACGTTTCCAAATCTGACTGCAACAAATTCTGTGTCATAGTGCTTGTTGAAGGTCTGAACTATCATCTCACAGATTCTTTTGCTGGCTCCCATTACATTAGTAGGATTAACAGCTTTATCTGTGGAGATCATAACAAACTTCTTGGTGCCATTCATAGCTGCTGCCATAGCAGTCTTCCAGGTTCCGAAGACATTGTTCTTAATTGCTTCTCCCGGGCTGTCCTCCATAAGCGGTACATGCTTATGAGCTGCTGCATGGTATACGATATCCGGCCTGTATTCCTCAAAAATAGTATTGATCCTGAGGGTGTTACGAACTGATGCAATCAGCACAATAAGATCAAGCTCAGGGTACTTTCTGATAAGCTCCTGCTGGATCTCATAGGCGTTATTCTCATAAATATCTACGATGATAAGTCTTCTTGGCTTATGGCTTGCAATCTGTCTGCAAAGCTCGGAACCGATAGAGCCGCCGCCACCTGTTACCAGAACGGTCTTGCCACTCACATATCCGGCAATAGAGTCGATATCGACAGCAACCGGATCTCTTCCAAGCAAGTCTTCTACTTCAACATCACGAAGTCTTGATACATTGACTTCTCCATTTACCAGCTGGTAAATTCCAGGCAGCGCACGGAGTTTACAGTTGGTATTCTTACATATCTCAAGGAGCTTTTTCAGCTCTGATCTGGAAAGCGAAGGAATTGCCACGATAATCTCATCGATATCGTATAGGTCCGCGCACTCAACAATTTTATCCCTGCCGCCTATTACTCTTATTCCCTGAATGTACTTGCCCCATTTGTTGGCATCATCATCAATAAGACATTTGATAGACATTGTGGAATAATTGCTGATAATGATTTCCTTGATAATAGCATTGGCCGCCTCGCCGGCACCTATTATCATCACAGCCTTACTGTTGTTCTTATTAGCAGATTTATGCTTGAGACTTCGAAGGAACCTGTAGGAAAATCTGCTGACGAAGATCAGCGATATAAGCAAAAATGTATACAGGAAATAGTAACTCTGAGGAACAGGCCTCTCTCCCGGCATTCTAAAAAACTGAAGCCCGATAGCACTGATCACACCTGATATAACGCAGGACATTACCAGGTTCTGGAGCTCTTTTTCCCCGGCATAGGCCCATAAGCTGTCATACATCTTAAAAATATAAAAGATAATGATAGTGGCAACTATTCCTATAGGCAAAAAGCTGTTAAGCGGAACCAGGAAATGCTCTGGGATAGTATCAACATCAAAATCATGTCGTATCAAAATAGCGACGTAACTGGCAACGATAACGCTGATCACGTCATATATTATGAGCCCGATTCTTCTATAAAGTTTTGCAAAGTTAAATGGCTCTTTCTTATCCTTACTCATACGTTCTTTTCCTTAAACACAAGACCTGCAAATGAAAGCATCAGCGCAACCGTCATAGGATTGCAGAAATGGAAAACCCACTCCGAAATTCCTGCAACGGCAAAGCCGATTGTAGTAGCAAAAATAATCAGTGTCAAAGGATCCTTTTTCTCATTTTTCTTATATAGTATTATACCCGAAATCAGAGCACTTATTAGCATTACTGTAAAAAGAACTCCGGTAACAATACCGTTATCATATGACACCTGAATGTAGGTGTTATGCGCATGAACAGCAATCTCTCCGCCGGGAAGCTCTGCTCCCATCTTGTCATGACCAGTTAAATTAAGCTCTTTTATGTAAGACTTAAAAATGGTAATTCGGCCATTTGAGATTACATCAAGCTTATTATTAAGGTCCACATAGTCATTCATGGTGTCAGCCAAAAGCAGCGCCTGTGCCCTCGTTACCCCCACTGAAACCAGTGCATTCTCAGAAGGAACTATTTCCATTCCATTAAATTCTATAAGGCCATATCCATCCTCAGAGCCATCAAGCATATTGCCGTACTCGTCATAAACAGGCGTTTTATCAGCATTATAATTATTCACATCGGTTGGATAATTATAATCCCCCGGATCAATTCCCAGAATCTTAGAGGAAAAGAGCCCTGCAAATCTCTCAACGCACATGAAATTAGGACTGTTCCAGGTTGCTCCGCCGCGAACAAGAGGATCCGCGTCATCAATGTCATAAAACACAGGATCTGCCACAATCACAGGCACTATCCTCTGCATGGTAAATGCAGCAGGGAAGCACAACACAACTGCCACCAGCATAGTCAGCATGATTCTGAAAAACTGACGCAGGTTACCAATCGTAGTCACGATCATAACTGTAAGAACGCATACTGCAATAGCAGCATAAGCTGTTCTTGACACTGTAAATATTGCATAGGACATGATAAATCCAAAAAGGATTATTTCCTTCCAGGCTGATTTGAATAATTCAACTACCTTTATATCACCCGGAAATGCCTTAATCTTGATAATGAGCATTACTGCCACCGCAGCAACCATAAATGTAAGATATTCCGCAGTCACAGTAACCGTATGGAAGATAAAAGCAAATCTTCCGCTTACAAAGCCGACAAAATATCTGTACATCAATGAAAATGCCAGTGATATGGCAAAATTGAGCATAAGTCCACCGGCCAGAATCCTGTACCAGTTCTTACTGCCCTTCCAAAAATACAATCTAAGATATAGTGCCAGATAAGTAAGCACCATATAAATTCCCCAAAGTCTGGTATTCCTGAACACAATAAGGAACACACAAAATACAGCAAGTGCAATTCCAAACTTAGTAAGTGTGAGCTTTCCAGGTTCCACATCATGTTTTCCAAGAACTCTGTTTCTGATTCTGACTGCTATCTCACTTACCAAATTGATAAGAACCAGACCTCCAAGGATAACAACTGCCACAAAGAGCTTTAATGCTGCATTTTTAAGATCAGCTTCTTTTTCTGTGATATCCAGGCAATTTGTACGATAATATCCTATTCCCCAAATAACGGACGCCACAATCCATACTAAATTGCGCAGATTCACAACCTGTCTGAAGGAGAAAGTAAGTATAATAAGCGCCAGCAGGCAGATCACCATTTTTCTCTCAGAAAGAGTGTGATAAATATCGTAAAGATCATTCATGTATCCGCAGGCATACCAAAGCGCCAGCGCCACTGCGCCCATCATAAATACACTAACAACCTTATCTTTGTCATCAACGTCCTGCCAGAAGGAGATGCCGAAATTATAACTTACAACTTTATGATTGATTCCATAAAAGGCTATTCCTGCACAGATCAAAAGACCTATCTCGTAAAAGATGATATCTGCTGCCCTTAAGTCAAATACCTTTAGCGGAAACACCATTATCATAAGTGAGCCAAAAAAGAGAGCTGCCACAGGATTTGCCACATATCGCATTGCCTGCTCCAGGGTATAAAGAGTGTTCTTTTCAGGTCTTTTTTTGTAATACAGATCAAGAACTGACAAGGAGATAATTGCAGCAACGATTCCAAGTAAGATAATAATAAGCGAGTCGCTCTTATCCATTGGTAATCTGTAATTATATACAGCCGCAAGGTGACGAGCCGGTATTTCTTCCCAGTTACGATAAATGCTGCCCACATACCCAGGATCATCAGGAACATCCTCTAGTCCCACTACAAACTCTGCTCTGGAGGGATAAATAGAAAGGTAGTACTCTTTTCCCACCTCCAGATTAATCTCCATAGGTATCTCAACAAATCCGGGAATATCCTTATCCCCGGTATCAACAAATACCCTGTAAATCTCTGAAGCATTCTCATCCAAAAGAGAAGCCGTGATATATCTTCCCCGCTTCATCTCCTGAACATAAACTGAAATACTGCTAAGTCTCTCATACTGAACAACAAACTTCTGAAGTAAATGATCGTAGGCACCGACACTTTCGGAATACTCGATCATTTCTCCGCCCGCTGTATACCCCTTGACTGTAGTCCAGACTCTAAAGGGCCAGACACTAAGCAAAACTATAAGTATAAACAATAGGATCACTAATCCTATTGCTGTTTTTTTATTGATTATTCTTCTCATCTACACCAAATTCCTGTATTTTAGGCAAAATTAACCATCATTATATGTTAACACACAAGCATTTCTTAATCAAATTCCCAGATTACGCCTGTTTTTTATCTTTTTTAGTGCATACTGTGCCACTTTTAACAAACAAAAGAGGAAGGGCGAACCACAAATAAACCACATATCTTACCAGATAAGTAGGTCCCAAAATGACTGTAAGCCAGGTCAGTATAATCGGTAAAAACGATAGCACTCCGGCATAATTTCTGACTGAAAGCCTGTATAACATCATGAAAAGATAAATCACCAGCATCATTCCCGGCGAAAACAAAAGAGCCAGAATCGGAACGTCTTTATGGAAGCTTCCTATAGAAATATACCTGTAAAACTCATCAATTACCGGAATAAGGCTGTGTCTTGTCCCTGGAAGCTCAACTTCGTAGCCAAAATATGAACTCTCATCATATGTAAAGGTAAATACTTCATTACCCTTATAAACATTTATCAAAGCCGGCGGATACCAATAGCCATAGGAAGTCAAAAGCCAGGCATTCAGATAGGTCATCGGATGCTTAGTAAACAGCTTCCACCATAAATCCCAAAAGGCCTTTGAATCCTGCTCATATAAATCATTATTAAATCCAGCCTTTACCATATCTGAAACCCTTGGAGTGTAAAGCTCTAAGTTTTCAGATGGAATAAAAGACTGAAGCGTCTCAATTTCTTCCAAAGTCATAGTATCTTTTTCGTAAGAATATACCCTTACAAGCTGCATTATCGGTACTGTAAGCATCTCCTGATGGTGGGCCCCCTCATTACTCAACATTCCTGATAAAGCAGTTGAGATCAAAAGATATAGAGCAACCGGCAGCACAAGAATAAGTGGCAAAATGCTCTTTAATTCTTTTCTAAAGTAAATAAATGCAAAGGGAACAAATACCAGGTATGCATAAAAACCGTTGTGCCTGAAACACGGCATTAATGTGGCCGCCAGCACAAAGAAAGCAGTCTTTTTCCTGTCCGCCAAAAAAGCTTTCACATCTTCAGTCATTTCCAGCAAAAAAACTGTCAAAAGAAGCAGAAATGCTGAAAACAGTCCATCCTTGCTAGAACACAGAACAAACATAACTACTGTAGGAAACAGTCCGTAAAAAAGCATCCAGAATATACAAGCTTTTTTACCGGCTCTTTTTTTCTTAAGGTATGTTATTACATAGGCAAATATTGCTGTGATCACCAGCATCTGACAGAAGGAGTACACAAATATTCCTGCGTTGAAAGATCCTGTCAGTTTGTGCACCAGGGCAATTGTACCGCCCAGGAGAAGAACATGTAAAAGAGGATGATGCGTAGAAAAGTTTCGCGTAAGAACCTCATTTAACTCGCTCTGGGCATCATATACAAAAAAGCCGGGATTTTCAGCTAAAAGAACCGGAATATTCAAAAGTATCAAAATAATCCAGTCTCTAAAAAAGCTGATGCCAACCACTTCCTTGGAACGTTTTTCCCTATATGCTTTAAGATCTATAAAGCCCAGAAACTTTTTTCCCTGATATGTTCTTAAATAAGCATCCCAGATATGCTTAACATCAAATGTAAGAACTGCCATGATGCAGACCATGATACCAAGAGCATTACTGTCATCAAGAACTATATGATCGTACTTTTCCAACTGATATCCAAACACCAGAAACAGTCCCGAAAAAATGCCAAACAAGCCTGACATAAGCCAGGCTAGCGTATTATCACTTATTGTTTTCTTTTTTCCGTATGACAATCTCTGATCAGGCATCATAGTTATTAACAATTCTCCATCAGTATCATATCACTTTTTTGTCCATCACTGCATTCAACAGCCGGTAAGTCACTGTATTTTCTAAAGCCGGCTTTTTCATAGCTTCTAATAGCCACTTTATTATATGCAAAGACTCTGAGGATTATCCTCTTTATCCCTAATACTTCTTTGGCATACCCAACAGCCACCTGGGCAGTTTCACTGCCATAGCCCTTCCCAACAGCATCGTCTTCGCCAATGAATATCCCATATTCAGCTTCGTCTTTGGTTTTGTCTGTATATCTGAAATATACGCTTCCAATAGGACGACCATCCCTTGAATTCTCACAGATAATGAACTGAGCCACTTCTCCTGTATCAACCTTAGTCCTAAGCCAGTTCTCATGGATTTCTCTGGTAAATTCAACTCTGTAAATAAAATGGTCTCTTATTCTCTTATTGTTCCTCCAGGCCACAACCAAGTCGGTATCATCCCAGGTGATTTTCCTAATACTGATCAGCTTCCCTGCTGCAACATAAATACTATTATCCATTATTTCATTCCTTCTAACCGGTAAATTGCAAACACACCGGCTACTGTATCAATTTGCTCTAAATCTATTTCTGTACTCTTTTCCAGATAATAATTCCTGATCCATTCTGTATCTTTTTCAATAGTCTGTACCAAATATACATTATCTGCCAAAAGAGCTTTCTCTACGCAATCAAAGCCTGCCTTTTCAAGCTTTCCCCTATAGATAGGGCTTTTCGAAGCCCATCCGCCAAGGATGTCATGATTGCAAAAGTTGTTATTCACATTTGCAAACATTTTTTCTGAACAAGGCACAGTCTCCTGATCTGTTGTATCTGCGTAGGACACGGAAGTATACACATCAATAAGATAGTAATTATCGGGATTTTCTCCGAAATATGTGTATAAAGCATTGTACTTATCAAGCATCTCTGCCCGCAAAGTGTTTTCCCTGTTAATAACCGCTCCCTGCATTGGAAGTGAGATTATTCCGATCAGCGAAATAATTGCCGTTGCGATAAGCATAAACTTTCCGCCCTTTTTATCATTCATGATTATCATTCCTATTAAGATAAGAATTTCTATCAGATAAAGCGGATGTGTAATCCTGATAGGATCACGGCCCCTTGCTATTATATAGAGCCACAACGTGGTTCTGCAGGCAAAAAGAACTACGAGAAGTAATAATCCATATATAAATCTTTTCTTTTGTCCTTCCACTTTGTTTTCTTTGTCAGTTACAAAGAAACTCACTGCCGCAAACAGATATAAAACAACCATCCCCACATTCCATGGGTAATCCGTCATGGGATATTCGTAGGACTTAGGCTTTGCAATATGATGGAGCCTGTATTTATACTGTCCCAGGGACCCGAAAAGTTTGGATATAAGCCCCTGCTCTTCTCCTCTTAGTCTTGCTGCATACTCGGCAATAGTCCCAAGCATATCAGCGTTTATCTCATCATCCAGAGCAAAATTGTAGTTGATAAGAAGTTGCTGCTCACTTTCAGAAAGGCCTATGCTATCGTAAAATTCCTTATTCTCTGCATAGTCAGGTATATACTGAAAATCATATAGTTCTGTCCTGTTATCAAAAAATCTGTTGAACTCCTTCCATTCTTCCGAGGAATAACCGATTTTATGAATCAGCAAACTAGCTAGTAAGCCTGCTGCCACAATAAGGCATAGCTTTGCATAGCTAATGAAATTCTTTTTATCATGACCAAGCATTACCCACTTAATGAGGACAGCTACAAGGACCATTGGAAGAGTTAGTAGCAGCATCTCAGATCTGATCTGATAGGCAATTACCAGAAAACAAGCCGGAACGATTCCCGAACTTAAATCAAGCTTGTCACAAGTAAGAATAAGAAAAGCAGCAGTTCCTGAAAGCAGCCCGCAGACCACCGTGTACTGTACAAACAAAAGATGTGGCCCGAAAAAGCCTAGAAAAATCGCGATTTCCGATGCTACAAGAAATACTTTTCTTCGAATGTCACCGGCTAGCTTCATGCTCCTTAAAATAATGAGAAACACACACAGAAACTGGCAAAGACACAAAAAGATGCCATACCAGTCTAGTTTTGTTCCTATCCTGTAAAGACAGGACAAAAGAAAACTAATTGGGTACAGCATCTGTATATTATGCCCCTCAGGAGCACCAAGATAGGCTCCCGAGAGAATATCCTTCATAAGCACATCATCATTAAGGTCAAAAAAGTAGTCGCCAAAAACAGCTGTCACTATCATCACAGCAAGTACTATAAATGTTGATGCTATTAAGTCCTTGTTAAAGCGTGACTCTCCCATTTTTATTCCCCAACTGATAAATATTTCAAAACAAACTAATCAGGAAAACTTATAAAACTCTTTTACCCTTGAAACAACCTCGTCAAGATCCTCATTTGTAAGCTTATAATACATCGGAAGACGAAGGAGTCTCTCGCTCTCTCTGGTGGTATACTTGTCCTCGCCCCTAAACTCACTGTAAATAAGTCCTGCCTTAGAAGAATGAAGAGGTACATAGTGAGAAGCAGGTAAAATATCATTACTCATAAGGTAATTTATCAGTCCTGTTCTCTCCTCCAGATCTTTACACTTAATGTAGAACATGTGGGCATTGTGAACGCATCCTTCTGGAACAACAGGAAGCTCAATAAGTCCCTTTTCCTGCATAGGCTCAAGTGCCTCATAATATCTGTTCCAGTGATCCATTCTGGCATTATTGATTTCATCAGCCTGCTCAAGCTGTGCATACAGATATGCTGCATTCATCTCACTTGGAAGATAAGATGAACCCGGCATGATCCAGCTGTATTTATCTACCTTGCCAAGTTTGTACAAAGTACGGTTGGTCCCCTTTTCTCTGATGATAATAGCATCATCAACATAGGTCTCATCGCGAAGAAGAAGAGCGCCGCCTTCACCCATGCTGTAGTTCTTAGTCTCATGGAAACTGAAGTTACCAAAATCTCCGATAGCTCCAAGAGCTTTTCCCTTATAAGTGGACATTACGCCCTGAGCTGCATCTTCTATTACTACAAGGTTATGTCTCTTTGCGATATCCATGATGGTATCCATCTCGCAGGCAACACCGGCATAGTGAACAGGAACGATTGCTCTTGTCTTGGGTGTAATAGCCTGTTCGATAAGGTTTTCATCGATATTCATAGTGTCAGGTCTGATGTCAACAAACACAACCTTTGCCCCTCTAAGAACAAAGGCATTAGCGGTTGATACAAAGGTGTAGGATGGCATGATTACTTCATCGCCTTCCTTTATTCCTGCAAGAATTGCAGACATTTCTGTAGCATGTGTGCAGGAGGTTGTAAGAAGTGCCTTGGATACTCCTGTCTTCTTCTCGATCCATTCGTTGGCTTTGGCTGTGTATGGACCATCGCCGCAGATTTTCTGGTTATCTACGCACTCCCTGATGTAATCGAATTCTTTCCCAGTAAAAGGTGGTACATTAAAGTTTATACGCATATCGACTCCTTACTTCTTCTCCAAGAAGATTTTTCGTGTAATAAAGTTATAGACCATAACTACGCCAGTTGCTCCGAATTTAAAGAATACATCCTTGGCAAAGCCTGGGCTCATGATTTTCTGAATCCAGGAAAGGTTGAGATAAATAACATCATAACCAAGCCATAGACATAACTCGTTAATTCCAAGACCAATGATACTAAGGATCAGGAATATCACAAATTCCTTCTTCCTGGACATATCCTCTTTTCGTTCAAATACAAATTTGAAGCTAAGAATATAATTACATACTACAGAAATTGTAAAGCCCATAAAGGCTGAAATCAAATAATACTGTCCAAATGCATTAGAAAATCCTGTAGTTTCAAATACAACATTAAAAATTCTGTATACAACATAATCAATAATAAAACAGATAACACCAACCACTCCAAACTTGGCAATCTGCGCAAGTAACTTTTTCATAACTCTTTACCCTTCATGATCTGATATATATATTATAAATTTCTCACTTTCAAACACCTTATTATAATCATGATTGGCAATATAGTCCATCAAAATATCATACTTGGTAGCGGAATTGGCATATTCACGCATGTTTTTGCCGATTATGACCGTTGGTAAAAGATCTCCGGAAGCTGATAATTCCATCAGACTGTTATCGAACTTTTCAACACTATAACTGTCGAGGTCAGGCCAAACTGTATCTATAGCGGGCTCCAGGTCAAAAATATAGGAAATACCCGGAATACCGCCAAAAAATATTGTCTTCTTATTGCCCAGGTTGTTAGCTGCAAGGCCTTCGTTAAGTTCCTTTAGACTTTCTGCATTTTCGCTGGTAGTCACCATAGCTCTGGTCTTGGGTATCTGCATTGTCAGCGCATCTCTCTTCACACCATTGCTGCCATCTTCAAAAGAAAAGTTTATATGGAACAAAGTACCTTGTATCAGAAGCACCATTACGATCACTGTATACACTGCCTGCCAGGCGAAGTTGTATTCCTCTTCACCAAGTCTCTGCATAAGTCTTCTAAAGAGCCATAATGAAACAGGGGCCACCAAAAAGAGATTGTTGAGGACAGGATAAGTATAGTTATTGCTTCCAATTGGTGTTATAAAAATCACCATCAATACAGCAAAGGCAATAGTCTGTTCCTGCCTGCTTCCGTTTAAGAGTCCCAAACTTCCAATAAAAGCAATTATGATGTCAAAGATAATGAACATCATTGCAGCCTTGAAAATGCTATCGTAGTAAAAATAATTTCTGGTAAATACTCCGGCAGCAAAATAGTACCTTACCACCACCAAAAGCCCTATAAAATAGAGGAGTTTTTTTACCCAGACAAATCTGTCTTTATAAGCCAGAAACAGCACAGCACCCACAGCTATACATGGGAAAAGATATAGCATATTCTTCAAAGTACCTGCATAGGCTTCAATTATTGAAGAAAGCATTCCGCCGGTCGAATAATCCTTGGCACCTTCGGTCATGCCAAAGAGGCTTCCAAGCATATCAAAATACGAATTCCAACCGTATCTTATACTTATTCCAATGAAAGGAACTCCAAAGCCAACCAAATATCCAAGAATGCAAAGTCCTGTCTTTTGCAAAAGAGACTTAATATCCTGCCTGGTAATAAAGCAATAGAACCACAAAATCAATATAAATGCTGTTTCAACGATATTAGGGAATCTCACCAGCACATTTAACCCAAGGCACACTCCGGCAAGAATAAGGTATAGTTCCTGTTTTCTCCAGGCAAAGGTTCCCTTAATAAGGAATATAATGCCTACCGTCATCAGCAGATAAGTCAGGTAGTTATACAAAATAACCCTGGGACACCAGCAAAGGCTTTCAGCAATGAACATTCCTATAAAGATCATCCAGCCAGGCATGAACTTAATAAGGTTATAATAGGAAATCAATGCAACTGCACTTATGATAAACGAGCAGTATATTCCAAAGCCCAGCATGGAAGATGCTCCCGGCAGAAGCATTATAATTCTTCCTGTCAGATTCCCCAGAAATGTAGACAAAAGCCACATTGGATCAAGGCTACCCATATACTCGTAATTAGACAGATTATAAGTGGTATCCGTAATATCAATGCCGTTAGTCACCCCGATCAGCGGATACAGCATCAAAACCAGCGGAAAAAAATATTTTTCCAAAGGCTCCTGGTATTTTTTGAATCCATAAAAATAGCTTCTGATATTTTTTAGCATAATTCCTTGTCCATGTTTCGGATCCATTTGAATACAAATGTATCCTTAAGCACTCTCCCAATGTATTCGAATATGATCATTCTGATCCAGTCCACAAATATACCCGCAGCGAATACAATAACCACGCACCTGAGCATATGCCATGCGAAAGCCCATACGCTGTCCACCGGAATATCACCTATAAGGCTCTGAAGCCAGATTATCCATCTGTCTCTGATTTCAATATGCTCATGAACCAGGTAAACACCGAAGGTCAGCGGAGCTATATATCTGATCACTTTGGAAAAAAAGTTCTCTCTCATAGGACAGAACCTAAAGAACGAGAACAATCCTAAAGCTCCTGTGAGTGTAAGAATGAAATTATAGTGAGATGGAACAGTTGAATAGTAGATAAATCCGCCGCGTCTTAGGTTTATCTCATGAAGGCCCATGAAAAGAACAAATGTCATTGTGCTGGACAAAAGATAAACAAGCAGGCTCTTTTTGGCACTGTAAAAAAGAACTACATTATATTTTCTGATATAGGCTGCGATCAGATAAACGCATAAGAACCAACCAAGATCATAACCGTATCTGTCAGTTGAAAACAGCACGGGAACAAAACTCTTGATAAAACAAAACCACAAAAGGAGCCCCAAGATAGTCACTTTCAGCTGCTTTCTTGTAAGATTTTTAACTGCAGCATTCATAACCGGCGCAAAAACATACATAAGTACATAGGATGTTGCAAACCAGTAATGCTCAGATTCTATTGGAAAAATGTACTGAATTGCCTTATAGAAGGAGTCCCTGTCATTAACAACATAAACTCCGGCAATCATCATAACAATTGATATTATTATGGTATAGAAGAAAACCTCGCAGATAAGCTGCAAAATCCTGCTGAGCTTAAAGCCCGACTGAGACAAAAAATATCCGCTGATCAAAACCCATACATTTACAGCCACTATGCAAAGCGATTCGATTGCAGTTGCAAAAACGCCTACACCTGTCTTAGGTACCCCCAGCTGCAACAGCACCTCTGCATGAGATAAGTAGTGAAGTACTACCACCATGAACATAGCGATTATACGCAGAAATTCAAAATTCGTTTCTCTCTTCTTAATGATAATACTTCCCTCTTCCATACACTTCTCCCCAAGCAGCCTTTTATTGCCTCTTTGCCGGTCCATCCGGCAAGCTTAAAATTATTATCTGTCCCTGGTTGCTTTTCCGTCAGTTATTCTGTATACCATGTCACATTTTTCAATAGTCTGAAGTCTGTGAGCAATGATAATAAGTGTCTTTTTACCATGAAGCTTATTGATAGAATCCATGATTGCCGCCTCAGTCTCATTATCGAGAGCAGATGTAGCTTCATCAAGAACCAGCACTTCCGGATCCTCAAAAAGAGCTCTGGCAATTCCAATTCGCTGTCTCTGGCCACCGGAAAGTCTGATTCCACGCTCTCCGATCTGAGTATCAAGTCCTCCAGGCAGAGTCTTTACAAACTCATCAAGAGAAGCTTCTTTCAGAGCCTGCCAAACCTTTTCATCATTGATATCTTCATCAGCCACGCCAAAAGCCACATTTTTCCTAATTGTGGAATCCACCATGAAAATAGTCTGCGGTATATATCCCACATTCTTAAGCCAGCCTTTGTAGTTAGTGGTAATGTCAACACCGTCAGCATAAATGTTGCCCGCCTCAGGCTTCAAAAGACCTAAAAGCACGTCTACAATAGTAGTCTTACCGGCACCGGAAGTTCCCACAATTCCTACAGATTTGCCCACAGGAATCTCCATGTCTGCCTTATCTAATATAAGATGCTCTGTATTAGGATATCTGTAGCTGATGCCGCTCATCTGTATCTTTTCATTTACAGGGAGCTTATCAACATTAGTCTTCTCGCGGTATCTTTCACCATCATAGGAAATAGAATCATCATGGATTTCCTGCTGAAGATTATCGCCTACATTCATAAGGAACGGTTCAAAATACGCAATAGAAGTCAGATAGTTATTGATTCTGTTAGCACTTGGAAGAAGTCTTGAGGCCGCTGCAGCCAGAACTCCAAGCTGAGGCAAAAGCGCTACAAGCTCCGTACCGCTTGACATAACAACAAGCATATATCCAACCATTCCGATAATTGCAATTGTTTCAATTAAAAGACGTGGCGTTGAGTTATACAGATTATACTTCTGAACTGCATTAACATAGCCGCTCCCGCAATCAGCATAACCATTGATAAAGTAGTTCTCTTTTCCTGCAATCTTTATTTCCTTTATTCCGGTAACGGATTCATTTATCCACTTGTAAAGACCACTGTAATAATCCTGGTTATCCTGACCTGCCTTTACCATAACAGGCTTGATTATAAATTTTATAGTCAAAAGAACTATCACAAGAAGGACCGCTATGGTAATTGTCATCTTAGCGTCCTGACTAAGCAGAAGGACTACAAGGAAGGTAAATACAATAACCTCACTTGTAAGCTGCAGGCAGCTAAGAATAAGTCCATACATGTTATTAACATCAGATGTTATGCTTCGCTGAATCACGCTGGTGTCCGCATTAAGGTAATATTCATAAGGACGCTGCATGAAATTGATCATCATACGTCTGGATGTAGCAAACTGGTTGGTATATACAAATCTAAGTTGCACCACATTCTGAAAATACAGAAACAGGTTCTTAACCACAAATATCAAAATCAATCCCGCCAAAATAACCTGCGCCATCTGAGTTGTTGAAGTTAAGTGCAGCGTATTATATATCCAGCCAAGGATTGCATTACTCTGAATATCCTCAGGACTGCCGATAATCTTCATAAGCGGAACTATCATTCCGATACCAAGTGCTTCAAGAACACCACCAATCAGCATCAAAAAAACGATTCCAACCATCTGTTGTTTTTGCTTCTTATCAAGAAGCACCCTTAACTTTCTAAAAATCTTACGCATAATATGTAACTTAATAGCCTTTCTAAATCAACAAAGAAATATATAATTCAAAACATAAAAATCAAGAACTTTGCATCCTAATCATGAATGAATTAAATTGTATTTAAGCTCAGCCAGCTTCCAATCCACTTCATTATCAATATCCTGCACTTCAAGCTCAGAAAGCTCCAGCGGCAGTATATTTCCAACCATAACATTCTTATTTTTCAAAAAAGCTTCTGTACGCATTACGTAAAACTGACCTGCGTCATGATAGTGAGCAGTCAGATCCTGTGATCTCTTGGATAGATTCTCAGGATAGATAAACACAAGCCTGTCATCTCTTATCTCCATTGCTCTCTGGGGCGGATACGAAAAACGAACCACCGGAATAAGAGTATCTGCATCAGAAGAAGCAAGAGTATCAACAGCCAGCTTTAATCTGTCGCTTGTAATAAAAGGAGCTGTAGGATAAATGCAGGAAACGATATCAAATTCCTCTCCACGCTTTTTATATTCATCTATAACTTCTAAAATAACATCTGTTGTTGTTGCAAAATCATTGGCTGTCTTCTCACTTCTAAGGAATGGAACCTTCGCACCAAATGATCTGGAAATCTCAGCAATCTCCTCATCATCGGTAGATACCATGACTTCGTCAAAAGCGCCGGATTTCAGCGCTGCCTCAATAGAATAAGCTATAATTGGTTTCCCATTGAAATCCTTAATATTTTTTCGGGGAATGCGCTTGCTTCCACCTCTTGCTGTTATAATTGCAAGTCTTTTCATTTCCAAGTCATCTCCAATTCACGTATCTAAATTTTGGAAAGGCAAATTTCTTCGATGCCACTTTTCCTATCAAATTTTATTTTCTACTCAGTTTTTTTCTGAAATTTCTGTATCCCCAAAGAAGTTTATAATACACATAAAATTGTAAAGTAGATTTACATGCCATATTTATAAGCTTTTTTTCTTCCGGATTTACTCTTTCAACATAATAACTGTTATTTTGGAAATCAGGGAAGTTTTCAAGCATTTCCCTTGTAAGCTCTCTGACAAAAGACATCCGGGTAGGTTTAACGCATGGCATATAAGTAAACAGCGTGTTCACATAAAAAAGCTGCGCAAACTGATATTCCAGTTCAGACTTGAACTCATCAAAAAATCCCAGTCTTTTCGCCTCTCGTATGATGACACGTCCAGCTTCCATTCTATCCTGACACTTTTCCACAGAAAAAGAATGCACAGTAGAAGCCTGATGCTGATAGTAATAATACCAAGGGTTATTTATATATTCATAGTGACCTGCCGTAAGAAGATAGGAATTACTCATGGCATTGTCTTCATAGAAGATATTTTCAGGGAAAAAGAGCTCTTTTTCCAGGATAGTCTGTCTCTTATATATCTTAACAACCAGTCGTCCGCCATCCAGAATAAGACTTTTCTTTTTATCATGATCCAGGATACCTGACTGAGCGCTGTTTCCATTTTCTTCGATAACATCTCCAACAGTATAGGTATGCGTATCTACCATGTTAAGGTCACACCCAACCATGTCTGCACCGGACTCGTCAGCTTTTTCAAGCATTTTCCTGTACATATCAGGAGCAATCCAGTCATCAGCATCGATAAAACCAATCCATTCTCCAAGGGCCGCCCTTATGCCAAGATTCTTGGCTCCGCCCTGATGCTTGTTGACTTCACTTGCTATTACCCTGATCTTATCCGGGTTTTCTTTTTCATATTTTCTTAAAATATCCAGCGAACCATCTGTAGAACAGTCATCAACTGCAATTATCTCATAATCACTTAGATTCTGCTTTAAAAGTGAATCAAGACAAAAGGTCAGTTTGTCACCGGATGCCATATTATAAACCGGAACGATAATACTTAGTTTCATTTTTCCTCAATAAGCGCTTTAGCGATTCTGATCGCGCCCCTTCCATCAGTGATGCCTGCAAGGCTCTGCGACTTTTTTTCAAGCTTATCCATGCTGTTAGTAAGCTCCTTGACATTATCGCAGATATTGGTTATAACCGCATCTTTTCCATCTTCCAATACATTTCCTGCAAATGTCATGCCGGATACCTTGCTCCAATATAGCACATTTATCTTCTGATTATCAGCTATCTGATAAAACAAAGCCGGCAGGCGAAGCGCCGCACACTCAGTGAGCATTGTTCCCGCTGCTATTACCGCAAGCTGGCACTTATTCATCAGCTCAGCCATGTTTTTTACAGATTTATGTATGACAACGGCTTCTCTCTTCCCTGCAAAAGAACTGATTTCCTCCGGATTGGAAACATAATCTCCCACAACCACATGCCAGATTGCATCTTCAAAAAGGCCATTTTTATCAGCCTCCTCAAGAATAGGCATAAGCATACCGCAGGTATCCGCCCCTCCCGTGGACAACAAGATATTCATTGTATCACAGTTTTTATCAGAAGGCCCTTCATGATAGAATTGCTCCCGAAGTGGTGCATAATTAAGGCCCAAAAGAAGTCGTGTTGACTTCCCAAAAGCATCCTTACTACCAGCATATGCCTCCTCATAACCCATATTCGAAGCATAACCACTATAATTTATCAGCATATCCACAGGGTAGGTTTCCTTATTGAGATCATCCAGATATGCGACCCTGCAAATATTCTTTAGCGTTTCAAAATAGCTTATGGTAACACTGTAGGAATCGACCAAAAGCATGGTAATGTTTCGGGCTTTAAGCTCTTTTTCCAGAACTTCAACTTCCCCTTCCATATCCTGATAGTCACTTCCAAGAACTACAACATTAAGCTTATTTGCCCTTGGGTCAGCACAAAGAAGCTTTTTTGATTCCTCATCTGCTATAAAAAAAGCAACCTCTTCTCCCATATCCATAAGGGCTTTAGCTATAGTCAGGCAGCGCATCACATGACCGGTAGCAATTATGCTGTTGGCATCCGCTCTAATTCCTATCATACCTTCTGTTATTTAATAAGTTCCCAGCTAAGGGGAGTTCCTTTCTCAAGATCTTTTACCGCAGTCATACCCAGCACTTCCTCGTAGTGTTTGGTATGCATACCATTCCCTGGTCTGATCGATCTGACATTTTCAGGAGTAAGCTTTTCTCCGGCCTTGATATCCTCAACCACGAAAAGAGACCTGCTAAGTCGTCTTTCAGAAGCCTGTTTATCGGATAATTCATACTCATAAGATCCAAGAGCTTCCTCCATAATACGTACATCCTTCACCATCTTGGCAAATTCTTCGGGCTCCATGGAGAATGCATCATCAACGCCACCTGCTGAGCGGTTAAGGGTCAGATGCTTCTCTATCATCTTGCCGCCAAGCGCAATACTTCCGGTTGCCACCACGTTACCAAGAGTGTGGTCAGAAAGACCAACCAGGCAATCATATTTATCCGCAAGATTCTGCATCATGCGAAGATTAACCATGTTATAAGGTGTCGGATACGCACTTACACATTTAAGAAGTATTATCTGATCATTGCCTTCTTCCTTGCAGGTATCAAGAGCCAGCTTAATGTCCTCTTCATATGCAATACCTGTAGCAAAGATTATAGGCTTATGGAGCTTTGCTATCTTTCTGATAAGCGGAATGTCATTAATCTCAAAGCTTGCAATCTTATAAGCAGGCACCTTCAAATCCTCAAGATAATCCACCGCAGTAAAATCAAAGGGTGAGGAAAAGCACTCCATTCCGAGCTTATTGGCCTCTTCTATAAGCCCTGCATGCCACTCCCATGGAGTGTAAGCTTCTTTGTAAAGATCGTGCAGCGTCCTACCCTCCCAAAGACTTCCCTCTGAAGTCATAAACCAGGGCTTGTCGCAGTCAATTGTGATAGTATCAGCCGTATAGGTCTGAAGCTTAACAGCATCGGCGCCAGCTTCAGCCGCTGCATGAATGATCTCTTTGGCTCTGTTATAATCTCCGTTATGATTGCCGGAAAGTTCAGCCACGATCATGGCTCTTGAGTTTGCTCCGACTTTTATTTTTCCTATCTGAAATTCTTTGCTGAACATCATTTGCTCCTATAAATCTATTATTTTCTAACAGTCTTCAAAAAACAATTTATATCTCCGGCCACAAGTTCTGCGAATCCATTCTCTGTAAAACACCTGATAGATGCTTTGTTTTCCTGTTTCACAAAGCCTGCAAGGACCTTCACCGAATTACATTCCTCTTCGCTACTAACATAATCGCAAATCAGACTAAGGATTTCTTTTCCGTAACCCTTTCCCCTTTTATCAGGCGCAATCATATAGCTGATTTCACCAAATTCGCCGTTATCACCTGTAATATCAAGCCTTATGCTTCCAACTCTCGCCTCCCCATCCATCATGATAAGCATGCGGCAGTTTGGATCAGAAAGCTTTTTCTCAAACCACTTAATATGGGAGTCAAAAGATATTATATCCTTGTTAAAAGAGTTCTCTCTTGTCTTCTCATCGTTTCGCATATCCAGAATAAATCCGGCATCGTCCATTATTGCTTTTCTAAGCTGCATATAGCCCCCAATAATTTATTAGCTATCCAATAGCTGCGTTTTCCTGTGAATAGAAGGATCCTCATACTTATCAAGGAAATCCAGTCCAAGATAAACAATCTCTTTTGCAAAATAGGTGTTATCCATCTGGGTTATTACAGAAACAATTTTTTCAACTTCAAACCCCTTAACATCTCCAAGAACTTCCATAGGAAATCTGTCTTTAATAACAACCACATCAGGAAACTCCTTGGCGTAATCCAGCAGATCCCTTGGATGCGGCTTGATAATAACACGGTAGTCTCTTTCGTACTCTTTTATGATATCTCCAAACATCTGTCTGCGAACATCCAGCTCACATAACGGCTCTGTCAATATCATAACATTTGCTTTTTTATCCTGCTCTGGTTCTCCCAGGAGCTGCGTAACAACTCTCTTTGGATTTTCCAAAAAGATCTGTACCAGCACCTCATGGTCGGCATCGTTAAGTTTATCATTAAGCTCTTTTCTCGGAATCTCCACCACATTGGGCGGAAGAGAATGATTGGCCGCAATATCATTGACCTCATAGTCCAGGCAGTACTTGCTATAACCACTCTCGATAAAGATAAGGCCAAGCCCTGCCATAAACTTTTTAAGCGGCCATGCTCCCCTGTTGGCATTTCTGGCCTGATCATCCAAAAGCCCTGAATTAAGGCCGTCCTCCACAGCGTGATAATGAATTTTCTTATAGTTCAGGTAGTAGCCAATTGGGTCAGAATCGCAAAAGACGTAAACGTCCTTATATTCAGAAAAATCAGTAGGCACATAGTCCTCCTGAAGCTGACCGTATAATCTTGTATACTTAATTCTCTGCAACAAATTAAGGACGATATTTCCCCTGTCTGCGTGATATCTCATCACTTCAGCGGAGGTAACATCTTCCTTCTCATCGAACATGTACACATTTCCAAAAAGTCCGGAATTAATAAGGCGCTGCTTTAGGTTTTCAAAGTCGTTGGACATGGTACTAAGCACAATATCACTGACATCATCCCCACTATGCCTGAAAACAAGCTCTTTTACCGCAGCAATATAAACATGATAATAGGTATGGCAAATATACACTCGCCCTTTTGTTTTTACTCTTTTCATGCCCTTTATTATATAATCAAATGTTGCCATTGTCACTTGCCTTTCCTTATTATTTAGAGGTATACTAAATCGATTTATAAAATCAGCGTAAAAAGGAGATATTTAGTATGAAAATGCGTTATTGTAAGCGCTGTCTTCAGCCCGACACAAGACCTGGTATTGTTTTCGATGATGAGCAGGTATGCTTTGCCTGCAGATACGAGGAATCCAAGGCTACTATTGACTGGGATGCTCGTCACAAAGAATTAGTAGCTTTCGCAGAAGAAGCAAAAGAAGAAGCTAAAAAGCGCGGAAATATCTACGACTGTATTATCGGTGTTTCCGGCGGTAAGGATTCCACATTCCAGGCTGTTTATGCCAAGGAAAAGCTTGGGCTTAATCCTCTCCTTATTAACTGCATGCCCGACGAGATCACTGAAGTCGGCCGCAAGAATATAGAGAACCTTAATAATCTTGGATTTGACATCATTTCTATCCGTCCAAATCCTATCGTTGCCAAGAAGCTTGCAAGAAAGTCCTTCTTTGAAAGAGGCAACATCATTGCAGCCTCCGAGTACTGCTTATGGGCATCTTCTTATATCATGGCTGTTAAGTTCAATATTCCTCTCATTATTCAGGGCGAGAACGCCGCTCTTACATTGGGCGCTGCCAAGAATCAGGAAGCAACAGGAAACGCATTCTCAGTAATGCAGCTCGAGACCATAAGAGGCGCAAGTGTTGACAGCTTTGTTGATCTTTCCAATAACATTACTGAAAAAGATCTTTTCCTCTACAAGATTCCTACTGTTGAGGAAATGCAGGCAAAGGGTATCAAGGCTATATTCCTTCAGTACTACACTCCTGAATGGTCACAGGTTACAAACGCCGACTTTGCTATAGCAAGAGGCTTAACAGGCAGAAGCGGTGATCTTCATGACCTTGGAAGATACAGAAGATACACAGCTCTTGACTGCGATCTTCAGATTCCTAACCAGATGATCAAGTACCTTAAGTTCGGTTTTGGTTATGCTACCGATGAAATCTGCTATGACATCAGAGAAGGCCGCTTTAGCAGAGAAGATGGTAAGTGGTATGTTAATGAATACGACGGGCTCTGCGGCGAACAGTATATCCAGAAGGCTTGCGATTACCTCTCAATCACCAAGGAAGAATTCTGGGAAGTTGTCGATAAATACGTAAACACAGACCTGTTCGAGAAGAAAGACGGTAAATGGATACCTAAGTTTACAGTTGGAGAAGATTACGAATCATGATAGATAAATTCAAAAAGAATTGGTATCTATACTTAACAGGAGCACTGCTGGCTTTACAGGCCGCAGTGTTCCTTATATTTCGCGGAGAAAGCTATTTGCAGATTCACGATAATCTGGACCTTTTCATGGCTCATTATGAGATGCTCAAAAAAGCCGGAATATGGTTTGCACATGGTGTAGATGCCCCGATCATGCATGGAATATCAAGAGATTTGTTTGGTTCTGAATTCCTGATATACAATCTGTTCTATATTCTGCTTCCCGGTGTGTGGGCATATCTTGCCGGTTATGCTGCCAAAATAGCAGTTGGTATTATTTCTTTCAGAATGCTAGCAAAAGACATTTATCAGGACAGATATGAAACCTACAAGCCTCTGATTGTTGTTATTTCAGTTGCATTTGGCATTATTCCTGTTTTCCCAACCTATGGAATAGCCTTTACGTCTGTACCACTTATTATACTGCTGCTCAGAAGGCTATACATGGCAGATTCTTTCAAGAAGCGCCTCCCATACTATGCGGCTGTATTCCTTTATCCTCTGTTATCCTACTTCTCTTACCATGGCTTCTTTATTTTGTGTTATATGGTAGTTGCTGTAATCATATTGTGGATCAGAGATAAGCATTTTCCGGTAAGCACCTTTGCATCTATCGTTATTCTTTCACTTGGCTACATTGCTTTTGAATACCGATTATTTGCAGCCATGCTCTTTACCGATACAGTAACCATCAGAACCACCATGGATCATGGAGATTTAAGCCTTGGACAGGCACTTGTAACTGCTTTTAATGAGTTTGTGGATGCCTCCTTCCATTCAGAGGATTCACATACCTACGTGGTTCTTGGAGTTGTTCTGATAGCAATTGTTATCATTAATTTTCTTCATGTTAAGAAAAAAGAAAGTAAGAAGATCCTTACTGATCCTATAAACCTTGTAATGCTGTGGATCATATTTAATGTGCTTATCTTTGGCCTTTATCAGTATGAACCCTTCAGACATTTGTTTGAAACCCTTGTTCCACCGCTTACCGGCTTTGAATTTGCAAGAACCGCTTTCTTCAATACATTCCTATGGTATGCAGAGCTTCTTCTTGTTTGCACCAGAATGTATGATGCTGCCAAAGCAAATGCCTGTATGTCAGGCTCCAAGAATTTCGGCGTGCTTAAGCCTTTAGCCAACGTTATTGTTACGCTTTCACTTTTAGTTGTTATGTTTGTTCCTCAGGTCTACAATGATTTTTACTATACCTGCTACAATCAGGCTTACAAAGTGATAAAGCATCGTGACACCAGTACTGTTAACTACAATGAATTTTATTCCACCAAGTTGTTCGATAAAATAATTGATGATATCGATTATAAAGGTGAATGGTCTGCTGCTTATGGAATGCATCCTGCAGTCCTTAATTACAACGGTATTGCCAGCATTGATGGATATTTAGGTTTTTATGCACAGGAATATAAAGAGAAGTGGATTGCGGTGACCGCTCCTGCCCTCGACAATTCTCCTTCCCTCAAATCCTATTTTATGGGATGGGGTGCCAGAGTCAGCCTGTTCTCTGCTTCTGACGAGAACACCTATGCTCCACTTCGTCACATGGAGCTTACTGATAAAAGGCTGCTTGTGAATATGGATGAACTTAAGAGCCTGGACTGCAAATACATATTCTCCAGAATCGAGTTTTCTAATTCTGATGATCTTGGACTTAAGCTTATCGGCTGCTATACCGATGAATCAAGTCCTTATGAAATCTACGTTTATGACACTGGGATTTGATAATAGAAACATTAAAATGATTTGTGAAAAAAGAGCTGACAACTGTGTCAGCTCTTTTGCATTAAACCTCTATCTCCAAGAATTCTCTCATTTTCTATATACCTCTGACAAAAGCGTGCAGCTTACGGACAAGTCTTGGATTTGGCGACAGAAGCAGCAAATATATCTTCTGCTTTTTGGTAAGGAACTGATTCTTCCTGACTTTCCCGATATTTTTTCTGATATTCTTCACAACATCATTATAGAATTCATTGTCCGCAGTCATTTTGGAAATCGGAATATGTAAAAGATAATCAAGCCTCTGAACATATCCAAACCTCTCGGCAACCTCCACAAGATCAGGATAATTTCTTTTGACTATATCCAGCACCACATCTGCATTTCTGACAATATCAGTAAATACTGACGGAAAATAATCCTTGTCCTCATTCTTCTTCCTGGAATTGCTGCCAAGACGGTAAAAAACATGGTAATACTGCTGTGGCAATATAACCAGCTTATTCACCTTGGAAAGCATGTGGACCATAAGATAAAAATCTTCATTAAGCTCGCCCACAGGAAAGAGCATATTATCTGTAAAAAAAGCCTTTTTCACCAGCTTGGTACAATAAGAAGCATCACCTGTGTGCATCAAAAGAGTTCTAAGATGCTCTCTAGGCTCAATGACCGTTGCTTCTGCTGGCGGTATTACCACATCCGGCAGCTTCTGTCCATTTTCAGCAATCTCATCTCTGGAAATCTGCACCATATCAGCATCATATTCTTTGGCCGCTGCCATAAGTGTGCTGTACATTCTGTGATCTACAAAGTCATCACTATCCACAAAGCCAACATAATCACCACTTGCATGGGAAAGCCCCAGATTCCTGGCACTGCTGGATCCGCCATTCTCCTTGTGATAAACAGTCACGTTATCGAACTTTTCTGCAAGCTTATCCGCAACCTCACCTGTGTTATCCGTTGAACCATCATCTACCACAATTACCTCAAAAAGCTCTTTAGGGTAATCCTGCATAGCTACTGACTCAACGCACTTGGGAAGCAGATCCGGAATGTTATACGCAGGTATTATTATGGATATTTTTTCCGTAAAATCTCTCATCTGTAATTCTCTACTTTCGCTACTACTAAAACTTTTCTCAATAAGGCTTTAATTCTACTCTTCCCTTACTAGCTGTTTTGTTTTTCTTTTCCACTACTATTCATCTGCCTGTAAAGGTCATATCCAACAGTCAAAATGATCACAAGCATTGCTACAGTAAGAGGCCATAAAATCGTTACTGTAGAGCCAAAAAGATATCTCGTATAGGTTATCATCGAAATAACCTGTAGGAACGCACAAACCGGAAGCCTTTTGTAGCTGGTCAGAGCATAAACAACCGCCAGCAGCTCAGGCATATATCCATATCTTTCATGCATTACCGGAAGGCAGAAACAACATATCTCGGCTGTAAAAATAATAAGCGTTATCATAAACTTATAGGTAATCTCAAAGTCTTTTCGATAAATATAATAGGCAATCATCCCAAAGATAAGAATTGTAGCCATTACCCCCGCCTTAATGATCAGAAGTCTTATACTTTTGTCCAAATCCGAAGTAATAATGGTATAAATACTAGGATAATTCATTGAAAGTCTTGTAAACATCGCAACCTGATTTCCATATATTCCAAGAAGATCACCCCAGCTGCGGCCTGCTATTGCCGATGGAATAAGGCTTACCACATGAAACACCGGCATAACAAGAATATATCTTATCTTCAGCTTGTTCTTTAACCACATGATAACCAGAAATGGCATAAAGAAAATAGCCTGCTGCTTGAACCCGTAGGAAATGGACATGTACAAAAATGCCCTGAAATCATTTCCCTTCATAACGTGAATAAGCGACAGCAGAATAAATGCCGTGTAGATAGAGTCATTCTGCGCCCAACCTGCACTGTTGAGCACAACTGTCGGGAGACACAAAACTCCAAAATACGCCATGAAAGCTTTCCTGATATTTCCATCCGTAACAATAAAAGCTATTCTCGCAAGATTGACTGCACAGACAAAATCAAAAATAACGGAAAGAGTCTTAACAAGATACATATCACTGACTCCACCGCCGATGTAATGCAAAATTACTATCAGATACTGAAACATGCAGTTATAGTCAAAAGTACTTGCATCTGAAACTCCCGGTTTAATTCCAAGATAAGCAAAGCCTCCGGCCTCATGGCATTCTTTCATCCAGTCAGCAAAGGCTTTCACATAATCCCCTGATTCCAGGTCATACAAAGAAAAACGAAACATCAGACCAACTGTTGTCATAACCATCAGTGCCAACAGGTCAAGAAACGTTATCGTTATCTTCCCATATTTAAACTCCAGATCAAACACCTTATCAATTGTTCTCATACTTTCATTCCAATCTGTTTTTTTCCTGAAGCGTACGGATAAATCCAGGCGCCTTGATAACTTCTGCTCTGCTCATCGGACCTTTTGCGCTAGGCCTTGGATTCTTGTTACCTGCTAAAAACTCTGCTGAAAACCTAAAAAGCTCCCTTGCAGCATTGTCGGCATTCCAAAGCGTATTTACGGTCTTTCGTGCATTTTGAGCAAGTTCAGCATCCATGTGCTTGTGTTCAAACAACACACATACCTTTTCTACAAAATCCTCAAGACTCCCACCTTCGTAAGTAAGTCCGTTAACTCCATCCTCGATCAGGAACGGAACCGCACCTGCTTCCTTAGAGGCAACAACCGCGCAGCCACTTTGCATAGCCTCGTTGACAACAGCTCCCCAGCCCTCAAGATAATTACTTGTGAAAAGAAAAATATCAGCCTGCTTCATATATTCAGCTACCAAAGAAGGTTTTTTACTGCCGTATAGTTTCACAAAGCTACCAAGGTCATACTTACTGATCAGTTCCTCAAGTTCAGGTCTCTTCTCACCATCTCCGATGATTTCAAGTGTGAAACTATAGCCCTTTTCCTTTAACACTCTGGCAGCCTCAACCGCGTATTCCGGATGCTTAAGCGTGATCAGTCGCCCTGCCCACAGCATCCTAAGACTGCTTTTGTCTCCCACAGCTGAAGCGAATTCCAAATTCGAATTATGGCTTTCACCTAACTCATTTGCGCTACCATCAACTACATTTTGATCATCGCGCGATGCTTCCACATTAGGAAAATAGCCCCATTTCAGCATCTTCCCCGGATAGCTGTGGATAAGTGCAAAATCCGAAGCCACATAAGCACCGGTACACAAAAGATAAACCGGGTTCCTCCGATATCTTATATGCTCCCTATACTTATTCACAAGCCCCTTGGGACTTATAGCCTTCCACTGCCCTTCCCTGTAGATTCTCTCGCTCATTCTAAAGGTCAGCTTGCCGCTTGATAACCTCTTTTCCTCGATATCAGCTATCACTCCGTCGCTCCAGCCCAAAATCGTAACATCGCTATTAAGGATAAGGTCAGTGCACTTCTCTTTTTCCTCATAAAAAAGAGATACAAAAGATAATTCCCCTGTATCAACTCCCCATCCCATTTTCAGCCTTTTTTCCTCCATAGGACTGGTCTGGATAAAATGAAACTCAACATCCTCCAGAGCATCCATAGCCCGGCAAAAAGGCAGCTGGTGATGATTTATGTAGTTAGAGACAAAAGTTATGACCACTACTTATCACTCCATATCAGCTGTTATCATAAAACAATCCTACATAAAGCCAGCATGTATCTTTGATTATTTGCTGGCTATATCTCTGTAAATCTCCAGTAACCTGTTATAATTCGTATCCGCGTCATGAGTCAAAAGAGCTCTTTTCCTCGCATTATCGCCATAAACTCCGGCAATAACAGGCTCATCCCACATCTGGCAGACCGCCTCAGCAAGTTTTTCCGGATCTCCCTTATCAAAGAACAGACACTCCTTGCCACTGGTTGCAAGACTTGGAATACCACCAACCTCCGCTGTGACAATCGGCATACCAAGAAGCATTGCCTCGCCAAGTGAATTAGGTGAGTTCTCAACTACAGACGCGCACAAATAAAGCGATGATCCCAGGAACTGCTGCTTCATAGCTTCTTCATCCAGCATTCCCACCATCGTAACATGTTTTTTCAGCTTACCGGCAGAAATAAGACTCTTGATATACTTGCCATAAGCACTTGCCCTAAGGAAATACGGGTACTTACTCTGTCCCCTGCCGATAATATTATTGCCGGATACATACAGATGAGCATCCGGATATTTTTCAAGAATCTCAGGCATTGCCTGCAAAACAAAATGAAATCCCTTGAGCGGATAATCTCCCTGGGATAAAAAAATACTATGTGGAACAGCGTTCTTTTCTTCCCACTTTCCATCATAAAATGATGAGCGCATAGTCTCGTTAAGAGGATAATAATGCGCCTGTGGATTGATCTTGGAGACTTCCGTCTTATCAAACAAAGTTCTTCCGGTAACATTGCCGGTCAAAAGAAGTGCTTCCCTTTCGTGCTCCCCTCTTATCCGGTACTTTTCCTGCTGCATGATCAGAGTATCTTCTTTTATCTTATCACGAAGAGTCGCAGATTTCTGCACTTCTTCCGGAATGCCCGCCATGTACTCCTCAGCAATCCTGCCACATACTCCCTGAATTCCCACAAGAGCTTTATTAGGATTTCCAAAAGCTCTCAGCATAGCAAGACAATGCGGAAATTCCGTACCAAAAATATGAAGAACATCCGGCTTAAAGGCATCAAGAATCGCATGAAATCTGTTTTCCACTATACCATCATAGACTTCAGGGTGGTTAAGATCAGCGTGAAAGCCATAGAAAGAAACGCCATCAATAACTTCACCATCCGGCATCTCCTGCCCATCATAAGGAAAACAAACTCCCAATGTGATCTCCCTGTCATCCAAAGCCACCTTCGTTATTCGGTTAAAGCAACCTGAAAGCCAACCTTCTCTTACAGAATGCTCAAGTCCATGAGCCTTGGCGTATGCAGGAAGCATAATGTTACAAAGCCATAATACTCTCAAATCATTTCTCCTTATTGCCCTTGATAGCATATATAGCACTGCGGATACCATTATAAGCACCAGCTGTTATCTTATTCGAAGCAAGTGCCGTACGAAGAGGGGCCAGCGTAATCGCCCTTAAAAAGTCATACTTTCTGACCTGCTCCTTGGGAAGATACATCTTTATGATATCCTGACGTTCCATTTCCGAAATTCTCTTATTCTGATCAGAAAAACCACCGCCCTCATAATCTGCGATCATGACAGGTATATAATGAGTCTCAGCCTTTTCTCTGTAAAAGCATCTCAAGAATTGTTCATAATCTGCTCTCACTTTATATTTCAGATCAAAAGGATTCTTGTAAATAAGTCTCTCATCATAAAAACATGCCTGATGACTTGGCACATTCCTATAGCATGCATAATCATCTATATGTGGATTAGATGCCACTCTGTTTTTGGTTATACTGTCAAAAATATCTCCATAGAAAATAGAAGGAAGCGTCGTTCCACTCTTTAAAATAACATTCGAAACATTTTCATGTACATCTTTGAGAACATTTTCATTGGTAAAATAGTCACCGCAATTAAGGAAAAAGATGTAAGAAGGCTCCTCTCCGGCTTTTAAAAGCTTAACTTCGCCGTCACCACCCTTTTCATCTACTTTTGCCCTGTCACTTAATATCTTCCCTTCCAGATAAGAAGTGGCTATATTCATTGCATGGTAAATACCATTATCACAGCTCTCCAAAAGAGTGATTATCTTTTCCTCATCTGAAGGAACAACTGCCAGGTCATATTTCTCTTTAAGTCTTTCAATCGATCCATCTGTAGACATTCCATCCTTGATCAGGATCCTATAATCCTTAAAGGTCTGGCATAGAACACTGTCAATTGTCTTAAACAGCTTATCACCTGCATTATATGAAACAACGATTATGGTAAAAAAAGGCTTCTTCATATTTCTTTTCCCTCAAGCGCCATAGTCTATTCCCTGTTACCCAAAGCGCCCACACCAATTCTCAATAATAGCCTCTCTCTGAAAGAGTAAGCGGAAGATCATGGAACAAAAAAGTCTGATAAGGCAAAATCCTGACTCCATCGGCAGCTGCTCCCCTCATGTATAGAGCAAAGTAAGCCAACGAGCAAACTGCAATTGCAAGTACTGCCAATTGTTTTTTCTTATAATCCTTAATTCCCATAACAAGAGTCGGCAAAAACAAAACATGTGTTATGGTCAGATAGTATCCAATTCTCGATATGACCGGTAAAAAAGATCCAAATACATAAAGCATCAGAGCCATCAGATTACAAATGAAGTAAAATCTGTTACGTCTACTTTTTTTAACCACATCCTGGTACAGCCAAAGTGACAGGCCAAGAACAGCCAGACACCTTAATATATTCACATAACTTGTGCCACCTGTCAGATACTCCGTATCCTTATATGAAGGGTACAAAAAAACCACAATCTTCAGATACAGATCACTAAAAAACAGGCATGATATACTCAAAAGTCCAAGTGCAATATACATCCACCTCTTCCAGTTAAGTGAAGCAACTATGTACAGCACCAGAACCACCAGCATTGATTTATGGAAAAGGCTGCCAATTAACACGATAAGGAAAAATTTCGGCCAGTCCTTTTTAATAACAAACTTTATCGAATAAAGCGCCATGGATAGAGCCAGATAATATCTTACCGTACTAAGTGACTGGAAATAATACCCAAGCATCATGAACAGAATAAAGCTAAAGGTAAACCATTCACTTTCATCGTACAGTGCCTTCATAAAAAAATATATCGTAGCAAAAGAATATACTGCAAACACCAGCAGATAATTCTCAAATCCGCATATTGTGTACAGCACATAGGCAAGCACATTAAATCCCACTTCCGTTGGAATATAAGCGTGATACAATGCCAGGTGCATATACTCAACGTATTTCAAATAATCATTGCCCACATTAAGGCGCATAGCCGAAACCGCAAAAAGAAGAACGAAGATACTCAGAATACAGATGCGATTCACCATCTGCTGCCTGGTCATCCCCTTATATACCACCATCTGTGGTCCATATTCAGTTTGTCTTTTTCTGACAAGCAGTGACAGCATAACCACCACCACTGTAAGGGATAAATATACTATCATCCAAGCCTCTTCTGCCTTGCTTTAGACTTCACACTGTTCTCTTTAAACAATTCACATACTCAGGATATTAAACCCTACCCGCAATCTTTTTACCGTGCCTTATACCTTCAAGTGCCTTTTTATAGCACTTAAAAAAGCTGTTGCCTCCGCACATCTCTCTGCCCTTCTTGAACAGATAGCGGAAAGCAAAAACAGGAGCCATCTTCCCATACAAAAAGTGGTACAACACTCCTCTGTCAAAATAAAACTTATCCGTAAAACCTTTAAACCAGGTAGATTCTCCGCTTTCTTCATAGCCGATAGAAACCGTAGTCCTGTACAGATACAGTCCTGCCTTCAAACAGTCATGGAGAAAAAGAGAATCCTCACCATTCATGTAAGTGGCGCCGCCGCCAAATAATAGGGAGTACTTTATTCCACTAGCCTCCAGCCTTTCTCTCCTGCCGCAGATTGCATAGGCCGGATATCTGCCGTAATTACGCCAAGATACCTTACCGCAATCAGTATTCCAATAGGTTTCTCTGCCAGCCTGAGCCTTTACGTTAAACAGAATAACATCCGCTTCAGGATGAGCATCAAACTCCGCAAGAATTCTCTGCACATATCCATCACTGTAACGAATATCATCATCACCAAACTGTATTATCTCTGCATCAGAATTATCAAAGGCTGTATTTCTGGATAAGCCTACGCCCTTTTCTCTTCTGTTCAAAACCTTTATAGCATGCCCATTATAATCAAAGCTATAATCTTCACATTCCGGTAAATCCTGGTGCTTCATCCCAGCTTCATTTTGTCCATCAGACGATTCCGAAACCTCTCTTTTTTCCTGAATCTGATTCACTATAACCGCATCAGACTCAAGGTTCATAAGCTGCGGCAAAACCTTTACATCCTTATTTACCGCTGATACAAGTATCTGAAGCCTCTTATTTCCCATATCCATAATACCTGTCAATAAACTTTTTATTTGCCCTGGCCAGAACTATTCCAAGAACCGGACAGTCGTGCTTACGAAGCTGCGCGATCACATGCTCAGTCATAGCACCATTTTTAACCCCATAGGGAACACAGAGAATTACTCCATCGCAGGTTCCTATTTTCCTGTAATTATCCAAAACCTTACCGGGAACAGACATAGGAACAAGCCTTGGCCACTGCCTGCTGATATCTATGCTATCCACATAGCTGTCAGCAGCTGACTCTTTATCATTTTTCCCCTTAATTCCAAGGATGGTCTGCAATGTTCCGCAGTCGATAACAGAATTATCTTCACCATTTATGCTGTCTGTAGAGATAACCACAACCTCTGTCTTACCGCCAAACCTATCCTTGCAGGCTGCAATCAGTTCGTTTTTGTATATCTCATCAGATTCCTTATGACTTCCAGTGCTTCCTTTCCCAAATAAAACTCCCAAAGAATCAATTCCATAGCGCTTTCTGATATCCTCAGGAACATAGATCGCATCGTCAAGAGCATCTGCAAAAAGCTCTACAAGCAGCATTATCACTGCTCCGGCCAGCGCCCCAAAGCAAATAGCCGCAAAGCTTCTGTCTGTGTAGGTCACAAGTCTTGCTTTATCTATGCTAAGTGTTTTGATTGAATCAAACGCAGAATTATTAGCTCCATAGCTTTCCATGGACTTTACACTGGCAAGAAGAATTGCATCAGCCAGGTCTTTATCCTTGTTTTCAGCGGACAGCAGCATTATTCGCACATCTGACGGAATATCAGCATTGATGGACGATAATAACTCATCTTTTGAAAGAAAAATCTGCTGGCTTTCAAGCTCACTTATAATAGGATTTAAAATATCATCAGTTGGAACCAGCATATTGTTCCAGGTATAACCGTTATAATAATCTACCAGCGTTCCCTTGTTCTCATCATAGGCAAAACTGATATAAAGCCTGGCCTCCCCTTTATAAGTCCTTACAGGTCCAAAGGTCACCGTCACAAGAGTATAAATTCCGCCGGCTAAAAGAGCTCCCAAAAGCGCAGCAACCGGAATAATCCATATCTTTCCAAGAAGCCTTAAATAAAAGCTCCGCAGATTCAGTTTTTCCTCCATATGCCCCTTATCACTTCTGTCCATAAATCCCCCAAAGTGTAAAAATCGTTAGTAAAAGCTCCTTATTGCTGATTGGATGATCCTACATTCTTTTGCGCAGTAATCTGATTCTCCTCAACACCCTCAGTACTATCCGGCGTAAACAGTATCTTTACTGTCAAAAGCATCAGCTTGATATCAAGCCAGATCGAATAATTCTCAATATATGTCAGATCGAGCTTTAGTTTGTCGTAAGGAGTAGTATTATACTTGCCGTAAACCTGCGCATAACCTGCAAGTCCGGCCTTTGCCTTCATTCTGAAAGCAAATTCAGGCATTTCTTCAAGGTACTGCTGGATAATCTCAGGCCTCTCCGGTCTTGGTCCGATAAAGGTCATTTCACCAACTAAGATGTTAAAGAGCTGTGGAAGCTCATCAATCCTGAATTTCCTGATAACCTTGCCAATAGGCGTAATCCTGCTGTCATTCTTGGCCGCCAGTCTAGCTACGCCATCCTTTTCCGCATCAACTCTCATGCTCCTGAACTTCATTATCTTGAACTGCTTCCTGTCCTTGGTGCAGCGAACCTGCTTATAAAGAACCGGTCCCTTGTCATAGAGCTTGATAATAATCGCAGTTATCAACATAACCGGTGAACTCAGAATGATCAGGAAAAGAGAAAGTACGATATCAAAAAGTCTCTTAAGAGCCCTCTGCTCCACCTTGATAGAATATTCTCTAAGAAGAAGAACCGGAGTATCAAACAAATGAAGCTGAGTTGAACCCTTTAGCAAAACATCTGTAATCTTGGGCATAACGTAAATTCTGATATTTCTGCCGTAGCAGTACTTAACAAGACCATTTCTGAACTGACTTGGTACATCCCAGATTACTACTCCGTCATAGTCCCCAAGACATTCCTCCTGCACCTTATCTATTCCCTCGGAAATATTAATGCATTTGGCAATATGATACTTGTCTTTTCTTGAATTAAACTTGTTTGTAATATCATCAATCGGATAAACACCGCTTATAAGAAGCAGCTCTCTCGCCTTGAATATCCGCTGATACAGCCAACCCGTTGCATAGGACCAGGCAAAAGAAATTATCAGCTGCAAAACAAATATCTCCACCATTGGAGCTATTGGGACCAGCCAGTTCCTCAAAAGCGAAATCTGAAAATACGAAATGAAATTCACCATGAACAGGGCAAAAATCTGAGAAAAGAAAACATCCATAGGCTTTAAATAGCCAATTTTAAGTCCGCCGTAGGTGTTTGAGAAAAACAAAAGCAGAATAAAATAAATTCCCAGAATCAGCAAATGTCCTCTGAAGTACAGCTTAAGACCACTACCAAAATCATAACCATCCTGGCTTATACGCGGTGCAGAAACTATTGGATAATAGGTCGAGAACCAAAACCATGCATAAACAGCAGTCTGCATGGCAAGCCCCAAAAATCCCATAATTAAAACAAGAACCCTTTTTACTGATTCATTTTTCATACACAATCCCCTTAAACAAAACATAAATCTACTGCCCAAAGACATTCATTTCAGAAAGCCTTTCCAAGCAGTAACAGTATAACCAGACTAAAGTCTTCTGAATGTAGCCCTAAATGCCCATCCTATAAAATAATAGCAGGACGCCGGCACCGAAAGGTTTGCAATATTCCTGTACAAAAACCATATCCTGTAAAGTGCCACAAATTTATTGGAAGAAAGCGACTTGGAAGGCCTTCTGTAAATTGCCAGATTCTCGTTAAGGCCGTATGCCAGGTAGCCACTCTTAAGTATCCTCCACCAGGTAGCCGTGTCCTCACTTGGCACCTGAGGCATATGGATTATCTCCATATCAATCTTTTCCGTATCAAACATAACAGTTGTTGTGAAAATGATCGTTCTGGACAGAGCCTGCTTGAGATTAAGCGTCTTGGGAACACTTACAACCTTGCCTGTAGGATTGGCATTTTCATCACCAAATTCATAGGCATGAAAAGAAAAAGCTGCATCATTTTCTTCCATGAACTTAATCTGTTTCTCAAGCTTTTCCGGCATCCATACATCATCTGCATCCAAAAAAGCTATATAGCGTCCGGCACTTGCATCAATACCACTGTTTCTGGCCTGTGCTGCACCTTCATTGTGAGCTTTCCTGATAAGACGGATCCGTTTTCCCTGCTTTTTTATTATATCTTCGATAATATCTGCGCTTCCATCACTGGAAGCATCATCTACAAGAATCAGTTCCCAGTCCTTGTAGGTCTGAGCACTGACCATTTCAATTGTCTTTTCTATATAGTCGGCCGCGTTATAAACCGGAACAATAATGCTGACCATCATGACTCCTTTTTAACTTCTGTAACAGTATTCTTCATATACTCTTTCTTATTGCGATAGTGGAAATTCTCCAGCTTCTCGTTGGCCACAGTCCGATCGATGATCGTCTTGACAAGCTTATCCAGTTCGCTGTTCTCCGTATAATCAGCCGGCGCAAAGTACTTAATACGATTCTCATACATCATCTTAAATACTTTATCCTTGTCATTAGTTTCAGCATTGTACACGCCGATTGAGTGACCGCCATAAGCATTAACAAGTCTCATGCAGGGCACATCCGTGTCGGAATCCCCGATATATACCATATTTCTGAAAGGAACCCTGATCTCTTCCTCAGGAAAATAGTCATTGACCACAGGGTCATTATTATCCAGAACACCCTTTTCAATTCTGAAAAGAAACTGCGTCTTATTGGTATAATTTATTACCTGCGCAGGCCACTTAGCCTCGCCTCTGTCATCATAATAAAAACTGCTGGCATATATTCTCTCAAAGGCTCCGCTTTTAGCAACGCTTGTGCCTTCAATCATCTCTTTTAATCCGGAGGAAATGATGTAATGCTCAACAATAACACCCTTTTCATCGGCATACTTCTTTATCCTGCCAAACCAATCCTCTACGCCCTTAAACAGTTGAACCCTGGAACCGTAATCCTCAAGAGCTTTCCTGTTAAAAACAAACTTTCCCCTTGCTTCATCTAACATTTTGTACATGTAAGCAAGGTTAGTGTCCATATCATTGTCCGCAGCCAACTTATTGGACGCATTCCAGAAATCATCAACATTATAGCCAACTGACTGGATATATCCCTGAGCCTGCATGTCCGCAGGAGATAAGGTCTTATCAAAATCATAGCATATGGCTACAACAGGTCTGTCCTCTTTCTTTTTTCTGGTGTACTGAGCTTCAAACAACATATTTTTCACCTTTTCCTAATTAAACGAAATTAACTCGAGCAGGCACCCCCACTCGAGTCCGTATCATATTCTCACGGCATGCATAGAGCAATAGGCATGTCGCAGTAAACGACATAGGCCCGTGAAAGTCCCATTATTTTCCACAAATAATTCTCACATAGGGCGACATAGAATAAACAAGTGCGTAGTGAAGTCCAAAATTCTTATTCAGAAAATGGAACCACTGACGTAGCGGTGCTCCCTTAACTCGCCCTTTAAGCCACCAGCGCTTAAATCTCGGAAGTGATGTATCAAGCCAGGTTCCTTCCTTGGAATTATTATCACAGACACCCAGAAAGTGGTCGGATACCTCAATTGCATAACCCTTTTTCTTTATCTGAAGTCCGTAGTCAAAATCTCCAAGACTGTGCTTGTAAACACCGTCCATCACCGGAACATCAGAAAATATCTCAGCAGGAATCGCCACAAAATTGGCATTAAAGGTATCGCAGCTCCTGTCCTCATCATCAGGTTTCACCGTCACATAATGAATTCCATTAGTGTATCTGATTCCGCCGTAGCTGCAATCTCCGGCTGAATTCTTCATAGCTCCGACAATTACTTTCTTCGCCGCATTTTCCTTGGTCAATTCCTGGCCGATTTCATCGATAATTCCCGGCTCAAATTCACCATCGTCATTTATCAGCACATAAATATCCGCTTTATGAGTATGCTGCGCCGCTTCCATAGCCAGCTTCATTCCCCCGGAGTAAAAAAGCTTCCCATTTCCCCTTAGGATTTCTACAGCAAACTTCATCTTACTCTTTAGCTGGATAATAGCTTCAGTAGTACCATCCATGCTGCCATCATCCACCACAATAAAGTCAAAATCAGCTTTGTTATTGCCAACGAGGCTCTTTATGCAATTAACCGTCTTGTCTTTCCTGTTAAAACAGGTCAGCATAACACAAGCTTTCATCAGGATCAGTGCTCCACTGCTTCACAAAGTCTCTTCTTGATATCCTCAACGCTCATCCACTCGCTGTTATTGCCTGAGCTGTAATAAAATCCTTCCGGAACCTTCTTTCCGCCCGGAGCAGGAACTATTTCATGAGAAAAAGAAACCTGTGGATATACAATAAAATGCTTATCATACTCGTAAGTATTAGGCGCATCCTCTTTGGTAACCATTACTTCATCAAGCTTCTCGCCTGGTCTGATACCAATTTCCTTGGTTGCAACGCCAGGACACATAGCCTCTGCAAGATCCTTGATATTAAATGAAGGAATCTTACTGATAAAGGTCTCTCCACCCTTAGCTTCTGCAAGTGCCTTGAGAACCAGCTCAACTCCCTCAGGAAGGCTTATCCAAAAACGAGTCATACGGTAATCAGTGATAGGAAGCTCTTTTTCTCCCCTATCAAGAAGGCTCTTGAATACAGGAATGATAGAACCTCTGCTCCCTGCAACGTTTCCATAGCGGACAATTGAGAAGTTGATATCCTTGGTACCGGCATATGCATTAGCTGCGATAAAGAGCTTGTCAGATACCATCTTGGTAGCGCCGTAAAGGTTAACCGGATCAACTGCCTTATCTGTTGAAAGAGCTACAACCCTCTTAACTCCTGTCTTAAGCGCTGCGTTGATTACGTTCTGAGCGCCGTTAATATTAGTCTTGATGGCTTCATCAGGATTATACTCACACGCAGGAACCTGCTTAAGAGCAGCTGCATGTACGATATAATCAACATTCTCACAGGCTCTCTCAAGTCTTGCTTCATCTCTTACGTCACCGATAAAGAAACGCATCTGCTTAGCGTGATCTTTGTAAATCTGCTCATTAGCCATGTTGAACTGCTTGAACTCATCCCTTGAGTAGATGATGATCTTCTTGGGATTGTAATTCTTCAAAATGTACTCTGTGAAACAATGGCCAAAAGAACCTGTTCCTCCTGTTACCAGGATTGTCTTGTTATCTATTACTGAACTATTCATTGTTACTCCTTGTTTTTGCTCGATAGTATTATCTATATTACTTATTTACGATACCAGTCCACAATCTTCTTAACTGCCTTAATGGTATCCTCTACTTCCGCATCAGTCAGCTTCGGATAAAGAGGAATACTCATAATGCCCTCATAGATCTTCTCTGCATTAGGACAAAGCCCTCTCTTATATCCCTTCTCCTCGTAGAATGGGAAATAGTAAACCGGCACGTAATGCACCTGACACTGAACATTTTCAGCACTCATAGCCTCAAAAAACTCTTTTCTCGTGCAGGTCAGCTTATCCAGATCAAGCTGGATAATATAAAGATGTCTCGTAGTCTCTGACTCCGGAATCTCCTTCTGAACAATGATCTCCGGCACATCTGCAAAAGCTTCATTGTATCTCTTAACAATCTCACGGCGTCTATCTGAGAACTTCTGAAGTTTCCTAAGCTGGCTATTCAAAAGAGCTGCCTGGAAATCTGTCATTCTGTAGTTAAAGCCAAGAGTCTGCATCTCGTAGTACCATGGGCCCTCACCTTCCCCAAACTTAAACTCGGAAGGATCACGGACAATTCCATGCTGTGATGCAAGATGGAGCTTTTTATAAAGCTCAGGATCATTGGTAGTGATAGCGCCGCCCTCACCGGAAGTAATTGTTTTAACCGGATGGAAACTAAAGCAGGTCATATCTCCAATGCTGCCCTCAGGCTGCCCCTTGTACTTGGTTCCAATGGCATGAGCCGCATCTACTATATATATAAGGTTATGTTTCTCGCATATAGCACGAATCCTGTCATGCTCAACTGCCTGTCCTGTGAAATCAACTGCCACAACAGCCTTGGTCTTATCAGTGATATGTGCCTCAATGCTGTCAGGATCAATATTGTATGTCTCCGGATCCACATCAGCAAAAACCGGTGTTGCTCCTACATATACCGCACAGTTAGCTGAAGCCGCAAAAGTAAGAGAAGTTGTGATGACCTCATCCCCTTCTCCAAGTCCGGCAGCAATGCATGCACAGTGAAGTGCTGCCGTTCCGTTGCTGACTGACACCGCATACTTAGCTCCGGTAACCTCGCACAAATGCTTCTCAAGTGCTGTCACTGTAGGACCACAGGTGAGATAATCACTCTTCAAAACCTCAGCCACAGCCGATACATCATCATCATCAATCCACTGCCTGCCGTAAAAGATTTTACTATCCCTCACCGGCTTGCCACCATGGATTGCAAGTTTTTCTTTTTCCATTAATAATGCCTTTCTAACTAAAAAAGATATCTCATGCGCAATTTTACGATGCACAATGAACATAATCTCTTGTATTATAACACTTCGCGAACCCATGCACAAATTTAACCTAAACCGCCATCTTTAGTTGACTCTGATTCATTAAAAAAGTATAATAAAAAGCGCTTTGGTGCTATAACCAAAGCGCTTCATTATTACATTTCCACCAGGAGTTGTACCCAAGTGGTTGAAGGGTCCGGATTCGAAATCCGGTAGGTCGGCTCGTCCGGCGCAGGGGTTCAAATCCCCTCAACTCCGTTTCTCGCTCTGCATTTTGATGTAGAGCTTTTTTAATGGTATTCCAGCAACCGCCATTACTTAATCTCGTCGGTTGATCCGTCATTCTTGACAACCTCAAGTCTGCAGCCAAGACCAAATGCTGCGACAGATCCTGCAATCAGTGCCCAGGGAGCTGCTGCAAATCCGAGGATTCCGCCAACAATTCCAACATTTACAGGAACACTGAATACTACTTCGTCGCCCTTCTTGATCTGAACACGGTCGACGTTGCCTTCCTCAACCTTCTTTTTCAGCTTATCGATCACTTCCTTGATATCATCACCGATATCCTTGGTCTCCGGACGGATAAGTCTGATTGCTGCATCGACATCTCCATCAGCCTTAATCAGAGCGTCCTTTGCAGCGTAATAATCAACACCTGTCTGCTCCATTACTTTTTCTACTGCTTCCATTGTGAAATTCATACCCTAATCTCCTTTCAAACAAAACCATTGTCTTAAGTTTCTTGTTGATAAACCAATTATATTCCAGCACAAGACAAGGTTATATGTTATTTTTGGTGAATTCAGCTCTTTTATTTTGTCACTTTTGCGTAAATAACTGTTTTTACCAACGGATATTCAGGATAAAAAGACAAATTACACTTCATGGCTGCAGTTTAATCATATCAATTCTTTCTACTACACCAATATCTTCCAATACTTTTATCATGCGGTAAACCGTCGCCACTCCTATTGAATCATCTCTGCTTCTTACCATGCAGCATATATCCTTACATGATGCTCCATCATTATCTGCAATAATACCTGCGACAAGCTTCCTTTGTTTTGTAATACGCATCCCCTTTTTCTTTAATGCCTCAATTATCTGTTCATTGCTCATTTTCTTCCCCTTTGTTGATGCATACCGAACCTATTATCAAAGTTAGCATCAGCTAACCTATCTTTTCAAAAAAAGGGGCTAAAAGAACATATTCTCCCAGCCCCAATTTCTACATTACTTGCAGGATCCTGTCTTATGGCAATTTCCAGCCATGGGACACCCTATACAATGAGTGCCTTTTTTCTTTTCCTTAATAATATATCCAATTGCTAATCCAAGGAGCAGAGTAACCACAGCTCCTGCTATAAAATTTGCCATAATTCTTTCCTTAGTAATCTTGAATCAAAATTCCGCAAATCCACATCTAGTGCGGTTTTGTGGTTGCACGTCTGTTAATAAATCAATTAATCCAGCTTATACTCAAGTGCCATAGCCTTCTGATTTCTCTGGATCAAGTATACTATAACACAAGCAAATACTACAATTGCTGCAAGTCCACCTATGAATCCAACTCCAAAGCTTCCGGTAGTGATAAGTGTACCAATCTGGTATACAAGGAATCCTACTGTAAAGCCTGTTGCAAGCTGGAGTCCGATAGCGCCCCACAGCCACTTAGCTGACTTCATCTCAGAATTCATAGCACCGAGAGCAGCAAAGCAAGGTGGTGTGTACAAATTGAACATAAGATATGCAAGTGCTGCAACCTTAGTGATTCCGATAACAGCTGCAACTGCGCTGCCTTCACCAACAAGTTCAAGTTCCTCAGTATCGATGAGGTTAGAAAGAGCAAATACTGTAGCAATAGTTCCTACAACATTTTCCTTGGCAATAAAGCCTGTGATAGCTGCTGCAGCAAGCTGCCAGCTGACAACACCAACAACAGGAACAAGAAGAAAAGCAAATGGTCCTGCAATACCTGCAAGGATTGATGTGCTCTCCATGCCCTCTTCAACAGGCTGAAGGCTCCAGTCAAAGGCACTCATGATCTGAACAATTGTGTTACATACAAGGATAACTGTACCAGCCTTAACGATATAAGCCTTACCTCTTTCAAGCATTGACTTAAATGCAAACATAAGACTGGGAACCTTGTACTCAGGAAGCTCAATGATAAAGAAGCTCTTTCTGTACTTCATTCCTGTGATGGCCTTGATAAGAAGCGCTCCAAGAAGAATGAGTACAATACCTACAACGTAGCATACAAATCCAACCCATCTTGACTCCGGGAAGAATGCTCCTGCAAAAAGAGCTATAACAGGAAGCTTAGCACCGCAAGGCATGAAGGTTGCAAGCATAGCTGTTGAACGTCTTTCTCTTTCATTCCTGATCGTACGGCAGGCCATGATAGCGGGGATTCCGCATCCTGTACCGATGATCATAGGAATTACAGACTTTCCTGAAAGACCAACTCTCTTGAAAATAGGATCAAGAACTACTGTAGCTCTTGACATATAACCGCAATCCTCAAGAAGTGCGATAAGGAAATACATTACCATAACAAGTGGAAGGAATCCTACCACAGCGCCAACGCCGCCAATGATACCATCAACCAAAAGCGCATAAAGAAGTGGATTAGCATCTGCCATAGCATCTCCAACAATTTCCTTGAAGGAATCGATCCAACCTGCAAGAAGTTCAGAGAGCCATGTTCCTACTGTTGTCTGTGAAATATAGAACACAAGCCACATAACTGCTGCAAAAACAAAGATTCCAAGTACAGGATTTGTAACTATGTTATCGATTTTGTCTCCGATATTCTTATCCTTAGTAAGAACCTTACGATTCTCAACTTCGCTTACAATCTTGTTTACAAACTCAAAACGCTTTCTATCGGCAGCTTCAACTGCTGCCTTGTCATGAAGATCAATATTACCCTGAACATAAACTTCCTTCTGTCCCTTGCCTTCAAGCTCTGCAGCTGCTTTCACAACTTCCTTAAGTCCAACCTCTGAAGTAGCAACCGTCTTAATAACAGGACAGCCAAGCTTCTCTGATAAAAGCTTTTCATCAATTGTATTTCCCTTTTTGTCGTTGGCATCATTCTTGTTAAGTGCCACAACTACAGGAACGCCAAGCTCAAGAAGCTGGGTTGTAAAGAAAAGGCTTCTGCTAAGATTAGTAGCATCAACGATATTGATAATAGCATCAGGATGCTCATTCTTAACATATCCGCTTGTGATGCTCTCCTCAGATGTAAACGGAGACATTGAATATGCACCGGGAAGGTCAACTGCGATCAGTTCCTTATCACCTTCGTAGTACTTTTTCTTGATAACACTTTCTTTTTTGTCTACAGTAACTCCAGCCCAGTTTCCGATCTTCTCGCTTCTACCCGTCAAAGCGTTGTACATGGTCGTTTTTCCACTGTTGGGATTACCTGCCATTGCAATTCTCATAACATTCCTCCTACATTCTTCTTTTCATCTATAAATTCAAAACGCACCTTAGCGTATCTGAACCAACAACTAACATTTGTTCACGAAATCTTGATAGCACTTGCTAACTCAGGGTCAATATTATATCTCGCATCCTTGATTGCGACCACCAGATTTCGCTTCCTGTCTACAACTGTGATCTTCTCTCCACTGTAGCAGCCAAGTGAAAACAAAAAACTTTCCATTTCTTCATCACCACCTGTTTCTACAGCATCTATGGTATATTCTCTGCAAATATCAGCTTCATTAAGTGTCATAAATAATTCCTCCTAACCCATAGTTAGCATTGGATAATTTCTATTAGTCTTCGCTAACTTCATTCATAGGATATTCTTATCAAGAATAATTGTCAATAAGAAATATGAATTTTTTCTGATTTTTTCTATCTTTTTTCAGAAATTAAAATGCCGCATTGGCAAGATGCGGCATTTCAGGTAGGAGATTTCTTATGACTATATATGTCACGTGTTAGTGTTTTCTAACAAAGACAATGTTAGCACTTGCTAACTCAACTGTCAACACATAATTTTTAATTATTTTATTTTTTTCATCATAAAGATGGTCTGTTGTGTTTAACTGCCTCTTGTAGTATGCTTAAATACATAGCAGTACAGTATTTTGCTGAATTTTTTAGCGGACATCTGATTTCTTGGCGTCCGTAGGAACCCCATTAAAACGAAAGGTGGAAAAAGCGATGGCCTTACAGGAATCCGGCGAAATGTATCTTGAAACAATTTATGTTCTTTCTCAGAATCATACTAATGTCAGGGCAATAGATATCGGTGAAGAACTTGGCTATTCCAGACCATCCGTCAGTCGTGCCATGCACCTTCTCAAGGACGAAGGGCTTATCAAGATTGATGATTACGGTTTTGTGAAACTGACTGAAGCCGGAAAAGTTCTGGCTAAGCGTATTTATGAACGCCACACAGTTCTCACCAAGGTCTTAGTCAATCTTGGCGTTGACGAGAAAATAGCTTCCGAAGACGCATGTCGCCTTGAGCACTACATCAGCGATACATCCTTTGATGCGATCAAAGCTTACATACTCAAAAACGGATCAAAATAAAAAGAAGCAGTGAGAGAAACACAAATCTCTTCACTGCTTTTTCTTATTTAATCAAGTTCTTTAATCAATTACATAAAATCATCTGTATCTAATAAAATTGTCACCGGTCCGTCATTAACCGATTCAACCTTCATGTCTGCTCCGAACACACCTGTTCCCACCTCAAAGCCTCTGTTTCTGCACTCAGAAACCACCAGCTCATATAGTGGCATTGATATTTCCGGCCTTGCCGCATCAGTAAAGCCCGGTCTTCTGGAACTGCAATCAGCAAAAAGAGTAAACTGGCTTACTATAAGAAGCTTCGCCCCGGCATCCTTGGGATTTATGTTCATCTTACCATTTTCATCTTCAAATATCCTAAGTCCGCATATCTTATCGGCAATCTTTATCGCATGCTTCTGCGTATCATCCTTGTGGACACCTAAAAGTACCAGAAATCCATTTTCAATAGACGAAACCTTTTCTCCATCTATTGTCACTGATGCAGATAGCACCCTCATCACAACCGCTCTCATTATGTAAGCATTCCTTTCTCAAGTCTTTTTACTGCTCACGCTTTATGGCTTCCCTCGATGTAACCCGAAAGTCTGCCGCGATAATTTCTATACATTTCCAAAAGTTTGCCGGTATTGGCATCTATATATGCCTGATTACCTTCCGATCCGGCTTTTTCCAAGGCTTCCGCAAACTCCGAAAGTTCTTTTGCACCGATTATCCTGGACGTGCTCTTAAGCGCATGTACCTTAATAGTAAAAGATGATAAATCTCCCTTATTATAGGCATCTTCAATCTCTGCTGCCTTGATCTCAATCTTGTTATAAAAAGTATTAAGAAACTTATCCAAAGCCGCCCTGCTTCCGCAATACTGAAGCCCATCAGAAAGAGATATTCCTTCGATTTCAGAAATATCACAACCCATGCCCAAGTCACCGGCGCCGGCAGAACTATCCGCTTTAGTTTCTACAAGCTCAGCCGGAAGAAATTTCCTAATAGTATCCTCAAGAACAGCCCCTTCTACAGGCTTTGGAAGATAATCATTAAATCCAAGTCCCACATAGAATTCTTTTCCATTATTCGCCGCATTGGCAGTAAGAGCAATCACCGGAATCTCAGAATTAATTTCCCGGATTTCCTTCAAAGTCTCTATTCCATCCATTTCAGGCATCATATGGTCAAGAAGGATCAGATCAAAACCCTCAGCAAGATGCGAAATGCACTCTCGGCCGCCTTCAACTGCCGTGACCATGGCATTCGTATCCCTTAGCAGATTCTTGAAAAACTCAAGATTCATCCTATCGTCATCAACAATCATTATTTTTGCTTTTGGCGCAAATAGCCGTGGAACATTTTGATCCATCATATCCTTCTCCTAAATGGCTTCCTTAATGCTTATATTCATGATGTCCTTCCGACTCTTACAAGGGTTCTGTAAAACTCAACTGCATCCTTCAGATCGTTCTCATCCGGATGCCCTTTACTTGTACCGCCAATAAGCTTAAAAGGACCAAATGTATTATATCCAAAGCAGGTAAACTTTCCAACCACTTCGGCATTTTTGCCCTTAATTGAATCTGCCATTGACTTTGTAAAGTCCTTATTCATAGCACTTGTCATGATAAAAAAGATCTTCTTATTCTGTGGAAGATTAGCCTGCGCAAAGTTCTTGATCTGCTGATGGAACTGCGCAGCATAAATTCCGGAGGCAAAACCTATAAGGTCATAATCCGTTAAATCCTTCTCATGTACCTGTGTAGCATCTACAAGTTCCACATCAAACTCTTTGGCAATCGCGTCAACCACCTTTTTCGTATTTCCATGATGTGTTGAAGCATAAATTATTACTGCTTTTCCCATATACTCTCTCCCGTAACTTTTAGTCAACAACTAACTCCTCTTATTATAAGACAAAAAGAGCTCCATCACTATTAAATTCAGCAACTTTTCACCATATATTTGTTCACTAAAAAATATGAATTGTTTACGTTTATTTAAGATTATTTTGTCGAAGTCCATTGTAATATATATCTATAAGGGGCATTTTATGTTTTGTGCAATGAAAGGAGACCGTCATGTCACATGGCTCATGGAAGAGGACCGGTATCTTCTTTTTATCAATATTATTCCTTGCCGTATCATGTACCGCTTGCGCTTCCAAGCTTCCGGAGTCTGCACTGATCCCGCAGCCGGAAACATCATCCGGGCCTGATACATCGCATTTTCTTGTAGCTGTGGAGGATGAACCCGACACGGTTGATTTCCAGTGCACGTCAATCCACTACACAATTGCACAGAATGTTTTTAACCGTCTCGTGGAAATGGAAAACGACGAAAACGGTGAAATGGAAATCCTTCCATCGCTGGCAAAATCCTGGGAAATATCAGAAAATGGCCGGGATTATACCTTCCATCTTCAGGAAAATGTCACCTTCAGCAACGGCTCAGCCCTTACAGCCTCAGATGTTCAGTACACTTTTGAAAGACTACTGACACATCCGGATGCCTGTAACCAGGACATAGTAGATATAATCGAAGGCGCAGCAGCCCTTGAAAATGGCGAAGCAGACACCCTCAAGGGCTTTAAGTTTCTTGATGATAATAGCTTTGTAATTACCCTTGAACAGCCCTTCGAGGCTTTTCTGGCCTGCCTTTCTATGCCGGGAGCTTCCATTCTGGATGAGGAAACAACAAAGGAAGCCGGAGAACTTTTTGGAAAAGACCCTGAATGGACCATTGGAACCGGCTCTTTTATCCTATGGAAATGGACACCCGGAGAAGGAATGCTCCTTACCGCCAACAAGAACTGCTGGATGGGTGCTCCAAAATGCGAAGGCCTTGATCTTCGTTTCATAACCGATGCTGGCGAAATACGCAGAATGTTTGAAGCCGGCGAAATAGACGTTCTTGATCTGGATGAGGTCGGTAATGCTGCCGAGTACTTTATTCACGGAGCCAAGTATCAGGACAGACTTTTCAAAGTACAGCGCATCGGAATAACCTATATTGCATTAAATGAAAGCATCGCCCCTCTGGATAATGTACAGGTCCGGAAGGCAATGCAGCTTGCTTTAAATCGCCAATCCCTGCTGGCTGCCGTATATGGAGACAATGGAAATATTGAGAACGGTATTTTCCCACATGGTCTCTACGGATACAATCCTGAGCTTCCTGAGATCCCGTATGATCCTGCGGGGGCAAAAGAGCTACTGGCACAGGCAGGATATCCTGATGGTTTTGATCTTACAATAAGTATCAATTCCTCCTCCACCAGATGGGAGCTGTCAGTCATGAATCTTGCAGCATCCATGTGGAAAGATGTGGGAATAAATGCGACTATCGATGTCATAGATGAAAGCGAATTCATGAGCCAAAGAAAAAGCGGCCAGCTTGCCTGCTACACTGCTCAGTGGATGGCTGATTTTAATGATCCAGACAATTTTATCTACACCTTTTATGGCAATGAACACAACACCACCTTCCGCAGTCTTTGCTATCCAAGGGAAGATATTATGCATCGCATACAAGAGGCCCGGGCCATATCCGACAGAGACGCTCGCATAAGTGAGTACAAAGATCTTGAACGAATCATCGTTCAGGAGGATGCAGCCTGGATTCCACTTTATTCCAGGCAAAGATATTATGCAACCTCAGAAAGGCTTGATGGAATTCAGGCTTCCTGGAACGGATCTGTTAAGAATAAATATTGCGAAATGTCCATCAAATAGCAAAAAGGAGCTGTAAAAAAGATGCGTTCAATTCGTGCAACGATTACGCTGATCACCGTCCTCGTAATCCTGGTAAGTATAATATCAGTTTCCGGTGCCAGTCATCTTATCATACAGAATGAGACAGACAATAATTCTGTAGATACTATGAACCTGATAAATGAAAGCATACAAAGACTTCTCGAAAACTATTTTGAGAGCATACAGGAAACTTCAGAAATTGTAGCAAATATCGCTATAGATAATCTCGACAGCGTTTTTTTGGTAGAATGCGGCGCTGTAAGATCAGGCTCTACAGACAGTCCTCAGACCAGGGAACAGATACAGGCTCTTGACAACTACCTTACCGACTACTGTGATCACATTCAGAATATCTTTTCCGGCGTTGCCGACAATACCCAGGGTGTAATCTCTTACTACTACTGCATTAGCCCGCAGCTTAGTAGTGAAATCCATGGGTTCTTTTACATGAAAAAAGGAAAAACCGGTCTTATCAAACAGGCCCCATTGGATGCAACTAACCTGTCACCCAACGAGGGTCTTGATGCGTCTTGGTACGATACAGCTGTAGCCATGGGCTGTCCCGGGTGGGTTGGCCCCTACGTGTGCCTGGGTGAGTGGATTTGCTCCTACATGATTCCTATCTACAAAGCCGGAATGCTCATAGGCGTTCTTGGCGTTGATATCTCCTACGAAGAACTGGCTGCGCAGGTAGAAGACCTACATCTGTATAAAAGCGGTTACGTATGCCTTACCGACGCCAATGGGCGAGTAATCTATCATCCCGAAATGCCGATAGGCAGCTATATTAAAGAGTTTCAGGTGGATATAAACCAGGAAATATTGGATGCCAGTGATAGCGAAGATCAGCTTATCCGCTATACCACCAATGGGGAAAATAAACAAATGTCTTTTTCCACTCTGTCCAATGGCATGAAGCTGTTCTGTATCGTGCCTGTTAATGAGATCAATGCCTCCTGGAAATCCATTTTGTGGGGCACATCATTTATAACATTGGCGATCATCATCATCTTTGTCACTTTAATATTCTTTTTAATGGGTGCCATCACAAAGCCGCTAAAGCAGCTGACTGACGCCTCTCAGAAACTTGCAAATTCCGATTACAACGTTGATCTTAATTATCGTGGCAAAAACGAGATTGGTGTCCTGACAAGTACTTTCAATAAAATGAGAACTCAGATCAGGCAGAATATTGATGACCTGAATCACCAGCTCTTTTACGACAGATTGACAAACCTGCCCAATATGAGGAGGTTTTTTACCCTTGCCAGCCAGGAGAGAGACAGCCTCCGAATCGATGGAAAAGAAGCTGTCATGGTCTATCTAAATATCATAGGCATCCGAAACTATAACAGACAGAATGGTTTCCAAAAAGGCGATAAACTGATAATCAACTTTGCCAATATTCTGTCGCAGCATTTTGGTGCCAACAGAGTCTGCAGATTAAGCAGTGACCAGTTTGCTGCTGTTGCTGATGGCGAAAAAGTTAAGTCCATTCTCGCAGGCATTCTTCAGGAATGCGAAACTGCAATGGATGGAGAAAGGCTTCCAATCCGTATAGGAATCTATCCTGATAAGATTGAGGATGTAGATACAGATGTAGCCTGCGACAGAGCAAAATATGCAAGCGATACCAAGAAAGGCGAACTGACTTCCTCTATAACCTACTATGATGAAAAGATGCTGAAAACCAGCGAAATCGAGCGCCACATTATCCATAACCTGGACACTGCCCTCGAAGAAGGCTGGGTCAAGGTTTACTATCAGCCAATTGTACAGTCTTCCACAGAAGAAAAATGTGACGAAGAAGCGCTGGCCCGCTGGATTGATCCTGAGCTGGGCTTCCTTTCGCCTGCCTTCTTTATTCCTGCTCTGGAGCAATCCAAACTGATCTACAAGCTTGATCTCTACGTTGTGGACGAAGTATTAAGAAAGATGAAAAGGCAGATGGATGAGGGATTACAGCCTGTTTCCCAGTCCATTAATCTTTCCCGTATGGACTTTGAAAGCTGCGATATAGTTGAGGAAATCTGCCGCAGAGTTGATAACGCGGGCATAGACCGCTCTATGATCTCCGTTGAGATCACTGAAAGCGTTATCGGCAGTGATTTCGAATTTATGAAAGAACAGGTAGCAAGATTCCAAAGTCTTGGATTTCCAGTGTGGATGGACGACTTCGGAAGCGGCTACTCTTCTCTTGATGTGCTCCATCAGATTCACTTTGATCTCATCAAACTAGATATGCGTTTCATGGAACGCTTTGATGAAGGCGAAGGCGGCAAGATAATACTGACCCAGATGGTGAATATGGCTACCAGTCTTGGAATGGAGACTATATGTGAAGGCGTTGAAGAAGCCAATCAGGCTGCATTTCTTAAGGATATCGGCTGTACCAAGATCCAGGGTTATTATTATGGTAAGCCTGCTCCTTAATGCGTTCTTATGATATCTTGAATAAATCATACATTGCTGTTGATTAAATATTATCGGCGCAGGCAGCAGAATGTAAACGGCAAAAAAAATAGCAACTTTATTCATGCATTTTTGAAGCTACTATTTAAAGCAAGCCGGAATTTCTTTTATCCCTCTGCCCATACAAAGCGTCGAGGAAGCTCCTGTGTATGAAAGAGGATTTCCCTCTATGTCGGTCACACTACATCCAGCCTCTTTTGCTATAAGTGCTGCTGCCGCATAATCCCATATCTGTATCTTCAATTCAAAGTACAACCCGCATCTTCCAAGAGCAACACAGCACATATCCCAGGCAGCCGTCCCGGATCTTCGAAGATCAACGCACAGCGGCAAAAGATTTTTGGCAATATCAAAAGATCTGTCTCTGTACTTTTTCATCTGTCTCAGTCACAAAATTTGCATGTCCTGACTTTTCCATGATCTTAGGTCGTTTTGCAGTAAGCAGTATGTTTCCGGCTTCTTTTACTATTGCAATGATTTCATCTATCGTCATTATCTTTAACAGCTCCTTCAGTCTCATTATTATATACACATTTATACTTATAATTCGCCCCTTAAAACTTCAAATTATCCCCAAGTACAGGGACTTTGCTGGCAAAAAATGAGAACTCTCCACTATCAAGAAGATTGCCCGCATCATCGGTTACCCTGATGTCAAATACAAGAATGTGCTTTCCGGTTTTGAGCTTCATGCATTCGCAGTAAATGTACTCTGTGCCTACTGCGGGAAGCAGGAAGTTGAGGTTCGCGGAAACTGTAGTAGCATAGTAACCGCTCATGCTTGCGGTTGCGCCGGCCATGGCATCGACAAAAGAAAGTAATGCTCCTCCGTGGATGCTGCCGTAGGTGTTGTGAAGCCTTGAATCAGCCTTGATCCTGGCTTTGCTGTAGGTGGAGCTGAGCTCCAAAATCTCAAATCCAATGAAACAATTATATTCATTGGCATACAATTCCGGGATCATTTTCTCCCTCATTGCAGCTTCTTTTTCTGAACGTGCTTTTCTCATAACTATATCCTCTCAAAAAATATTAGGTTATTCACCTGTATCCAGATTCATAAAGACTTCATTCGCCTTTTTTATCTGCATAAAAAAACTAACATAATAAACTATAGCACCAATCACGTATGGTACCGTAACAGAAATAAACATATCCCGGTAGGCTGATGGTGCATTTTCAGAAAAATGCCCCATAATCCATATACCACCAAAAATCAGTCCTATGAGAAATAGGTACTGACCAATCACTACAGGAACAAAGGGGAATTTCTGTAAATAGTAGTGAAGCGACAGTATTGCCGTTGCCAGCACGGAAATCCCAAGGCACATAAAAATATTTTCAGTATAGAATTTATCAGTAAAACCTGTGCACTTTTCAAAGAGAAGTTTGCCGCAGACAATCAGTGTAAAACTGACACATACTATAGATATGAAATTATTTTTATTGATGATCTTCATGTCTTTTTCCTCCCTTGGAGTTTACCCAGTGCCTCGTAAAACTCAGCTCTATAGCCTCTGTTCATCACCAGGCACTCATCATTCTTAAGGTGGATCAGGGTTCTCATGTTCATATCTCCCTGAAGCTTCTTGATCTTGTACAGATTAACGATAGATGACTTGCTGATTCGCACAAATCCTACATTTTCATACTCATCAATTATTCCCTGCAAGGTCTCTTTTACCTCAACACAAGAATTCTTAGTGTAGCCAAAGGTCTTCCTGTCCACGGTTTCAAAATAGTACATATCAGCAAGCGGCAATGTCAGCCTCTTGCCGTCTAAAGTCCCCTCGATATATTTAAGAGACGGCCGCAGCCTTTCCAGCACTGCAGCAGTCTCCTCATCTATCTCATCATAGTGTAATTCTAAATAATTTTCCTCGATATTATCCTCTTTGGTCTTAACGAACCTCATCTTTGCCCCTTACAAAATAAACATTATGCAGAGGAACAGGTATGACAGCTTGATATTTCTGTTTGTAAGAAGATATGCACTTCCAAATACAAATCCACCGATTGCAGAGTAGATGCCCATTCCCAATGAGCCCTTTGTGAACCAGTGACCAAGTCCCCAAGTAAGACCTACCAGAATTCCTCCATATGGAATCTTATCATTTTTGAACCATTTTTCAAATGCATACTGTCCAAAAACAATGATGAGAAGCACCATTACTACTTCAACGAGATAGTAAATGTACTGCATAGGGAAAAGAATTCCTTTGCTAGCAAACTCTTTTGCAACCTTGCTTCCGCCCCAGTCGATCCAGGTTGAGATCAGGCAGAGAACAGTTCCCATAATGAGAAGCGCCCACTGTAAAAAAGACATTTCTTTTGCGCCCTGGATAAGGCTCTTTTCCTTTAGGTTCTTAAAAAGATCAACTCCGGATTTTTTAGCACATTCTCTAACTACGTACCAAGCGCCAAACAGCCATACTGCGCAGGTAAGCACCCAGTGAACTACGTTTTGCATCTTGGTGAAATTCTTGAACTCGTAGCCATATACGTTGAATTCTATTACATACCCCAGCAAAAGCTCAAATCCGATAAAAGCGAATATCTCAAGCCCATAGCTAAGGAAATCAAATCCCTGGAAAAATCTGTTTCTCTCTTTGTTAACTGTCATTGTTTTCATATTAAAAAGCTCCTTTTCAGTAGTCGTTGCATTTCATATGCATACATTACTTCAAAAGGAGCGTCCCAACAATAATTCTGGCACTAAGTTGCAATAAACGATGTCTAAGTTGCAAAGTTATAAAAAAGTCGCAAAATAAAGTTATAAAATAACCGATAATGGTATCACAATCCCAAAATTTCACCATATATCATAACTGCATTTCTTACGCAGTCCTCGCAAGGACAAAGTGGCCTTCCGTCTGTGACAGCCTTTAAATCCTTGCACTTTATTGCACCACATCTTCTGCCAAATTCTTCCTGAATCTGTCTGGTAACTCCAAGAGTTCCCTTGCCTTCCGTCTTAAGTCCCGCTATCATACCGGCACCGATCAACGCTCCGCAGGTTGCTTCAAGATTACCCATTCCCGCGCAGAACCCGGCAGATATCTGCTTAAGCTGCTCCTCTGTCAGATTCGTCTCATCAGCTAACGCAGCAGTCACAGACTGCGCACAGTTATACATTCCGGAATTTTTCAGTTCCACTGCCCTCTCGGCTCTCTCACTTAATGTCATGATTCTCCATACCTTTCTTCGCCTTAATCTTACATATTCCCTGAGTCATTGTCCCCATAGGACAGAATGAACACCAGGTTCTCTCTTTATACATTGCCATCACGATAAGCCCTATCAGAGTAGAAGTCAGCATCAGACTATAAAAACCAAATCCGAACTGTGCCACCCAGTCAGGGAAGATACTTCCATTATAAGCCCATTTCCATGGTACTTTAAATGTCCAAAAGAGTTTTATAGCTTTTCTTAACGACTCAGCACCCGAGAAGACCAGATACGTCTGAAAAATCATGGTTCCAAACATCGTCATAAAAAATGTAAGAAATCCGTATCTAAACCACTTTGAGGAAATCCACTTTGGCGCAGGCTTTCTTCTGGAACATTTCAGATTCCTTCCAAGCACCCAGAAAAGCTGCCCTCTTCCGCACATATGATTGCAGAACCATTTATTCCCACCGGCTATCGCAAAAATCAGCGGAAGTATGAAATCTATCATTCCAAGCCACGCAAACAAAATATTAAAAAATCCAAGGGCAAAATATACTATTGTCCATATCCAAAGATAGTCATACCAGTGTTTCTTCTTATTGGATGCCATCCTGCACCTCCTCTACTCTGATTGAACCGGCAGGACATGCTTTTTCGCAAATACCACATCCAACACATTTATCGATATCCACTGCTGCATGGCAGCCTCTATAGATGTCTATAGCCTCTCTTGGACACTGCAACGCGCAGACACCACAGGCAACACATCTTTTTACATCATTAACTGCCTTTCTCATAAACAGCGCCTTTCTAATATTTTCTCAGCTGATGCTTTTATTATATGTGGTATACTTTTTATATCAAGTACGCAGTTTTTATTTATCTAGTAAGGAAAAAGATACCATGAGAAAAAATGAGACAAAAGAGCCTTTATGCGAAGATATCGCAGGAAAAGATTGTGGTTTAAAAAAAGTTATCGATACTGTTGGCGGCAAGTGGAAGATCATGATCCTATGCGTCATCGACAAAAATGAAGTTGTAAGATACGGCGAATTAAGCCGCTCAATTCACGGAATCACCAACACTATGCTAGCCAATTCCTTAAAAGAGCTTGAGGCAGACGGCCTAGTTGAGAGAAAACAGTACGATGAAATGCCTGTAAGGGTTGAATACACTCTTACCGAAAAAACAAAAAGCCTCATCCCAATTTTGCTGGAACTAAAAAAATGGGGCGAGGAAAACCTGTAACTATTTTTACGAAAAAATAGGTTTTCGGTCGTCACAATTTCTTCACAACATTTTAAGCTTCGTTTAAAGTTCGTACCGTATTATAAAACCATCAAGAAGAACAAAACTTCTTGAACCCCCACACAACACTTTTTCATATTCATAACAAACACCCCTCCGGCCCCACACCGGAGGGTCCTCCCTAACACAATGCCGCAGCATTTTTTCATATAAAAAGTGCTACGGCTTCATATATCTTATCCCGGCATCGGCAAACTCCAAACACCTTTACTCTCCAAAAACATCAAAGCAAAAACCACCAGCCATCCACCTATAATAATGCCCAATATCACCTTTATAGCAATATCCCGCCGAAGATCATAAAATTTCACCTTCCCCAGGCCAATTAGAAGCACCCATATCCCGACAACAACATAGATAAGAGGAAATAACTGAAAAAATAAAACTCCGGTTTCTATACATCCCCCAAATACAAAGCATCCCACCAAAATAAACAAAACGCCTACAACTCGGAGCTTAAATCCCGCATTCCAATCAATGTATGCAGAATTCCATACACCTGGGCGATAGAAAAAACCATTGTTCATCAGATAGTGTTCTATAATGGAATACAACTTTTGAGCATCATAGCCGATATTAGGATAATCCTTCGCATCAACCTTTTTTCTCCAAGGCAGATTATCCGAAGCCGAAACCGAATACACGGTTTTCGTTTGCGTACTAGTTGGTGGAGTATAATCATAACGCTGTGCTGTCATTTCACCACCGCAAAAGGTCTTGTCCTTTCGAAGCTTGTATTTCACAGAAAAAGATCTCAATTTCTTTTCATCCACATCCTGATGCACCTCGTGTACCTTCCAGCGTCCAATAACTGTATTCCCTTTTACTTCTACAACAAATGGGTATTCCTCAGAGTTTAAATCCCTAACAATTGCCTCTTTTAATTCTTCACGTTCCATTATCGTGGCTCCAATATTTTACTTTTGATTTTTTTCTAATACTATCCAATCTCTTTTTACCATATTACATCTTTTTTATTTGGAAATAATACCAAAAAATTTTTTCAAATTTTTTTGCCATTTCTTTTCCATCATTCGTATAAATAATCAGAACATAAAAAACACAGCAGTCCAAGTAGCTTACGCTTTACAAAAGGCCAGCCGTGTTTGACAGATACCATTTCAGTGAAGGTAGCGATGCTTTACCATAGCATAGGGATGGACCTGCAGTTCTTATGAGGGAAAAGATACTGATGATGGCGATGCTTCATCTAAGGTATCACATGAACTACCCTCACCGACTCCACGTCGGAAAGGGTTTCTGTTATGCCGCGAAACGGCATGAACCCGCACGATGCTCTATGCATCCTGCAGAACAGGGCATGTCCACTATGCCCCTATCCCATTGGCTTACCTTTGGGAATACTTTCCTTAAGATGTTTGCAGCTCCATTTATGTCTGCATTTGTTATTGTACCATCGTAGTGCCTGTAAAGTCCCCTCTGTATCCGCTTTCCTGAAAAAGTGGGGTTATCCTTCGCATTCTTTTTATATACAGGGATATAGTCCTTTGCAAGGTAGTCTGCCTTTGATGTGTAGCTTTCTTCTGTAAGGACAAACCTTATACCATATTCAGCAAGTTTGTATCTGAGCATGTCTGCAAATATCAGCATTGGTATCTGCACAAAGTTCTGGTTATTGACATGTCCTATACCTATTTCCTGTTTCTGGTATGTGTTATGGCCCATCACCACTATGTCTACATGGTTATCCCTTGCATAGTCTGCAAGCTGTCTGCTCACCTTATGGAACTGATCCTTTATCCTTCTGTTCCTCTTTTCAGTAAGAGCATTCATCTTTCTTGTCCTGTACCTGTTGTTACATGTCATGGCACAGGAAGAGAGTCTTTTCATCTCTTTGTTGTAAAGCTGGTTGATTGACTTGATCACACCTCCCTTTATCACAAATGGCCTTGCACCAAAAGTGTTTGCTACAGCAGCTATGTTGTCTGTTCCGGGATCGATTGCCATCACCCTCAAATCTTTCAGATCCACTACATCTGACAGGTCAGCGAGGATATCCTTATCAGACATTGGCATTATTCCTTTATCAGGAACAGAAAGAACCACATCCAGGACAAAGCTGTTTCCACTGAGCTTTATACGTACTTCCTTAAGGCATACTTCTTTAGGGAGCTGGCCAAGAGACAGCCTATCCTTTGTCCCCGGAAACTTTAGATACCCATCCTTGATCCTGCATATCTGGTTAGTCAGGACAGCTGTCTTGAATGATCCCTGTGACATATATCCCGAAATCCAAACTTTAATAAAATCCAAACTTTCTATTATTGTTCCGCATAATTAC
>NZ_CAMVPU010000011.1 GCF_947169445.1 uncultured Butyrivibrio sp. | reverse complement strand
CAACTATTGATAAGAGAGGAAAAGTAGAATTAAAAACTGCATTTTTCTGGGTTTTCGTTATGTAGAATTTAGTTTTACAATCAAGCCATGTTCGTATGTAGTATCCAGGCAGAGCTGACGATCTGTCTATTTGGCGTGTCCAAATCCACTATACCTTTAGTTTTGACCACATTTTTTATCGCCCTCGTCAGTAAACATCATGCTTTCACGTCTTAGCTAAATGGCATTGCCATGTTCGTGGTTGTCAAGATGTCGGGGTGTTTGGGATGTGTGGGCTTTACTTCAGCACCGACTTCAACTTCTCAGCTATGAACTCTACTTCGGAATCCTCTAAGTACGGATGTATAGGTAAGCACAGAACAGAGTTGCAGAGTCTCTCAGTGTTTGGACAATCAGCTTCTGCACTTCGTGTGTTCATGAACGCACCTTGTAAATGCATAGGTTTAATATAGTAGATGTTGGTAGGTATTCCATCCGCTTTCAAGGTCTTTTGAACTTCTGATCTTACCACGCCTTCTGGCAGCTGAATGGTATATTGTGCCCATGAAGAGTACATGCCTTCTAGAACTGTGGGAATCGTAAGCCCCTCCACATCCTTGAGAAGATCAGAGTAAAGGCTGGCCACATGATTAACCTTATCAAGCTCTTCATCTCTAAACGTTTCAAACTTTCCAAGCAACACACCTGCTTGCAGTGTATCGAGTCTACTATTCATACCAAGACGAATATTGTTATACTTAGCATTAGGATCATCAAGATTCTGTGTGTCCTTACCATGAACTGCAATACTCCTGCACAGCAGAGCGATGTTATCATCATTTGTGAATATCGCACCACCGTCTCCGTAGCAGCCTAGGGGCTTTGCTGGGAAGAAGCTAGTCGTCGCTATATCTCCTAAGCTGCACGCCATCTTCTTCTCACCGGCAGGAGTTGTATAGGAGCCGCCGAATCCCTGTGCAGCGTCTTCGAGGAGAAGTAAGCCATACTTATCACAAATGGTCTTGATAGCAGGAACATCAAAAGGCTGTCCGAAGAGATCCACAGCAACTACAGCACGTGGTTTCAGCTGGCCTTCGCTTATTACCTTTTCTACAGCGGAAGTCAGACTTGTCGGATTCATATTATAGGTAGTAGATAATACATCCACATATATCGGTGTAGCACCAATAGTAGCAGGACACTCACCAGAGCTAAAGAATGTGAAGTCTGGGACGAACACAGCGTCACCTGCTCCAACTCCATGCGCCATCAGAGCAATAGATATTGCATCGGTTCCGTTAGCGCAGCTGATGCAGTGCTTAACTCCTACATAAGATGCCAGGGTAGCTTCTAAGGTTTTCACCTCAGGACCTGAGATGAAATGAGCTGAGGATATAACGGATTGAATGTTACTATCTATCGCTTCCTTGATGTGATCATATTGTCTCTGTAAATCTCTGAATTGGATATTTGCCATGGTTTAAAGCCTCCTTAAAATAAACGCCGTTATGAGCGTAATAATAAACTGAAATATTTTAAGTTTTCAACCATGGTAATGTGGAATATAAGAGATTATGCAGAATTAATTGGGGCCGATGTCTTGTTCGGAAGTTGCATAGCTTCGCCATCTGCGAAGTGCAAGTCTTATGATTAAGATCATCTGATCCTCATCAGACAAGACTTTAGTCCCCTTCACAGCAGACATTTTTCCTACTCCATCAGCTTTGCAGGGCGCACTCACGACCTCTGCTAGTTCCGACTTCTTTAGGATGAAGTCTAATGGAACAGAAATGGTTTGTCAATGATAATCTGCTAATCTTCTCTCTTATTTTGTATTCCTTCTATATTTACTATGGTTGAAAACGGGTAAATATGTATTCACCTCTAGTGCAGGATATGACGGGCGCGTTAGCGCCGTGTGGTTATCGCCGAGCCCCAGCGAGGCCAGAGCTTCGTAAGAATAATTAACTGTGCTGCTTACTGTATCAACGCTCACCAGTTTATCTAGATTACGGAGAGATGTAATCCAGATAATCCATCACAACTTGTGAGCATAATGGTCTTGGTAAGCTATCAGGGAGTAAGATAAACACAAGTGGTTGTTAAGCTCATATGGAACTACTGGTGGATACGGTACCAGGATGAATTATAACCACACTAATTCAAACAATTCTTTTCTCATCAAGTTCAAAGTGCTTATTATTCGGATCAAACTTCATTTGATAAAGTTCAACCGGAAAACCAGTATTCTGATATTCTTTCGTTATCTCTGTCAAACGTTCAATACTAGCACTATCGCAATCTTTACCCGCATAAATCCTTGAAGGTATTGCTGGAAATGAATCATGATTATCTGATGTAATAATTCTATACTCTTTCTCATGACTCCACGATTTATGCTTGGCGGCTATAGTAAGAAAAACAATTACATTTGTTCGTGCGCTTTCCGGTTTAATCATATCAACTTTCTTGCCGACATCATCACCCAAATAATTCATTGCAACGTGTATCTCATCATAAATCAAATTTGAAAGCTGGGAAGTTGCTTCGTGCCTTTCGTTTTCATAACTCACGGGGAAAATATAGTCCTTCTGCTTGTCTGTAAATGAATATTCAACGCAGAAACCTTTATGGTTATTTGCGTAATACGCCCACATAGGCATATTCTGCTCTGTAGTCTCTGCTAAACTGCATATTTTGAATCCGTTTACCAGAGAATGATAAATGTCAGATACCATCCCCTCTTTCCATCCGTGAGCCGAAAGATTCACCTCATCAATAAGAAGATAGGTACCTTCAAATGGATCATTATAATCACTATATGTCCCAAGATGTAACTCACCTTTTTGTAGCGATCTAAACCTTTTTTCATCTTTTGACGAATCCCCACACAGTGAAATATATTTAAAAAGCCTGTCTGGAATAAAAGAATTCTTATATAACTTTGCTTTTTGTGGGTCTGTTTGTGTCAGTTCTATGTATCTTTTGTAGTCCATTTTGTTCCCATCACCATCTATTATCTGCTACAACTTTGAAGCCTAACACCTCTACCTTCTTTATTTGTTCGTTAAGCACTCTGCCCTTTCTCGTTCCGCTGTTACGCTCAGAATCTGTGAACTTGTTTATATACCAAGTCACCTTCGCTGTATCAACTATCTCAGCAATTCTCTCTGCATAGTACAGATCCACATCAGAAAAACTGAAGCCATAGCTATGAATATCAACAAGGTCGCCTCCTATTCTATCAAAGAAATCAAGGTGCCTATTCCAAGCATCTGCGGTATCTTTATACAGTAAGCGTTTCAGATTAGTAAGATTACTCTCAGCTCCCAATATTTCAAAAGCTTCAACTTCTCCATCTTCCTCACCATGCCCCAAGAAGATATCTTCTTTACAATCTCCTACTTTACCATGGACATGGCAGATATTTCTTTCATCAATACCATATACTTGTTCCAATGTCATTGTGTAGTTAAGATCAAGAAATCCATCCCCCTCTTTCAGAACTTCATCAATATCACTTTTCCAATCAATGCTCTTATTTCTTGATATCAGTTTATTAAGGCCGTAATTGAATCCACTATAATAATCCATTATCCAATCACAGAAAAAGTCTTTCACGTGTGGAAATGTGGCAAACATATGAGTCGATCTATCCACATTGTTATAGTAGGCATGTCTCAGATTCTTATCTGAATCATCATCTGGATCCAAAAGATCAAGATCAGATACTAAGGAATTTATTACTGGCGAGCCTAAATATGCTTCAAGATTCCCCCAATCGCCACCGCTGCAATCATCAAGTATTCTTGATACGTATCCTGCTATTTCATCCTCATCATATTTTTCTTCGCCATCCGGCATCGTTGTTGATTCTGGTACTAATTCGTCGTATTCATCAGATCCAGGAAAACGATCCGTAAGGTAATCACGAAAGTTGTTATAAGATGTCGGATAGTTGTGAGCTAAATCAAAACCATTTCCTATTATGAAAAGGTGACGAATTGGATTATCAATAGTAGAAGGTGTCATACTGCTTTCCTCGCACATTTTTAGTGTATTCAGTGTTCATTATTTCTACAAATCCATGTCTACAACTCTGTGAAGAATATCAAGTATGTTCGCATAATCCTCAGAGCCTTTATTTCTTTTCACGAACCAGTATATCAATTGATACTCCATCTCGTTCATACCTTGTTTTGTAGCATCAGAAATAAGTTTTATCTTTTCCTTAGCATCCCTTGCATTATTACCTATGATATTCTCAATCACATCTATATCCAAAAAACGTTTAAGATGCTCTTCGTCATATATGATTTCCTCCGGGATTACTTTGGGTAAAAAGAAAACATGATTTCTGTAATAATCTAAAAACTTTAGCATCTTTTCAATTTTTTGCGTGGTACTAAATCTTCCTTCTTTTCTATTAGCATCCACATCCCAATCAAAACTGCTGCTTTTTATTCCCGTCACATCCTTGAGGATGTTGCCAAGATATTCCTCTGTCTTTTTCTTTTCAGGAATATTTGAAAAGTCCGGAACTTCTCCAAGTTTCTGATCACCATCCAGTAAAAAGAAGCTATTGCTTACACCAGTAATTGAATAAGGTAGCACAATGTGTTTTTTGATATTGGATGCGCCACCCGGATAATACTCAACCTGAATCAGTTTTCCTAGATTCTCCTCCTCTATGATAGCATTTACTATGTTTCTCGCACAAAGATCTTCTACAATAATCGTTCTCGTATCTGTAAATGTAGACTCTATCTCTAGGAAAGCTTCACTATAGCGTATCTCCTCTTCCACAGCCATTTTACCATCATCTGTTTTCCTGATGACCTTTATCGCTTCCTTTGGCAGGTCTTTTACTATGCTTTCTGAATGCGTTGTAATAATAATCTGTAACTTCTTTTTTATAATTTTCTCCAAAAGAAATAGAGTCAACCTTCTTTGCGCTCCCGGATGTAGAGACATTTCTGGCTCATCAATCAGCACCATTCCGTTAATCGGCGTTGCGTTGATTGCCTTCACAATCTGTGTCACTTTATATTCTCCATCCCCAGCATTATACTCTGAACAAGCATAATCATCATAATAAAACTGTATGCTTGTCCCCCAGGTTCCATGAAAAAACTTATGTTTAATCACATCTATTTGCTTTGCCTTTGTGTCCAAAATATAATTGACATCCGTTATTTCATCATCTGATAATGAGGTTTCTATTTTTCTTTGTGTTTCGGATTCCATACTCTGTCGTATCTTCCGGGTCTGCTTAACAACATATTCAACCTCATTTGCTATCTTAGTTCTTTTCCCGATATTATCAAACAATAGACTCTTCTCAATAGCACCAATCAGGTTTTTCGTCCGAATGCTTGTTATAGGCGCTCGATCAATACTTCCATCAAATACCCACTTGTTTTGCTTTATTCTTGATACTCTAATTTCCTTATCGTCAAATGTATAAGAAATATCTGCATTCAAAAATCCGCCATCATCCAAAGCAGTTTCAAAAAAATCATTTTGTGGGGACTCTACATCAGATAAAACATTGATTGCACGCATAATTGACGTCTTACCGCTTCCATTCTTCCCAACAATCACGGTCAATGGGAAAGATAGGCTGATTTGTTCCTTGTCATGAAAATTTCTGAATCTGTTAAATGTAACCTTTGACAAACGAATTGGCAAAATTCCCTTTATCTTCATTTGTTCAATAGTATTCAGAAGTTCCGCAATCTCTTTCATAGGCTCACATCCATCTAAAAACATATGCAGATCTGTTGTGCCGCTTGATAACGTCGCCTGCAATCAGAACATTCGTATACTTATTATTCTATACTACCATAAATGGCCTTCCCACACAGTTGATCTTATATTTCTCAAACACCTTATCAATGGTGTAGTTTTTATTGATATCTTCTAATTCAGCTTCATCTATATAGTCTATATCATGGTCACTTATCATATACCCGTAGTTCAGTAGTCGATTTCTTAAGTCTTCAGCCTGCCCAACACTCAGCGAAGTTTTCCCGCCATAATCTTCAAACGTACTCTTCGAAAACACAGTTGGTTTCTTTGCAATCTTCTCAATATATTTCGTAATATCAGGAACATCGTCATGTGGATAAATCTTATCGCCATTATCCATTTCCCGATAAATCCATTCACACAGATTCTCGTTAAATCTGAATCTGAGTTTGCAAAACCGTGGATCCTTAAGCATGTCGTAATCAGGATCTCCCGTCAAATACATGTACGCTGACTGCAAGCCACTTCTGTTAAAAGCTTGGTAACCTACCGGCACAATGTATTTGCAAATCTCAAGAAATTCTCTTAGGTCTTCAGATATACTGCCTTCTCTTATGGCCTCTATTCCTAACGGATCTATATTTGCCCACGCTAAATCTTCAAACTCACTTGAAGTCCGATAGATTATCCCGAATCTCGAATCACCACCAAGTCTAGCCACATCTTCTCTTGAATCTGCATTTTCAAAATCTGCTTTCCTCTTTCACCATGACAGGTACCATGTTCCTCGTAAAAATGATTGGTCGTGCAGCTTGCTGTATCCTCACTCACCAGTTTATCCAGATTACGGAGAAATGTAATCCAGAAAAACCATCACAACTCGTGAGCATCTTTTTCTTGGTAAGCTATCAGGAAGTAAGATAACCACAGGTCTTCTCAAGTTCTCCCAGCTCATCTGGCTGATACCTTACCAGGATGAATTATAACCACACTGATAATGCTAATGATTTTCTGCACAATTAATACAAAAACCGTTCCCACCATCATTGTCTATGGATAGTGCCACTCCACAATCAGGGCAATTACCGAGTTCTCCTCTTTCAATTTCAGTTGTTCCATCATCTTTATCTTCATAGCTGGTTTCTTCAAGCGCACCGCCAATTATCCTCGCAGAATCAAAATCAGCATCTTCGGGATCAATAAAAATGTCAGCTGCTCTTTCAACTTCAACATAGATATCTCCTTCGAATACATGATCTCTTCCCAAAGATTTTATTATTTCTTTCGTATCATCATCCCTGCCCCAGTAATCATACGATGTGCCTTCTATTACAACACGAAAGCTGAATATATAGGTAAAGGCAGATCCATCTCTTTCTGATCTCTCAGCCCCGAGGAATTCATAATTTGTTATTTCATATTCTTCAATACCCTCAGTTCCTATATGTGCACTTTCTTCATCTATGTAATCAATTGCACTATAATATAGCTTACCGGAAACAGAATCAAATACCCTATCTTCTACCTGAGCTCCATATTCATCATCAGTCATATTAAGAGCCAATTCTACGGCATCTATTCGCTCAACTTCATAGGCATCAGATAACTCATCGTAGAAATCCTCAGAAGTCAATGGGACAATTCGCTGTCCTGTTTTGCTGAATTCCAAAAGCAATTCTGGACGAAGTGTCATCTGACCATTTATTCTGATCCACCAATCATCTTTTACGTCATCGGTAACAAAAATTACATCCTTTTTCTTGTTCTTGGCAAAACGTAGTATTTCATTCCATAAGAACAAGTCGCTATACTGTCTGACGCCCTTCTTATTCTTTGCATCCTTATACCCAGGAGGAATCTCATCTTTATATCGTTTTTCACCTTGCTCATCCCATTCGTAAATATCTTTTAGCGATATTTCTGTCATGATATGCCCTTGTTTCTCAATATCATCGACATATTTCATCAGTATGTCTTCATCCCACGAGTGTGATGTGTAATCTATAACACCACGATCATCAAAAAATCTTTCGGGAGTCCTTTTCAACTCATCAAGTTTGGACTTGATTTGATTTTTCAGCTCGTCAACATCTGGATACTGTTTACGTTTTAATTCATCAACCGCACTAATAATACTCTTCTCAGCGTTATCAATTTGCCTTGTTATATTAGCCTTTACATCATTAATCCTCGTTGACATCTTTGCATATGCTCCACGGCAGTGCTTTCCATACTCATATCTCACAATACTTGGTAAATACACAGCATCCTTTACTCTTTCCAGACAATCCATAGCAAAAGCAGAAAAATCCGGGCTATACCTATATATGTTCAAAAGTATATTTGTGTCTGCCACAACACAAAATTTCTCTTCTTCAATGAGCTGTTTTATGCTAAACTGCTTCTCAACTTTAAGCATGTCAAAGTCCTCATAAAAATCTCTTGGTTCAATTCTGTTATATAGACGTACACATTCCTGTAGATGGCTCCACGCTATATTTGCAAACAAGATACTGGTGTTGTGCCGTGCCATAATGGGAGACATGTTCCCCGAAATCTGAAGCGCATTATTTTCAAACCAGAACTGTGTAATAGGTATTCTAGAAAACGCAGATTCATCCAATGGATTTTTAGCATTTGGATTATGAAAAACAAAGATACCATCTTCGAGTAATTCTGGATTATCTTGTGATACCTGCTGTGCGAGATACTTGTCTTCGCATTTCCTTATGGTGTATACCGTATTAGGTGATGGGTATCCAGCCGATATTGTCAATGATGTTAGCTTACCTAACGTAGTCGTGCAGGAAAACAAAACCGCCGAAATATCACTGTATTCATCTTTGTACTTATCTTCCACAAAAAGACCTAAAGGAAGCTCTGACTCAGTTCCTGGTTTTATGATGCTATTCCTTTTTGTGAAATTATCACTATCTACCTCAAAATATGCTCCATATAGCAAAGCAGCCATAGAATAGATATATTCACGCCCATAATTTATCTGGTCATATGAGCTTAACGCCACCACATATGGTACATTCTCATCCACCCAAGGTCGTTTGATATACACATCATGATATTTCTTTAGCTTCTTCTGAAGTGAACTTGAATGTCTAGTTATAGATTCGTCCAGATCAGTATAAAAACTCGAATATAGATAAGGCGGTAATAAAGAATCATACTGATCATCAATTGTTCTGTCTTTCTCTTTCTTGCCTCCCTCTCTTATATTGGAAACAACCGCTTCTATATAGAATTTATATGGGCTTGTAACAATATAATCTGGAACTTGATGCCCCTGATCTATTATGAAGCCGGCATTAGTTAAAAGCTTAAATAGATAAAACTCCCAAAACCTCGAATGAAATGACTCTTGAAACTCTCGAACAGCTTCATTGTCTTTATCAATAAGCCCTTTTGTCCATGATTCAAGCATTCTTTTCTCTGAGCTTAACTGTATCTCATCTCGTAAGAGCTTGAATTTCGGGTGGATTTTAGATTCTTCAACTTCCTTTATCGATTTGAATATTTCCATAGAATCCCTTATTCAATCTCGGTTATATAATCCCCACCATTCACTTAATCTAATAATTTACCTCAATCGGAACAAAATATTTCTATCTCACCATCTTTAATCCACGTTTCAAAATCCATGCCCTGTTCCTCCAAAAGCCAAGCTATATGCTCTTTCCAGAGTCTTGTATGATAGTAAGCATTTATTTTTCTCACACGATGCTCTATCTCGTTTTCGTCATAGAATGAGAAAAGTCTTAATGATTTTTTCTACGACTTATAATAATCAATATCAAAAGCACCTGGAAAATACTTTACAATCTCTATAGTGGGATTCTTCCAATCATCAAACGATATCACACTTATTACCTCGTTTTTCTTTACATTGTTTTTCTAGGCATAGCATATAAAACAGTTTCTCTAAAACTGATACTATATCTACGCATATAGAAACTATATATATAGTCAACGTTTCTTAAGCTTTTAATGAATGCCCATATATTAAATAAATCTTCTGGTCTATGATACACACAAATTGCCAATTTAGGGGAATACTTACATATAGTTTCATACCCACCTTTCAAGGCATTTAGCTCAGCCCCTTCTATATCCATCTTAATATATGTTGGTATAATGCCTTCATTAGATTGGACATAGTCATCAATTGATGTGCACGGAATCACTATATCCCCTGATTCTGACACTCCGCTCCCAGATCCCTCATCACTTGAAAAAAATAACTCTCCGCTTTTATCATATATTGCTTTATCTATAATACAAATAGAATCTATGTAATCATTTTTCTCTAATCTTGCGTTTAATAAACTAATATTATCTTTGTCCGGTTCGAAAATAATAGACTTTGAACCCATTCCAGCACAATCAAAAAAACGTTCAGTATCCTCTCCATTAAAAGCACCTATATCAAAGAAAACCTCATTATTTCCAAACTCAATAAAATCACTTTCAAAATATGGCACCGAACGAACCAAGCCATCTGAACTTGAAAAATCACCACTTATTAACTGATTGATATATGATATTAGAACTTTCTTTGAGAACTCATCAGATAAACAGTCATATATTTCATTCAGCATTTCTTCCTTTTTCGCAAAAAAGGAAAATGGTCTAATAGATGTATTCCCCTTGTCAGTTACTAAAGCAGGCGCAACATCATAAAATACTACCTCATGTATTTTTTCCTTATAAGGCGCTAGCCATTCCGGCTTATAAGACGGAATCATTACAACAACATCAACTTTTTCTTCTGTAAGAGAAAAGAATTCTTCTATAGACTCAACATTAAGATCACATACCTTCATCCCCTTCTTTAAGAATCTCTGATTAATTAGTGCATGTTTTACAACTATCCCTCTTTTTTTCAATAATTCATATGTATTATCTGTAGCCTGTCCTCTACCATACAGAACGACAGTATTACCGGCATAATTTTCAATATACTCATCAAAACCACATCCCTCTGCAGAAATATTATCCATAAATCCCATTTCTATCCCCTCCTATTGTTAGTTTTTTACTATATCTGACATTTATTATCATCCATACATCTGAATATTATTCTGTATCATTCATATATACACGTACAGGATTACTTAAATAAGTTGTAAAACTATCTGGAAGAACAAGTTGTATTTTCTACTTGCCATTTACCCCCAGATTCAATCATGATTTTTTTGCCAATTGTCTTATTTTTATAAGTATCACGCTTCTAATGTCAGCATTTACTATAACCACTAGACCAAAATAAACCGTAAAACAAACGATTCCTCCAATAATAACTTTTAGCATATTCGAGCTAAATGTAATATATCCCAATAAAAACTCGATAGAAACCGTTACTATACCAATAATCATAAGAAGTACTATTTTCTTAATAATCCTAATATAGTCTATTCTTTTTTCTCTACCACAAATATTTATAAAAAGCAGAAAGCATGTTATAGCTGAAGAAACTGAAGTACCTATTGCAATTCCTCCTATTCCAATTAATCTAATCAAAGAAACACTGCATACAATATTAATAAGCACACCTATACTTGTATTAATCATTGGTGTCTTTGTGTCTTGCATAGCAAAAAAAGCTCTTGACAACACTTCTCTTACGCCATAAAAGGAAAACATTGGTGCATAACACATAAGTGCATATGCTGTGAGATTTACTGCATTTTGATCAAAATTTTTCCTCTGATAGATAACACTAACTATTTCTAATGAGTTAAACATAAAGAATATTGAGATGGGAATAGTGATTACATTTAATATGATAATATATTTTTCGATTGTCATAGCTAATCTTTCATAATCATTCTGTGAGATTATACTAGTAAATGTAGGATAAAGAACAGTTGATAATGAGGAAATAAAGACCCCGGTAATAATATTACATAATGTATGCGAGTAAGAAAGACCTGACAGAGACCCACTTGGCAATAACGAACCTAATACTTTATCCACTATTGAATTAATCTGTATAACTGCATTCCCTAATAAAATAGGTCCCATAATACTTAATAATTCAACAATTTCTTCCTTATGAGGTCTTATCTTAAATGAAATACTAATACCGCCACTATAAAGCAAAAAAAACAATCCCAAAACGTATACACACTGCCCAATTATAAAAGTTAATCCTAGAATATAAAGAGACTGGCGCTCTCCTAATAGCATAGTAAGAGAAATAATTACAATGTTATAGAAAAGAGCAACAACTTGAGGCGAAACAAAACATTTATTTGAATTCAGGATTGATGTAATCATATATTGCAACATTATTAAAATAAATGCTGCCATCGACATTACAGTTAAATTTGTAGCAAGTTTTATTTGTTTTTCATCAAATCCTGGTGCAAAAATTCTAACAATGATTGGAGAAATCAGTACTCCAACCACGCTAAGCACTATTCCAACAAAAACCGAAAATCTCAAAACTCTCGATGCATATTCGTTTCCATCATCTACATCCATCTCCAGTTTCTTTACATATAAGCTAATAAAAGCTGTTGACATACCACTACAAACCGAAGGGAAAATCATTTCAGGCATGCTATGTGCAAAAAAGAAAGCATCTGTACTTGCGGTAGCACCAAAATATGCAGCAATAATAGTTTCTCGAAAAAAACCTAATATCTTACTACATATAGATATCATTGCCACAAAAAACGTAACTCTCAAAATGCTTCCTGAATTATTCTTATCGAACATATAATTTTTCATTCAATAATACCTGTACATTATTCTAACTATACCTTCCATATGTGGCTCTCTATTTCCAGCACCCGTCTTTAATATATCCAGCAATTCCTTAAATGTAATCATACCATATGCACAGTAGTAGTATTTGCTAGAAAATCTGTAATTCCATAAACTCTTTGGTATGTAAAGAACATTTGTAGTATTTCCAAGTAAACTTTTAATACGATTAAAAATCTTACGTCTCACCGAAACATTATTAGCAGACGGAAGATTATCAGCCTCAACAAATCTATAATATAATTTTCTGTCATATCTTTGTTCATAGGAAACTCCTAGCCAAAAATCTTGAAATTCTCTATCCCATAGAGGCAATCTCCAGTCTACGCCTAAATAATCTTCGTAATTATGAACATCAGAGACAACAAATTTGCATTGTCTTTCTCTCCAGTTGAAATATTCGAAAATATTTTCACATTCCTCATCACTAAACTCTATTGAATTAGACGAATTTGCACCAATACAATCACTAATATCAATATTTCTAATAACTTCAATTGATTTTTTATATCCATTCAACGTATAATGCTTAAATCTTATAGCCTCTTTAATGTCATCAATTGAATACTTTTTGCCACTCACAAAACTATGCGTTACATCAGCTCCTTCAATTGCATCTCCACTATTACCAGTTATTACAACACAGTCTTTCGTAACAATCCCCTTATCTATTAACTTCTTTACAGCCAATCCCTGCATGTAAGGAAATGTACTGTATGCGGACATCATAGTAAAATATCTATTAAAATCTTCACTCTTTCTAAATTCTCTCCAAGTTTTCTGTGAAACATCTATTCTTACCCATTTGTAGCCTAGCTTATATGCTACTTTTTCTGCAACAGCCACATCTTTTGTATTATATCCACCAAGCGAAACACAGATTACATTTCTATAATTTAAGTTTTTTAATGATGTTAATATAAGTTTTGAATCATACCCTCCGCTTAAAAATAGAACGATTGTCTTTCCATCTATGCTTTTAACAAGCCTACCAATTACACTATTTACAACTCGTTTAAGCTCGTCACATAAAACAGTGGAATTTTGATTTTCAAAACATTTATGTACATGCAAATAATAGTCATGAATAGAAATCTCTTTGCTATTTTTATTAAAACAAATAACCTGTCCAGCTTGTACTTGAAATATGTTATTATATACAGTTCTTCTTCCCGCAATAAACCCAGAAGCATAGTATTCATCCTTGTTCTCACAGTGCAATGCCCCTCCAAGGGCTTCCTTTATGCGAGATAAACTATCTGACAAAACAAATTCTTCTCCAATTATCCCATAGTACAATGGAAAACTTGCAATATTATCAACTGCTGCGAGCACTTCATCATCTGTCTGTACAATTAGTCCGAAATTGCCTATTGCTTCATCCAAAAAATTCCAAAACGCCTTATTTAAATCATCTTCATCACCAATAAAGGAAAATTCTTTTCTGATTTCTCCTTTATAATCTGCCCATCCTCGGCTAATTATTCCATTTTTTTGTTTCCACTTATGATAGCCCGAATCTCCTAATAGAATTCTCATAAATACTCCTCCCAAACATATCCATTTATCGTTACAATCTCCAAAATCTCATCCCAGATGCTTTCAATTCATCCATACGATAAAGGCTTTTGACATCAACTAACACTTTTTCCTCATCGGTTAAATTTTCTTTAAACAACTCCTTAATCTGCATCATTGACATGTTTCTATATTCTTTGTGACCAACTGCAACTATTACGCAATCTGCTTTGGGTACATCTTCCCACGATACCAATTCAATTCCATATTCTTTCTTTGCAACACCTTCATCCGCCCATGAATCTGTAACAACAGGAATAATATCATATTCTTTAAGCCTATCAATGATATCCACAACCTTACTATTCCTCGTATCAGGACAGTTTTCCTTAAAAGTTAATCCCAATATGACTACAGTAGCCTTCTTTGGAGCCATTCCAGCTTCTATCATCTCTTTTATTGCTGCATCAGCAACAAAAGTTCCCATAGAATCATTTACCTGACGACCATTGAGTATTATCTGACTGTGATAGCCAAGCTTCTCGGCAACATTTGTAAGATAATATGGATCAACACCTATGCAATGGCCACCTACCAGTCCAGGCTTAAAGCCAAGTGCATTCCATTTTGAATTCATGCCATATAAAACTTCATCAGTATCTATTTTCAATTTATCGCATATGATAGCGATTTCATTCATAAACGCAATATTTATGTCTCGCTGGCTATTCTCAACAACCTTAACTGCTTCCGCAGTTTTGATATTCGATACAGGCACAGTTCCTGCCTTGATAACGATATCATATACTTTCTTGATTTCATTTGCAGACTCTTCATCCATACCAGAAACCACTTTGCGGATATTAGTAAGCGTATGTACACGATCACCAGGATTAATTCGTTCAGGACTATAGCCAATTTTCCAATCAACACCACACTTCAGTCCCGATTCTTTTTCTATTATAGGAACACAAACATCTTCAGTAACCCCTGGATATACGGTCGACTCAAATACTACAATTGTTCCTGCGCTTATATTTTGTCCCACTATTCTCGAGGCACTCTTAACAGGTCTTAAGTCAGGTGTGTTATCCTCATTTACAGGTGTAGGGACTGCCACAACAATAAACTTTGCTTCTTTAAGCTTTGTAGAATCCGAAGTAAAATCTACAGCGGTATCTTTTATTACATCTCCAACCTCATTTGTTGCGTCTATGCCATTCTGATACTCCTGTATTTTTTTCTCATTTATATCAAATCCGATAACCTTGATATGTTTTGCAAACTCGACCGCTATAGGCATTCCTACATACCCCAGCCCTACAAGTGCCAACTTTTCTTTTCCTGCAATCAAGTTTTGATAAATGCTATTAAAATCCATTTTCTACGTACCTTCCACTTTTTTACTTATTAAATCATCTCATTCTCTTTCTTTCGCCGAATCTCCCCTTAAAATCTAGTGTGCTACAATTATCAATTGGAAATTTAACCGGTATCCCCTCCGCCGCTGATTTATAAATAGCAAGCACCAACTCAAGAGCCCTTTTTCCATCCTCTGCTGTCACATAAGGTTGTCTATGATTGTTTATAGCATCTATTACATCAGCATAAAGAGGCGTATGCCCAAACCCATATACATTAGGTGGATCCTCTCGAAATTTAGCTTTTACCGCTTCTGGATCATCCAATAAATCTGCAAACGTCCACTCCTCAATTCTGTTAACACTTGTTCCACCAGCCTTTATTGTTCCTTTCTGCCCAAAAAGATATAATGTCTCTTCGAGGTTTTTGGGATATATATCTGTTGTTCCTTCAATAATTCCATAAGACCCATTCCTAAATTTTATTAATGCTATTCCAAGATCCTCGGCTTCAATGTATTCATGGTTAAGCCTATCAGTCATTCCTACAACCGTATCAATCTCATCTCCCATCATCCAGCGTAGAAGATCAATATTATGAATACACTGATTCATCAATGCTCCTCCATCCTGCTCCCAAGTACCTCTCCAATCCGCCCTACTATAGTATTCATAATCACGGCACCATCTAATATGAGCAGTTCCATAAAATAACCGACCAAATCTTCCTTTGTCTATAGCATCTCGAATTTTCTGAACTGATTTATTAAATCGATTCTGATGATTAGCACATACAACTACTCCCGCTTCTCTACCAGCTTTAATAATTGCATCCGCATCTTCAATCGATAGTGCAATCGGTTTTTCAATAATTAAATTGCAACCAGCAGCAATACAGTCTAGTGCTATTTCTGCATGTTTTCCAGATTCCGTTGCTATACTCACAAGATCCGGTTTTTCTTTTTCAATCATTTCTTTATAATCAGTATACTTCTTTACTTCTTGCAATCCAAACTTGGAAGCCTTTTCCATCATGGCCTCTGGGACTATATCACACATTGCAACAAAATCAAGATTGTTATTCTTGGCTGCTTCAATATGATTAGGGCTAATTCTCCCACACCCTATTAATGCATACTTCATATATTTCCCCTCCTCTTATATAATAATAATCATAGTGTTATCTATTATTTTGCCAACGGTACAATTCTTGCCGGATTTCCAAAGCATGTATTATTATCCGCTATATCTTTAAGAACAACCGAACCTATACCCACAGTCACTCCATCACCTATTCTTACCCTATTTTTTATTATTGATGATATTATCTTTGAATGACTTCCAACGCTTACATTTCCATGCATAGTCACCCTGCCAAGTAATAATGTCTCATCTCCTATTTCACAATTATGACCAATAAGACAACCTGCATTTATTTCGCATCCTCTTCCAATAATCGTATTTGAAAATGTGCCTTTACAAATGATAGAATTCGCACCAATTTGCACATTATCCCTTATTTCCACTCCTCCAAGGTTTGGCATAATATACATTTCACCATCAGTATCTGTGAATGATGACCCATTTGTTTCTCCTCCAATAATTGTTTTTTCACCTATCACAACGTTATCACCGATAACTGTATCATCACCAATGAACACATCTGAACAAATTTTACATTTATTTCCTATATGTACATTGTTGCCAATTATTACTCTATGCCCAATGTAACTATCTCCGATTTCCACACTCGATCCCTTTATAACATCACTTTCTACATTATTATTTATGAACGATGGATTAAGATAAACAACAAGCTTCATGAAACATATTTTAGGAACATCTGTCAAAATCACATTTTTATAATCATCTACATTTATAACTCCTGGTTTGACCAAAAGAAGCTCTATATCACTTTTTCTCTTTATCTTTCTAAAATCAATGTCCTCTTCTTTTCCAATCCAAATTGCTGTTTTATATCTATATGATTTCGGATCAGAAAAACCAATTATTTCATCATCTTCAGAGCCATAAAACTCATAGGAATAATTCCATTGATTAAGTTGTTTAAGCACTTCTTTTATAGTCATATCAACCCCCAGCTCAAAATATTAAATATTTTCCAAATACACTTAGCTATTTGATTCCTGTACAATACTAGACTCTGAAAATATACAAATCAATGAATTCATCACTCAGCCCCGACAATTGATTTAATTATATTAAATCAATTCTGCGTCCTTCCTCATCAGAATAGTATGCTGCATAAGTAACTCTCATTACTTGCGCAGCGAGGTCAAAACATCCTTCTGGCTCTCTATCTTCAATGATAGCTCCCATGAAATCAACAATCTCGTTACAATATCCACGTAACATCTCATCCGCCACAAACGGTTTATTCCATCCAGTTACAATTGGAAGCATCTCCGAAAGATAAACGCCTTCCATCCCCTCATCATCTACCATATATGTTTCCATAGCATCATTCATTGTGAGCTTACAATTAATTGCTGTATCATTTGCATAAACCTCTACATAGTTTTTACTTCCACCAAGTAGATTATCTGTTGCAATTATCGTTGCCTTGCTCCCATCAGTAAACGTAATAATCGCCGTTCCAGCATCTTCAACGTCATGTGGCCTAGCGGCGATATGCCTATGCTCATGCTCACTGAGTCTTTTGGTAGCATATCCCATATCTCCCATAACGCTCTTGACAGTAACATTATGTCCTTGAGAAATCGACTCCTGTTCTTTAAGGTAAAGGATAGCGCCTAACGGATGAACACCATTACGCATAAAGATACCACCACCTGTTTTGTTCCACTCACCGGCAACAGCTGAACTAGAGCCTTTGAGACTCTCCTCCCCTTTCATGTACAATATCCTGCTTTTCTTAGCTCTTATAATCTCACCAGCTTTAAGAACCGCAGGAGAATACACAAAATTCTCAGCATACATAAACCTTTTTCCAGTTGCTGCACGTACTGTCCTAAGCTCATCAAGATCTTCTAGCAAGCATTCAAACATAAACTTTTTAGATATTTTTTCTCCAATAGGTTCCGGATCACCAGGACGCCCAAAGTATCCTACAAGAGGTTTTTCACATATTACATGCTTTCCAGCACGCATCGCCTGAATTATTTCTTCTTTGTGCACATAAGGTGGAGTACAAATATCAATAACATCAATTTCAGGATCATTTAAGAGATCATTGTAATCATTAGTCCCTTTTTCGAAACCGTATAACTCTACTGCCTGCTTGATCTGTTCCGTCCTTCTCGCCATAACTGTTTTCAAACGGCAAGGAATATTTGACCTCTTATATCCAAAAGCGTGAAGTTCTAAAGCACGTCCGGCACCTACCACACCTACTGTTACAGTATCTTTCATTCTTACTAATCCTCATTGATATGATAAAAACTTTAATTGTTCGATGTACTGATAATCTTTTTTCTTAGTTGCAGCAATTGCTGTTCGTGGATGTTGATTTGTAAGACCTGTGAGCATATACGAAGTGTTATACCCCCACTCAACCCCATTCTCTTTCATAGACAACATCCAATCTTCAACAAGCTTTAGAAGAGGCTCAACGTGATACTTTTTTCCATTCAAATATGCTATCAATGCCTCCGAATGGCAGTTACCAGCGCCACGCCCCATTCCAAACGCTGTTCCATCTAGCCACTTTGCTCCCAAGTCTTTAGCTTCAAGCGTATTTGCAAATGCACACTGCTGATTATTGTGAGCATGCATTCCAACTTCTTTACCAGCAGGAGCTAAAATTTGATGGTACAGCCTTGTAAGCTTTCGCGCCTGCTTTGGATACAAAGCCCCATAACTATCTACAATATATATTGCCAATGCAGGCGTTTGTGCTAACTGATACAGTGCATTAGCAATCTGCTCATCTGTACATTTAGAAATCGCCATTATATTACAAGTAGTCTCATATCCAAGAGAGCTAATATAATCAATCATCTCAATGGCTTCTGGTATTGTTTCTATGTACGTAGCAACTCTAAACAGATCGATTGGACTATCTTTCCTTGGTCCAATATCTTCCCTAAAGTCAGTTCTTCCAACATCAACCATAATAGATAGTTTTAATCTAGGATTCTTTTCACCTATAACATTCCATACATCCTTATCGCTGGTAAACTTCCATTTTCCAAAATTCTTAGGATCAAACTGCTTCTTACTTGCGCGATAGCCAAACTCCATGTAGTCAATACCAGCTTCAATGTTGGCCTTATACAAAGCTTTAACGAAATCATCATCGAAGAAAAAGTCATTAACCAAGCCACCATCACGAAGTGTTGCGTCAACTACTTTTATTCCTTCAACAGTCATTTCGCATCTACCTCCATCTTACGCTTAACAAGTTCTACCACCTTGCCAACAACCTTTATATCTTCACCTTTTAAATCCTCGTCTGTGAATGTAATTCCAAATTCATCCTCTATTACAGCAATAAACTGAATAAGTCCTAAAGAATCTATATAACCTTCTTCCACATAGTTCAGACTCATAATATCCTTATCTTCAGGAATTGTGTATTCACGTTGAATGTATTCAATAACAAAATCTTTTATATTCTCCATTTTGCTTACACTCCTTTACTTATCTAAACCTGACTCGCGGATATAATCTAGTATAGCCATCCTTTGAAGCTTGCCCATAGTATTTTTAGGTAGCTTATCTATTACAAAAATCTTGTGGGGTTGCTGGAAGTCAGCCAGATTTCTCGCACAGTATGTCTTTAGTGCTCTAAGATTGATTTCTTCGTTTTCCTTAGCTACAACAGCTAACGCCACAATCTCTCCAAGACGATCATCTGGATATGCAAAAGCTGCACACTCCTGTACTTCAGGCAACTTCCCCACCACCACATCAATATCATGTGGATATACGTTTATAGCACCTGTAATAATGAGTTCTTTTTTCCGTCCTGAAAAGTAAAGATATCCATCTTCATCTAGATATCCAAGATCGCCCGTACGGAAATAATCCCCAAACATAGCTGCCTGCATCATGGTTAACTGCTTATAGTATCCCTTACACTGAAGTTTAGACTTGACCGCTATCTCACCAACTTCTCCCACTGCGCAATCCGTGTCAAAATCAGACTCACTTTCATCACGAAGTATTCTTATCTTTACTTCATCAAAAGGTTTGCCTACAGAGTTTTGTTTGTCTTTAGCCTCTTGGAAGCAAATATTACTAACTGTTGACGTCTCTGATGTTCCATACATCTCATGAAATTCACAATTGAGAAGCTCTATTAGTTCATATTTTACACTTGCTTCAAGAAGTGCTGATGAAGAAACAATACTTCTAAAACTCGTAATCTTTGGTGCATCTGTTTTCTTAAGAAGTTCAAGTATCTGAGCCAACTGTGCTGAAACAGCTATAGTAAATGTTGGTTTCTGTTCCTCCACACACTCAAGCCAAATTGCAGGAGTAAAACGCGGGAGAAGTATTGACGTTGCACCTATAATCAACGGAAGAATGACAAGACGTTCAGCTAAAGAATGGTACAAAGGTGTCGCAGCAAGAATCTTATCTTCCGTAGTTATCTTATATACTCTTATATGTGCCATCGAACGCTCATATTTATTATCTTGACTTATGTCTATCGGCTTGGGAGTACCTGTTGATCCCGAAGTCATTGTTAGTATTAAACTCTCTGAACCATCTATGTCATGACCTATCTCTGGTCTATCTGTAGACATCTCATTAATCTTTGAAAAAGGTATAGTTCCCGGACAATCTTGATCAAGGCAAATAGAAAAACCTGATATTTCCAACCCACCACTTTTTTCACAATCAGCAAAAAATGATTTTCTAGCAATTACATGTTTTATATCTCCTGCTTCCATCGCTGCTCTAACCGCCGATAAAGGAAGTGACGGATTAAGAGGTACTATACAGACTCCCAAATCTGCTGCTGAAAAAAACAGAGCAACTGATTCTATGCTGTTATTCATAGGAATTGCTATGTGATCACCATACTCTACACCTAGACATAATAATAAATTAGAATACTGACTGACCAGAGTGGACATTTCATTGTATGTAGCCGTTTTCCCATCACACCAAATTGCTAGCTTTCCCGGAGTAGCTTCAGCGTTTTCATAAAATAAATCTGCAATTTTACTTCTCATCATTATTCTCTCCTATATATCGTTGCTGAACACAACATTTAGTTAGGTACGAACTAACTTGATGGATTTTTCCTCATATACCCCAACAAATACTATACAGATAAATAAAATACCATTTTACAAAATATTATTATTCAAAAGAAACAATATTGCCTCATTTTATCCACTTTTAACATCACTGACATTCTTGGTTTAACATATAGATACATTAACACTGTTTTTTCGCAAAATGTCTATCGTCCTCTTTTCATATATATAAGTACTACTCCTAAAACTAATATCCCATTCGTAACTAGTGCTACGGAAATAAACGCATTCATGAGAATAAGCGAAACAGAAAAAGCAACAACTAGGATTATTTCCATATTCAATCTAGCCGTACAACGATCCAAATACCTCAAAACCATGCATACTACCAATGGCATTATTACTACTCCCATTATCCCCAAATTAGCAATAGCATCTGAAATTAGACCATTGTTTGCTGCAGAGTTTTCGCTTCCATAATATGTACCGCTAATGATAAAATCAATACCTGGAGGAGAATATGGGCTTCCAATACCCAAACGTCTAAGAAAGCTTGACCTAAAATAATCTGGTTCATGACTAGTAAAATAATCAAAAAAACTACTACCAATATGCGTTGGCAAAAAAAATGTTCTATATACTATGTAAATACAAGTAATATAAGTTCCAAAGATATTTGGTTCCATAAGAGCACAAACAAAAATCACTATTGAAGCAATACTGATTCCTAATACAATATCCATCTTTTCCTTCGCAACAAACAAAATGACTGCTGAAACAAGAGGAATCATAAACAATGTAGATTTCATACCATCAATGTTAAAAGCAAGAATCTGTAATACTACAAATATAATTGCTTGTATCCATTTTCTTTGGTATAAACTATATGCATAGAAAATGGATATCAACGTTCGCGTCCAACAAAACATATAGTTTATAACTATTGGAATACCATATGTCCTTACCTCGGAGCGCAAAGAATAAACAGAAGAAATTCCTATTCCAAATCTAAAACCTGTGTACCTGGCAGAAATATAAACAATAACTAAAGCTGCAATAATCGAAAAAGAAAAAACAGCCCTATCTTCAACCATATAATTTGGTATTACAACTTTCTTGTATGAAATATATGGTAATCTGTTAATAAATCTGATTCCAAATATTAGTATAGTCCAATATATCGAATTACAGATTACAAACAAGTCAGAACCAACGCCATATGCCACAAGCGTAGTAAATGGCGTTATACTTAAATAATATAGAAGCACATTAACCAAATACGATAAACGAATATCATTCTTATTCTTAAAATTCATAAAAAAGTAAAGGCATACAAAAATCAACCAGGATTCTACATAGCGATCCACAGTAAAATCATTTATAAACCCTTGATATGCATACATCTTAGATAGATATAGTCTATATACCATATCGGAAGTAATTCTAAAAAAAATCGCCAGTATAAACAATCGATCTTCAATAAATTTGGGTTTTACAAAATTTGTCTTTTCTATCATTGATGTAAAATCCTCATATATAAGTTCAATAGTTTTTTTTCTTCATTTTTCCAATTAAATCGTTCCTCTACCGCTTTCCGTCCATTTTTTCCCATCAATAATGCCTCATCAGGATTATTTAATAGATAAATAATTGCCTTTTTGATTTGTTCAATATTATTACATTGAACACATATTCCACAATGAAATTCCTCAACAAATTCCTTCCACAAAACAAAATTCGTGCAAATTATTGGGATTTCCATCATCATTTCTTCAAATATTTTTAAACACCCTAGTGTTCCTCTTTCCCAATTGGTATTATGCCCTGGCTCAAGTATTGCAACTCCTATAGTACTAGTAGCTAAAATATCATATACTTCATCATGAGAAACCTGCCCATTATATGTTACTTTCTTCCACCCCTCATTCTTTTCTAAACGGGTCATATATTCATCAGGAATACGACCACATAAAACATAATTGATTCCCTCTATGTCCTTAATTGCGCTTAATATCGCTTCATGGCACCATCTTTCTGTAATGGTTCCGGCAAATGCAATTTGTCCCTTTACTTTATCCTTTGATGGAACATCCTTAACTATAGGATAATTTGATATTAGTTCATAATTTTTGTTTAATTGTTTGGCAGTATTTGTCCATTCATCAGAAGGATAAACTATAGCGTCAAGCTTATTGCAAATAATTCTTTCGTAATTCCGATATAAAAAAGAAATAATAGGACGAAGAAATTTGGGAAGATACTGTTTTTCTTTAATCAACTCAGCTGTATTCTCATGACTATCAAATATCACTATCTTACCTTTTTTCTTTAATTTATAACCATAATACATAAACTCTGGATCATGGAAATGATATATATCTGCATCAATAGACAGCGCTGTATTGTACGCTCTTTTTGCATCAATAAGCATTCTTCTTACTCTTCCAATTTGAGGCTTTCCGTATCCATGAATAATTACATCATTTCTTTCTCCAGACTCACCCTGTTGAACCAAGTGTGTTTCATACCCTGCCTTCGAAAGTGATATGCATTCCTTTTCAAATATTCTTACATCATACGGTAAATGTACGCACGTGACATGACAAACTTTTATCATTTTTCATCTCCCTTGCCTTCAGATGATATAAAGCACCTAAACTCATCATAATCTCTTATATAGTCTTCAACCTTGTAAAAATCTGAGGCAGCGACACATAACACCGAGTCCTTCTGAAGCCATAACATTTCTCTCCAAGTGCACTCTTCTATCACAATGCCTATGCTTGGATCTGATAATTCGATTTCTTCTCTGCCATTTTTATTTTCAAGAATTATCTGTATTCTCCCATATGGACAGAACAAAACCTGCTTCAACTCTTTGTGAGCATGAAAACCACGCCTTGTTCCTTCGGGTACTTTTGAAATATAATAGATACGTTTTATCTCAAAAGGTACCTCATGTGTTCCTTCGAAGAAAGAAAGCTCACCTGAATCCACGGTTGGAATTGTCTTGATGTGTATCACCTTGCATCCGGCAACGTAGTCCCTAATATTTATTTCATCCCCTTTAAGCACCGAATACCATTTAAGCGATTCCATGTCTTCGTATCGCTTAAGCACATTATTAGGTACATCTATTACTTCGTGAAAACTATGCTTATCGTAAAACCGAAGCGCCCTTTCATTCGCTCTATTTACACACCAATATACAGAGTCAAGATTATATTCTTGAAAAGCCTTATCTAATATTTCCTCCATCCCAAACCATGCATACCCCCGTCTCATGGCGCCTTTTCTAACAATAATAGCTAGTTCCGCTGTACCATTTTCTATATGCTTCAAACTAACTGTTCCCATATATTCATCAATATCAGAAACTATCGCACAATGACAAGTTGAATGATCATTCTTGCTGTTCAATATAAAATTTGTAATATCATTATCCGTTAATTCTTCAAAATTTCTCCTATATGCTGACGTGATGCTTTTATCTTGCATCCACTCCTTCATCAAAGGCAAATCTTTTAGTTCTAAGTCTCTTAATTTCATATATTCCCTTCACTAATCAACTATATTTAATATATGGATGTTTTGTTTCTCTTCATAAGACAATCCACTATACCAATGTTCAAAATCAGACTCATTCCAAGGCATTGCTCTCTTGAAATGATCTCGCCATGGATAAACCACTTCTCCTGTAATTTTACTTTTAAGTTGCCTCACATCAGAAATGGGTTTTGCCGGATTTCCTGCTACAACTTGATATGGCGAAACACTTTTTGTAACTATTGCACCTCCTGCAACCAATGCATCTTGTCCTATTTCTAATCCTGGCATTATCAACGCAGATGTAGCAATAACTGCAAACGAACACACATGAACCCCCTTGAAGCTTTCCGAAGGTGGTGTCGGGTCATTGGTAAGAATCACATATGGATAAATCCATACGAAATCATCAATCACAGACAACTGCCCTATATGCACATTACTATGCAGCCTTACATAGTTACCTATCCTGCAATTACCTTGTATATCAGATAGCGTTCCTACGCTTACATTGTTTCCTATCTTTGAATCCTCACGTATTGTTACTTGATGACCTGTTTGAAAATTGTCTCCGATAAATGAATCGGAGTATATAATTGAGCCACTGCGAATTAAAGAATTATCTCCTATAACTAGCGAATGATCATGAATTTGTCGATCAATGCAGAAATCCATCAAATACTCACCAATAATGCAATTCGCACCGACAAAGGCATCATTTCCAATTTTCACACCTCGTCGTATTATTACATTACTGTCTATGTATGCATTGTCTCCTATAATCACCCCATCTTCGATTATACAATTATGACCTAATGTGACATTATCACCAACAGATACTTCTCCAATAACACAATTCATCCCTTGCTTTGTAATGCTCATACTATTACCTCCCATACTTTCGATAAGAGGAAATTGTATTGTTCGTTTGTATCAAGGAGAAGCTGATTAGATACCTCCCCCACTTTCTTCCTTTGCAATTTGGTACCAAATAAAGCGATGAATCTGCGCTTTGCTGTACCCCCCCCATAAAAATCCAAGCTTTTCAAACGATACTCGTTTATATCCATTTTTATCGTAAAACCTTAATGCTCTTTCGTTCTTTGGGTCCACACACCAATAAACTTTATCCAATTGGTAATCTGAAAAAGCTTTTTCTAACATCTTATCCATCGCTTCTCTAGCATATCCCTTACCCATAGCAACAGTTCTAATTGCTATTCCAAACTCTGCACATCTTTCCGCAATATGTTTTAAACTAATAGTTCCCATATACTCATCCGAATCATCCACTATAGCCAAATGAAGGTTTTCCTTTACTTCTCTGCTTCCTTCGATAAATGAAGTACAGTCTTTAATTGTTTTCGTTCCAAAATTTGTGTTCAAATCCTTTACGACACTCTTGTCGTGCATCCATTCAAGCATTAATGGTGCATCCTTAAGTTCTAAATGTCTCAACCTCATATTAATCCCCGTTAAATTCATTAACTGAATCAATCACATACTGTGCTTCTTCATGTGTCATTCCGTAATACATCGGCAGGCTAAGCTCTGTTGCGCTTATCTTCTCCGCTATCGGAAGAGCGCCTTTCAGAATATTCAAATCTTTATAGCACGCTTGTAAATGCATTGGTATAGGATAATGTTTGTTTGTTCCTATACCACGCTCATTCAGATGTTTTTCCAGAGAATCACGACTATCACATCTCACACCATAAATATGCCATACCGGAACACAATCAGGACTCACATAAGGTTTTATCACCTTAGTATTTTTAATTCCCTCCGTATACATTCCCGCAATTCTTCTACGTTCTTCATTCATCCTATCCAAATGAGGCAGCTTAGCTGACAAAAATGCTGCTTGCATCTCATCAAGTCTGCTATTGTTACCCAAATAAATATGATGGTATTTATAATCAGAACCATAATTCCCAAGAGCCCGAATCTTATCAGCCAAATTCTTATCATTAGTAACAACAGCACCGGCATCACCAAGTGCTCCAAGATTTTTTCCTGGATAAAAGCTAAATCCTGCAGCATCACCAAATGTACCTACTTTCTGTCCCTTATAAGTTGCTCCATGAGCTTGAGCACAATCTTCAACCACTCTCAAGCCATGTTTTTTTGCTATCTCCATAATCGGATCCATATCGCATGCTTGGCCATAAAGATGTACTGGCATTATAGCTTTTGTTTTAAAAGTTACGGCCTCTTCAATTAATTCAGGATTGATATTAAATGTCCTTATATCTGGCTCAACAAATACGGGCGTAGCGCCAACATATGTAACAGCGAGCGCTGTAGCTATATATGTGTTTGATGGAACTATTACTTCATCGCCTTCCCCTATGTTCAGCGCCTTTAGACTGAGCATCAAAGCATCCAACCCATTACCAACGCCAACGCAGTAGCTACTTCCGCAATAATCTGCGAATGAATTTTCAAATACTTCATCTTCTTTTCCTTCAATATACCAGGAAGACGCAAATACACGATCAAAGGCATCTCTTAAATCACTATTCAATTCATGCTCCAATGGAAGAAATGACACAAATGGAATATTCATATACACGCTCCATTCTTATTCTCGATTACATATTTAAATACTTCTTCAAGTTTATCTACAAGCACCGGTTGATCATATGCTTCTGCCGCCTGCCTTGCACGAATTCCCATCTCTGAAAGCTCAGTCACATCAACCTGGTAAAGTTTTTCAATCGCATCTGCCAAGGCTCCTGCTGATTGATTTTCTGCAACCACACCACACCGATATCTTTCAATTAGGTTATACCCGAATTTTGCATTACATATAATTGGTCGTCCACTGGCTAGATAATCAAATAGTTTACTCTGGCTTCCACCATACTTCATCAGCGGAACATGCTTATATGTCAATATATTTGCCCTCCCATTCGCCAAAATATATGGAATCCTATCCTTTTCAATCCTGCCATAAAAACTTACATTGTTGATCCCATTTTCAGTCACATATTTCTTCAGCATTTCAAGATCATCGCCATTCCCATATATCTGGAATCTGATAGTATCATAGCCCCTTTTTTGAATTTCCCATGCTGCATCGCAAATCTGCTGCACTTGATTAGCTTGTCGAATTGATCCGCAATAAACAATATTGAAATTATCAGGATTCCAACCTAAGTTAAAGGATATTCCCTCTAGTTCCTTATCTTTCTGCAAAATATCACACCCCATGTTGATGTGAAACACTTTGGAATAGTTAATCTTTTTCGAATAGGGCTGCTCTCTTACATAATCCTTCCCTCCTTCCATAGAAAATATGAGCGCATCAGATTTAAGATATGCCTTCTTTTCAAGCCCATATAGCGTTCTTATCAAAGGATTATTTCTAGAAAAATTTGCATATTCAACAATGCTTTCTGGCCAAAGATCAACTGTGTCGGTTATTATTGATACTCCCTTGAAATAATGATTAACAAAAGGATATAAGTATGCTTCACACGTTATAATCATATCTGGATTTAAATTTCTAAAGTACCTTAACCCCAAGCAAAAAGAGAGCATATTTTTAATACGCTGTATACCATTTCCAGTATACTTAGGAGTTTTTATATAATAATATCTTACTCCATCACATACATCCTTTTTTCTGCTAGTTTCTTCGATTATGTCTATATCAGTATTGTGCACCGTACTAGCAGCAATAATAGTCACTTTATATCCTCGATGAGTTAGTTCTTTTCCCCAATTGTGATAGCGCAGCATGGTATTTAAAGGTGGCTGTTGAGCATAATGACAAATAATTAGTATTTTTTTCATGGATTATTATAAACTCCTTGCACATATCTATATTCATTCATCCTACGTCCTTCAGCAGTTGTATATGTTCTTTCCAACTTAAATCCATTTTTCACATAAAAACTATTTACATTATCGTTCCCATCAGCATCTGTCTCAAGGTTGATGTAGGCATACGTATTGAAATCAACTATACTCTTCAAATAATCTATAAGTTGTGTTCCTATTCCTCTGTTCTCAATGCAAGGATTAACGCATATCGAAGCCAATTCAACATATCTCTCGCTCTTAACCACGCTATCGCTCTTTTTAAATGCTCCCCAAAGCCTCCTTATAAAAGATGGATGCTTAATGGCAGCACCAACTGAACAGAATGCAAACTTTAGCAAATGATGCTTCATAAGCCCTTTATAAAATCTGGGATAGTCATTCGAATATGCAATGAATCCAACAAGATTATCATCATCCTCAGCTACAATTATTCCAGAATCCTCATCTTCCATATATCCTGTATAAAGAGTTTTTAGAAATGGAATACCTAGTTGTGTAAGAAAAAAAAGGGGAAAAGCTTTTTTATGTAGCAGTGCCATACTTACTATGTATTTTTTGCTAAAATTCTCTAGTTCTCTGATAACAACCATCTTCTATTTGAAATCCCCCAAAACTACAGTTGCTATTGTATGAAACATCGTAAACATATCATCCACAATGCTATATCGTCTCAAAGACTTAAGATTTATTTTCATCTTCATTGGTAGAACGATTTCCATATATGCCTTATCAATATCAGCTATACCCGTAAGCATCTGATCTTCATCCTTAAATTTGATACTGCACTCACTCGTAATCCCTGGAGGTAATAGCAATGTTGCATTCCATTCTTCTTTATATTGCTCTACATACTCCGGAACCTCTGGCCTCGTACCAACAAATGACATGTCACCACTCAGCACATTGAAAAGCTGTGGAAACTCATCCATACGATATTTTCTCAGGATTCTACCAACCTTGGTTACTCTACTGTCATTTGCTACTGTGACAGACGCCCCCACCTGAACGCCATTCTCATCAACGGCCAATGCACTATCATACATTGTTCGGAATTTGTTAATCTTGAACTTTCTACCGTACTGAGTTACTCTGGTCTGCCTGTATATCACTGGCCCTTTGGAATCAAACTTGATCATTACAGATATAACAATCATTGGAATAAATAAGAGTATAATCAGAACAACGCTCATCATTACATCGAACACTCTCTTTATTCTCAGCTGTGTTCTATGTCTCCACAGTATTTCCCAATATGGCCGCACCTCTGAAGTCTTCATAAACTCGGGTAATTCATCCCAAGGTAATAGAACATCCTTCTTCTGTGCAAAATATGTAGTTTTTCTGCTCACTTACCTGTACTCCTGAACTACTTCTTTGAAGCTCTCTACTACAAATTCAAGATCCTCATCATTAAGCAATGTATACAATGGCAGTGTGATCAGATTCTTATAGTACTCATAAGCATTAGGATAATCTTCTATGTTAAATCCAAGCTTCGTATATCCGGTCATCATCGGAAGTGGTTTGTAATGAACATTTACAGGCACATGCCTATCTGCCAGTTTTTGGATGACCTCATTTCTCGTTTTTTCTTCAAGCCAAGGTGTCCTGGTAATGTACAGATGTCCGGACGATGAATAGTTTTCATCATAATGTTTCAAATGCTCAACCCCTGCTTCATCCAAAGCTTTATCGTACACTTCAATCATGTGCTTTCGATATGCCATCATATCCTTATAACGTCTAAGCTGTACCATCCCTACGGAAGCAAGGATATCTGTCATATTGCACTTATACCAAGGGCCTAAGATGTCATACTCCCATCCACCGCCTTTGTTTTTACTAAAAGCGTCCTTACTCTGACCATGCAATGATAATAACATGTACTGATGATACAGTTCTTCGTTGTCTATACCATCTATCTCTCTCCAGGCTGCAGCTCCACCTTCAGCACTTGTAATATTCTTAACAGCATGAAATGAAAAGCTTGTAAAATCAGCAATCTGACCACAGTTCTTTTTCTCGCCATCAATAACTCTCCATGCTCCTATGGCATGGGCTGCATCATCAACGATTGCAACTCGGCCAATTGCTGCCTGAATATCATTTGATGCCTTGAATAGTGGTTTCTTCTCATCCACTATCTGAAACAGTTTGTCATAATCACATAGAATTCCATAAAGATCCACCGGAATAATTGCTTTAGTATTCTCATTTATCGCAGCTGATACTTTGTCATAATCCATCTCAGGAATGCCAGTCAGCGGATTCTTTTTAATATCCACCATTACAGGCTTCGCACCACAATGAATTACAGCTGATACAGTAGCTGTATAGGTAAATGCAGGAACTATTACTTCATCACCTTCACCGATTCCTAACACTCTCAAGTTAAGCTCTTCCGCAGCTGTAGCGGAATTCAGACAAACCGCTTTGCTAGTACCACAGAATTCAGCTATGTTTCTCTCAAACTGCTTAGTCTTTGGTCCGGTTGTTATCCATCCGGATTTTAATGTATCTACAACCTCATTTATCTCTTCATCTGTCAAATCCGGCCAGCTGAATTTGATATGATTATCATCGTTATAATGCAAATCAAGCACTGTTAATGTCCCCCGCTATAAGATATGATTACAAATACGTTTTTAATTCTTCCGGCATTTCAGGAAGATTATTCAATTTCTTCCAACTGTCATCCCCTGGCTTAATCACAGCTTTTATTGTCAGCCATATCAATTTGAAATAATTCTTTAAACTCTTATTTTCTATATACCAACACTCAAGCTTGGATTTGTAAGGACTGATAATCTTTTCATAAAACTCCTCATGGTTATCAACCTTTCGCAGCATTTCTTCTTCATCTCGGAATACTACTGCACCTAGCCCACTTAATCCCGGTATATCCGTAGCCATAACCTTCTGATCTTCTTCCGGAAAGAAGTTATACTGTTTTCTAACCTGTGGTCTGTAACCAATAACACTCATCTGCCCAGCCAAAATGTTCAGTAGCTGTGGCAACTCATTTATCTTTGTTTTCCTTAAAAAGGGTCCCATCGGAAGCATTCTCGGATCATTTTCCGCAGTAAATAGTCCACCTGGAAGATTAGGGCTATTTCTTAGCATAGTTGCAAACTTAAGCAATTTAAACTCCTTACCGCCTTTACCAACTCTGCTCTGCCCATAGAAAATGTCATGCTCTCCAGTAAGCTTCAGCCCAATCATTATCGGAATCATAAACGGCAAAAGTATTATAATTGCGAGTAATGAGAATAAAACATCAAAAAACCTTGTCATTACACTACCTTTCTATTTCTTGATAATAGAATCTACCTGAATAACAAATATTCTTATAAACGAAAAAGGCTGCCTTTCGGCAGCCTTTTTCATCATTTTACCAATAATTAAAAGCCGGATTATACACTCCGGCTAATAAAACACATCATAAATATAAATTATTATTTCTTTTCCACCATTTGGCAATGCTTCGCCACTTGGCGGTCCAAAAGCCCCCCAACAATTAAGATGCCAAGTAATAGCATCACGATAATGACCACTGTGCTTTGTAAAGTTCCCCTGGAATCAGTTACAAAGCCCTCAGTTTCTTATCATTCGCTACTCAAATATCCAAAAGTAGTGATAAATCCTCATGGAATTAATGATACCACTAAAATGTACCACATACAAATCACAATATCATTGATAAATTCATTCTTTATTCAACACTCTCAATCCCAATGTTACTTCTCTCACTTCCCCCATAAGTGATAATTCTAACACCGCCTGGCGTTTGGCTCTATTCACCTTCTTGATCCTACTCTCCATCCCCACAAGAGGACCGGAAGTAATCACAACTCTATCACCTTCCTTGTAACCTTCACTCATTCTGACCACATTTTCATCATCCCGGAGCCTCTCAATAACCTCACGTTCTTCCACCGAGATCGGAGTAAATTCTTTATCAACCTGCAGTATTTTCGTAAAACCGCTCACCCTCTTAAGTCTAAAGAAAAGTCCCTCAACATCTTGCGTATCAAAAAACACATATCCCACAAAAAGAGGCTTCTGCTCCACAATCTCTTCGCCATGGACTCTTCTTTGCATCTCTAGCATAGGAGTAAAGACAGCTTCGCCATCGCAAAGCTGTCTTTTGCAACCATCAACTATCCTCTCTTCAGTTCCGGATCTTACTTGTATTACATACCACAAAACTTGTTATCCCCCATGACCCCAAAATCTCGTTCGGTTATGATTATATCTTTAAAAATGGCACATTTTCACCTTGCATCTCTTTTTATAGCATGCCACTCCATATTTTCTTATTACATCCATGCCATCATCAATAAGAGATTGCTCATAGTTTTTCTCTGATATCTGATGCAAAGCCTCATCACAATATGCATCCAGATTCTCATTCTCAGCATATTTTATTTCAAGCACTACACCGGTTCTCGTTTCTGCTGATTTTATAATAATATCTGCGTATCCATCTCCTGATTCCCGATTTGAAACCACCGCTCCGGAAACAGCACTTAAAATTCCCAGAAGATAACCATGATAGAAGTTCTCTTTCATTTCCTTTCTGACATTAGTATCTCTTATGCTGATATGCTGGATCAGATAATCTGAAAAAGTATCCTCAAACTTCTGTGGTTCACCATTTACAATTGCATCAAACAGTTTTTTGGCATCTGCTGTCTTATTCGCAGCTTCTCTTTTCAAATGCTGATAGATACCACTCTTCATCAAAGAATATATTTCTCTGTTAGGAATGATCAGCTCGTACTCTCCCTCAGTAGTTCGCGACATCATGGTAAGATATCCTGTCATATACAGGACGCTCCAGATATTATCAAGCGAATCCTCTATATCTCTGTAGGTAAGCTCAGTTCTTACAGATTTTTTTACAGATTCTCCAGCAAGAAGCATTTCAATTTCATGTCTGGTCTGATCATTAGCTCCAGCAATCAGATTGTTAAGAAGATCATTCCCGCTGGTATTGGACCAGTATAGTTCGGGCACAGCTTCATTGTCCGTTCTCAGAGTCTGTACATAGTTGATTACATCCCATGGGCAATAAACATTGGATTTCCCAAATCTATAGCCATCATACCATTCCTTAACTACTTCATACTTATCCTGAAATCCGTAATCTTCAAGGAGCCTTACTACGTCCGAGTCCGTAAAGCCAAACCACTCGCTAAATCCCACGTCAGAAACAGACTGTACTCTTAAATTATTAAGTCCTGTAAAAATACTCTCCTTAGCAATTCGAAGGCAACCTGTTAATACTGCAAGTTTTAGACTGTTATTGCTTTTTAATGCTGCACATAATATATCCCTGATAAGTGCTGACATTTCTTCGTAGTATCCACCCACGTGAGCCTTATCAAGCGGGACATCATACTCATCAATTAAGAGGATCACTTTTCTGCCATAATACTTCTCTAGTATATGAGTCAGGTTCATAATACTGTTTCTCAGAACCATGTCATCCATTACAAACTCACCGTTTGTAACCTCTATAATCGCTTTATATAAAGATTTCTCCTCGCCAGTAAGATTATCATCATTTAGTATCTCATTATATTTAAGTGCTTCCCTGCCAATAATAGCCTTTATCTGTGCCTTGGCTGTAGCAATATCTGCCCCCGACACATCCTTAAGCGTAATTGCTACAACAGGATATTTCCCCAAATATTCGTCGCACAAAGACTTGTACTCAGTGATCTTCAGATTATCAAATAATGATTCATCCGTTCCTATTTCAAAAAACGCTTTGAGCATGCTCATATTAAGAGATTTACCAAAGCGCCTTGGCCTTGTAAATAACGTAACCTCAGCCCTGTTAGCCAGTAAATCCGCAATCAGGCCTGTCTTATCAATATAATAGTAGTTTTCTTTTATTATCTTTTCAAAGCTTTCTACCCCAATAGGTAATGCCTTGTTAGTCATATGCAGTTCCTCAATGAAATAAAAACGTGTTAAAATTATTACTTTGCAATCATGCAATTCTTATCATAAAATGCCATTCCATACTGAAGTCTATTAGTATAACCTTCGTATCTAAGAACACTATCGTACTTATTTCTGATGATCTGACTTGAAGCTTCCTTAAGCGCAGCTGGCATCTCAGACTTCTCTTTTACATGTTTAAGTTCCAGAATCATACAACGGTTTCTAGAAGCATCCTGTATTATCAGATCACTCCTGCTGTACCATTAAAGTAATTACATACCTCATTTCTAAATACGACTTGTATCGCTTTATTGGGTATTCTGAGCGGCATTCGAACCATCTTTTCCGTAACAGCTTTTGTAAGATATCCCGTTTCCAAAAGAGCCGACCACAAATTGTCACCACTTTCATGAATCTGGTGATATGGAATACTCTCATTTATCACACAATCTATGGTATTGCCCAGTAGCAGTTGTTCAAAGCACTCATTAACATTTGCTGTTTTGCCAAGGAAACCATGAATGATATTCTGTGATGTTTCTGACGTATTGGCCCAATAGCTCTCAGGCCCCATGGCACTGCTGTATGTTCCATCCAAAAGCGAACGGACATATAATAGAACGTCCCAAGGACAATACATTTTTTCCCTTCCAAAAATATACCCATCATACCACTGCGACACGGTTTCATATTGCTCAGGGAATCCTGCATCTTCCAGAATTTTTTTTACATTCTCATCTGTAAAACCTATGGCAGATTCAAAATTTGGAGAAAGAATAGTGTACGGAATAATATTATTAACTCCTGTACATGTGCTATTCTTGACAGTATATAGACACCCGGAAAGCATGACCGATTTTATGTTATCATTTGTCTTGCAGACGTAACTGAGCATGTGCTCAATCATATCTCGAACCTTGTCATACGCAGATGTCCCCAAAGCCTTTGCCATCGGCACGTCATATTCATCAATTATCACAAAAACAGGCTTTCCGTAATATTGCCTCAGCATCTGACTCAAAAGATCAAGCGATTGCTCCACATTAGGTTGCTGCGCCTTCTGTTCCCAAAGCTTTCTAAACATTTCTCTGCTTACTTCGCTAATGCTCTCATTGTTCTCTTCCAACAGAAATCTATTCTGTTCACAGAGTTTAGAAACAGCAATGCAAAGTGCTATAAATATGGAATCGAAATCTTTACCATAAACTTCTTTTAATGATATAAACAGAACAGGGTACTGATTCATGAAGCGCTCTACTACATCTGTGTAATTCATCACTTCCAAATCACTGAAGATATCTCTGCTATCCTGCCGGATATCAAGAAAATCCCTGAACATTGTCATTGTAAGAGTCTTACCAAAACGACGAGGGCGAGTAAAAAGAACCGCTTTATCAAATTTATCAACAAGATATTCTTTTATTATTCCGGTCTTATCAACGTAATAAGAGTCATTTTCTCTTAAATCCCTGAAACTGTCATACGAAGATCTTATATTGATTCTCATAAAGCTACTCGCCTTCCTTATCAATGTAATGAAATCGTAAAATAAAAGACGTGGTTACGCCTCTATCTTCCAAGCATAACCACGTTTATTATATCATAGATTTTGTATACCATATTCAAAAATGTATCAACCAAGCCATTTTTGATAATGTAAATGCATTTATTACCAGTTTATAACTTGCTTATTGAAATACAAACCACTATAGCCCATGATCTTCATGCACTCTACAAAGCCACTGTCAGTATTAACACTCAGTTCAGATTCACCTTTTGGTACAGAAATGTTCAGGTACTTCTTCTGGTTCTTGCCACTTCCGGAGTAGTACAGGCCATAATTGGTCATGGCCTTTGCTTCGCCTTCAGCATCTGTAACTGTCATAGTTCCCTGTAGTTTACCGCTACTCCAGATGGTGCAGTTCTTGTTATCCTTACCCCAGGAGATGGAATAGGCAGTCGGATCTTTGGATTTGGACTGAGTGCTGGATGCAGAATCCTGCGTATTCTGAGAATTGTTCTGATGAGTAGTGTCAGACTGGTTCTGGTTTTGTTGTCCTTCACCACTCTGCTGCCCTTCACCCGCCTGATCCTGCTGCTCCTGCTCACTTTCATCATATACTTTTAGGAACTCAGTTACACCGTAAATCGTTCTTCCTTTGAACGATAGCTGAGACCAGCCATTCTTACCAATACCGGTTCTTACAATTGTTTCTCCAGCTTTTAGCTTGTACATGATAACAGAAGACTCATCCAAACTTGGAATATTCCTAAGATTCACTGTCCCGCTTATGGCAGTAACCTTCTCATTAACGCTTCTGTAGGTTGCATTCGGATCATAGATTCTGTAATCGCCCTTGCTGATTCCGGCAGGGATATCAGCATCATCAGTAGAAGCATTTTCACTTTCAGCCTCCACTTCGGCTTCTCCAGAGTTTTCTTCTATTATTTCTTCTCCATCCTGCAGAACAAGATTGCCTTCGGCATCAAAATATTTTGTTTCTGTCCTGTTGCCGTTCTCGTCATACTTATACTCAACGGCTGCCTCACCTGTTGGAAGTGCCACAGGTGTTCCATTCGTACCATAGTACTCTTCCCTAAGCACCTGCTTAGATTCGCTATACTGGCGCATCCAGAATGAAAATCCACTGGTATTCATTACAAGATTTCCATCCGTTCCCAAATAGGACAGCTTTATCACATTTCCAGCATCATCATATTCTCTAGAATAGGCGCAGGCTCCATCTGACCTTGATATCTTTTCCCCATCTGTGCCATAATACTCTTCCAGAATATTCTGATTATTCTCATTATAAGTAACTCTGTAATACCAATACCCCCCTGAATAAAGAACCGGATTATTATCTGCATCATAGTACCTTACTACGGTGCGGTTACCATTTTCATCATATTCGTACTCAACAGCAGCCTGCCCTGTAGAAAGAACTATTATATTTCCATTCTCGTCATAGTACTCTTCTCTTGTGACCTGTTTCTTATCATTATAGGTCCTACGCCACATCGCATATCCGCTTGTGTTTATAGTCGGCTGAAGGTCCGCTCCCAGATAAGTACACTCATTGCAATTCCCGGCATCATCATATTTTCTGTCGTAGCCATAGCTTCCATTGCTGAGCTGGATCAGATTTCCATCTGTTCCATAGTACTCCTCATGGATGACCTGTTTCTTATCATTGTAGTTGTATCTCAAACACCAATATGAGTTCTCATAAAGCAGTGGTGCCTCACTAGCATCATAATACTTCACAACACTTCTGTTACCTGCTTCATCATACTCATACTCTACAATAGCCTGTCCCTTTGAAAGAGCAATCAATTTGTCATCTACATCCAGGTATTCTTCCCTAGTAACACACTTATTGGTATCATAAGTCCTACGCCAGCTTGCATAGCCACTCTTGTTAGTTACAGGCAAAAGATCTGTTCCCAGATATGTACATTTTGTTACATTTCCGGCTGCATCATACTCCTTATCGTATCCGCAGCTTCCATCACTAAGCAGAATCAGCTGACCATCGGTGCCGTAGTATTCCTCACGGATAACCTGATTTTTCTCATTGTAAGCATATCTCACATTCCAATATGCGCCATTATATAGAACAGGCTCATTATCAGCATCATAGTACCTTACAGCAGTGCGATTCTTATTACCGTCATAGTCGCATTCAATCGCTGCAATTCCATTGGAAAGAGCTATAAGATTATCTTTTTCATCATAATACTCTTCCCTGATTACCTGTTTATTTGCATTATAAGCTTTAACCAGTTTCGCATAACCCTTGCTAGTTATCACTTTCTTATCGCGCGCATCATAAAAGGTCTGAACTGTCACATTCCCATTTTCATCGTACTCCAGCTCACGGGCAAAATATCCGTCAGAAATCAGAATCGGCTCTCCATCAGTACCATAGAATTCTTCTCTTACAAGTCGATTGTCATCATTGTATTCCCTTTGAGTTTTCCAATACTGACCATTTACAAGAATCGGCTCCTCATCAATTCCGTAGTATCGGATTTCAGTACAGTTACCAGCAAAGTCATACTCTTTTTCCCACATAAAGGTTCCATCGGAAAGTGTTATGCGCTCACCCTCTGTGCCGTAGTAGCTCTGCCTTGTAACCTGCCTTATCTTGTTGTACTCTCTTCTTACCTCACAATACCCGGACACCATAACAGGCTCCATATTCTCATCCAGGTACCTTTCCATGGTCTGATTATCTTTCCTGTCATAGGCATACTCTATTCCATAATAGCCTCCTGACATCAGCAATGGATTGCCATCAAGGTCATAATACTCTGCATGTATTACTCTTCCTTCATCATCAATCTTCACATGCCTGTCATTACTCGGTGTCCTGACATAACTAAGTCCCGTAAGCATGCATTTTCTTCCGGATTCCATAAGAACCTTAAATTCATAGGATTGACCATATCCAGCAAAAGGAATATCAATGGAAAACAGGCCATTCTCGTCAAAATCACTTCTCATTACTGCCCTGCTTGCCAGTTCCTTGGCGCCATAGTAGGAGGTCACCTTGAGTGTACAGACTTTATAATCCTCATCACCAAGCTCATCATTGGTAAGAAGCTTATATGTAACAGTATAGCTACCACTATTTATTTCTATAGAAGGTCCGCTATATATCTGCTTCTCAGGACCATTCAGAATCGGATAACGCTCAGCCTTAGTAACCCTAAGTCCGTTCATTGCTGCCATTTTCTCTAGATTTATCTCAACCGGCGCATCGTTGTATCCTTTAAGGACATATCCGTTTTCTTTTAACGCCGATATAACGCCTTCATCATTGGTATAAATTGCATCATGGTCGCTCATCTGAAGATACAGAAAACCTCTTGCCTGAAAGCACTGGGAGTCATTGGTGGCCTTAACTACTACCGTAGCATTTTTACTTCTGGCAAAATCATCACCGTTAAAATAAGAATAATCAATCTCATCAAAAGCAATCTTATATGCAGAAGGGAATTCATCCACATACAGTTTTCCTGTCTTGGCAGAACATACAATGCTCATAACCTCGACATTTTCTACAATCCTGTCAGCAATTGCATTATATACGTTGTTAACCATATCTGTAGCCCCGACAACTCCGCCAAGACTGATCACAACGAGTATAGCCAGCGTCATCAGATTAACCCTTCTGACCTTATAGCCACATACAAGTGTTGCCACAACTCTGCTTAAGTTCCATATGATAGCTATCAGAACAGTCTCAACAACCGTAATTGTGACAAATACCACAACTCCGCCTTCACCGCCTCCTGACCAGCCGTATCCGTTAAATATAGTCCTAAGAGCGCTAAACAGAGTTGGAAGCAGCAGGAACATGACAACCACTGCCACAAACGCTGTAACAGTAAAAGAAATAGCAAACTTCCTATCTTTCCATTTTTCTTTAAATGCTGCTACAGACTTAAGCTCTTTTGCCCCATCTACAGCAAAATCTGCAAATGGCATAAAGATAAAAGGATCATAGAAAAGCTCAAAATAATGATGCTCCGTCACAAAATCAACAGCCAAAATTCCCAAGGTAAAGGCAAGCCTTCTGTTTCCTGCTTTGATGGCTCTGTTGGTTGCGTATACCCAGAGAATGCAGGCTGCGATGAACGTAACCCAACCGTACCTGATCAGTATCTGAGTGTAGGAGCAGTCTATGAATGTATACTTACTAATACTATGTATGGTACTTCCACCATACCCGATCATGTCAAAAAAAGTTCCAAATGGCTTAACTCCATGCTCCCCAAGCATATCCGAAGCATAAATGAACCTATGGTGCATTACAGTATCAAGATACTTAGCAAAAGGAACTTCAAATAGATAGCACACTGTAATAACAGCCATAAATATGCCAAATATAGGGAACACGCCTCTTAAAATCCAGTCCACGGTCTTGGTTATCCAGGATAGTTTTCCTCTCTTGGAAATAAATCTCTTTTCAAAGCCAATAAACAGCAGAACCAGAATGAAAAGGACTGTTAGATATCCTGCAGTATTACTGCTAGTTATGTAAAAAGAAAAGAATAATGAAAAGCAAGCGGGTATAATAAAGAATTCATCCGGAAGATTCTTAAAGATCAGCCACATGAAGATTACAACGAATAATACAATTGTAGAAGCATCTGTAGGAGAAATATTTCCCCAGTAAGAGCGGATGCCCCTTCCACTTGTAGCCATGCTGTATATGGCACCATTAAGTGATCCCAGCACCATATTTACAGTAACGAGAGTCGTAGGAATAAAAGCCGCATAGTATATCTTTCTGATATTCATTCCCACACAGCCCACGATCAAAAAACCAACAAGAGCTTGATAATAATGATGCTCTGTCGGAGCAGCAAAATAGTATACTAAGCCCACAGGAATACTGAGCCACAGAGCCTTTTCTTTATAATAAAAGAAGCACCTGAATAGCACCACGAAAGGAATAATCCTAAGGAATCCCCACAGCACATCATAATTTAACGGCAGCCAAAATGTAGTTCCTCCTAGTGTTTGGTAAAAGCAGGCGCATGCAATCGCAGCCAGTATTATCACATCCGGCACTTCTCTTATTATCTTCTCCAATGTGCTGACACTTATTTCGCGATTTCTTTTCTGAACCTGTTCTACTATCACCGGTGAAACAGCCGCTGACAACGCAGACACAATAAGATAAAATGGCGAATCTGTCCCCACCTGACTCTGCAGTATCATTCCAAGCACCAATGACAAAAGCCATGACACCCCAAAGCTGATAGTCGCAACAATAGAATAATCAATCAGGAATACTCTGTTAAAGCGCAGCTCCTGTTTTTTTATCTTATAAAAGGCTATCAGCCCGATAGCCGGGAGTATAATTAAATTAACAAAAGTGAGAAGAAATGCCATCTTATACCTCGAAAGATATTATTATATTTATCACGATACTCGCACTACCACAACGTTATCAATCACAATAATTCCACTGTCATTCGGGAATACTCCCATCTGCTTAACGCTTTCATTTTGTCGGATATTATCATAGGTTCCCTGATCCACAAAAGGAAGGCTAAGCCCCAGGTCATAGCGGTATACCCAATCCCAAGAGTTTACATCGTTCCATTTTTCATCTATATCTGTCGTAGCTACGATGTTAGCATCATCATAAATTGCTGTATGAACCCATAGTGGTGACTTGCTGGGATTACCCACTATAGCAATTCTATAGCCATCCCAGGATGTGTATCCCTTACTGATAAGCGTACTATATATTTCTGTTGCAAGGCTCTTTCTGGTATAGATAGTCTCTCGCAGTGCCTCCTGATCTCCAAGGGTTGAATATGTATTCCCCCATACCATCACTGCACATATAACAGCCAGTATCGCTTTTACAATTTTCTTATTCCAGATGCCTATTCCTTTAAGAGCAGGAATAATTGCAACTATAACAAGAGGTACCATCAAAGCATAGGACGCTGTCTGCTGCATTTCCATTGGATTGCTGCTCTGAGGCGCCAGAATTTTGGTTATATGTGCTCCAATCGGAATAAGAGCAAGACACACTATTACCAGAATTATTCGTTTTACTTTCTGCTCCTTGTTCCAAATCCCCAATATAATCATTACTATCAATGCCAACAGGATAATTCCAAATATACTCTCGCCACGGAACATGCTCACATGAAAAAGCTCTCCATTAAGATATAATGGAATATCCGCATAGCATACGCCTAGTCCCGCCGGCAAGCTTGTGATAATAAGCCACGGAGTGATACTGTCCGCTCCATTATATGACGAAACACTTACCCTCTGCGTTTGCATACAGATATGTAGAACCACCTCGTAGATAACAAAGCCTGCCACACAGGTAATTCCAAGTCCTGCTAACGTCTTGACCGCATCATTGGCATCTTCACTTGTCATCACCAGGAATATCACATAGAACAAAATTATCACTAATATACAACACAAAAATGACTGATACGTTCCCATAGTAACAGCCATAGCCACTGCGGAGAATGCCAGAATAATTCCCATCTCTTTGGTGTCATTTTTCTTATAAAACCTGGATAAAACAAGACTTGCCACCGCTGCAAACAATAATCCCCATGCATAGGCAGTAGTGGTATATGAATATGATAACCAGCAGGTTATCACAGTATTGCTTAAGAACAAGAATGAAAAAAGATAATTTATAAGCCTATTACCCGGTTCGTCGAAGATATATGCAATAATCTCTGTAGCTACTACGCAGATAAATAGCGTCTCTAGCAGGTTAAAGGGCTGAATATGCCTTCCGAAATTAGCTGTATCAAAAAGCCCTATCATAAATCTTCCAATTGAAAGTTCCCATTTCCCACCAACATAATAAGGGCCGCTCCAGGTAGCATCATGTGAATTAACAAGTCCTTGAGTCAGAATTGTGGAGTATACGATAAGACAAAATACCATTTTCAGAATAATTGGTAGTAAACTGTTACGGATCACTTTTTCACAAGTGACAATTGCACCATCAAAGCCCTGAGCTATTTTTTCTCTGGTCTTTCCAAACTCCTCATAAGTATCTGCGCTTTTTTTGCCGCAATAAACTTCCCATCCAAATACAATCAGGAGAGATGATACCACAGAACAAATCGCATAATATCCGCCGATTTCATCACCCGTTGCAGTGATGACCTGTTTAACTCCATTTGCAAGCAGCATCGTCACAGGAATATTGAGAGCGCAAAGAATCCCATACTCTCCCACCAGATTCAAATCAAATTGCAATGACCTTTTTCTGTTGTAAAAAGCCATTGCAATAACCGGCGCCATTATGTATATAATGAACAATTTAAGTGATATCATCAGTCTCCCCCAGAACGTCAACGCACTATTTAATAAGAATTTAATTCTCCTGACATTGCTATAGTTAGCTACTGCTCTATATCTCTAATTTCACAAACTAATTACTTCTATTTCTTCAAGAACAGTAAAGCATTACTCTCATTACATTCCCAAAAATTCGGAAATCTGCTGCCCCGTAAATTCATACATATCAGCGCCTTCATTCCACGCCTTGTACCAAGCTACAGTTTCCCTGATAGCCTCATCCACATGCCACACAGGCTCCCAACCAAATGCTACACGGGCTTTGCTGCAGTCTAGCTTAAGGAAATTAGCTTCGTGAGGCGCATTTTCCTGCGCAACATTCTTCCAGTTTGCATCTTTTCCCCAATACTTTACAAAACAGTCCGCCAATTCCCCTGTATTGATGCAGTCCTCGTCACGAGGACCAATATTGTAGTAATCAGCGTATTTCTTGTCACCTGCCTGTTCCATGGCAATTAACAGATACGCATAAAGCGGCTCCAGAACATGCTGATAAGGCCTTGTAGAATATGGATTTCTAACCACAATGCTCTCGCCCCTTATTGTAGCCCTTACACAGTCAGGAACAATCCTGTCATTGGCAAAATCGCCGCCACCGATAACATTACCTGCACGAGCCGTTGATATTGCAGGAGCATCCGCTTCAGAGAAAAATGACTTCTTGTAGGAATGAGTTACCAGTTCAGAGCAGCTCTTGGAATTTGAATAAGGATCATAGCCATCCAACTTCTCATCCTCTTTAAAAGCATGATTCTGAAGATCATTATTCTCATACACCTTATCAGTTGTAACATTAAGGAAACTAATAGCTCCTGGGTTCCTACGAAGGCACTCCAGTATATTTACAGTTCCCATAACATTTGTTTCAAATGTATATTTTGGATTCTTGTAGGAGTCTCTTACTATAGGCTGAGCTGCAAGATGAAGCACAATGTCTGGATTAGCCTCCTTATAAGCCTTCTCCAAAGCTTCAAAATTCTTAATGTCTCCATAGGTGTTATAAAGTTTATCCTCCAGCCCAAGAATATCAAACAGCGCCGGATCAGTGCCGGGGCGAAGTGAATAGCCATAAACCTCAGCACCCAGCATTTTCAGAATCACACTTAGCCAACTGCCTTTAAACCCAGTATGACCGGTTAAAAAAACTCTTTTTCCTGAGTAAAAATCTCTTAACTTACCAAAATCCATTTATTTTCCCCTCAGTAAATATCATTACAGCTCAGTCGCCTCAATAATAGTCTTCGCCATATAATCGATCATTGCATCTGTCATACCCGGATATACACCCACCCAGAAAGTGTTGTTCATTACAAAATCAGTCACCTCAAGACTTCCTGCAACTCTGTAGGCATCAGTTCCTCTGATCTGATCAAAAGCAGGGTGCTTGATCAGGTTGCCACTAAAGAGAAGCCTTGTCTGAACATTATGATCCTCAATATATCTCGTGATCTTATTCCTATCAAGACCACTTTCAGGCTTAACAGAAATCAGGAATCCAAACCAGGACGGCTCACTGTTTGCAGCAGGCTCCGGCAAAATCAATTTATCGGAAACACCTTCCAATGCCTTATGCAGTCTATCCCAATTATGTCTTCTTCTCTCAATAAATGAAGGGAATTTCTTAAGCTGTTCGCAGCCAACCGCTGCCTGAAGATCTGTAACCTTCAAGTTATATCCAAAGTGGCTGTAGGTATACTTGTGATCATAGCCAAAAGGCAACTCTCCAAACTGCTTATCAAATCGGTGCCCACAAACTCCATCATGTCCTGAAGGGCAGATGCAGTCACGTCCCCAATCACGATATGACAAAATCAGACGATGAAGAAGCGGATTTTCAGTATAAACTGCACCGCCTTCACCCATTGTCATGTGGTGTGGCGGATAGAATGAGGATGTTCCAATATCTCCCCAGGTACCGGTGAACTTTGTCACCCCATCAATTGTATACTTTGTTCCAAGCGCATCACAGTTATCTTCCACAAGCCACAGATTGTGCTTGTCACAGAACTCCTTCACTGCCTTAAGATCAAAAGGATTTCCCAGTGTATGCGCAATCATAACAGCCTTAGTCTTAGGACTATATGCCTCTTCAAGCCTTGCAACATCAATATTGTATTGCGGAACAGTAACATCCACAAATACCGGAACCGCGCCATACTGCAAAATAGGTGCTACAGTTGTCGGGAAACCGCAAGCCACAGTTATTACTTCGTCGCCCCGCTTTATCTGTCTCTCTCCCAATTCAGGAGCTGTGAGAACCGTAAACGCTATTAAGTTAGCTGAAGATCCGGAGTTAACCAGATGCGCATACTTAACTCCAATCCAGCTAGCAAACTCTTTTTCAAACTCATCTGAAAATCTTCCCGTTGTCAGCCAGAAATCCAGAGTTGCATCTGTCAGCGCCTGCATTTCCTTCTCATCATACACTCTTGATGCATATGAAACCCTGTCCCCAGGCTTAAAGTTCGCTTTGCTCTCCTTCGGTTCCTTAAACTCATGGTAAAAATCAGCTACCAGCTGCTTTATCTCATTACGTGCTTCTTCTTCAGTGCTCCATTTTGACATATTCTATAATTCTCCCTCTTACTTTCATTCGATAGGAACTATTTCACTCAATATCACTGCATCATATTCCAAAGCCTTTTCCCAATATAATCCACAATTACAAGATATATACAGCACATTACAGAAACCTGTCTATCAATAATCACACTATCTTTCTCAGAGTTCATAATATTTATCTGCCCTATACTCTCAATATATTCATTATAAGAAGGCCTAATCCATCTTCTGTTCACAAGATAATTTGCCTTATATAAATTCATATCTATCAGTTTAAGGTAATCATCATAATTCCATCGAGAAATATTGGTGCTAATTCCTCTTTTTCCTACTATTTCTTTGTATCCTGTCAGTTCATCAAGCTCGACCACTCTATCTTTATATCCATTGTCAAAAAAATCAGTGCAGTCCCTGAATGCCTCAACCATCGGATAATTAATATACATCTTTCCAATCGTACCATCAGTCTCATTATTAAAATATGAGAGCATGTCATATATAGCATTAAATCCTAATTCTAGATTATTCTCAGATAGTAGCTTATAATACTGAACATCAAAATCAAATATAAGGTAAGTATAAGTCACCCTATCGAGGCTTCTAAGCATTTCTTTATCACTTTCCGAAACGCCATCCATATTTTGAAGCACCGTTATGATATCCGCTTCAAAATCATACTCTTTCATAATTCTATATAGCATGTGTATATTCACACATGCAGAAACTATCTTAGTATCCTCTGGCAAAAAACTTTTCATTGAATTGATGATTTCAACTTCTCTACGTTCTCCTTCGACGATAAACAATACAACTTTACTCATCTACAAAAGCTCCGTTTATATACATTTTTTCTAGATTATGCGCTTCCCGAATTTCCTTATCCGTGCAATGATTTAGACTTTTAATGCTATTATCATTGATAATGAAACAACAATCTGGTCTGGTCAGCTTGTTCTGCATAAGATATGTATTATGCGATGTCAAAACACTTTGGAACGATTTAGCTTTATTAAGCCTTTTTACAATAGTTGCCGCTGCTTCATAGTGGAAAAAAGCATCAAATTCATCAATAAATAAAAAAGAAATCTTGTCAAAACTCTTGCTCCATGTGTAGAACAACATTAATGACATTGTTCCTGTAGAAGCAATTTCATCAAAGGGTACCGTCCTATTTCCAAATTTAACAACAAGAAGAATATCATCTCCGGACTTCTTAAAGTCCAAATTATAATTTAGCCCAAATTCTCCAAGAAAATTCTCAAAGTCAGCCAAACTATCAGTTTCATAAATAATCTTTGCTAGACTTTTCCGACCAATCATATATCCCGCATAGGAATTTCCCTCTGACAGGCTTCTGAACCATAACATTCTATCGCAAAAATCCATAAGCATAGATATAGCCGGAATTGCATTTGAGGGACTATTCTTATAAATATATCTAACAACTGATATATCGCTTTCATTAAGCATATCAAGATTAAGACTTCCACTTATTTGCGGTGACACATAGTTGTTTTTTCTATCTAAGAAGCTATAATTCAAAACTACTTCATCGCTTATAGAAAGACTCTCATTAAGTAACGTATCAGCATCTGCTTTTTCATACTCATAAATCACCTTTATCCCATCAAAGATGAATTCATACAGAAACTTAACACTTTCATTAATTCCTCTAAGATTCTTATAGTTTGATAAATACCTAGCTTTCATGCGGTTCTTATCCGTAAGATGATGTATAATATCAAACAATGCTATCCCTAGGCAACTTTTGCCACTTCCATTTTTGCCATAAACAATAGCTTTATTGACAGTATTATCTTTAACCACGTCTGTATTGAAATCATATTCTCCGGCCGAAAAATCAAGCACTAGTCTCTTTTTAAATCCCTTAAAGTTCTCAACTTCAAATCTTCTTAGCATAATAATCCTTTCAACCTTCAAAAACAAAATCAATCTCTATCTTCTGAAAATGCGTGCCAGGCACCAAGGTTCTTTTTTCAATACTTTTATCTACTATTCTGCAACCTGCACACTCTTTCATATTCACCTTTTGCAACACTTAGTGAAGGTAATACTTTTTCGAAAGCAATCATATTTTGGAAGTATTCCATTATCTTTTGTGCTTCATCTTTACAGCTTTCTGGTCTGCTGCCCGAATGCCTGTAATCAATATCCTCTGTGACATCTTCATTCCTTAAAAAGTGAATCCAGTTCTCAATCTGCCTCTTCGGAATCCAGATCATAATGCATTCTTTTTCTACATCTATCGGTGCTCCCTTACTATCCTTTTCCGAATCAGCTCGAAGTTGATCTAATAGCTGCTTTCTCCTCTGTTGAACTTCATTTATATCTGCATCAGTACATACAATAAGTGTCAACTTTTGATAATTACAGTTGACGATTAGTTTCGCCTCTGAATACAAATATTTTCTTACGTACTGCTCACCACAATTCTCACCTTTAGGAGCCATATTCGAATGAATGCGTCTAAATGAAATATCCAGAGCATGCAAAAATGATTCAATAAAAGTCCGTGTCTGAACATCCTCGCAAAGTATATGATATCTATATTCTTTACTTAATTTCATTTACTCATCCAGTCCCCTTGCTATTAGTTCTGAGTAAGGCAGAAGTTGATTCTCAGCAGCCTGCACTAATGGATTGCTAATAACCTGACTTTCTCCGGAACTCAGTCTGGAAAACCAAATACCATCCGCTTCAGCCATATAATCTATAATTTCTGCATTATGTGAAATAAGGAGACACTGTCCATTTTCACTCATAGTATGCTCAAGTTCTGTACACCACGGTTGCAATTCCTTTAATGAAACGTAATTATCCGGTTCATCCAATAAAACCACAAAATCATTGGCAACATACCCATATATCAAAGCATAAAGTGCAAATAGCATTTTTTCTCCATCCGACAACTCACCAAAGCTGAATGAACATTCAACATCCTTATATTGATAATCAATCACAAAAAACTTTCCATAAGGCTCTGCCGACACTCTCGTTCTCTTAAATGCAGGATTAATCTCTCGCATTGCATCATTCACTTTTTGCTGAATATCAGGGTATAACTGCACAATTCCAGTATATGCCGATGCAATATTAGAAAAATCCAACAACGGCCAATAAACGTCATTTTCAACCCTATCTACCATATTCCTGGGATATGGTGAGCAATAAACTATTTTACTCATCAATTCCCTAAACCTAGATAGTTCCTTATGTCCACTTCCTAAATTAAAAGCATTCAGAGCCGACAAAGAAGAATCCACTAAGAGTTCTCTTCCACTAAAAGAAGACCCATCACTAATGAAAGCCACACCTTCTTTAACGGAAAGCAATGGCTTATCAGCTAATGATACTGTTTCTGCTTTTACCTTTGTAACATCCGGATCTTTACTATATTCTATTTCAAGCCTATAAGTATACAAATCATCCCCGTCTGATAATCCAATCTCAAATGTTTGTATACTGCTATTCATCCATCTTGTTGCTGAGTTTGAAAAGAACAAATTCCCTGCTACCACGCCATTGCCCAAAACAAAATTCCTGAGCGTGGCTATGAGCAAAAATATAGTACTTTTCCCTGTTCCATTTTTGCCCAACAAAAGATTCTTTTTGGAAAAATCCACTCTAAAATTTACGAAACTTTTGTAATTGTTAATGTATAGGTACTTGATCATTTATCCTTCACCCCTATTGCTAACGTTTGCTACTCAGTGTCAGGCACCAGCTTTTGTGGTACCGGTTGTCTTCAACTAATAGCTATTATGCTTTACAAACTCAACGACTTCCGAATTTTTCTTTTGAATAGATGGGTTCTTCTCCATCTCTTCAATGGTCATCCAGGTATATTTAACACCATCAATAGTAAAATTCTTTTGCGTCAATTCATCACTAAATTCTTTTATTACACAATTGTACAAACTGTGGTGGTAATACTTATTCTTTTTATCACTTTCAGAGTACTTATGGTGAATAGCATCTAATGAACTTTTCTCATTGAGCCAACTCCTACTTAGTATTGCCTATAAGCTTTTAAAATTCCATATCAGCATCATATCACTATCATTCGATTATTCATTACTTTTCTTATGTCTCTGCAATGAACATAACTGTATCTCAAACTGCCTTCTATTATTCAACGCCATATTATCTAGCAATATACCCACAAAAAAGCTTATTATTGCTGAAAGCATTATAAATCCACATACAATCAAAGTAGGAAATCTTCTTACCATATGCGAAATACAATATTCCTGAAAAACTGGTATAAAAAATGCTGTTGATAATACTGCTAGCAAACAAGCTATAACCGAAAAGTAAACAAAAGGTTTATAATTCCTAAAAAGCTTACCTATCGTCTTTAAAACCCTAATCCCATCGGCATACGTATTCAACTTACTGACTGAACCTTCCGGCCTGTCTCTGTAATCAATAACAACGTTTTCAATCTGCATATTGTTATACACGGCATGAATGGTCATTTCGGTTTCTATCTCAAATCCCTTTGATAGCACCGGAAATGTTTTTACAAACTCATAGCTAAAGGCTCTAAACCCTGTCATAATGTCTCGTATCTCACATCCAAAAAGGTGATTTATACTGAATTTCACTAGGCTGTTACCAAAATTGTGAAATGGTCTCTTATTCTCATTGAAATATGTAGAGGACAACCTATCCCCAATCACCATATCTGCATTGTGATTAAGAACTAAATCCACCATCTCTGGAGCAGCATCCATAGGATAAGTATCGTCTCCATCAACCATAACATAAACGGACGCTTCGATTTCTCTAAACATTCTTCTAATCACATTGCCTTTTCCCTGCATATATTCGCTACGTACAATGGCTCCAGCCTTCTTAGCAATTTCAGCTGTACCATCAGTTGAATTGTTATTGTATACATAAATCATAGCATCTGGAATCGATTTACGCGCGTCTCTAATCACTTTTTCAATTGTCCTTGCTTCATTGTAGCAAGGAATCAAAACAGCTATCTTATCCATTCCATCACCTTCTACACTTAATAATATGCATCATTATATGTGTTTCAAGCCATAGTAGTATGCTCTCTTTTTCTATTGCAAAGACCTAGAACTAATGGAATGCAATAAATAATTGGCAATGCGTATCTTGTATCAGATTCAGGACAAATCACCAACACTAAAACAGAAAGCATGATAGGAACTAATACTATCAAATTGATAATATCTTTTCTTTTCACAAATGAAACAAAGGCGTATAACGGAATGAACCAAGCATAAATACTTAAATCAAACAATATATTCAATCCTGGAATATTAGCAATAAAATGATATGCATTCCAAACAACAGCGCGTATTTCGTCAAGCGCTTCCACTTGATGGATTCCTGACAATTCTGGAATACTATAGGCAACCCCATCCCACCAAAAAAACATTGAATCTATCCGAGAATCAGCTCCATAAACATACAGGTTTCCTTTAGGAAAGAAAAATCCTCCACTAGTACCAAAAGTTGCCTTAAGATACGTTAACGGATACTTTATTCCTAACTTTAACCAAGTTTTCCGAAAATCAGATACATCTTTATCCGTTGCATAAAAATTAAATGTGTCCTTTACGCCATCAGTCAAATGATAATTATATTTTTCGTTTATTTGCTCGTAGGCAATAATATTTTCGATTACTTTCTTATCGCTTTCCGAAATTTCATCTTCATGTTCTATAACCACCCTCGATACTTGCTGTATCATAGGGCCAAGAGCCTCTTGCCTTCCTCCCTCATAAATATTCATAATAGGAAATAGCACCTTGGGAATCAGACAGAAATATAATACTATCAAAGCAATAGAAAATGATAAAATGATTGCTAGTTGATTATAGCTTTTGATGAAAAAATAATAAACCGCTAAAACCAAAATGCTGATAACAACAACATACACACCAGTTTTCTTAGTCAATGAACACAGAAGCGACACTACAGCTAAAAATGCCATGCGTTTCGTGGTAAATCCATCAATTACAATGTAGGCATAGACAATCATCCACGCCGCAAAACAAGTGCTAAATGTACTATCTTTTCCCATCTGCACAATATATAAAGGTACAAATGGCAACACATATATCCCCCCATATAAGTATACGTCCGAAATCTCCAATTTCTTAAAACTGCATAATGTAATTGAAAAAACAGCCCCAGTTGCTATAGTTTGTAACAAAACATATATAAATATGCCAATATTAGCATCACCTAAAATATAACCAAGATAAATTGCACCACCATAGAGAAATGAGTCAAAGAATGGATGGTGATTATTTAAAAAATACTCAATCGGGACAGTTCCATTTACCCAGATAACTGGAAGTGGCGCATCTCCATTATAAAAATCGATTAATTCGCTAATAGTATCAGGTGGTATTACTCCAGGATATAGAAAAATTATGTAAGGAAGCATACATAGAACAAAAAGGCCAGTCCACAATAGAATATTTTTAGCATTAAAATCAAAATAAGTGCCAGAAATAATACTGCTTTTTTCGCAACAAACACTTATTTTTTTGTGTATTTCTTTCACAAATAAAAAAACAAGAATATAGATTATTGATAAAGCATAAAAACTATAATTCCCACCAATATCAAATTGGCCATAAGTATATGCAAAATAACAAAAACAAGAAAAAAAAGCTACTAACAATAATAGTATTATCTCTACACAACAAGAAATAATCTTCTTATTCACTTTTCCTAACATCTTTTGCTTCATGCTACATTCCCCATCATATATTTGCACATTGTGCTTATTATTTCCATTTCTAAATCTCACAGACTAATGTCTTGAAAAAGTTCCCCCAGACATTAAATTGCAACTTTTTTCACCATTTCATCCCCAAATTATACATATCAAAAGAAACAGAATCTATCACATTGCCCACGTTTTTATCATATACAACAATATTTAATCCCCTAAGATTTTTAGAATACTCTTTGCCATCTATTATTATTGCGCTCATGTTTCCACATTCAAATCCTTCACTTTGTATAGTGTACTTTCGGTTCTCCCCTATAACCCCAGAATTAAATAATGGCTCCTCTGATATTTCCTCAATGCATTTTTCACTATCAATCACTGCATAAAATGATTTTCTGAATGCATCCCTTAAATCTGTGTTAACTCCTAATTTACTTAAAACTTCTAAATCAGCATCCGTAATTGAATAACTACCATCATCTTTCACACTAATAAATACTATTTCATTATTCGAATCTATGAGTTTTAAATATGCCGGTAGCCCTATCGCATTTTTCAGTGATAACAATGGTTCATTCAAACATGCTACCTCAAATGTTTCTCCTCCAGAAGCCTTGAAACAAAGCTTACATATACAATTAGCGTACTTTTTTAAGTCAAAACTCAATTCTCCATCTAATTCCAAATATGAATTATCTTCATTGTCTATCCTATCTTGAATTTCTACTTTAACCCGATCTATAACTTTCCCATTATGATTTTTCACTTCTATTGTCGCACAATCTATCATATCCATCGGAAAACAGTCATCAACATAAGCTCTAAACCTCACATTATTCCCTTCTAAATCCAAATCATAAATGCCAAATTTAGTATTATCTCTTATAGTTTGAATCATATCATCATCTATGGAAAAATCTGCAAGTTCGTTCATTAATGTGGATTTTCTTGCCAATAAGCTATTGCAATTATCTATTCCATACCTTTCCACAAGCGTAGGTTTATCCGAAAAAAGATTACTCCCCAATGCTAATCTATCGCCAGGAATATACACCCCCATTGCCGCCAATGTTGTCGGAAACAAATCCATAGTCGAATACTCCCGATAATCGTCATTCATTTTAGTTACTGCTGAATTAACAAATGCAGTATATGTCTTTCTCTGATAATCTTTAGGTACATTTAAGCAATAATCCTTATCCATAGTAGGATGATCACCATTGATAACAATTGTTGTGTCATCATAGAAATCCTGTTTTTTAATCCAATTCAAAAATTCACTAACTTGTCTACTAGAACAAGCCATCACATTTGAATACTGTTCTCCAAGATAATCCTCTCTACACAGATTACATATATAACCATCTTCAAAGTGAGTATCCACTGTAAGAATCGTCAAATTGAACGGTTGTTCTCCCTTTGATAATCTTAGCACTTCTCCCTTAGCATACTCAAATAGCTTTTCGTCCTCATATCCCCAAAATTCAAAATAATCTTCCGGAATCAAGCCTTTTTCTACTGCAGTATCATAATCAAAAATACTATAATTACCATGTTGCGAATAGAACTGTTCTCGCGCTCCAAAGGCCGCTTTAGATCCAATCAATAGTTCCTGATAGTATCCTTCTTTTTTCAAAATATCACCGATAGACACTACATTAGGATAAAAATTTCCATCTTCTAAATTAGTCAATACCTTTAAAGGCAACCCTGAACTATGTGCAAACATTGCTCCCATGGTCCATGTTGAACCAACTAAGATATTGCTCCATTTATACAATCCTTCTTTGAAAACGATTCATTGTTCAATGCAATTTGAGCCAACTCAGGAATTACATTTACATCAAACGCTCCCCCTATACTCTTATCAGCGTAGGTTACTTCCATAGATTCTAAATATATGTATATTAAATTTCTTTTTTTCTCAGGAAATTCAAGCTTTACTTCATTTGGATCAACATAATTTTCACTTATAAAATCAGATTCTTGTACCGCATCACGAACAAAACTAACAATATCTAGATTCATTTGAAGCTTGTATACTGTTATCGCAAGCAATGTGACAGATGTTAGCACAAAAGTAACAACAAAGGGCTTTATATATTTCCTTTTATTCTTATATAAATATATACCAGTAACAAGAACGATTATAATTATAAGTATTTCCCATATACCATAACGCCAAATATAGTCCCTTATCATATCAACGTTAGTACCTTCTGCCGATACGTTCATCTGGTACAATATTTCACCCACAGAAAGATCAGACCATACACTAAACATCCATACTACTGATCCAAAAAACAAAACAGAGATACTAAAAAGCAATACTCCCAAAGCAAATACATAATAAAAAAGCATACTAATCCCCATTCAAAACGCATTATCACATCACTCTCAAAAAATGGTATCTCTATCATGCCCATAGATAAATCACATAATTTTCTTCATTAAACCATAAGGCATCTGATGTTTTTTCCACTTTTCAATCATTTTTATTTGTTTTTTGTTAAAACGTTTGTTAGTCTTATAATCGCCTTCAAGAAGTATCGTCATCTCTTTCAATTCAAAAATCCTTTTTGCCTCCGTTACATAATCAGGGTTTTCGTCGAGATAATACCACGCTGTATACAACATTTTTATAAATAACCAATGATAGAGTATTTCCTTTTCACTTTCAGATAACGGATATTGTGAAAACATCTTATACTGAACATCAATCACATCTCTTTCATACTCAAAATATTTTTTAAAGAAAACATGTGTCAACGATGTTCTATGAGCAATATAGTGATAAAGGCCATCTGGAATACATGAAATATGATTGCAGTACTTATAATACTGTGCCAAAAAAAGAGCATCCTCTCCGAGTTCAACACCTTCCGGATATCTAATCTCATGTTCCCTAATATATTCAAGCTTATACAACTTGTTTACAGAAAAATTAACATACTGTAGATTGATAAATTCTCCTGGCATTGAGAAAAAAATTCTTCTATCTATAGTCATATTTACAACTGGGAAATATTTATCAACAACCCCACATATACATATATCTGAAGTTCCTTCCTTCATACCTTCCATTAATCTTGATAGAAAATTATTCTCAACATAATCATCCCCATCAATAATTGACAAATATTTCCCCTGACACATTGAAATAGCATAATTCCTTGCAGCAGAAGCGCCTTTTTTATCTATCGATACAAATTTTAAACGACTGTCTAATTTTTCATATTCCTCTTTTATTCGCATCCAATATTGCTTACAACAGTTTTCGTTGCATACGATTATCGCTTCGAAGTCCTTGAATGTCTGTTCAATAACACTATCTAGGCATTTTCTTAAATAAAACGGACTTGAATTGTAATATGTAATTACCACACTTACTTCTGGCATATCAGACTCCCTCAAATAAATTTATTTTTCTTTTTTTATCCTGACTTGTCTTATAGTGGGCAAGCAGATAGTAAAACATAAAATTGCTTTTTCTCCAAAAGTTTATTGGCTGGTGTATTGACAACTTCTTATATATTTTTGGGCTCTTTTCTTTAAGTAGTTTGTCATACTCCCTAAGTTCTTTTTTATTCTCAACGGTACATGGTAGTGCCATATAAAATAAATACTGATAATACGCAGCATTCTGAAGCCTATTAAAAAATTGCCTCTTTATATTCTGGTCTTGAACACTTGTATTCATATAATCAATCATTGAAAGAAGAACTTTCTGATGCTCTTTGTAATGTTTCCTTACACCTGAAACACTCATGCTCTGACCATCTCTGGCAATCCTATAAAAATATATATTTTTATCATAATAATACATAGTACTGCATTCATTATATGCCCTCAGAACAAACTCCAAATCAGTATAAAAGCAATGTTCCGTTATATGAACTTGACGTTCTTTCAATATCTTAGTCTTTACAGTAAGTGTATGCATAGCAGGCATAAAGTCTTCTAACTCATCTAAATAGATTAGTTCATTTTCCTTAAACAGCCAGTTGTAACTACCTATCTGCCTTATTACTCCACCTGTTTTATCGTCAAACATAACAAACGGAGAATACACCATGTCAGCATCATGCTTATCAAGGTATTCTATAAAATCATCCATATTATCTTCATTGTAATAGTCATCTCCGTCCAGTTGTTTGAAATACTTTCCTGTTGCTACAGATATTCCTGCATTTAATGTAGAACCCCAGCCTCCATTTTCTTTATTGATTAGTTTGAAGACATTTGGATACATTTCAACGTATCTTTTAGCAATTTCCTCAGTATTGTCCTTAGACCCATCATTGACTATCAATACTTCTATTCGATCCTTCTCCTTTACAGGCAGAAAATGTTTCAAAGTTTCGTCTAACGTATTCCCGACATTATAAGCGGCCACTGATACTGTAAGTACTTTCTCACAACTTGTCATAATAATTTTCTCTCCAATACTTTTATATTTGAATGCTTCTGCCAAATTCACGCAAAGATTTCTTTGCAATCATGAATTGCGCTGTTTCTTGGTATATACAAAAAAATGTTTAACAGTTCTAGGAAGAAATGTGATACAAAAACCAATTTTATAAGTCAATGAATTCTTTATTCTAAAATAGTCATCTTTCCATCGTAACACTTCACATTTATAACCATTCATCTCTGAATCATTATCTGTAAAATAATAATCAACAAAATCTGTTACTATCTTATCTATGTCATTCCATGCTTTTTCTGTAAAAAAGGCACTTTTTACAGTACCTTTTTCTATTCCTTCTTTAAATTCTTCAGCATACTTCTGAAGAAACAAAAACTTATACTTTCCTGATAGACGCATATAATTCCAAGTATATGTTTCATATTTTTGACGCCACATTATATTTATAACTCTGGCAGGAATATCTCCTCTACTCTTAATGAACTTCTCGAATTCATTATACTCATCATATACGCAGAATGCTTTGCCTTTGGAATTAACAGAAGATTCTATGTTATCCTGCCTATAATGAAGGAATCCTCCATTGATGTACTGTACTCTCTTAGCTGTTGCTAATACTTTTAAATTGAATCCGGTATCTTGATATGATGCCCCTGGTGATTCTAAAAAAGTAATTTTGTTTTCATTGATAAATTTCCTTCGATATATAGCCGACCATATAGCAGGCCTCTGATTATAGAAATCAACCATATCCTCATCATCGGCAAAATCTCTTGATGGGCATACTGTAACACCATCTATTTTATCTGTGGCTATTTCAATAGGAACATTAGTTTCGGAATCGGAATAGTATAAAAAGAAACCGCTTTTAACTACATCTAGCTCATTGGTTCTTGCTCTTTCATACAGTGTTTCAAACATATTTCGATCAATAAAATCATCTGACTCGACGATTCCAATATAGTCTCCTTTTGCTGCCTTGAAACCTATATTCATAGTATTGCCATAGCCTGAATTAGCAAATGCAAATGTCTCAACCTCAAATGATAAATCCTCAAACAGTCTGAGATCTGTATAAAAATGTATTCCAGCTCTATCTAATAATGTTTTCTTATATATGCCTCTATAAATACATGAGTTACAATGAGCAACAAGCCTTTTTATAGCGGAATAATCAACAGTTCCAATGTTGTATGGCATTCCCAGTTCATCCGGTACTATCTTATAACCACCCTCACCTTCATAGCTCTCTTTATAACCGCAATATGCAATCTCATAGCTTCCAGTCATTGCGGCCTGCATGAGCTTAAAAAACATTCTGTCATCAATGAAATCTTTCGGATTTATAAAACCTACATACCTACCCTTAGCCATTTCAATGCCAAGTTGCTTAGCAGAAGAGGTCCCTCCATTTTCATTGTCAACCAGTCGAATTCTTGCATCTTTGCCAGCCCACTCCAAAATGATATCTCGCGTCTCATCCCGGGATCCATCATCTACAAATAAGAATTCCACATACCTGGATTTCCATTTTGTAATTGACTCTATGCACTGGTTAAGGTACTTTGTAACATTGTGTGTTGGAATAATAACAGTGAGCTCGATATCTGTGTCAGCACGTTTTTCCCAGCAAAGCATCCTACTCTGCCGTCCATCTTTCAACGTTCTGATTTGAATATATTCACTATACTCCCTATATTCTTCCCAAATGTCTTGCTTTTAGCATTAGTAATTTTGATAATGGTATAATTTGTATTACTTCTCGAGTTTCAAATACTCTTTCCAAAATTCTTCGGATGTCAAATAAGGCTGTGCTTTCCTATAAGCCTGTTCCACCTCCAGATGCCTACGTTTATATTCCTTTTCAAGCTTCTTAAATCGCTTAAGAAGATCTTGTCCTCTTCTCTTATCAAGCTTTCTGATCACAAAGGTTTCTGAATATGGATCAACAGCAGCATATTCTGTTTTTCTGGTAATGTTCTGTGTTTGAATGCTAAAACCATATGCTGCAGTAGTGATTACCCCAGGGTGCTTATATATAAAGCTTGGGGATAGGACATGTCCATTCTTGGTCATATGAAAGATCAGCTTATCAACTATTTTTCTATTCTCGTCCTCAAATACATCTTTTATATCTCTTATTTGAATAGCTTTATTGTCTTCAAGCGGAATGAGTTTTTCGTTATAGGCTCTTTTTTCTTTTAAAAGTGCCTCTCCGTCGCAGCTCTTGATGAAATCAGGGCCTTTTAGATAATCCTCAACCCCCTGAAGCACCAATTCGCATGCCCCATACTCAAATTTATAAAGTTTTCTGAAGAACTCCCTATTGTAATCAGTATGGATATCCAGGTCCTTCAGAACCCCTGATGCAGCTCTGGCAATGTGCATATTCCTGACCTGCATATAAATATCCATAGCTGCATTGTATTTAATCTTAAATCCCATATGCCAAATACAGATGCCATTCATAGTCAGTATGTTGGCTCTAGCTCTAAGTGAATACTCACTGTCATCGCATCTGATAAATAGCGGCAATGGAAGTCCATTCTTTTTTATCTCTTCAATTGGAATACAGCAATACCACCAGCCTGCATATTGATTAGATGCATTGTAGTATGCCCCATCATTTTTTACGACATCTTCCAATTCATTGAGTTCCATGTTAGGTTTCAATGCTATGAATTGGCCACCACCTCTGACAGATCCTATATCTTCATGCTGTTTATTAGGCTGCTCATACTTTATCATTGCTCCGCTTATAAAGTAGCTCTTATACTCATCCTTGAGCATTCTAAGCAGGTGATAGGTACGTTTTAAGCTCTCAGGAAGAATCAGCACATCATCATCCATTAGAATCACATGCGTAGCAGGTGTTTCCTGATGTAATGATTCAAGCATCCCTCTTGCAAATCCACCGGATCCGCCGGTATTAGGATTGGGATGCAGCAAAATATGTTCTGAAACAATTTCTTCATCACTAAGAGTTCTGCCATTATCTACAACATGGACTGTAATGTTATTCTTAATTTCATCATCGCCATTTATTATTTCATCTTTTATTAGCTTAATATTTTTTTTGATAAATTCTTCTTTATAGCATGTAGTAGTGGCAATGCTTAAATGGATATCATTCAGCGTTCCTTCATATGAAGCTTCATAAAATCCAGAGTAAATAACACACTTTCCTATCGCGGTTATCTCAACTCCTACTATAGTGCACTCATTGTCAGGGTAAGTAAAAGAAACCATTTCTCTAGGATTATTATGTATAGTTATTACTCCAAATTCCTGCCTTGCTACTTCCTGATACTCTAAGGAATAGCCAACAAATGTAAGCTCGCAATCTCCTTCTATATCAAGATAAATAGTTAAACCATTTGCGTTTGTATATTTTTTCCACTTTGCCCAAGAGCATGAATTGAGATATGTAGTCAGATCACATGTCTGTCCAACTCCCAAAGTCAAAACCGAATTTGTTCTATCAAGATACCCTCTGTCGCCTTTATAAAAAAGATCCTTGCAAAGCATATGCTTTGTATCTTTAGGGAATACAATTGTTTGTATTCTGTATTTTCCCATACCACACTCCAATATTTTATCTGTCGCAAACTCACAAAAACAATTTATCAACAAGAATTATATTCTTTTATCCATTCATCGCCTGAATATAGTGATCAAGCACCACTCCAGGCTCGCCGATCTCCCTCATCTCACCGTCATGTATCCATAAAATTGTGTCGCAAAGCTCTTTCAGTGTCTCTATATCATGAGACACTATAACAACAGTTCTATCCTTATCCGTTATGAGCTGTCTCATCTTTTCCATACTCTTTATCCTGAAATGCTCATCACCTACGCTTAAAACCTCGTCCACCAGCATAATGTCTGTTTCCAGCATCGCAGTGATAGCGAAAGCCAGCTTAGAATGCATACCACTGGAGTAAGTTCGAACAGGTCTGTCTATGAAATCCCCAAGCTCAGCAAATTCAATTATGGAATCCATTCGCTCTTTGATTTCTTCTTCAGAAAAACCCAGGAGCATACCGGATAACACCACATTGGCACGTCCTGTAAGTTCATACTTAAAGCCTATTCCAAGCGCCATAAGGGAGACCGAATGACCATGAAGATCGATTGTTCCTGAGTTTGGCGAAAATACTCCTGCCATAGATTTAAGGAGCGTGGATTTGCCGCTACCATTTTTACCAATAATGCCGAGAATTCCACCCTCTTCAACCTTGAATGACACATGCTTGACAGCTTCAAAAATTTCATTTCGCTGTTTTTTATGAAACAAGGTCCTTCGAATCGATATGTTGTTTAGAATACGGTAACTGATGCTGACATCATTTACCTCAATCGCATAGTCTTTTGCCATATCAGATTACCTTTACATAAGAATTTTCGTTGCTATAAACTGTGAACACGCCAATTGCTATGAGTACAAGCGAAACCACTCCCCAAGCTACAAGCCCTGGAATAAAAGGCATGGCGCGATATATAAGAGCATTACGTATTGCCGCTATCAGGAACGCTACAGGATTAAACGTCTCCAGAATAATTCCGAATGGTTCCGGAACCTGATTGGCAATTGAATAAAATACGCCTGTCAGGTACATGAGCATCTGAAGCAAAATACCTGTAATGTAACCCAGGTCACTGACATAAACGCCGTAGTGCATCAGGATGCAGCTGACACCAAAAGTAAACATAAATAAAACAATAAAAGCCGGGAAAATCCAAAGAATATTGAAATTAATAGGAACTTTGAAGGCAATCATCATGATAAATATCACCACAAATGACACCATCATCTTAAATGTGTTAACGAACATCTTGGCCAAAAGTAGAATATACTTGGGCATATAAATCTTGGTGACGATATCTCTGTTAGCTCTCACCATATCCACACTGCCTGTAATACATCTGGCAAAGAAGCCCCAAAGCGTTAAGCCTATGAACACGAATATTGCAAAATAGTCCTCACTTGCCTTAAATACCACACCAAAAATGAGCGTATAAATAATCATCATGCAGACAGGTTCAATTAGCCACCACATCCAGTTGAGATATGAACTTGCCACCTCTGCCGAAAGGTCTGACTTTGCAGAAGTTATCGCATATGGCAGGTATTTCTTAACATCTCCAAAAAACTTTTTAGCATAACGCTTAAAGCCACCAATTGTGATAATATCCTCGGTCATGAGGCACACAAAAAACGGCACAATAAAGCCCACTACGCAGGCAAGCCCAAAATATTTATAAATATAGGTTGGAGTCATGTTTGAGATGTCAATATGCTTAACGCCCCTAAAGTATGACACGGCAATAGTAATAGCATTATTGACAAAGACATAGAGAACATAAAGAACCGGCTTCCTCATGTTCTGAACCTCACCATGCCTAAGACACATGTGAATGATCAGCGATAAGGCCGCCGGTATTATAAACATTAAAATGCTAAGAACTTTCAGCATATTCCCCTCTCCCCCAATGATTGTTACTGAGAAACTGCAATAATACAAGCATACTAACACGCATAAAATGAACAATCATACTTTATTCTATGACTTTTTTGCGCTTATTTCAAGGGAGTTGGCGGTATAACGGTAATTTTAGTGTTCTGTCCTAAAGGCCCAGAACTTGTTTATCAAGAAATTCAGTGGCACACTGATAACGAGATTCAGAATCGGCGCTATAAACTCAGATATATTAAGTACCTGAACCCATAATATGAGCAAAATGGCATTTAGAAATAGGCCTGTGAAAGAATATGACACATAGGTTTTAAGAAGAGCCTTGAACATATTGCGGCTCTCACCTTCTTTCATCACAAAAACCTTCTTATTGTTCCAGTAGAATGACCACAACACACTAAGAACAAATGCAATCACCGAAGCTATTATATAATCTGCTTTGCTAAATAGGCCAAGTGCTCTTAGTGCCAACAGCGAAAATGTATATAGAAGATATGAAATAACTGTATTCGACACACCCACTATTCCAAATTTCACAAACTGCATCAGCGCTTCATGGGTACCATCCGTATACTCTTTCCCCAATATCCTAAAGAACAACCTAAAAATTGTTTCTGCTATTTTTTCAATTATTCCCCAAATTAAACTCATCCTCAAACATTCTCCTGATAGGTTTTATTATCCAATTATTTTTTATTCACCTAATAGCTTGTGTTTTCCAAATAGTATTTTCTACTAATAATTTTTATTCTTCCGTGACTTATACTCATCCACTAGTGTTTCCATAAACTCTGCATCTGTTGTTGCTCGCTTTACATCTGCGTCTCTTCCCTGTTCAAACAGCCATGAGTATACAATATTAGTCTCAGTGACACCTTCTTTTCTTCCTTCTTTTCTTCCTTCTTTTCTTCCTTCTTTTCTTCCTTCTTTCATTCCAACCTTTATTCCATCTTCCCTAATTGCTTCTGTAGCACGGCACATATTTACTTTACCTCCCTTCGCTGTATCTGTCGGTATTCTTGCTCCTGTAAAAGTGTTTATCATGTTTACAGAATCGAGATCAAGTTCCCAATTCTCGCCTTTTTCTATCTTCATAGTCTTCAAATATCCATCTTCATTCTGACGTTTGATAAACTCCAATACTTCTCCAAGTTCTGTATGAAAGCCAGTAAAATCATCGATGGCATGCGGATCTATCAAATGTAATTCGTAATCATTAACATATCGTCCAAGTCTTGAATCAACATTGTCCAACATGTCAGAAAGACTCGTAGGCCCGTCCCACATATCTTTGCTGAAATTTATAACTAGCGTTATTACCGGCTTTATCTTAGTTCCCTTACTTACACCAGACAAGTACTCATTACCTGATTGTAATTTATTAGAAGTTTTGTCTTTCTTTTTAATACTAGAAACCTGTGATGCATAATTTAGTGCATCATAAACCATATTTCTAACCGGCATAGCATAATCTACGTATGACTGATTCTCAATACCAAGAATAGCATAGGTCATATTGTCATCGCTTTTAACAGACACAGTTTTAAGCACATCCCTGCTTTTCTTTGTAGTGAAGATTTCGTCAAACTTATTGACAATCAGCTCTTCTACCGTATCCTCAGCTTTAAGCTGCTCTGCCCTTAGAACTTGCTCGCCATCAAATGCATAATAATTATATGCATCCGCAAAATGTTCCGCATTCGCCATATAATCATGCGAAACAGTGTCCTTATTACTCATTTAACTCTCCTTTAATTATATTTTCCAGTAATATCTCTTTCAAGAAATATTGCAATAAAATGGATGATGTCGATTATCATGGATTGACGTAAATGGAAAGTAGAAAACTTCGCATGCGATGTCTACAAATTGCCACTCACATTGCTGCAGCTGGCGCTTAGACGCGTCATAAAGATAATCACTTTCTCCGACCGGAGCTGATCAACAAAGACTATGCTACCATAAAATTATTAAGAAAAACCGTCGAACTTTCTTAAGAATTTATGAAGGCAGAAAAAATATCAAGTCTATTATTCACAATAAAACGCCACCTTGTCTGTTAATGAGGCCCACAATCTAATTCTATAGGGAATCTCATCATTAAGACAGGTAGCGTTTCATACTTTTATGCCCTCTCGAGCATCTTTAATCTTATATTACTATTCTCTCTTATTATCTCTCCGCTCTCATAGGATTATTCAAGAAATCCTCATAAGCCATGCGGATACCGTCATCAAGTTCTGTTGTGTATGTCCAACCAAGAGCTGCTGCCTTGGATACGTCAAGGAGCTTACGTGGTGTGCCGTTTGGCTTGGTAGGATCCCAGCGGATTTCTCCTTCGTAGCCGATAATGGAAGCAACCTTCTCCGTGAGCTCTTTTATCGTGAGCTCTTTTCCGGTTCCGGCATTAACTGTCTCATCACCGCTGTAGTTGTTCATCAGGAACACGCAGAGGTTTGCAAGATCATCTACGTACAGAAATTCACGAAGGGGGCTTCCATCTCCCCAACAGGTTACATAAGGAAGATTCTGCTCTTTTGCCTCATGGAAGCGGCGAATAAGGGCAGGAAGCACATGTGAATGTGTTGGATGATAATTGTCATTAGGACCATAAAGGTTTGTAGGCATAACTGAAATGTAGTCGGTGCCGTACTGCTTGTTAAGATACTCGCAGTACTTAAGGCCTGATATCTTAGCAAGAGCATAAGCCTCATTGGTTTTCTCAAGTTCTGATGTAAGAAGGCAGTTCTCCTTCATGGGCTGAGGAGCCATTCTGGGGTAAATGCAGGAAGATCCAAGGAACTCCAGCTTCTTACAACCGTTTTTCCAAGCTGCGTGAATAACGTTCATCTCCAGAATCATGTTATCATACATGAAATCTGCAAGTGCTTCGGAGTTACCCATGATTCCGCCAACCTTAGCTGCTGCCAGGAATACGTACTCAGGCTTCTCCTCTTCAAAAAAATTCTCTACCTGATCCTGTCTTGTAAGATCAAGTTCTTTATGTGTACGGGTTATAATGTTGTCATAGCCCTGCTTTTTTAATTCTCTAACTATTGCAGAACCAACCATTCCTCTGTGGCCTGCAACATAAATCTTAGCGTTCTTTTCCATTTCCATTTCCTCTATGATAACGTTATGAATTCATCACTTGTCTATACCCTTCTCCAGGAACTCAGCGAGATTGAACTTCACATGCTCGTTAGCTCTCTCAACTGCAACCTTCTTCATGTCATGCTCAACCATGATGCGAACAAGTTCTTCGAAGGATGTAGTCTGTGGATTCCAGTGAAGCTTCTCTTTTGCCTTGGTAGGATCACCTAAAAGGTTAACAACATCTGTAGGTCTGTAGAAATCAGGTGAAACCTCAACAAGGACCTTACCTGTAGCCTTGTCATAACCCTTCTCGTCTGCACCCTCGCCCTTGAACTCAAGCTCAATTCCTGCATAGTGGAATGCAAGCTGTGCAAACTCACGAACAGAGTGCTGAACACCTGTAGCAATTACGAAATCCTCAGGCTTGTCATTCTGAAGAATCAGCCACATACACTCAACGTAGTCCTTAGCATAGCCCCAGTCACGAAGTGATGAAAGGTTACCAAGATAGAGCTTATCCTGCTTGCCCTGTGCAATTCTGCTGGCAGCAAGTGTAATCTTACGTGTAACGAAAGTCTCTCCTCGTCTCTCTGACTCATGGTTGAAAAGAATACCTGAGCAGCAGAACATGTTGTAAGCTTCTCTGTACTCCTTGATGATCCAGTAACCGTAAAGCTTAGCAACAGCATATGGGCTGTAAGGATGGAAAGGAGTCTTCTCGCTCTGAGGAACTTCCTCAACCTTACCGTAAAGCTCTGATGTAGAAGCCTGATAAATTCGGCATGTATCAGCAAGTCCGCACTGACGAACAGCCTCAAGAACTCTCAGAACACCGGTAGCATCAACGTCAGCTGTAAATTCAGGTGAGTCAAAAGAAACCTGAACATGTGACTGTGCTGCAAGATTGTAGATTTCATCCGGGCGAACCTTACCAACAACTCCAAGAATACTCATGGAATCGCCAAGATCTCCATAATGAAGATGAAAATTAGGGTGACCTTCAAGGTGAGCAATTCTCTCTCTGTAGTCAACTGATGATCTACGGATGATGCCGTGTACGTCATAGCCCTTCTCAAGAAGGAACTCTGCAAGGTATGATCCGTCCTGACCTGTTATTCCTGTAATAAGTGCTTTTTTAGCCATATTTTATTCCTCTCAATTAATATGAATTCTTAAATATCACCAACACTAGTTTCATAAGATTATTCAATAGCCAACTATATTGACTATCAATAATCCATTTGCATATTTCTTGTTTATTATAATGTGGTTATAACACCATTTGAATTCACTTTCTTGCCATTAATTTGCATTATCTTGACTGCGCGATATAATCAAATTATATATTCATAAAAGCAAATTGTTAGCGACTGTTCTCAGCCAGCCTCGCTCTCTGATCATAATATAGTGAGGTAATATGTTACGACTAGAACTTACATCCTTTATTGTCGCTACTAGTTTATGTACATATCTCTGATAATTCAAATTAAATTTTTATAAAGGAGCTTTTGTCGCATGCAGGACAAACTTTTCCAGGGTGAATACGTTTCTTCAGACCGAATGCTGTACACCCCCTCCGAATTTGCCAAGTCAAATCTCTTATATTTGCAGGAAATTGGACGTCTTAAGGCTCGCAAGACCCACACTAGTAAAAGACATAATCTTGATTCGTTCTTATTTTTTTACGTAAAAGAGGGAAGCGGCGTCCTGGACTATGAAGGACGTGAATACAAGGTCAGCACCGGCGACTGCGTCTTTATCAATTGCAAAAATCCATACTCCCACAGGACTTCAGATGACCTGTGGACCTTGGAGTGGATTCACTTTAACGGGGAAGGGCTTTTGCCCGTCTACCTTAAATACATTGACAGAGGTGGCCAGCCTGTTTTTCACCCCTACTCGTTAGATGCCTCGTCCGAAATCTGGGATCATCTTAACTCAATCGCCAGATCTTCCGACTATATCAAAGATATCAAGATTAATGAATTTCTTTGGAGCCTCATGTCTTTCCTCATGGGATTTAGCTGGAACCCTGATATCGCGCCAGCCTCCGGCAGCCAAAAGAATGCAACTGCGCTAAAAGACTACATCGATACCCACTATCAGGAAAAGATCACTCTGGATATGCTGGCAGAAACGTTCCTTGTGAACAAATACACCCTTTCCAGAGCCTTTAAAGAACAGTACGGAACTTCTATTATTAACTATCTCCTCATCACCCGCATCACTCACGCCAAGCAGATGCTTCGTTTCACCGACGAAACCGTAGAGGAAATTGGTGCCAAATGCGGCATCACACCACTTTATTACTTTTCCAGAATCTTCAAGCAAATCGAAGGTGTCAGCCCGCTGGAATACCGGATGCAGTGGAAGTGACAAAAAAGCTGTAGAAACGATGTGTCCAAACTTGCACCGACCATCCTATTCTACAGCTTTAATTTGTTTTTATTTGAATTCGCAAACTATGTATGTATCACCGCTCTCGCTCTGATAATATGCAACCCCAGCGCTGGTAAAAGACTTTCTGATCAGGTTTTCATTATGTTTAGAGCTAAGAGTCCAGGCCAGAACCACATTTTCAGGTTTTTGCTGATTAGAATTAACCGCATGAGCCAGATTCTCGCCCTTTGAAATGGAAGATATCGTATTCCAGGCTTGTCCATTTGGTCTTGTGTGTGAAAATTTCTCAGCACATTCCTTGGCTCTTACAGCTGCTACTTCAGATAAATCAGAATCCATCGTCAGAATATCCAGCCCTGCATTAACACGAACTCCATTAATATACGCCAGCACATCCTCCTCATTGGAAGCGCTGGCTTTCACTTTGCCCGTTCCGAGCAACGTCAGCACAAGTGTAATTGATAAAAGTATCCTAAAAGCTTTCCGCATAAAGTATCCCCCCTCGATGAAGAAACGCTTTTTCCCGCAGCCACAAAGCTACATATTGTATTCTAAAAGAAATATCTTTCTATTTATAAAATTAATGATACTTCATTTCGGTACACATATGTTCTGGACATCGATTTATTTATCTTTTTTTTATAAAATCAAAAAATCCACCCCCCTCAAGGTTGTGGATTTTTATATACAATACCATCTTCAATTCTTTTTCCAATTAATTCAATCTGACCGGTCATATCCCTGGGCGCTGAAGGGAAATACTTATACCCAATACGGTCGCCTTCCACCGGATAATAAAACGTCACATCACCTATTACAAAGGTATCGACCTCATAGTCCCCGTAATCCTGCTGTGTCAGGAAATTCGCGGCGTTAAAGCGACTAACATCGTCTATCACAAGTCTCACGCCCTTATATCCGATCCACGCCACCAAAATCGTTGCAAATATCTGAATCGTAAGCCTTGCCCTGGCACTATCAACTCCCAGCTTATTAAAGCCATGGATCAGGAACCTGCCAAAGATAATGGCGAAAGTAAGGCACACGTACACCTCGCCATACCTGATCAGTGGTGCTGAGAAGAACCAGAACAAAAGGCAGACCACCAAAGATCCGCTTATAGTCAGGAAGTCCGCAAAATTCAGCATGCTTCTGGTACTAAGTTTAAAGACCTTCCCGGTATTGAGCTTATTTTTGAGCCCAGGAGTCTCAGAAAGTGCCACCGCGAAGAAGTAGATAAGGCACAGCACATATACTACAATCGCCACCACATCCAGGACTATCATCACCTTATTAAGACCATGAATTCCGGCAAACCAGTTGCTGGCCCACGCTTTAAAATCCGTCTCCCAAAGCGCTGCTCCATCAGCCTGACTCATGATAGCCTGATTATCCAGCCCACGGCCATAAGCTCTTATTTCAGCAGCATCGTATGCAGCAATTTCTTTTGGAATCTCCCACTTTAGATTAAAAAGATCAATTCCTGTCACAGGATAAACCAGCCATCCGGATATAATAATATTCCTGATCAAAAACGGCAAAACTATTATCAAAGCCAAAACCACAGACACACCAAGCGCCTTGTATTTTCTGGGATCTCCCTTATGAAGAAGCTTATAAATAGGAATAATTGCAAGTATCAGTATCGGCGCAGCGGAGAGCTTTATGGTAACAGCATATACTCCCGTCAGGGCCAGCATAATATACGGAACATAGGAATGCGTATGCCGCACATTCATATCAAGCCAATGAATTATGATGTAGAACACAATGCATGACAGATAGTAATCCGACGCCGGCGCTACCATTTCATCGAATATGGTGAAAAGATAATAGATTGCCATTATCCTTGCAAAATCCGACAGTATCGGCTGCTTTCTTCTCAGGATATCTTTTAGATCAAGGCATTGCCACGCCAGCATCAGGGCAAAAAATCCCGCCATTGCATGGTAGCTTTTTCCAAGAAAACTCATACTATAAAGCGCCGCCAGCGCAAAAGATGAACTATTATATGCCAGTCTCACATGGAGATTTCCAAGTCCCCTGACAATCCCGTACTCCTCGATCCAGCGGATTGCCTGGGCATGGTATAGATCAGAATCATAATGCATGATTCCATGAGATGTGCCATAAGCCATCAAAAGAAAAATCAGAATATAGTACAGTCCTACTCTGCTGCCTACTGTAATGCGGACTGCATCCATTACCTCTTCAAAGAGTTCCTGACGATAGTACACTGCAATAAGAGTACAGAACGCTATTAAAATAAGGTTTGCTGAAACGCCAACCCCAGCCATCAGGCTATATATCTGGGCATACACCGTGTTCACCACAATGCCAGCCATAATATAGCTTTCTCTGTAGTGAGGGTTGTATTTCTTGTAGCCGGTCTTACTCTTGTTCTTCTGAGACTGCATGCAGTCCAGGGAAGTCACAAATTTCAGGAATGCGAATCCTGTAAGATATGTTGTGATGATCACATAAACCCAAATAAGAACGACTGACAGCATCTACTACAAATCCCCCGCATACGAAATATCAATACTATAAAATATTACAAACAATAGTTCCAACAATGATTCCAAGAATTGCTCCAAACATAACCTGGAGTGGTGTATGTCCTACGAACTCCTTGAGCTTTTCTTCAACCGGAATATCACTGTCCATCTGCTGGAACCAGTCCATCATGTTGTTAATGACCTTGGCCTGAATTCCTGTCTCTCTCCTGACGCCCATTGCATCGTGCATTACAATAAGTGCCATTACTCCAGCAATCGCAAACTCAAAACTTCCTGCCCCATAGTAAAAAAATGTAGCGGTAACAAGCGCCATAACTGTTGCCGAATGTGAGCTTGGCATTCCGCCGTCTCCAACAAGTCTTTCCGGATCAAAAGTCTTATTGACCAGGACAAAAAGAATTGTTTTCAAAAACTGTGCTGAAAGCCAGCCAAAAAATGCGGCAATCAAAATCCTGTTACTAAGTATATCTGTTACAACCTGCATAAAGACCTCAAATAATTCCTAATCAAAATTCATTTTAAGAGTATTTTTTACTCATATCATTACTTTAAAACGGACGGCGCTCTAGCCGTCCGCAGCTTTTAAACCTTATCTCAAATAAAGTTTTACGACAATCCCATCACTCGTAAATCTGTCCATTAACCGTAAACTTTGAGAATGATCCGCCCTTTTCCTGAATAACGAAGATCATAGTTCTTCCTGTATTAAAGGTAACCTCTTCACCATTGTCATCATAGTAAGTTGTAGGTGAATAGTCTCCGGTCTTCTTCCATGTCACATGAATCATCTTACCCTTTGTCAGGTAATATCCATCTCTTGTGGAATCATGCATCTGGTAAGCAAGATATCCGTTAGCATCACGAACCTCGTGATAGGTTCTCTGAATTACCACATTTGCAAAAGAAAGCTGCTCACCGGTAACAGCATCCTTCTGAGCTGAACCGTAAAGTGACTTCAGATATACCTCATTCTCAGGATCATAAACCAGCGCTGACTTGGTAACAGGGAAGCAGCTGGCCATGTCGATTTCTGTTGCCTCAACTGCATCAGCGTACTGTTCAAGAGTGTTTGGATTATTAAAGCCTGTAAAGTTAAAATGTGACTCACCCTCAAAATACTCAGTTCTATGTGTAACAGAAAATCCTGCCTTTTCAATTGCGCTACTAACGTGAGCACCATCTGTAAATGCTGTATGCTCTGATGTGCTTCCCTCAGGAACACGGAAGAATGCGCCATAGTCTGAGCCCATTGCCTTACCGCCAACACCATTTAAGTTATCTACATCATCCACACCGTTTGGTCTGTTCTTACCTGTAAGAACACCGCTAACATAGAGCTCCGGTCCGCCGTAATGAATTACGATCGGATCATATTCAAGTGCTGCATAAACAAAGTAGTCACGGATACTTCTGACATTTCCTATTCTGTCAAGGTTCTGCCAATTCTCAACGATTCCCATCTGACGGCTCATGCTGCCTTCTTCCATGATTTCATAAAAAACAGCAACATTGCTAAGTCCGTACTGTGGCTGAGCTTCTTTATTTATCGGATACATTACTGCCAGAGGTCTGGTAGTATTTACTGACTCATCAACCCATTGATTGGTGAAAAGACTTCTCACCATTCCTTCCTGTGGTGGCTGATCTTCATCAACCTCTTCCACTGTAGCCTCAGCTACTGCCTCTTCTACAGGCTGTGGTTGTGGAAGCTGATCTATCTTTTCAATGCTGATTCCAACAACTGCTTCATCATCAGCATTTCCGCAGCCTGCCAAAAGCATGGATGCAGTGATCCCTGCTAAAATAAGTGCCTTAACTCTTTTCATTCCTCTTTCCCCTTTAAAGCCTTTTACTCGCCCAGTCCGCTCTCTATGGCCTCTACCAGCGCACCCATAGCTTCTTCTTCATCCGGGCCTTCACATCTAAATTCCAATTCATCACCGCACTTAATGCAAGCCCCTAGTACACTAAGCACACTCTTTGCATTAGCGGTATTCTCTCCATAGCTGAATGTTATATGTGATTTGTAGTTCATCGCAACCTTACAAAGATTTCCTGCCGGACGCAGATGAAGCCCTGTCGGGTTAGTAATCACAACCTTTTGACTTACCATGTAAGCATCAACCTCCTCGCTCAAGTCACCTTCTTGTCACTGTTTGCTCGCTAACCGCTCGCTCCAGTAACTTCTTACTCTTTTTCCTCCACGACAACGTACACACTGATAGGGTTATTCTGGTAAACACTATCTCCGTAGTTCCAGGTAACCATAGCTGAATATGTACCAGGTTTCAGCTCTTCAAGTCCGTTGTCCCTAAGAATGCTGTTCACGTCTACTGTTCCGCGAAGGCTGCTGGCACTCACTTCGTCAAGATTACTCTTTAAGCCGTACAGTGTAAGCGAAACTCTGTCATACTCAGTATCGTCCACGTAAACATTGTATCCTTCAATATTATTCTCAACAGAGATATTTCTGATATCTACTTCATAGGTTCTCTCCAGGATTGGAGCCACATGTACAATAATCGAAACTGTGCCCGAAAAATCCGGATCGCCAAATACAACTCCAGAAGGAAGGAACTCCTTAAGATCAATTGTCTTGGAAAGATTACTGTTGATTCCTGTCACATCCAGTTCTTCGCTCTCAACATTGATTGCTGATACAGCTGCAATAGCACTGCTTCTGCCTGCTATCAGAACCTGAAGCGGATCCACATCAACTTCCCCGGTCAGTACATAGCCTGCCACAGGTGCACCTGTTATTGTAAGATTGATCGGAACATACTTGGTCTCAAGGATCTGAACATTAGCCCTTACAGTCTTGATATTCATGGAAACTCCGGACTGTGAAAGATCCATAGCATTACCATCAACATCATATAGCACGATATCTGCATCTGTTCCAATGTTGGAAGTAAATCCTGTAACATCAACATCAACTGCAGCCCTGTACACGCTGTTTACAAAAGACTCCGGTCCGCTGATCCTGACCATGTTCTGCTCGGTAGTAACATCCCCGATCACATATCCGTCAGCCAGACTTCCCGATGTAGTAGCAGAAAGAGCAAGGCTCTTGCTGGCTTTTCTCTCAACGTTCAGCTTGACCACATCCGAGCTCAGCACGAATCTGTCAATCTTATCACTGTATTTATTAGTCTGAATATCGATGCTTACTGTATTCAAGCTGGACAGATTCTGAATATCAGCCGTAGCCACAACATTACTCTGGCTAAGCGAGTCTATAACCGTTCTCGGAGCATAAATCGTAACCGAGTTTATGGTGTCGCTGTTATCCAGAACTGTATAAACCTGACCTTTTTCAGTAATCAGATTGCCGTTCTTAATAGTAACCGGAACATTAGTATATCTTACTGAAATAATAGGGTCATTAATATTTGTAACCAAAAACCATACAATCACAGCAAAAATCAGTGAAGCAAGTTTTAATCCCCAGTTGGCCGTCAATTTCTTCATTTCTTTGCCCTGACCTTTCTGGCAAAGTGTCTGCTGGGCATCTCTGTCTTGTGCTTATTCTGGATGAGTCTAAGGCGCTCTCTTAATCTGTCACTGTCCACTGCTCTCTCCAGTTCTCCCTCGTACGCCACACTTATTTTGCCTGTCTCTTCTGAAACAATTATTGTAAGCGAATCTGTCGCTTCTGAAACTCCGATACCTGCTCTGTGTCTTGTTCCCAGCTCTTTTCCTATTCCCATATTGTCTGAAAGAGGAAGGTAGCAGGTCGCAGATGTAATCCTGTTACCACGAATAATTACCGCGCCATCATGAAGCGGTGTGTTATGTTCAAAGATATTGATAAGAAGCTGACTTGTAACTATGCCATCCACATCAATACCAGTTCTCTCATACTCTGTAAGAGGATGGCTCTGCTCAATAACGATCAGCGCACCGGTACGAACCTTACCCATCTCAACACAGGCTCTTGCAATCTCATTCAGAGTCTTGTCTGAGAAGCGCTCCTCAGTCTTGCCATCACCCAGTGCAAAAAAGCCTGCCAAAAAATTCTTACGTCCCAGCTCTTCCAGCGCTTTACGAAGCTCCGGCTGCAGAATAACCACCATCGCCGTGATGGCAATTCCAACTACCTTACCAACAATCCACAGAATCGTTGACATATTGAGAATCGCTGCAATAAGTATAAACACAACAATAACTATGATACCTTTAAGCAGGGACCATAGTCTTGTATCCTTAGCCCATACCAGAATGTGATATACCAGAAATGCTATGATAAAGATCTCCAGCACATCAAAGATTCTGATGGTAGGCATATGCAGGGTTGTTCTATTAATATCCAAAAGAAAATCAAATTGCTGCATATATATCCTTTTAGTTACTTTATATTATCAGCCATTTTCTCACGCCAATGGCTACATCATTCTAATTCATTTAGTCGTACATTACCTGTTTCTGTTGCTGGCCTTGTTAATTCTCTTCACCCTTCTGTCCGGTGTTGAAACTGTAACCTTAGGCACAGCCTTCACATAGTAATAGTACTCATCATCCTCAAACTGAACCTTCTCAGTTCTGTTATAATCCACGTTAAAAGCAAAGAACTCAACTACCAGCATCAGCGCTGCAGAAACGATGGTTCCAAGGATCACTCCAAAGAAAGAAATCTGTGTATCCATCACCATATCGCCAACCAGTGTGCAGACGATAAGTGAAACCGCACCTGCTGCAATGGCAATTCTCCATGAATAATCAATTGAAGTTCTGCGGATAATGTACACCACTACTATTGTCACTGAAAAAGCAATGATCATGACCAGCATGGTCTTATCTCCAAGAATCCCTGAAAGAACCTGTGAAAACTGATTAGAAGTCTCCTCAACATCAGTTCCGATCTTGCCAACAGTATTACCTGCTGCAAAGAAATTGATCAGATATGAAATTACGATTCCAAAAGAGACTGACACAACAGATGTAGGAAGTCCAAGAAGTCCCATTGCAAGCGGCATCACATATGGAATGTGAAGTGCAAAGAAAATCGGTGTCAAAAGAACAGCCAGTGTATCCTTAGGTGAAAACCTGAAATACAGAAGGAACATCAAAAGAAAAATAATGGCCGCTATAAGCGCGCTCTCAAGAGCCGCAGCGTACAGGTGTCCTAGGATAAAGACTGCTGCCAAAAGCACAATGAAATTTGCCGGTAAAATTGCACATAACAAAGACGCCATCAGCACGATCGCAAAATTATTAAGAGCCTGCATAAATCCAAGCTTACTGTTGATCATGGCTATGGTAACAAGTGCAAGAACGAACTTCCAGACATAAGTAATATAGGTCTCGTTCTTAATATAGAATCTTTTGATATATTGCTTTAATTCAAGTAATGAAGTCATATTATCAATCCTTTTTCTCGTACATTCTAGCTAGTTTTTTTAAATTCCCATAATATGTCTTCATACTCTTTCGCATCTTGGTATACCGAATGGAATAAATGACATATGTCACAAGAGAATACACGCCAACAAGCAGGAGGTAGTATATAAGACACCTCCTGCCAACTGACAATAAGTTTTCTGTATTATAGACGTTTGACAAAACCTCTTCAAAATTACAAAGAACGTATGTCGCAAGGAAGATACAATACACGATTGTGGCGCTGATCACTGATTTGATGATGTTAAAGCCCACATAATCACTTCTGAAATATGAATTGATCGCATCGTTCTTCTTGCCTTCACGATCTATGAACGCAGTCATCCGCGTCATCAGGATGACCTTTTCTTCATCTAACATTGTTGCTCCTTAAGTATCCAGGAAGCGCATTCCAGCCTTAGGCTCTTTCTTAACAGGTTGCTGAATCTGTGGCTTAGCCCTCTGCACTGTATCACTAAGATTATTCGCCATAGACGATCTACACTTTGCGCAAAATCTTCCTGTCTGAATAAGTTCTCCGCAATTCTCGCACTGAATCTGAATTGGAGAATCGCTGGTAAACATGAGGCGCTCTTCGCGGATCCACTGTTGGATCTGTTTAGGTGTAACCTTATTATCCTCTGAAATCTGCTTGAGCCCGGCACGCGGATTATCGACTATGTACTGCTTAACTCTCTGGAAATCTTCCTCTATGGCCTTTTTACAAGAATCACAGATCGGTTGACCGCCGACGTAGTTAAACATTTTACCGCATCTTGCACAATTCCGTAAGTTCATATAGTGACCTCCGTATATTTTAAGTAGTTTGCCCGATTGCCAGGGATAAAAAATAGATTTTCTTTACTCCGGCAACCCGAAACTCATGGGCGATCTCATCAATAGTACTTCCAGTTGTATAGATGTCATCGATAATTAGTATGCACTTAAATTTTACATCATTTCGAGTTATATTAAAAGCCTTTTTCAAATTTTGGCGCCGTCCCCTGGTGTCCAATTCCTTCATCGGAGTTGTGTTTTTTCGCCTCTCTATCACATTCGTATAGCAGGGAATTCCAAGTTCTGCGGCCACCTTTTTAGCCAACACCTGCGCCTGATTGTAGCCCCTTAGATTTTCTTTTTCCTTATACATCGGGACCGGAATTACTGCTTCAATCCCAAGTCTCTTTATCTTAGGAAAAAGAACTCTCTTCGCCGCAGCAGCATAGAAATCCGCATACTCCTTGCGCCCCAGGTACTTGAACTTATAAACAGAACCCGCCACCGATCTGTATTCAAACACTGAAAAGCCCTGCCTGAATAAGTGTTTCACTTTCCTGCAATCGCTGCAGTACTCACAATCGCTCTCGCTTTCCGAAAGCCCCTTCCCGCACTTCATGCAGGTCGCTCCCCGCACATATCTGATCTTCCGGTGACACTCATCATGAATCAGTCTGCCGAAGTGAATATCAAAATCCGGCTTCCCTAAATCATTGCTCTTTACACCACTTCTTCGTCGTATCTCAATCGGGCTCATCACCTCATCGCACACCGGACACCGCCTCGGATAAACCAGACTCAGTGCAGTATCAGCAACACCCTCAACACTATCTCTATATTTTTTATACATCAAACTCCATTATTCGTTCTTTCAGCCCAGTGAAGCGTTTGAGTTGTTCTTCGTTGTCCACCATGGTGTAGACTGTCTCCTTGCTCCCCAGTATGCACACCGTATTCTTCGCTCTGGTCACCGCCGTATACAGCAGATTCCTGTTAAGCAGCATCCTCGGTCCACCCAGAATCGGCATGATCACAGCCGGATACTCACTTCCCTGAGACTTGTGTATCGTGATCGCATAAGCCAGTTCAATCTCATCCAAATCCGCAAAAGGATATCGCACCCTCCTGCTCTCATCAAATTCCACCACCACATCCTGCGAATACTCATTGATTTCTTTTACAATGCCCATATCTCCATTAAAAATGCCGGTTCCCGAATCTATGGCCACATTGTATTTCCCAACAACCTCCCACTGGGCCTGATAGTTGTTGCGAATCTGCATCACCTTGTCGCCCTCGCGAAGCAGAAAATCCCCGTTGGTATGCTCTTTTTTGCCGGCCTCCGGAGGATTCAGATATTCCTGCAGCACCAGATTAAGCTGCTGCGCCCCGAGTGGTCCCTTTTTCATAGGAGTCAGAACCTGCAGATCCAAAGGCTTTGCCCCGACATAGTCCGGAAGCTTGTCCCTGATCAGCTGTATCATATGCTTGTATATGACATTGCTGTCACCTCTTTCCAGGAAAAAGAAATCCTTACTCTTATTGTCCAGCACAGGCTTTTCGCCGTTGTGAATCCTGTGGGCATTCATGACAATGTCACTCTCTTCCGCCTGTCTGAATATCTTTTGCAAAATAATGGTCGGAAATCTGCCACTTTCAATAAGATCCCTCAGCACCTGTCCAGGCCCAACGCTTGGAAGCTGAGAACTGTCGCCCACGAGGATCAGATGTGTTCCCGGCACCAGTGCCTTTAACAGTGCGTAAAAGAGATGGATATCAACCATGGACATCTCATCAATGATGATGGCATCGGCTTCCAGCGGATTATCCCTGTTTTTCTCAAAATGAACACCGCCGCCTCTGGCATCATCGTCGCTCACCTGACCTGACACCTCAAGGAGCCTGTGGATAGTCCTGGCTTCATATCCTGTAGCCTCTGTCATTCGCTTGGCAGCCCTGCCCGTTGGTGCAGCCAGCATGATATCCAGTCCCTGCCCAGCGTAATAGCTGATGATGGTATTGATAGTAGTGGTCTTTCCTGTTCCCGGGCCGCCGGTAATAATGACAAGTCCATTGGAAATACTCTTTAGAACAGCATCCCTCTGAAGATCATCCAGCTCAATGCCCTTTCGCTCTTCTATCTCCAGGATCTTTTTCCTATATTCCTCTTCCTCTTTTTCCGAAATCTTTTCACTAAGAGCAAGGTCAGAGAGCATGGCCGCGCAGCCCTGCTCCTCATAGTAAAAGCTCGCCGCAAAAACCTGTGTGTCACCGTTTTCCGAATCAGTAGCTGATAAAGACTTATCTTTACATATAAGCTTTTTGTCCATCATCAGATTGCTGATCTGAGTTCTGATACTCTCCTCATCGGTCACATCCTCCGGGCCATTGAAGAGAAGCTCAATTGTCTTTTTGATAAGCTGATTCATCGGAAGATAAGTATTCCCATCAAGCGCGCCCTGCAAAAGACAATACATAACGCCGGACTTGATTCGATACTCAGAGTCCACGGCGATTCCCACTTTACCTGCGATCTCATCTGCCGTTTTAAAACCAACGCCGCTTATATCGTCTGCCAGCTGATAGGGATTTTCCCTGATGACAGCGTATATCCTTGAGCCATATTTGTTATAGACCTTGACCGCCAGATTATTGCTGATGCCATACTGCTGCAAAAACATCATGGCATCCCTCATCTGCCTCTTTTCCGCCATCTGAATTCCGATGTCTCTGGCCTTAGTCTCGCTTATGCCCTTGACCTCAGCAAGGCGTTCAGGCTCATCCTCAATAATCCTGAAGGTCTCGGTCCCAAATTTCTTCACGATGCGCTTAGCCAGTGCCTCTCCGATTCCCTTTATGGCGCCGGATCCCAGATACCTCTGCATGGAAGCTGCATCATCCGGGACAGTGACCTTAAAGCTCGTCATCTTCAGCTGCTCACCATAGACCGGATGCGTCACAAAAGTGCCTGTAACCTCCAGATTATCTCCCACATCAGCATCCTTGAAATTACCGGTGCAGACTATCTCTTCATCGTCCGTCATCAGATTCACTACACCATAGCCGTTTTCTGCATTCTTATATATAAAATGTTCAATGTAGCCCTTAACTACCTGCTCTTCGTTGTCCATGAAAAACTTTCCTATTCATTTTTTACTTAACAATATCGATAATAACATAAACTTGTCTTAGAAATCTTTAAGACTTTCTTAAGTTTTTATCTCCATAATAAAAATCCTGTACCTAAAACCAAGGCATACCCCAACTATATTCTACCTTATCAATTCAATATGAAATTAAGCAAAATTTCATTTAGCATTTATTATTGTTTTATATTACGTTGATAAAATCATATAAAGAAGGAGGTTTACGCACAATGAAGAAGTATTCTTTTATAATAGTAATTATCCTTATTTGCATATTGTTTACACCCTTTTCTTATGTTCATGCAAAAGACAAAGATAGTTTAAAAAGTGATTTCATGTCAGAAGAAGAATTCTTCACTGATCTTTTAGACTCCTATTCTGCAAGATCTAAAATTGCAACCAAGTACACAAAAGCAGAAATTCAATCCATGAGCAACAAAGAACATGTTGAGTTTATTTTAGAGTGCGTTAATGCAGAAAATGAGCTCAAAGAAAAATACGAAAATGCAAAATTTGATGACTTAAACATTCAATACCTATGTCATCAATATGTTAATGGCATCGCAAAACAACAAGAAGCCTGCGAAACATATTTAGCTGGCGACGACACTATTGACGCGCGTGCAAACTATACAGACCTTAATAATTCAGGCTACTTAAATAGAGCCTATGTTATTGTAGAATTGAACGATTACTATGATGTTCCTTTCCCCGATGTTGGATTAAAAACCATGCGCAACGATGTCCAGCAGTTGGAAAAACTAAATGAAGCTGAAAAAAGGAATAAGGACGTCCCAAAACGTACGGTCAAGGAAGTCCAAACCTTATTACACTTAATTGGCTTTAGATGCTGGAATATCGATGGTTCAGCAGGCAAAAAAACCGTCAAAGCAATAAAAAGATTTCAAGAAATGTATGGCTATGAAGTAGACGGAATGATAACTGATGACTTAATTGAGCAATTAAAAAAGGCCGCAGAAGATAAGGCACTAGATTGGGAAACTGCTATAAATAATATCCAATAAGTATCTATGTATTTGTATAGATTTTGAAAACAAAAACCATTCTCCGAATTTTCGAAAAGGGAAACATGGAAGACATTCTAAAAATATACATTGAAAAGATTATCAAAAACACCTGCAGCATACAAGAATTACTCTCGATTATAGACACAATGACCGGCGAAGAATTTGAGTTTTTTTGTCTTTCGCTACTTAATAGACTTGGTTTTAATGATGTATGCACAACCAGCGGAAGTGGTGACAGAGGCGTCGATCTATTAGCAGTAAAAAACAGTGAAAAGTATGCCATTCAGTGTAAACGATATTCCAGTCCTCTAGGAAACAAAGCTATTCAGGAAGTATATAGTGGCCGTGACATTTATCATTCCGACAAAGCCCTAGTCATCACTAGTAGCAACTTCACGCCACAAGCTATGGGGGATGCAATTAGTTTAGGCGTCGAACTATGGAACAGAGACACATTGCAACTAAAAATATCAAAAATCATCAAAGAAGAGAAGGAAAGAATCATCAATCAAAAGCCGCCCACTATGCCTCCGAAATCTTCATACCAAAATTCTAGTCAGGAAAAACACAAAGCAAAAGAAAAATACAAAAATGACCTAGATAAAAGAACCCATCGTTATTACAGACGCTTTATAGATCAATGTATAAAAATTTTGGAAGCAAACGGATGGCACGATATTTCGTTAATTTCCTCCGGGGCTGATTACGGCGTAGACATCCTTGCTGAAAAATGCTGCAAAAAATATGCAGTGCAATGTATAAACTATTATGGTTTAGTAAACAAAGATGACCTCATAAAACTCGTGGAAGGCTCAAAATATTACAAGAGTGACCTAATGCTAGCTATTACTGAATATGAGTTTTCAGATGGCGCAAAAGTAATTGCCAAATCAAATGATATCGAACTTATTGAATTAAAGTCGTGGCCAAGGTAACTATATTTTTGCTTGCGCGCTAAACGACTTCATTTTTACAATTCATATATAAAAAAATAACTTACCCGTTTTTCCGAGTGAAACGGGTAAGTTTTGTTACTTATTATTCATATATTCACAAACTTCTTTTCACAATTCAACCATTATCTCAATTCCCCCTCACTTGGAGCCTGCGGTATATCGTAATTGCGCTTTAAGTTCTCATACAGCATCTGCGCGAAGCCATTACTCTGCTTCTCGACAGAAGTTGCGCACACATCCTGAAGCGTCTCATTCTTGAAATAATCAACCAGCGTCTGTGTGGGCTTATCCTCTGATTCAGGCTTAAGCGCATCCACAGACTTCTGCATCTCTTTAAACATCTGCTCAAGAAAATACGCTTCAAAGCTCTTGCAGGCTTCCCACAGCTCATCATCGGAAGTCTTGCTGGATACTTTTCCAAGCTTATTCTGAAGAGCCTGCGCACTGGCGTTTTTGCTTTCGCTTGCCGCATATTCTGTTAAAGCTGTGGCACTAAGGCCAGTGATATCTAGTCCTGCCATATCTTCCCCCTATGACTACACTCAAACCGTCATCATCCCTCTATAAATCATTCGTCTTCAAACCAAGACGCCTCTTATTCCTTATCTTTTACCTATTAATTATTACCTCTTCAAGGAGTTCGCTGTCTGCATCATCTCATCAGTTGTCTGGATTGCTGTTGAGTTCATTTCGTATGCTCTCTGGGCCACGATCAGGTTAACCATCTCGGTCGCAACATTTACGTTGGAGCCTTCCAGATAGCCCTGCGCCAGTGTACTTCTGACGATTCCGGCAACCGCGCCGCCCCCCTGTGCAAACTCAGGTCTTGCTGCACCGGAGGCTGTAGTCACCTTCCAGGAGGCACTTCCAACCCTCTCAAGACCTTCTCTGTTGGTGAACTGCCAAAGGCCTATCTGCATGTTGTTTACCTGTTCAGGAACGCCCTCAGCATTAGGATAATAAATCTTACCTTCAGCATCGATCGTGATTCTACTGGCAACTCTGTCATTTCCTGCAACAACTATCGGCTGGTTATTGATTCCAAGAACTTTATTACCTTCTGCCGTTGTCAGTACCAGTCCGCCATTATTTCCGTTAAGCGCCCAGGTAAAATTACCATTTCTGGTATAAATAGGTGTTGTTCCATCTGTATCCTGATATGCAAAAAAGCCGTCTCCGCTTATCGCAAGAGCCGCCGGATTATCATTATTCAAAAAAGATCCCTGTTTAAAATACTGATTAATCGCAGAGGTACGTGTACCTAGACCAACCTGGGATGTTACCGGCTTGGGATTTCCGTTTGTGGTAGTAGTTACAGTCTGAAGCTCCTGATACAAAAGAGACTTAAACTGCGCTCCCTGAGCCTTATATCCGGTTGTATTGACGTTAGCAAGATTATTGGATATTGTATCAACGTTAGTCTGCTGGGCATTCATTCCCGTTGCAGCTGACCATAAACTTCTAACCATAAGTCACCTCCGAACTGGTAAAACACATGCTTCCCTGCCTAATATCTACCGTCATCCGTGACTTTTTCTGATATTCACCATATATATCGGTTTCTTCATGGTATCATTTTATTAAAAAATTATAAATTTTATCCAAGTCTGCCAAGCTGATTAACTGCGATATCAAGAGTTCCGTCAATGGTGGTGATCATACGCTGATTCGTATCATAATTTCTTTGAACTGCAATCATATTCACCATTTCATCCACAACAGAAACATTGGACTGTTCCAAAAAGCCTGCATAAACGCTGTAATTTTCTGCATTTTCAGCAGAGCCTGTTACCGGAATATAGAAATTCTCCCCATAGTGCTCAAGAGTGTCATAGCTGATCCTGCCGTCCGCATATGTAGTCTTTTCAAAATCAAACACGCCAATCTGAGCCACCAGCTGACCATTCTGATAAATCTCGCCCTTGGTATTTACCTCGACCGGAAGATTTGTATCTAAAGTTATGTGGCTGCCACGCTGGGAAAGAACAAAGTCGCCATCATGGGTTACAAGCTCTCCCTTTGCGTTAAGAGTGAAATTGCCATCCCTTGTGTACATGGTGTCTGACTGCCCCGCAGAATCTCTTTCAATATTCACCGCTTTGTTCGTGTATTCTATACCAAAAAAGCCATATCCACTGATAGCGAAATCGAAGGTATTATTAGTTTCCTTCATTGGCCCTTCGCTCCAGTCGACATAGCCTTCTCCAATTTTTACACCAGGATTAATGATGCCCAGCCCACGTGCTGTGTGAGGAGCATCAGTGTAATCCTTTATTTTCAGCGCCAGCTGGTCGTCAAACGCCTGTGCTGTTGCGCCTTCTTTTTTATATCCATTCGTATTGGCATTCGCAAGATTGTTGGTGAGCACATCCATCCGGTGCTGCTCGTTGATCATTCCAGTGTAAGCAGTGTACAGACCCTTTACCATACAATTTTCCTCATGCCGTCCTGGCCAATCACCTATTCTATCCCTGAACAGGGCTATTTTACAGCTCTATCAATATCTTTTTCTCTTTTCCAAGAATAGAATCCGTAGGCTTTAGTCTTAATCCTCGCGGAATCCGGCAATGAACTCTACATAGCGGCCGGTTCCGATAGCAACTGCTGTCATAGGATCCTCAGCTGTCATCGTATTAATTCCGGTCTTGGAATAAATCAGATCCTCGAGTCCGCGTAAAAGAGCTCCACCACCTGTAAGGACAATACCTCTGTCCGCGATATCTGCTGCAAGCTCAGGAGGTGTGTTCTCAAGAACACTATGAATGGCCTCAATAATCTGAGCTGTAGGCTCTCTAAGCGCTTCCTCTGTCTCTTCTGATGAAACCCTTACAGTCTTAGGAAGACCTGTTACAAGGTTTCTACCACGAACATCAAGGAAATCCTCCTCTGCACGTGGATATGCTGAACCAATCTTGATCTTGATATCTTCTGCTGTACGATCACCGATCAAAAGATTGTGCTTCTTTCTCATATAACGAACGATAGCTTCGTCGAAATCATCACCCGCTACCTTAACTGATGTGCTGACTACTGTGCCGCCAAGAGAAATAACAGCGATATCAGATGTACCACCACCGATATCTACGATCATATTTCCGCAAGGCTTGGTAATGTCGATACCGGCACCGATTGCTGCTGCGATAGGCTCCTCGATAGTCTTAACATCTCTCGCGCCGCAAAGTCTTGTAGCATCTTCAACAGCCTTCTTCTCAACCTCAGTTGCACCACTTGGTACACAAACTGCGATGAATGGCTTACGGTGAATTCTACGGCCAATAGCTTTTTTGATGAAGTATCTCATCATCTGCTCTGTGATCTTGTAGTTAGAGATAACGCCCTGACGAAGTGGTCTTACAGCAACAATGTTGCCAGGTGTACGACCAAGCATCAGTCTCGCATCCTCGCCGATAGCCTTGATCTCTTCTGTATCTCTGTCATAAGCCACAACTGATGGCTCTTTTAAAACAACTCCCTTGCCTCTTATGTAAACCAGTACTGAAGCTGTTCCTAAATCGATTCCAATATCTGCGTACTGCATAATTCCTAAGTACCTCTTTTCCAATTAAATCAACGCAATTTTGCGGTTACTGTTTTATGAATAGTCATAATATCATAGCAATTATAAAACAATTTTCCGCCATTGAAAAGAGGAGTACATCATTCAACTATTATATCGGCTGATAAAGTGTTACAATTCAGTTGTTAGCCATTTTATTTTTTTAATATGAGGAAAAATCTATGACAGTAGAAAACAACCACATGACCAAGAAGAATACCACCACGAAACGGATTCTTCCCTCTGATATCCATGATTACATCAGAGTTCGCGGTGCCAATGAACATAATTTAAAGAATGTAAGTGTCAAAATTCCACGAGAGACTCTTACCGTGTTTACCGGTCTTTCCGGCTCCGGCAAGTCCTCTCTGGCTTTCGACACCATTTTTGCCGAAGGTCAGAGGCGCTACATGGAATCTTTATCCTCTTATGCCCGCATGTTCCTTGGGCAGATGGATAAACCAAATGTTGAGAGAATCGAAGGTCTTTCCCCTACGATTTCCATCGATCAGAAATCTACCAACAAAAACCCTCGTTCCACAGTAGGTACAGTTACCGAAATCTACGACCACTTCAGACTCCTGTACGCCCGAATCGGTATTCCTCACTGCCCCAACTGTGGCAGAGAGATCCGTCGCCAGACCGTAGACGAGATGTGTGATCAGATCATGTCCCTTGGCGAAGATACCAAGCTTCAGATCATGGCTCCTGTTGTCCGGGGTAAAAAGGGTGAGCACGCCAAGACCTTAGACAGAGCAAAAAGAGCCGGCTACGTCCGTGCCCGCATCGACGGCAGCCAGTACGAAATCTCCGAAGAAGAGATCAAGCTGGATAAAAACATCAAGCATTCCATTGAGATCATCGTGGACCGAATCGTGGTTCATGCAGATAACGAGAACCTAAGAAGACGTCTTACCGATTCCATTGAAAGCGCCCTGGCACTGGCTGACGGCCTCCTTCTCGTAGATGTAATAGGAGGAAAAGAACTGAGCTTTAGCCAGAATTTTGCTTGTCCCGATTGCGGCGTCAGCATTCCTGAAATCGAACCCAGGAGTTTCTCTTTTAACAACCCCTTCGGCGCCTGCCCTGACTGTTTTGGACTTGGCTACAAGATGGAGTTCGACGAGGATCTCATGATTCCCGATAAGAGCCTTTCATTAAACGATGGCGCTATAGTAGTTATGGGCTGGCAGTCCTCCAACAAGGAAGGCAGTTTTACCAACGCTACTCTTCGCGCCCTTGCCAAAGCCTACAAGTTCAGCCTCGACACACCTTACCAGGATCTTCCTGAAAACGTGCGCCACATGCTGATCCACGGTGCCGACAAGACCGTGAACGTCCATTATGAGGGCAGCCGCGGTGTCGGTGATTATCCTATTCTTTTTGACGGACTTATCAAGAACATCGAGCAGCGCTACAAAGAGACCTTTTCCGAGACCATGAAAGCCGAGTACGAGGAGTTCATGCGCATCACGCCATGCCAGCTCTGTGGCGGCCAGCGTCTTAAAAAGGAATCTCTTGCTGTAACTATCGATGATAAAAATATTTTTGAAATAACCTCCATGTCCATCGGCGAGCTTCACAACTATCTGGAGAACCTCAATCTCTCCGAACATCAGATGGTCATTGGTGCTCAGGTGTTAAAAGAAATCCGCGCCCGTGTTGGATTCCTTATCGATGTAGGTCTCGATTACCTGTCACTTTCCCGCGCAACAGGAACTCTTTCCGGCGGCGAAGCCCAGCGAATCAGACTTGCAACCCAGATTGGTTCCGGCCTTTGCGGTGTATGCTACATTTTGGACGAGCCTAGTATCGGCCTGCACCAAAGGGATAACGATAAGCTCCTCAATACCTTGAAGAACCTTCGCGACCTTGGCAACACTCTTATCGTTGTTGAGCACGACGAGGATACCATGAGAGCAGCAGATTATATCGTAGACGTTGGTCCCGGTGCCGGCTCTCACGGAGGCAAGATTGTGGCTGTTGGAACTGCCGAGGAAATCATGCAGGTAAAAGAATCCATCACCGGCCAGTACTTATCCGGCAAACTCAAGATTGAAGTTCCTGACACCCGCCGCACTCCTACAGGCTTCCTTAAGGTGATCGGCGCTCAGGAAAATAACTTAAAGAACATTGATGTAGATATTCCTCTTGGAGTTATGACCATAGTCACCGGTGTTTCCGGCTCCGGCAAGAGTTCTCTTGTTAATGAGATTCTCTACAAGCGCCTGGCAAAAGAGCTAAACAGAGCCAGAGTCATTCCGGGAAAACATAAAGATATTCAAGGCCTCGAGCAGGTAGATAAGGTAATCGCCATCGACCAGTCTCCAATTGGTCGTACCCCTCGTTCTAACCCAGCTACCTACACCGGAGTTTTCGATATGATCAGAGATCTTTTTGCAGGAACTCCTGATGCAAAAGCCCGCGGCTACAAGAAGGGGCGCTTTTCCTTCAACGTAAAAGGCGGACGCTGCGAAGCCTGCGGCGGTGACGGTATCATTAAGATCGAGATGCACTTCCTTCCCGACGTTTACGTTCCCTGTGAAGTCTGCGGTGGAAAGCGCTACAATCACGAAACTCTCGATGTTAAGTACAAGGGAAAGAGCATCTACGATGTGCTTGATATGACAGTAGAAGAAGCACTTGGCTTCTTTGAGAACGTTAAGACAATAAAGAGAAAGATCCAGACTCTATATGATGTAGGACTTGGCTACATCAAGCTTGGACAGCCCAGCACAGAGCTATCCGGCGGTGAAGCGCAGCGAATCAAGCTTGCTACTGAGCTTTCCAAAGTAGGCACCGGCAAGACCGTGTACATCCTTGACGAGCCTACAACCGGCCTTCACTTCGCCGATGTTCAGAAGCTTGTTAAGATCATGCACAAGCTTGTTGAGCAGGGCAACACCGTTGTGGTAATCGAGCACAACCTTGATGTCATCAAGACCGGCGACTACATCATCGACATGGGGCCTGAAGGCGGTTCCGGCGGCGGCACAGTAGTGGTAAAGGGTACCCCCGAGCAGGTTGCCAAGTGCAAAAAATCCTACACCGGTGCCTACATAAAGAAGATGCTGAAGTAACATCTTCGTCTCCGCGAGGTAAACTGCATGTTTACCCTCGCGGAGGCTTCATTTCTTGTGTCACTATTTGTTAGCGCGCCGGACGCGAACAAATTATGCATAATCGGAGCAATCTGCACTGTCGTTATCACATCCGCGCGCAGGTTTATTTTCCTTCGGTGATGTCGTTGAGAATTTTCTTGAGGTCGATCATCTGGTCGCGGAGGGTTGCAGCTGTTTCGAAGTCGAGCTCTGTTGCAGCCTTCTTCATCTTCTTCTGAACCTGTCCGATAAGCTTCTCCAGCTCTTCCTGATTCATGGATTCAGGATCTTTTTCGAACTTCACTTCTTCTTTTGCAATCGCCTTAGTAACTGCGATAAGATCACGAACCGCCTTCTTGATAGTCTGCGGCGTGATGCCATGCTCCTCGTTGTACTTTTCCTGAATCGCACGACGTCTCTTAGTCTCATCGATAGCCTTTTGCATTGAGTCAGTCATGTTGTCTGCGTACATGATTACACGGCCCTCAGCATTTCGCGCCGCACGGCCGATTGTCTGAATAAGCGATGTCTCGGAACGAAGGAAGCCCTCTTTATCCGCATCAATTATGGCCACAAGTGATATCTCCGGAATATCAAGACCTTCTCTAAGAAGGTTGATACCTACCAGAACATCGAACACATCCAGTCGCATATCTCTGATAATCTCTGCTCTCTGCAAAGTATCAATGTCCGAATGCAGGTATTTTACCCTGATTCCGGATTCGGCAAGGTATTCCGTAAGGTCCTCAGCCATGCGCTTTGTAAGCGTTGTGACCAGCACCTTGCTCTTTTTATCTATTTCTTTTCTTATCTCACTTATGAGATCATCAATCTGTCCCTCAACCGGACGCACCGAAATCTCCGGGTCCAAAAGACCTGTCGGTCTGATAACCTGCTCGGCACGAAGAAGCTCATGCTCTTCTTCATATTTGCCTGGTGTCGCAGAACAAAAGAGCATCTGATCTATATGAGACTCAAACTCCTCAAAGTTAAGCGGTCTGTTGTCCAATGCCGAAGGCAATCTAAATCCATAGTCCACCAGCGTCAGCTTCCTGCTGCGGTCACCGTGATACATAGCACCAACCTGCGGAATCGTCATGTGGGACTCATCCACAATGATCAAAAAATCTCTGTCAAAGAAATCAAGCAGTGTAAGCGGCGGTTCTCCTGGCTTCGCAAAATTAAGGTGCCTTGAGTAATTCTCAATTCCGGAGCAAAAGCCCGTTTCCCTCATCATCTCAACGTCAAAATTGGTTCTCTCGGAAATTCTCTGGGCCTCGATAAGTCTGTCCTCGCCTTTGAAGTATTTTATCTGCTCCTCCAGCTCTTTTTCTATGTTATCGCAGGCCATATTTATCTTTTCCTGTGGTACAACATAGTGTGAGGCAGGGTAGATCATCACATGCGAAAGCTCATTCTTAACCTTGGCTGTCACCGGCTCCACTTCTGTGATCCTGTCTATCTCATCTCCAAAAAACTCAACCCTGATGAGGTAATCATCTGCGTTTGCAGGGAATATCTCGATTGTGTCACCACGAACCCTGAAATTACATCTGTTCAGATCCAGATCATTTCTGTTATATTGGATGGCCACCAGTTCTTTTATAGTCTCATCCCTGTCCTTGCGCATCCCTGGACGAAGAGAAATCGACATGCCTTTGAATTCTTCAGGGCTACCCAAACCGTAAATGCAGGACACCGATGCCACAACTATGACATCCTTGCGCTCTGCCAGTGAAGCCGTAGCTGAAAGCCTCAGCTTATCAATCTCGTCATTGATGCTGGAATCCTTGGCAATATACGTATCCGTCTGAGGAACGTAGGCCTCCGGCTGGTAATAATCGTAGTAGGACACAAAATACTCTACAGCGTTTTCCGGAAAAAACTCCTTCATCTCACCATAAAGCTGTCCTGCCAGTGTCTTATTATGGCTTATTATCAGCGTTGGCTTCTGCAGCGCCTGAATGACATTAGCCATTGTGAAAGTTTTTCCCGATCCTGTCACACCAAGCAAAGTCTCAAACTGATTGCCCGCCTTGAAACCATCAACTAATTCTTTTATTGCCTGCGGCTGATCGCCGGTTGGTTTAAAATCCGAATGTAATTTGAATTCCATTTTTGCCACGTCCCTTCAAGATGCCATCATATCTATGTTACCAAGTAACTTACCATCGAATAATCCCGTCAAAACTCATACAGCACATTTTTCAATTTATTTTGTTCTCACTGACACAAATGATAATTCATTTTCTTTTCCCATTGCAAGTATATCCAACAATCTGTATGCCGGCCCTGTAGGATGTGTTCTACCAAGTTCCCATGCCTCAACGGTTTTAGGAGATACACCCATATAATTTGCAAAAACAGCCTGTGTCATACCTGCCTTGTTTCGGATGTTTTTTATTTCTTCATTACTAAATTTTTTAACGGGATCAATCACATATACAGTTGCGCGGGCTTTTCCTGTATCTTTCTCATAATCAATGGCTTCCTGCAAGCCATCTCGAAGATCTTCAAATAAAGAACTCATTTGATCACCTCCTGTTATTATGATATGCCCTACAATGTAGGGTGTCAAATTTGTTACTCAAAAGTAATCTATTCTTTGCAAATCAAAGATTGATTGAATCATAGGTATATACCAAATCCTGCTCTATCACAAAATCATCTTCAAAGCTATCCTCACTGTAATCGCAGGATTCAAGTAGCCTCGTGGTGCACATGGCGGCCGTGGCCTTTCCCTCTACTGGTCTTACTGGTTCTTCTCCTGCTCCCGTAAGGATCGCACCAAAACCCAAAATTACAACAAGGGCTATAAGTACAACTACAAATGTATATACAAAAATCAACATCTATCACTTCTCCCATTATCTCTATAACCATTCATATTATTTCAAATTCAACTATCAGCTCTATCAAATAACATCTTTTCGCTCTTTCTTTCAACATCAATCACCCCTATATCTTTCAAATACTCCTCAATCCTTGTCCTAGCGTAAGAAAATCGAAGTTTTACCTGCGGCAATCTCTCATTCGCATCTTTTATTGCAATCTCTTTTGCCATTTCTCCATATTCATACGCCAACGCACTTGTGCTCTCACTATGCGCCACAGCACCTGCAACTAATACCGAGATAAAAAAAGCTGCCACTAACGCCTTAATTGCCTTTCTGAATCCACGTTTCCTCACCATCTTAGGATAGTTATCCAGAGCAATCATGATTTCCTTGGCCGACTTAAAGCGATCATCTCTGTCCGGACTGGTACACTTTCTGATTATGCTCATGAATTCCGGTGAAATACCCTTCACGCCATTTTGCTTGTATCTGGTCACTGCCTCGGCATCCTGAGTATTCACTCCTGACACCATCTGCAAAAGAGTCATTCCCAGGCAGTAAATATCAGTCCTTGGATCGGTCTGTCCCAGATTTCCAAACTGCTCAGGTGCCGCAAATCCCATAGTTCCAAGGTTCACCGTATCCGAGCGTTCATATGGCTTGTAATATCTCGCTGCTCCAAAATCAATCAGACTCACCTTTCCTTCTTCAGAGATCACAATATTGGCAGGCTTTAGATCTCTGTATATAACAGGCTCCCTCCTACCATGCAGATACCTAAGAATCCCGGCAAGATCTTTGGCTATCCTTGCCGCCTCTTTCTCCTTAACCGCTCCCCTTTTCAAAACAATCTTCTCAAGCGAATCTCCCGGCATATATTCAAGCACTATCGTATTCCCGCTTTTCTCAATAAACTTCGGTATTGACCTATGATTTAACCCTGACAAAATCCGCGCCTCGGTCTCCATGTTTTTCTTTATACCGGCACTCACTTCGCCATCAATTTCCCTGCACTTCTTTACTGTGACTTTTCTTTTTTCCTCACCATACTCAGCCAGATAAGCTTCGCAGTTTCCTCCCTTTCCAAGAGGTGCAATAATTCTGTAATCACTCATAACCATTATTTTCCTTATCGTTTTTCATGTAGCGGACATCAAAGCACTACCTTCTGACCAGTCTGCAACCATCTCTCTACTCAAAACAAACCGCTGCAACAGAAATGTTGTCCTCCTCATTTTTCTCAATCGCAGCATCTGCCAATTTCTTGCATTCATTTAACATATCTTCGTCAGTCAGGCACATCTGCGGACAAAGCTTTTGCCTGACCTGCTCCGGTTCCATTGTTCTCCAAAAGCCATCACTACAGGCAATAATAGTCGTCGGGCCATCAATCGTTCCACTCAGTATCTGCGGTGTCACATTCTGATTTGCCCCAACACACTGAAGCAGCACATTTTTCTGCTGATCAAAAGACGCCTCATCTTTTGTTATCAGCCCCTTGTCCATCTTATCCTGCACAACACTTTGATCTCTTGTCAGAAGACTCACGCCACTACTTTTTATGGCATAAATCCTGGAATCCCCTACATTCACTGTAAGATACCTGTTCCCCATCTGAAAAAGAGCTGTAAGCGTTGTTCCAAGCTGAATCCCTCTGTGCTTCCCATATCTTCTCAGCTCGCCATTTATCCTTATAACAGCTCGCTCAAGTGAACTTTCAATCACATCCCATAGTTCTTTTTCCTGCATATTCTGAAGAAGCGGCAATTCCTCATGGAACCAGCTCTCCAACGTTCTTACCGCCTTACAGCTGGCAACCTCTCCTTTCTGAAGTCCTCCCATTCCATCGCATACTGCAACAAGCGACATTCTCCCATGCCTACTACTTCTCGCAACTTTTACTAGCGCTGCATCCTGATTAATCTTCCTGGTGCGCCCTAAATCCGTATAAATACACGCCTTAACTCTCATAACAACCTTTCAAATTCTCATTGGAATCTTCGCTCGAATTGAGCAAATGAAAAAATTAGATGTGCTTTTCAACACGAATTAAGATATTAACTTAAGCTCCATAATTTGTCAACCAAAAAAATCAGAGTTTTTATACAACACATTTCTATTCACAAACAGTAGCCATTCCTCACTTTTTCATCTGAAGCTTTTCTGCTAGTTTGTGCTAATCATATGAAAGAGTTCAGTTTAATGTATCGTAGACAAAACTTGCATGGTGTGAAATGACAGGGGGATTGTGATTGGTTATTGCATGATTTGCGAGTCATTTGCACGAGCACGATAATTCATGCGGATAAAAAGAAAAAGATCAATTCCTGTTTACGGTTTACCCAGTTTTAAACCGTAGGAATTGATCTTTTGATTTTTGTCCCATGAATTACTGCGAGGAAACGCGAGCAAATTATGCATAACCAGAGCAATCTCCCTGTTATGTCGCGCCATGCTTCAAGCATACCTCGCACATATTAGCACCATCACTTCAGCTTCCCGCGCATTACCTCAAGCGCCTTCTCCAGCTGAGTATCAGTCTTATCTTCCGAATATGCCTCAGAATCGAATTCCACCTCAACATCCGGCTCGATGCCCACTCCGTGGATGTTGATTCCATTAGGTGTAAAATAGCTGCTCACCGTGATCTTAACAGCGGTTCCATCTCTAAGATCAAAGATTCTCTGAACGATTCCCTTTCCATATGTAGTCTTACCAACAAGCGTTCCAATCCCATAATCCTTAAGAGCTCCAGCTAAAATCTCCGATGCACTGGCAGAATACTGATTCACAAGCACAACCACAGGAATATCAATCTCGTTCTCGCCATCGCAGTTGTAATCCTCCCTGTTGCCATCGCGGTCCTCAGTATATACAATCACGCCCTTAGGAAGAAGCTGCCTTGCAATATCGCAAACAGTTGCAAGATTACCACCAGGATTAGATCTAAGATCAATGATAAGTCCCTTTATATCCTGCGCTCTTAAATCAGCCATTCCCTCCAGGAACTGTGTGTAGGTAACCTCATCAAACTCAGTGATCTTAAGATAACCGATTCCATCGTCATAAACCTCTGTACTTACAGTAGGAACCTCGATTTCCTGCCTTACCAGATCCACTTCCACATTATCGGCTACTCCGCTTCTGACAAGAGAAATATGCACTGTAGTTCCGGCCTCACCCTTGATCAGAGCCACAACCTCTTCAAGAGATAATCCCTGTGTAGACTCGCCATCAACCTCATAGATGATATCATCAATGCACAGATCTGCCGCCTCTGCAGGGCTTCCAGGCATAACTCCTGAAATTCTCGCCATATTAAGCGTAGTGTCATAGCTCACATAAGCACCAATTCCATAGTAAATACCCTTGGTGCTGTTCATCATTTCAGTCAGCTCCTCCTCAGTGTAATACACCGTGTAAGGATCTCCCAGAGAATCCATAAGTCCCTTGTAGAGTCCATCTGCCTCAACAGACTTATCCACGTCGGCCTTGTAATAATAGGTATCGATCACATCTTCAAGAGCCTTTATCTTGAACATTGTGGACTCACTTAGAAGCTCACTGTCCGTCGGTAAAAGAGAACCAATCCTTGATCTGTTTGTATACACCAGGAAAAGAACTCCCGCAGAAATGCAAAGTGCTGACACAAGAAATCCAATCAGTATACCAGCAATAAATCTGCCATTTAGCTTTCGTCTGTTCGCACCTTCATCCGGCACAGGAACCTGTCCCATACCATTATATCCATTAAATCCATTAATTTCGTTTGTATCCACTATATGCCTCTTTTTTGGCTACCATCCACTCGCTATCAGCCAGAAGAAATAACCTTTTTACTTCAAATAATTCCAAGGGCTCACATATGCCCCATTTAACCTGACACCGAAATGCAGGTGATTACCTGTTGATCTTCCGGTTGAACCAACTGCCGCTATCTTCGTTCCAGCAGAAACATCCTGTCCCTTGGAAACATAAAGCGCTGAGCAGTGCATGTAAATTGTATAAAGTCCGCCACCATGATTGATCATGATGTAATTACCCATACTACTGTTGTAATCCGCAGCAACTACCGTTCCCGCATAGGCTGCCAGTATTGCAGAGCCCGCAGGAGCCGCCAGATCTATACCATTATGCATCTTCTCAACATGCAGTGTCGGATGCATTCTCATTCCGAAGTTATCGGAAATTCTGGTGTAGTTAGGACATGGCCAGGTAAATACACCGCCATCATACTTGTATTTACTGTAAAGAGCCGCCTTATCAGCTGCAACCTCTTTTTCAAGAGCTGCAATCGTTTCATTCTCAGCCTTGATTTCCTCTTCGTAGGCCTTGATCGCTGCCTCTTTATCTGAAATATCCGCCTTGACACTACTAAGCTCCTGACTCTTTTGATTCATCAGCGCTTCAAGATTGGACTGTTCCTCTTCCCTTGCAGCCTTTGCTTCATCCAGAGTCTCCTTCTCTTCCTCAAGAGCCTCCTTGGTCAGTGCAATAAGCTCGGTAGTCGCAATGTACTCGTTGAGCTTCTGTCTGTCATAGGCTGAAAGCGTCTCTATGTAGTCAGCCTTATTCAGCATGTCCGCAAAACTTCCCGACTCCACCAGAAGTTCAACGTAAATGGCATTTCCACGCTCGTACATGAACTTGATTCGCTTCTTCATGGCCTCGTACTGCTCCTTCTGAATCCGCTCAGCTTCCTCAAGCTCTTCTGTAGTCTGCGCTATCTGCATCTCTTTTTCAGTTATCTGTTCGTTAAGAGAATCGATTTTTCCCTGTATATCTGTAAGTGAAGCATCAATCTGTGAAATATAACTGTTCAGATTGGCCTTGCTGGTCTCCAGCTCTTTTTTTACCTTCTCAAGATCCGTCTTGGCATTCTTGAGAGAGTCCCTTTCCTTCTTGGCGTTGGAAATCTGCGCTTCCTTCGCCTTGATGCTCTCCTCCGTAACCTCAGCCTTTACAATGACCGTGGAACCTGCGGAAAAAGAAATCACGAGGCACAGACACAAAAAGACATACAGTATTTTTTTCATTCTCCTCATAAGTAATCTGTTCAAACCAAATAAACTTCCTTCTTAATACACCATCACACGTGCAGGTGCTTTCTTACTGTTGTGAAGCTTCCAAAGAAACCGATGCCGATACCGATAGCCAGTGAAATTGGCACCAGTTTGTTATAAATGGTTTCAACAGGCAAAAAGTTAAGCAACGAACTAAGCATTGTAAACTTCGATGCCACATAGGTAATTGCTCTGGTATAAACAAAATACACGATAACCAGCGGAATAATTGAACCTATGATTCCGATAAGAATACCCTCAACAACGAAAGGCGCTCTTACAAAAAAGTCCGTAGCTCCGATATATTTCATAATGTTGATCTCATCCTTACGCACAGAAATACCGATGGTAACAGTATTGCTGATAAGGAAAACCGATACTAAAAGAAGTATCAGGATAATACCAAAAGACACATAAGCAATCAGCTTGTTTATGCCATCCAGCGTATTAGCTGTAACCTCAGAGCGGTTAACCTCTCTGACAACGCTGATGGACTCCGCATAAGTAACCAGCGCAGACTGCATAGATACGTCGCTTAGATAAATCTGAAGATTGGCTGAATCTGCAAGAGGATTCTCAGTGAAGCCATCTGCATACTCGCCAAGATACTCCTCCTTGAAGCCCTCCCAGGCCTCGTCCGCAGAAACGTAAACAATTTCTCTTACTTCTGTTCTTCTCTCAAGGTCACTCTTTACCGCAAGAATCTGATCCTCCGTAGTTCCCTCATTGAAGAAAACCGTAACAGAAACTCCTTCTTCCGCAGTCTTTACCACATGCTGAAAATTGGTAATTATGGAGTAAAAGAGTCCAAAAAGGAAAAGACATGCACTTATAGTTGCAACTGATGCCAGTGTGTACCACTTATTTCTTCCGAGATTCTTAAATCCCTGTCCAATGGTGTAAAAGAAACTATTAATCCTCATCGATGTACATACCTTCTTCCTCGTCTTCTATTATGACGCCCTTTTTCATGGTAATAACTCGCTTCTTCATGGCATTAACGATTTCTCTGTTGTGGGTAACCACGATAACAGTTGTACCGTTTTCATTAATCTGCTCCATGAGCTTCATAATCTCCCATGAATTATTAGGATCAAGGTTTCCGGTAGGCTCATCTGCCAAAAGAATAGCCGGCCTGTTTACAAGGGCTCTTGCAAGAGCTACTCTCTGCTGCTCACCACCAGACAACTGGTTGATTTTATTTTTGTACTTGCCTGCAAGGTTAACAGTTGCAAGTATGGAAGGCACATTTCTCTTAATCTCTCTGCTCGGAGTCTGTACAATTCTCTGAGCAAAAGCGACGTTCTCATAGACATTCCTGTCCTTGAGAAGTCTGAAATCCTGGAATACTATTCCAAGATTTCTTCTAAACTTAGGGATCTTACTGTGCTTGATTCTTCTTAAGTTATAACCAAGAACAGTAATCTCTCCATCTGTAGGAACCAGCTCTCTTAACAGGAGCTTGATAAGTGTAGACTTACCCGAACCGCTATCTCCTACTATAAAAACAAATTCACCCCTCTTGATGTGAAGGGTGACTCCGTTTAACGCAGGCGCACCCGTAGAATAAGATTTAGTCACGTTTTCCAGCGTGATTACCTCATCCTCCGGTATCTGCCTGTTACTTCTTTTTCTCCGATATCCTCTTTCCATAACTCTCCCCTAAATAATTACGTAAACTTCTCCATATACTTCATGTATCTGACAACCATAAGCGCGATCTTGAAGGTAATCGCATCATCAAACACCCGAAGGTCCAGACCGGTACTCTTCTGGAGCTTATCCAGTCTGTACACCAGTGTGTTTCTATGGATAAAGAGCTGTCTTGATGTCTCAGAAACATTAAGACTGTTCTCAAAGAACTTATCAATAGTTGTAAGTGTCTCCTGATCAAAGTCATCCGGGTTACGACCACCAAAGATTTCCTTGATAAACATCTTGCAAAGGGGGATCGGAAGCTGATAAATAAGTCGTCCGATTCCAAGCTCGCTGTAGCAGATGACCTTTCTCTCGTCAAAGAAGATCTTGCCTACATCCAAAGCCATCTTGGCTTCCTTGAAGGAACGGCTGACCTCTTTGATCTCACCAACCACTGTACCATAGGCGATCCTGACACCGCTAAGTCCCTCTTTTTCCAGAGTCTGGAGCATCTCATCAGCAATTCGTGAAATATCTCCTAACTTCATAAGGTCGCTCACGTCCTTAACCACGATCACGTTGTCCTCATCAACCTCTGTAACAAAGTCGTTACCATTTCCAAAATGAGTTCTGGTAATCTCAAGAGCATTGTTGTCACGGCCGTTAACAGACTCGATTATCATAGCCACACGCTTTGAATCAGTCTGAATATGCAGTTTCTTGGCCCTGCTGTATATATCAACCAAAAGCAGGTTGTCCAAAAGCAGGTTCTTGATAAAGTTATCCTTATCAAATCTCTCCTTGTAAGCCACAAGAAGGCTCTGAATCTGGTATGCAATCATCTTGCCAAGCATATATGTGTTCTCACCGCTTCCGGTGCAGATCAGAATATACTCAAGCTGCTGCTCATCATATATTTTAAAGAACTGATGTCCCTGAATCTCCTGGGAATCAGCCGGTGAATTTACAAAATCTCTGGCAACCATTGAAACCTTTCCAATGTCTGTGGATGTGGATGCAACCTCCTTGCCATCAATGTCGAGAACGCACAGTTCCACGTGTGCAATAGACTTAAGTCCATCAATTGTGTTCTGGAGAATCTGATTAGATATCATTTGTCACTCTTTCTGCAACAAAAAAATCACGCTGCGATAATAAAAACTAAAGACATTTTAATATAAATGTACAAAAAAATCTACCTAGTTATAGGTCTTTTTTGTATATTTTTTTATTTTTGTTGTCATAATTTACAAAAAGGGCCAACCTTTTTTGTTGGTAAGGTAGCCCTTTAGCTTATTAAGCATTTTGAAAAAAATCCGATATATACCTAAAGGATAAAGTGTATGTGCTAGAAACAGTGGCTTTTTAGTTACATCACTGTCGCACAGGAGGTGCTTATGGATATACCCGCTTTATCAATGGCTTTATCTCAGAACAAACTCCTGACTGACGTAGGCGTAGCAATGATGGCAAAGAGTCTGGATACTATGGAGAGCGCCGGAGAAGCGCTAGTATCAACAATTGACTCCTCCGCCGAATTGTCGGTTAATCCCAACATAGGCGCCAATTTCGATATCAGGATCTGAGACGAAAGACACCCGTAGCCCCAAAAGCTACGGGTGTTCTTATTATACGCCCGCCCTCTTCGTTACCATTCATAGTTTATATCCACCGCCCCGCCGTCACGGCAGCCTACGTTCAAACTCCAAGTTTTTCTTACCCCTCAAGCTCCCGAGTTCATGGTTTTTTAAAGCCTACGAAGAATTCCATGGCTCAAAACTCACATCCTAGGCCGCTTTCAAGCAGGTGTTTTTTCGCCGCGAGTCTTAGATGGCAAATGCCATTTCTAATGTTCGCAAAGCACCCTTTCCTGCGCCCTCGGAGGACTTGTTTGCAGCAGGGCGATAAATATACTTTTATTAAGAAAATGCCATACAGGTGCGTAGCACCTTAATAACGAGAAGGAATCTACTTCTTCAAGCTTGCTTGGAAGATAGATTCCTTCTCGTTGTATACGCTCGCTATGCGAGCTATGGCATTTTCTGTTTTATATCTTAGATTCGCCCTGCAAGTTTTGGCCTACGAGCGGCGCATTGAACGAAAGGGTGCGCGAACATCTAAGAAATGTTTCATTTGTCAGTGACGAGCGAGAAAAGCACTGCGCGAAAGAAGGCCGTCGGATGCTCAAACATGTTGAGCCATGGACAGAATTCTTCGAAAGCTTTAGAAAACTCATGAACTCATGAGAGCTTTCACAGGTGCGAAAAACTTGGCTGTTCGTCACTTTGGCTGCCGTGACGGCGGGGCGGTGTTTCCTATGAATGGTAACAAGGCTTTACTCACATCAGTGCATAGAAAATCATATAGCCTACGGAGAGGATCATCGCAAGGATCAGCGGGATTGTGATCAGCTTGTAGCCCTGTTTCGGGGACTTTGGAATATGATCAAAGAACTCGCGTCTTCCTTCCAATGATGCAATCTTGCGGACGATGAGAACTGCAAGCACTGTAAATATGGCTCCTGCCACAAAAAGATATGCATTGTAAAGCACTGCCGAAAGCGTATCTCCAAACATATCAAGGTAATTAGAAGCAAGATCCGATGCGTTCTCAAGATCATCTCCGGTTGCAAACATCAGCACAACCTCTGTGGTATTGAATACCGCATGAGCGATAAAGGATGTCAAAACCGATCCTGTAGCCTCCACCAAAAGAGCCAGCATAATGCCCATAACTGCGCCATAAGCAAACTGATTGAAATTCAGATGCATCATTCCAAACATAACTGACGAAAGAACTATAGAACCCACAATCCTTCCCGTTCTCTGGAAGC
>NZ_CAMVPU010000010.1 GCF_947169445.1 uncultured Butyrivibrio sp. | reverse complement strand
GTAAGACAACTCTTTCAACAGATCCTAAGAGACTTCTTATCGGTGATGACGAGCATGGTTGGGACGACAACGGCGTATTCAACTTCGAAGGCGGCTGCTATGCTAAGGTTATCGGTCTTGATAAGGAAGCTGAGCCTGATATCTATGGTGCTATCAAGAGAGATGCTCTTCTTGAGAACGTTACTGTTGATGCAAACGGAAAGATCGACTTTGATGATAAGAGCGTAACAGAGAATACTCGTGTATCTTATCCAATTCAGCATATCGAGAACATTGTTCAGAAGGTTAACAAGATTTCTGCTGGCCCAGATGCTAAGAACGTTATCTTCCTTTCAGCTGATGCGTTCGGAGTACTTCCTCCAGTATCAATTCTTACACCTGAGCAGACACAGTACTACTTCCTTTCAGGCTTCACAGCTAAGCTTGCTGGAACAGAGAGAGGTATCACAGAGCCTACACCTACATTCTCAGCTTGCTTCGGTCAGGCATTCCTTGAGCTTCATCCTACAAAGTACGGTGAAGAGCTTGTTAAGAAGATGCAGAAGTCTGGAGCAAAGGCTTACCTTGTTAACACAGGATGGAATGGAACAGGTAAGAGAATTTCTATTAAGGATACACGTGGAATCATTGATGCAATCCTTAATGGCGATGTAAACAAGGCTGAGACAAAGAAGATCCCGATCTTCGATTTCGAAGTTCCTACATCACTTCCTGGAGTAGATCCTGCAATTCTTGATCCTAGAGATACATATGCTGATGCTTCTGAGTGGGAAGCTAAGGCTAAGGATCTTGCAGAGAGATTCACAAAGAACTTCAAGAAGTATGAGGGTAACGATGCTGGTAAGGCACTTGTTGCTGCAGGTCCTAAGCTTTGATCATTTTAGAAGTTCAACATATAGAGCTTAATTTGTTAAGATAAATATTTAGGCGCTGTATCTAATTAGATACAGCGCCTTTATCTTTAATTAATATTTTTCAGAATTATTTAACTGAATCATCTCGTTTTCTGACAAATCTATGATGATTTTCATGATTGGAGTTTTATTAGAATAAGACCATAGAAAAGAAGCTTTATATCATTTGTTAAATACATATGGAGTGATAAATAATATATTTACCTGAAGACGAGGATGTCATATGGATAAGAAAATTGATAAAAAGCAGCAGGCTACGTTTATTGTTAAGATTTTAAATTGTGAAAATGGAACCTGGCAGGGGAAAATAATATATGCGGAAGAGAATCGTACTCGGTATTTTAGAAGTATGCTTGAAATGTTGAAACTGATGGATGAGGCGGCAAGTGGCAGTGGACAGTATATCATGATGGCATCTAATCAGTAATATGGTTTCAGACAATGAAGAAGGGGACAAAAAATCGTATCTTCAAGATGACGCGATTTATTTGTCCCCTGTTTTATTGTTTCAATATTTTATTATCTGTTCTTTTCGTGTTCCAAAGAAGCACCGATAAATCCTGAGAAAAGAGGATGTGGTCTGTTTGGTCTGGACTTAAGTTCAGGATGTGCCTGAGTTGCCATATGGAATGTGTTGGATGGAAGCTCAATCATCTCAACAATTCTTCCGTCTGGAGAAAGTCCGCAAAGCTTCATTCCGTTTGAAACAAGAACAGCTCTGTAATCGTTGTTGACTTCATATCTGTGGCGGTGTCTCTCGGTAATATTCTCTGATCCGAATAACTCAAAGGCTTTGGAATCCTTATCAAGAACACAAGGATAAGAGCCAAGACGAAGTGTTCCGCCGATATCCTCTATACCATTCTGATCAGGTAAAAGTGCGATCATAGGGTGAGTGGTGTTGGGATCAAATTCAATTGAATGAGCATCATTGTAGCCGATAACATCTCTTGCAAACTCGATGATTGCAAGCTGCATTCCAAGGCAAAGGCCAAGGAAAGGTATATTGTTCTCTCTGGCATATTTTATAGAAGTGATCATACCTTCGATGCCTCTATCTCCGAAACCACCGGGAACGATGAGGCCATCAACATCACTTAAGAATTCTGCCACATTGCTATCATTGACTTCTTCCGAATCAATCCATTTGATATCTACAGCGGTCTGATTGGAAATACCACCGTGTTTAAGTGCTTCTACAACTGAAATATAAGCGTCGTGAAGCTGAGTATATTTGCCGACAAGAGCAACTCTTACTTCGTGTTTTAATGAATATAATGTATCAACCATATTCTTCCAGTCAGCAAGGTTGGGCTCAGGACAATCAAGTTTAAGGCATTCGCATGCTACCTGCGCCAAGTGCTCTTTTTCCATTGCAAGAGGAGCTTCGTAAAGATACTCAAGATCCAGGTTGTTGAGAACGTGGCTGCTTGGAACGTTACAGAAAAGAGCTATCTTATCCTTGGTCTCCTGATCAAGTTCGATTTCAGTACGACATACGATCACATCAGGCTGAAGTCCCATTCCCTGCATTGTCTTAACAGCAGACTGAGTAGGCTTGGTCTTAATTTCCTGAGAGCAGCGAAGATATGGAATAAGAGAAACAAGGATCAGCATAGCATTCTCATGACCAACTTCGTGCTGGAACTGTCTGATTGCTTCAAGGAATGGCTGAGATTCAATATCTCCGACTGTTCCACCAACTTCAATAATAGCGATACGGGTTTCGTCATCGGTGAAGTTTCTATAGAATTTGCTCTTTATCTCATTGGTAATATGAGGGATAACCTGTACGGTGCGTCCGCCATAGTCGCCGCGACGCTCCTTCTGAAGAACAGACCAGTAAATTTTACCGGTAGTAACATTAGAATTTTTATCAAGATTCTCGTCAATAAATCTTTCATAGTGACCAAGATCGAGGTCAGTTTCAGTACCATCTTCAGTCACGAATACTTCTCCGTGCTGAACAGGGTTCATTGTTCCGGGGTCAATATTGATATAGGGATCAAATTTCTGCATCGTAACCTTATAGCCACGAGCCTTAAGTAATCGTCCCAGAGATGCTGCTGTGATGCCCTTTCCTAGACCTGATACAACACCACCAGTGACAAAAATATACTTTACTGCCATTTTTCTGACTTCCTCCTGATTATTGACGAGACATTTTTTGAAATAATTATGAATAAAAAGAAATATGTTTTAAAACAAAGTCTTATTATATATATTTGAAACGATAAAATCTAGGTGATTTTGAAAAAACTTTGTGAATCTTTTGGTACATGGACTTGAAAAAATAAATTGTGCGCGATATAATTCCAAAATATAGTTCCAGATAATAATATTATGTGATGTAAAATGCTTCAAGCGTTTGACTATATCGCTCAATTATCATAACATTATTAATTATAATGTAAGAAACGGAAAAAGGATATGGATAATAATCAAAATCAGAGAAATAATAATCCACTGGGTGATGGATCGAACTCACCTAGAAGGCAGAATATAATATTGCTCCTTGTTGCGGCACTCGTGACAATGATCTGCATGACATATTTCCTTCGGGCATTTTCAGAGAACACAAATCGCGAGATAACTTATACCGAGTTTATCAACATGGTTGATAATGGTGAGGTTGAGAGCATAGTTATTGAGGATGACAGAGTAAACATTACTCCCAAGGTGACTAAGGAAGAGGATCAGCTTGGAAAAGGATATTCTTATTGGGCAGGGACTACTACTGTTACCTACTATACAGGAAAAGCAGAAGAAGATAGTGACCTGACCAAGCGAATGATTGATGCCGGTGTTGAGGTAAGCAGTGAGGTTCCGGATAACTCCGGTGTGATCCTTACATTCATTTTATACTATGTTGCTCCGATTCTTTTGATGTGGCTTATCTTGTCATTGATCTTCAGGAGAATGGGAAAGGGCGGTGGCCCATTAAGCGTCGGCAAGAGTAATGCCAAGGTTTATGTACAGAAGGAGACTGGCGTAACCTTTAAGGATGTAGCCGGCGAGGATGAGGCGAAGGAGTCTTTGGTCGAAGTAGTAGATTTCCTTCATAATCCTGCCAAGTATGCCAAGATTGGTGCTAAGCTTCCAAAAGGAGCGCTTCTTGTAGGACCTCCAGGAACAGGTAAAACTCTTCTTGCCAAGGCAGTAGCCGGTGAAGCACATGTTCCTTTTTACTCACTTGCTGGTTCTGATTTCATAGAGCTGTACGTTGGTGTTGGTGCAAGCCGTGTAAGAGATCTGTTTAATGAAGCAAGCAAAAATGCTCCATGTATTATTTTCATTGATGAGATTGATGCTATCGGACGTAGCCGTGACAATAAGTATGGTGGTGGAAATGAGGAAAGAGAGCAGACATTGAATCAGCTTCTTTCAGAAATGGATGGATTTGATTCTTCAAAGGGTGTTCTTATACTGGGAGCTACTAACAGACCTGAAATATTGGATAAGGCGCTTCTTCGTCCGGGACGTTTTGACAGAAGAATTATTGTAGATAAGCCAGACCTTAAGGGACGTGAGGAAATTCTCAAGGTTCATTCCAAGGATGTCAAGATGGATGAAACTGTAGATCTTAAGGGAATTGCTCTTGCAACCAGTGGAGCAGTTGGATCCGATCTTGCCAATATGATAAACGAAGCTGCCATAAATGCAGTTAAAGCTCATCGCGAGTATGTTTGCCAGCAGGATCTTATGGAAGCAGTTGAACAGGTGCTTGTTGGTAAAGAGAAGAAGGATAGAATTCTTAGTAAGGAAGAGCGTAAGATCGTATCCTACCATGAGGTTGGACATGCTCTTATCAGTGCAGTTCAGAAGAATACAGAACCGGTTCAGAAGATCACTATTGTTCCAAGAACTATGGGAGCACTTGGATATGTTATGCAGGTTCCTGAAGATGAGAAGTATCTTCAGACAAAAGATGAGATTATTGATGATATTATAGTTTCTCTTGGCGGAAGAGCTGCTGAGGAAGTTATTTTCAACACAGTAACAACGGGGGCTGAGAACGATATCGAAAAGGCTACATCAATGGCTCGCAGTATGATAACCATGTTTGGTATGAGTGAAAGATTTGGCCTGATGCAGCTTGAATCCGTTCAAAACAGATATCTTGATGGAAACAGGGTACTTAATTGTAGTGATCAGACAGCGGCGCTTGTTGATGAAGAAGTTAAAAAGCTTCTTGCAGATTGCTATGAAAAGGCTAAGCAGATAATCAGAGATCATCTTGATGCAATGGATAAGATTGCTCAGTTCCTGATTGAAAAAGAGACCATTACCGGTAAGGAATTTATGAAGATTTATCGTGAGGTCTATAACATTCCTGAACCTACACAGGAAGAGATGGAAGCAGCTAAGCATGGACGTATTTATGCAACCAGAGCAGAATCAGCGCTTGTGGGCGAAAACGTTCCTGTGAAAAACGAAAAAGAGCCTGAGAATCCACAGGTTGATAGCAGCCCTGAGGCAGAAAATGATTTGGGGACTGAACCAGTGCAGGCTTATCAGAGCATCTTTGATGCGACAGTTACAGATTCCGGAGTTAAGGATCAGAATGATGCTACTTCAGAAAGTGCCGAGAACACAGTAAGAGACGAGAATAGAGGTCGCTTTTCAAATGTTCCCGGAGATTTTGACAAACAGTGATTGGTGTTTTAAACCCTGCTCACATATGTGGGCGGGGTTTTATCAGTGAAATATGAGTGGTTTTGATATTAAAGAAGAATTAAAAAAACTCCCCAATAAGCCGGGAGTTTATATCATGCGTGATGAGAATGATACCATCATGTATGTTGGAAAAGCCATTAACCTTCACAATCGTGTAAGGTCATATTTTCGTGCAAATATTGGCCGTGGACCGTCTATAGACCAGATGGTGAAGCAGATTGCCAGATTTGAGTACATTGTTACTGATTCCGAACTAGAAGCACTGGTTCTGGAGAACAATCTGATAAAAGAAAACTCCCCAAGATACAATACACTTCTTAAGGATGATAAAACCTATCCTTATATAAAAGTTACTGTTTCAGAGGATTATCCCAGAGTTCTTTTTTCCAGACTTATGAAAAAAGATAAATCAAGATATTTCGGGCCTTTTACAAGTGCTGCGGCTGTTAAAGATACAATAGAACTAATCAATAAAATCTATGGACTTAGGACCTGCAACAGGGTTCTCCCAAGAGATATAGGTCTGGAGAGACCGTGTCTTAACTATCACATGAAACAGTGCTGCGGTCCATGTACCGGAGCGATATCCAAAGAAGAATACAAAAAGCGCATAGATGGTGCTCTGGATTTTTTAAATGGAAATTATGGCTCCATTATGAAAGACCTTGAGCAGAAGATGGAGAATGCTTCAGAGGAACTGGATTTTGAGGCGGCGGCTAAATACAGAGATCTTTTAAATAGTGTAAGAGTGGTGGCGCAAAAGCAGAAAATGACGGATTCCTCTATGGAGGATAAGGATATTGTTGCGATTGCTTCAGATGATAAGGATGCTGTGATTCAGGTCTTTTTTGTAAGAGATGGCAGACTTATTGGAAGAGAACACTTTTATATGACCCATGTGTCAGAAAATCCGCAGGCAGAAATTCTTTTGAACTTTGTAAAACAGTTTTATGCCGGGACACCGTTTATTCCAAGAGAGCTTATGTTGCCGGAAGCTATAGAGGATATGGAGATCATTGAAAAATGGCTTTCTCAGCGAAAGGGCAGCAGGGTGTACATCACTGTTCCCGAGCGCGGTCAAAAAGAGAAGCTTATGGAGTTGGCTACTCAGAATGCGCTTTTGGTTCTTTCTAAGGATAAAGAACGTATCAAGCGTGAAGAGGGAAGGACAATCGGTGCAGTCAAAGAAATAGAGAATTTGCTGGGAATAAAAGGGCTTAGTCGTATGGAGGCCTATGATATTTCCAACATAAGCGGGTTTGCCAATGTTGGTTCTATGGTCGTATATGAAAAGGGAAAGCCCAAGAAAAGCGATTACAGGAAGTTTAGAATCAAATCTGTTGCGGGTCCGGATGATTATGCGTGCATGCATGAGGTTTTGACACGAAGACTATTGCATGGAATAGAAGAAAAGCATGATCTGGAAGTCAGGGATATTGATGCACAGTACGGTTCTTTTACCAGGTTCCCGGATCTGATACTGATGGATGGAGGACGCGGGCAGGTTAATATATGTCTTCAGGTGCTGGAGGAGCTGGGAATCAGTATTCCTGTATGCGGAATGGTGAAGGATGATAATCACAGGACCAGAGGACTATACTATAATAATGTGGAACTTCCTATAGATACCAGGTCAGAGGGGTTCAAACTTATTACAAGAATTCAGGATGAGGCTCACCGGTTTGCGATAGAGTATCACAGGTCGCTTAGAAGTAAGGCTCAGGTAAAAAGCTCACTTGATGATATTCCTGGAATCGGACCGTCAAGGCGCAAGGCCCTGATGCGGAATTTTAAGTCAATTGATGACATTAAAAACGCAAGTGTAGAGGATTTATCGAAGATTCCTGAGATTCCGGAAAATGTTGCTAAACAAATCTATGATTTTTTCCATGAATAATATATAATATCTCACAGATTACAGATGGGATATTATTTGTATTAGGAAAATACAACTATTAAATTTCCAGGAGGCACGTATGGCAAGCGTAAGTCTTAAAACTATCATTGAGAAAATGAAGCTTGATAATCTGACACCGGAACTTGATATTAAAAAGATCCGTATAAATCAGCCGGATATCAACAGACCAGCACTTCAGCTGGCAGGGTATTTTGAACATTTCGAAGCAACTAGACTTCAGATAATAGGCTTTGTTGAGTATACATATATGGAGTCAATGCCTGAAGATCAGAAGGAAAAGATGTATAGAGAGTTCTTGTCTTTTGATATTCCGGGCGTGGTTTTCTGTAGAGAACTTACTCCTGATCCTCTTTTCATAAAGATTGCAGTTGAGGAGAAGGTTCCTGTTCTTATTACAAAGAAATCAACTTCAGCATTTATGGCTGAAATTATTAGATGGCTCAACGTTAAGCTTGCGCCATGCATTTCCATCCATGGAGTACTTGTGGATATTTATGGTGTTGGTGTGCTTATTACCGGTGAGAGCGGAATTGGTAAATCCGAGACTGCTATTGAGCTTATAAAAAGAGGACACCGACTTGTATCTGATGATGTTGTAGAGCTTAGAAGAGTCAGTGAGGAGACTCTTATAGGAACTGCACCGGATATCACCAAGCATTTCATTGAAATGAGAGGTGTTGGTATCATTGATGTTAAGACACTTTATGGTGTATCAAGCGTCAGAGAAACACAGAATATTGACCTTGTAATCAAGCTTGAAGACTGGGACAAGGACAAAGAGTACGACAGACTTGGTCTTGAGGAAGAGTACACTGAATATCTTGGCAATAAGATAGTATGCCATCGTATTCCTATCCGTCCCGGTAGAAATCTTGCGGTTATCTGTGAATCTGCAGCTGTTAACCACAGACAGAAAGCTATGGGCTATAATGCTGCTCAGGAATTGTATAACAGAGTTCAGAATTCGCTTGCTCGCAGACGCGGTGAAGACGACGATGATGAATGATTTGGGGATATAAAGAGGAGTAAATTTTTATAAAGGAGAATATACATAAAATGGCGAGATACGTATTTGGAGTAGATGTTGGAGGAACAACTGCTAAGATCGGATTACTTACAGAGGCTGGTGAAAAGGTCGAGTTTTGGGAGATTCCAACAAGAACAGAAAATAATGGGGAGTTTATTCTTTCAGATGTGGCAGAAGCAATTAGAGCCAAGATGAAGGAAAGAAATATCGATGATTCAGATGTTGTTGGCGCAGGTATCGGTGTTCCCGGCGCGGTAAACGTTGATGGCTTATGCTATCAGGCTGTAAACCTTGGATGGGAGAAGATTAATGTTGTTAATGAGCTTCATTCCAAGTTGAAGCTTCCTGTTAAGGCTGGTAATGATGCAAATGTTGCAGCTCTCGGTGAAGCTTGGAAGGGTGGCGGACAGGGCTATCAGAATATGCTTCTTGTTACACTTGGTACAGGTGTAGGCGGCGGAATCATTAATGAAGGTAAGATTCTTGCCGGTTCTAAGGGATCAGGTGGAGAAATCGGACATATCAATCTTGAGGAAAATGAGCCTGATGCATGCGGATGCGGAAACCATGGCTGTTTTGAGCAGTATGCAAGCGCAACAGGTGCAGTAAGACTTGCAAATAGAATTCTCGCAGCTTCATCAGAAGATAGTGTTCTTAGACAGAAAGAAAAGTTTGAGTGTAAAGATATCTTTGACGCTGCTAAGGCTGGAGACAAGGTTGCCAAGGAAATTGCAGAAAGATATGGTTATTATCTTGGAAAGGGCATCGCTGTTACAGCCAGCGTTGTTAATCCTGAGATTATTGTTCTTGGTGGCGGAGTGTCAAAGGCAGGAGAGATGCTTTTCGATCTTTTAATGCCAAGCTTTAACAAGTTTGTTTTCCCTGGATGCAAGGATGTCAAATTTGCTTTGGCTAAGCTTGGAAATGATGCTGGAGTATATGGCGCAGCAAAGATGTTGCTTTACTGATTTTCCATATAATATGGAATAAATGGGAGTATTTTTTGAACCAGGATATTATTAATAAATTAAAAGAAATATCTTCGGATTTGGAGATATGTACTAATGAGAATATGAGCAGGCACACCACATTCAGAACTGGTGGGCCTGCAAGCTTATTTTTACGGCCAGGGAGCCTTGATGATCTTAATAAGGTTATTTGCGTATTAAAAGAATCCAAGGTGGAGTATTTAATCCTTGGAAATGGAAGTAATCTTTTGGTCTCTGATAAAGGATATAATGGAGCGGTTATTTCACTTACGAGACTGGCCGATATTCATCTCGAGGATGGTAATACAATATATGCAGAAGGAGGAGCCATGAATTCGTTCATAGCTTCTTTTGCAAGAGATAATTCCCTGACTGGTTTCGAGTTTGCTGCCGGAATACCGGGGACCATAGGCGGAGCTATGATAATGAATGCCGGAGCTTATGGCGGAGAAATGAAGCTGGTTACTAAAGAGGTGAGAGCGCTGAATTCTGAGGGCGAGCTCCTAAGTCTGAGTAATGAGGCAATGGAGTTTGGATACAGGACAAGTGCGCTTAAGGGAAAAGGTTTTGTGGTAGTAGCGGTTCTTTTGCAGCTTGAACAAGGTGACCAGGAACTTATTACTGGCAAGATGCAGGAACTTGCGCTTAAGAGAAAAGAAAAGCAGCCGCTTGAGTACCCGAGTGCAGGATCTACCTTTAAGAGACCCGAAGGGTATTTTGCAGGTAAGCTTATTGAGGATGCAGGACTTAGAGGCTATAGCGTTGGCGGAGCCTACGTGTCTGAGAAACATTGCGGATTTGTTATTAATAAGGGGGATGCAACTTCTTTAGACATTTACAGGCTTATCGGTGATGTTCAGAAGAAGGTATATGACACTTTTGGCGTGAAACTTGAGCCGGAAGTTATTATGTTGGGGGATTTTGAATAGTAACTGACAGTTAATAAGAAAGGTCCGAAAAACATGAGATTTGTCATAGTAACAGGAATGAGTGGCGGTGGAAAGGCTACAGCAATACATATGCTGGAGGATGCAGGATATTACTGCGTTGATAATCTCCCGGTATCTCTGATAGGGAAATTTATGGACCTTATCACCATGCCTGACAATGATATTGATAAGGTTGTTTTGGGTATAGATGCCAGAGCTGGTCAGTCCTTTGAGGAAGTTGCGGGAATGATAGATGCGCTTAAAGAGCGTGGAATTCCTACAGAAGTTCTTTTTATGGATTGCAGTGATCAGGTTCTTATAAAAAGATATAAAGAGACCAGACGTGTTCATCCTATGAATGTGAATGACATTGGCAGCAGGATTGAGGATGGAATAGCCAAAGAGAGAGCTGTTTTGGCGGAAGTCAAAAAGAGAGCTGATTATGTTATAGATTCTTCACAGCTTTTAACCAGAGAGTTGAAGGAAGAATTGGACAGGATTTTTGTTAAGAATAAGAGTTATAACTCTCTGATGATAACCATACTGTCCTTTGGGTTTAAGTATGGAATTCCGGCCGATGCTGATATGGTGTTTGATGTTAGATTTTTGCCCAATCCGTATTATATCGATGAACTTAAGCATCAGACCGGTAATGATAAGCCTGTGCAGGATTATGTAAAGAGCTTTCCGGCCTGCGGAGAGTTTTTGGATAAGCTGACAGATATGTTGGAGTTTTTGATCCCCGGATATGTTCAGGAGGGAAAATATCAGCTGGTTGTTGGCATTGGCTGCACCGGTGGTCAGCATAGAAGTGTTACTATAGCCAATGAGCTATACGAAAGATTAAAATCCATGGATGGAAATTTTGGAATTAAAATTTTTCACAGGGATGTGAAGCAGGCAAGGTAATATAGTATGTCTTTTTCTTCGGAAGTAAAGGAAGAACTGTCTAAGCACATCTCTGCGCCGAGGCATTGTCAGCTGGCTGAGATAGCAGCTATCATTTGTGGGGCAGGGTATATAAGCGTGGAGGAAAGCGGCGAAATGGCGCTGCTTCTGCAGGATGACAACCCGCTTGTGGTTAGAAAGTTCTTTACATTATTAAAAAAAGCATTTAATATAGGAACTAGCATTTTTGAGGAAACGCCGGATTATAAGGAAAATGGTAGGATTTACAGGCGTGTGCTTACGGATCAGAGTGACGTGAAGTCAGTTCTTGGTGCTATCAAGCTGGTTGATAGTGAAGGTAACCTTCGGGAACCTTTTGAAGGAGTCAGCCCTCAGGTTACCAGGAATTCCTGCTGTAAAAGAGCTTTTTTGCGAGATACATTTATGTGTATAGGCTCTATCAGTAATCCTAACAAGGGATATCATCTTGAATTTGTTTGCACATATGAGAATCAGGCCAGGCAGCTTCAGGAGATGATTGAGAGCTTCGATATTGAAGCGAAGATTGTTCGCCGGAAGAAGTATTATGTCTTATATATTAAGGAAGGTGCAGGAATTGTAGATCTTCTTAATATAATGGAGGCACCGGTCAGTCTCATGAATCTTGAGAATCTGCGTATAGTTAAGGAAATGCGTAATTCAATAAATCGTCGCGTTAATTGCGAGGTTGCCAATATTACCAAGACAGTGAATGCGGCAACTAAACAGATTGAAGATATAACCTATGTCAGGGATCATTACGGATTTGAAAATCTTCATGTTAATTTACGGGAGATGGCAGAGGTAAGGCTGGAACATCCGGATGCGACTCTGTTGGAACTAGGGAAACTCCTCGACCCGCCTGTGGGTAAATCTGGAGTGAACCATAGATTAAGGAAACTAAGTGAAATCGCTGATAAGATAAAAGGAAACTAAAGAGGTTTTTATTTTAGGAGGGGAATTATGATTACAAAATCTATCGAAATTAAGCTGCCTAGAGGACTTGAAGCAAGACCTGTGGCTGAACTTGTACAGCTTGCCAGCAAATATGACAGCACTGTTCATATTGAAGCACAGTCTAAGAGAGTAAATGCCAAGAGTATTATGGGCATGATGACACTCACATTGAATTCAGGTGAGACAGTAACAGTTATTGCGGAAGGATCAGATGAAGAATCTGCTGTTGCAGATATGGAGAAATTCCTTCAGGGAACATCCAAATAAATAAAAAAGCCCTATAAAAGGGAGGATGCCAGGTAAGCTTCCTTACCTGGCATATTATGAAAAAGTTTTTAAATTGGTATTGTCTTAACTCATCTGACAATATTATCTTATCAAGAGAGTATGTCTAAAAGATGATTCTGAGTAACTATTCTTTGAATTATTTGTAAACAAATTATGAACGACACTGAAAACAATTTTCAGTGTCGTTTTTATTTTTTTAATAAAATGGAGATGAGAAATTTTGTTACACCAAATTCTAAAAAAACTGTAAAAACTGCAATTTTTATTAAAATAAAGTTTAGAAATTAAATATAAAATGTTATCATGTATCTGTATAAATATTTTCAAAAATTTATATTAATATGATGGTTTGTATGATTGAGAAATTCATATAATAGCACTCGTTGAGGTTTAAAGTATGGAAAAAAGAATTGATCAAGCAACTACAAACAACAACTGCGGGGGCAGCAAGAGAAGTACTTTCATAGTGAAGGTGGATCATTGTCAGAACAGCAGTTGGCAAGGCCGTATCACCTGGGCGGAGGAAAATAAACAGGTGAGTTTTAGAAGTACTTTGGAATTGTTAAAACTTATGAATGAGGCGGTTGAGCAGACCCAGATGATGGGTAAGGCTGCAGATAGTTTTTCAGTTTCATGATTTTTCTTAGGGAGGGAGTATTACATATGCTTAAGAAGTGGAACAAAGTATTGGCTTTTGTTATTGCGCTCACTTTGACTGTAACAGCATTTGGAAGTGATTTTAGTGTTGCAAGTGCTTTGGCGGCAGAAGGTGAAGCAGTCGATGAGCTTATGGGGGATGAAATAAGCACAGCCGACTGGGAGCAGATTCCTGATGAGGGAGCTGCTTTGGAAGAAGCGTATGCAGAAGACGTTGTAAATGATGAAGCTGATCAGGAAGGAGCTGTTTCTGAAGAGACTTTTCTTGAGACTGAAATGGTTTCAGCCGGGGCTTCGCAGGAAGCTTTAGAAGAGCTGATGAATTTCGACGAGGCTACTATAGCAGCCGGAACAGAAGCTTCTACTGATTATGTTGAGAATATAGAGGAAGCAGTTGAAAATGTATCAGAGCATGGAGCTGAGGCTTCATCAAGTGCTTCAAGTATTTCTGAAGAAGCAATAGATGCAGCTTCTTTGGCAAGCTCAGAGGACGCAGCCAGCCTTGCAAGCTCAGAGGACGCAGCCAGTCTTGCTAGCTCGGAAGATGCTGCAAGTCTTGCAAGTTCCGATGACGCTGCTGCAAAAGCTTCATCTGTTGAAGAAAAAGAAGAGAAAAAGATGCCTGCCATCGAAGTTAGTGATGTGCATAAAGGCGGAATGATAGTGTCTGTACAGGTTGATGAAGGCGCGTTTCCAGAGGGAACAGAAGTATCAATCAACCCTATTTCTGATTCACAGGCTCTTGAAACAGCACAGAGCCAGCTTGGCGAAAAGGTTACAGATGCCAAAGGCGTAGATATTTCTTTTATATATGAAGGTCAGGAAATTGATCCTGCAGATTATCAGAGCGTACATGTAAGCATCGAACTGGAAAAAGCAGTTGAAGGTGATGAATTCAGTATTCTCCATGATCATAATGGTGAGGTTGAAGAGATCGGTGCCAACATCGTAACTAACTCCCAGGGTGAAGCTGATAGCGTAGAGTTTGAAGTAAGTCAGTTCTCTGTTTTCATTATTGCAGGTAAAGATAAAAAGAATGAAAATGCAGCTGATGAATATAAGACTGTAGCATATGAGTTCTATTATCGTGGAGAACTGTGGAATACACAGATAGCTAAGAATGGAGAAGAAGTAAAGGATCCGGGTATCCCTTATGATCAGAAGAATCCTGGCAATGTTGATCCTCAGGAGGAATTCCTTGGATGGTTTGTTGATGGAACTACAACAAAGCTTTCATTCCCATTTAATGCGTCTACCACTGAGTACACAGAGCCTCAGACAACTGTAAAGGTTAAAGCCAGTGTAGAGACAACATATTATGTATCTTTTGTTGGCATTGACGGTGAGATTGTTGATATTAAAAAGGCTGTATCTACTGTGGGTGCAGATGGCAGTGTTGTAAATGCTTCAGTAACTGTTGATGATGTTAAGTATCCTGTCGATGCGGATACTATCAAGAAATTAGACGAGGCGCATAAGAAATTCCTTGGCTGGACAACAATCAAGGATAGCGGTGATGGTCTTATTAAAAATGATAAGCTCGAAGTTAGTAAAGACGTTACTATCTATGCTTATGTAATTAATCCTTACTACATAAATTTCGATGCAAATGATAAAGTTACAGATCCTGTTACAGGGGAAGTTACAAGTGGAGAGGCTTCTTATACAGAGCCAGTGCTTGTTGAGTATGGAGAAGCTCCTGTAGAACCAGTTGTTAAGCCAACTCGTAAGGGATATAAGTTCCTTGGATGGTACACAAAAGAGGGATTGGATGCAGGGCTTACCACACCTGATTTTGACTGGACCAAGAAAATCGAAGAATCCATCAAAAAAGGTAATGAGATAACTCTGTATGCTAAGTGGGAAGAGGATGCAGAAGTAAATTATACTGTTATTATTTGGAAGCAAAATATAAACGACAGCAAAAATGCGTCAGATGCTGATAAGACTTATGATTATGAAACTAGCAAGGTTTTGAAAGCTAAGTATAATGCTAGTGTTGCTGTAGAGGGAACAACGACTCCGGATGTTAAGATTGATGGTGTATCTGTAGCAGACGCAAAGAGTATGATTCCTTCAACGCCATATACGGGCTTCCATTATTCAAAAGCTAAGATTACAGATGGAACCGGCAAAAAAGTAGTTAATAAGCTTGGAATTAAAGGTGATACAGTTATTAACCTGTATTATGACAGAAATCTTATTACTATCGAGTTCTTTGATGTTAATGTTACTACAGATCCTAGCACCATTAATACTACAGGCGTATATGGTGGGGTCTACGGTGTCGGAAAGCTTAAATCAGGTGGAACGACATATGTGGGTGTAGAGTTTGCACCAATAAAAAATGATGGTAGTGGATGGAAGTTTGTTGATACAAACAAAAAATATACAAATTCAAAATTTTATTATTATGTATCTTCCAAAACGTATCAAGGTCTTTACGGACAAAGATTAAAATATGCAGATGATAGTTATGATTGGCCGGCAGGTGATTGGGCTGATGCAAATAAAGTGGGAACTACATTCCTGGATGCATTTATTCTTGATGATATAGCGGCTGCTACTGCCAAGGATGGCAGTCCTAAAGCATATTTGGCATTGAGACGATATCGTGATGATATGCAATACAATAATAGAGTTATCAATTTCTATAAGCAGAAGATAGAGAAAGATGCCAGTGGAAAATATGTTGGATATTATGATGCCATATTAGATAGTACCGATCCGAATTATAAGAAACCAGATGATACAATGCAATCTTTGCAGCAGTGGGTTATAACCAATAAGTATATAGGCTTCGAAGTTTCTCAGTATAAGCGTATTGAAGATGCTGATGTTGAGAGTAATTGGAAGACTATCAGTGTTGGTGATCCTGATTTGCCTGCAACAGGAGATGGTTATGATATTCGCTTTAGACGTTTGAAATATAATCTTACATTTAGATATGGTGATGAAACGCTCAAAGAGATAAACGATACGATCTATTATGAGCAACCACTCAGTGACTACAAAGATCAGAGCGAGATAATAAAAAAACTGAACGATAGATTTACCAGCAATACTCAGCCTGAGAAATACTTCCTGTATTGGAGTACTAATAAGGCTGCAACATCTGCTTCCAGAAAAACGGATGAGTTTGATTTCTCTAAAACAATGCCAATTGGAGGAGTTGTCCTCTATGCAATAATGGAAGAGAAAGTCTATAATGTTATGCTTGATCCGGATGGAGGAGTATTACCGGATAACCTCAAGGCCTTTGATAAGAGTGCTGGAGGAAATAAAGTGGGTTGGGGGTATGTCCTTGACGTAAACTCAATGAAGGAAAATGTTAAAAAGACAGACTCTGATGGTACTAAATGGGAACTTGTTGGTTGGTATGAGAACAAGCCTAATGGAGAATTATACATCCTTGGCTCAAAGATTATTGATGATGTTTCACTTATTGCAAAGTGGCGTAAACCTGGAGAAATAGCTGTTAAATATATTGTTGATCCGGCTATAGCAACAAATGCACCTACTGACGGTTACAATTATTCTTCAGGATCATCGGTTAGAGTTCAGACAAGACCTACAGTAACAAGCACAAAGCATAAGTTTATTGGATGGGAGCTTCTTGATAAAGATGGTAAGGTAGTTGGTTTCCACTATCCGAATAACTCATTTAATATCAAAGATGAGCTTATTTCAAAGGCTACCGGTAAGTCAGTTGTAACACTTAGAGCTAAATTTGAAGAGCTTGGATCAAAGGATTCATCAACTGAGACAACAGCTTACAAGTATGATGCTAACTTTACAGGTGGTGGACAGACTAATGCTACAGAGATAGCTATCAATAAGGCTGATAAGGCTAAGACATATGAGCAGACTGGATTACCGGTTCGTTCGGGATATAAGTTCCTTGGATGGAGTACAAATCCTAACGCTACAGTTGCGGAAATTGTGGCAGGAGATGATCTTAATAATGGAAAGATACTGATTGCAGCAGATAATAATGGTGGTAAGGATAATAACATTCTTTATGCGGTATGGGAGAAGGAACCAGAAGAAGATCCAACTCCGGATCCAATACCTCCAACACCAATACCACCAACTCCAGACCCAATACCAGAACCAACACCTGAGCCAGAACCAAATTATGGTGATCCTGTTCCGGAGCAGCCTGTTACACCACAGGGACCGGTTGCAACCACAAGCAATCTGGTAGCAGAGGATCCAGCAGTTCTTGGTGCAAGAAGAGTACCGGCTACAGGAACAAATGGAGCAGCTGTACTTGGAGCAAGACGTTCAAGAACAGATGATACTACTAATACAGTAGGCAGAATTGCAGTAATAATTTTGGCAGCAGTTTCAGCAACAGTTCTTTTCTTCCTTGGAAAGAAGAAAGAGGAGAACGAAGAGGGCTGATGTAATAACAAAATATGTATGAGATAAAACGGTTGATCACATTTGTGGTCAGCCGTTTTTGGCTATTTGAAATCTTCTTTTATGCTGTAATATAATAAAACATATAGGACAGGTGAGAAGAATGCTTAAAAACATAATTTTTTCATTACAGGAAAAATCATATTCTATAGAAAATATTAAAATGCAGATGGTAAGAACTGCAGAATATATAAGAACATGTGGCTACTGTTCCGAAGTGTATGTATGTGGGGATGAAGCTTTTGATAAAGCGGATGACGATTATAAAAAAGAGACTCTTGTTATTACAGATGAAGCTGATAATGCAGAAGAATTAAGAAATCGCGGATTTTATTGTGTTGGAGTACTACACGAGGGGAATCAGGGGCAGGAGTTTAAAGGGCTTAAGTATGTCTTTTCCGAGATTGAAGAGGTAGACATGGATTCCTTTGTGAAGGTATATCAGAGATATGCCGGAGAACCATGGGAAGTCATCCGGACAGAACGGCTTATGATCAGGGAAACAACGGTTGATGATGTTGATGAATTTTACAGATTGTACAAAGAGCCGGAAATGACTAAATATATGGAAGGACTCTTTGAAAATCCGGAGGATGAGAAGCGGTACCAGAAGGATTATATAGATAAAGTATACGGCCTTATGGGATTTGGAATATGGACTATTGTAAGGCTTGAAGATAACGAAGTTATAGGAAGAGCGGGCTACTCGGTACGAAATGGCTTTGATGAGATTGAACTGGGATTTTTGATAGGAAAAAAGTATCAGCATCAAGGATATGCCTATGAGGCCTGCTCGGCAATTTTGGAATACGGCAAGTCGGTTCTTTTGCTGGAACAGGTGCAGGCACTGGTAAAAAAAGACAATACTGTTTCCATTAATCTATGTAAAAAACTTGGATTTAAAGAAAAAGATGTGGTGAGAGTTGAGGAAAATATATATTCTCATGGCTATAGCGGTGACGGAACAGAAAGAAATGTAAGACTTGAAAAAGCTCATTTTGGTGAGTATGTGAGATTTTTCAAAAGCCTTGATTGACGGACTAAAGTGAATTCTAAAATAACGCGAATTCTTAGTTTTTTATGGTATTTTTTAGTTTAATACTGTAATATATAGCTGTAACACAGAGAAATAGTAGAAAAAATAGGCATTAAGAGCATTTGATATGAAGAGCTTTTAGAGGAGAGTGCCTATACGGAGGGAAAATGAGTTCAATAGAGATGTTCAGCTTAGTAGCGGGATTAGTAGGTGGCCTTGCCATGTTTCTTTATGGAATGAATGTTATGAGCGGTGGCCTTACCAAGATGGCAGGAGGAAAACTGGAAAGCGTTCTTGCCAGTGTCACTAAGCATCCATTTATAGCGTATCTTTTTGGAGTAGGTGTGACTGCTCTTGTGCAGTCATCGTCTGCATCAACCGTAATGGTTGTTGGTCTTGTTAATTCGGGAATTATGTCTTTGAAACAGGCAGTAAGCGTTATATTAGGCGCTAACCTTGGTACTACCTTTACTGCCTGGCTTCTTTCACTTAATGCAATCAGCAGTGATAATTTCATAATTAATTTGCTGAAGCCGGCATCTTTTACACCATTTTTGGCACTTATAGGTATCGGACTCTATATGTTCGGAAAAGGTGAGAAAAAGAAAAACATTGGAACAATTCTTCTTGGTTTTTCGGTTCTGATGTTTGGTATGTCCACAATGTCCAGCGCCGTATCTCCGCTCAAGGATGTTGATTCCTTTAAGGCTTTTCTTACAACTTTTAGTAATCCTATTATTGGATTTCTTGTTGGTATTATCTTTACAATGGTAATTCAGAGTTCTGCCGGAACAATCGGTGTTTTGCAGGCTCTTTCATTATCAGTTAAGGTAAAATACAGCATGGCAATTCCTGTTGTAGTAGGCGCAGAAGTAGGAACCTGTATAACAGCAATTCTTTCATCACTTGGTGCCAACAAGAATGGTAAAAGAACCGCTCTTATGCATCTGTACTTTAACATTATCAAAGCATCTCTTTTCATGATAATATTCTATGCGCTTAACGCTGTAATCAATTTCGCATTCATGAATGACGAAATTGGAATGGTGGGCATTGCGGGTATTCATACACTTATAAACCTTGTGGCAACACCACTTATGCTGCCATTTGCTCAGCTTCTGGTTAATCTTGCTCTTAAGACTATTCCGATTGATGAAAAGGAGAAGAAAGAGCAGGAAGAGCAGGAGGGAATACGTACTCTGGATCCAAGATTTTTGTCAAACCCTCCATTTGCGCTTGAGCAGGCAAGGCTCGCTGCTATTACCATGGCCAAGATGTCACAGGAGTCACTGGATAAAGCAATTACTCTTATCACGGAGTACGACCAGGATGTGGCAGATGAGGTTGAGCATCTTGAGAGAAAGATAGACAGCTACGAAGATCAGCTTGGAACATATCTGATGAAGATCAACTCTCATCATTTGGGAGAACAGGATAGTCATACGCTATCTCTTTTGCTCCACTGTATAACTGATTATGAGAGAATTAGCGATCATGCGCTTAATATCATGGAAAAGGCCAAGGGCATGAGTGATAACAAGAGAGCATTTTCTCCTAAGGCACAGAGTGAGATGGATATCTTTGCTTCAGCGGTAAAAGAGATTATGGATTTGGCCATCAGAGCCTTTGAAGAACAGGATATTAACCTGGCCAAGACAATCGAGCCTCTTGAGGAAACCATTGACGGCATTAATCTGGAAGTTAAGAGACGTCATGTAAGAAGACTCAGAAAAGGCAAATGCACTATAGAGCAGGGATTTGATCTTAGTGATATTGGAACAGATTTTGAGCGAATTGCTGATCATTGCAGTAATATCGCGGTTGGAATAATTGAAGTAGATGAGGATCTCTATGATGCTCATGAATATCTTGAAACTCTTAAGAGGGAAAAGAGTGATGGATTCGATAAGGCAGTTGATTTCTATGAGAGAAAATATATGCTGCCTTCAGTAAAATATTAAATTACAGGGTTAAGGGAAAGTTGTTATGAATATCAGAAAGCTTGGCAGACTTGATACGCTAATTGAAAAACAGCGTGAAAAAGGAAAACTTCAAGGTGCCACGATCATAGTGGAACATAATGGAAAAAGAGTTTACGAGAACCATTATGAGCCCGACAGAGAGGACAGTATTTACAAGATTTTCAGCATGACCAAGCCAATCACTGCTGTAGCAGCAATGATACTGTATGAACGTGGTGAGCTGGATCTTATGAGCAAGGTTTCGGATTATCTTCCGGCTTTTGCTGATTGTAAAGTTGCTTCGCCAGAGGGAATTACTAAAGCTGTTAATCCTATTACAATAAGAGATTTACTCAATATGACTTCCGGAATAGTATATTCTGGCGATTTTGGTGAAGCAGAAAGGTCAATGTCCCGCGTTTATAAGGAAGCCAAGATTCAGAGACAGTCGGGAATATTAAAGAGTAACGTTGATGTCTGCAACAAACTGGCAGAAGGCTACCTTGCTTTCGAACCCGGTACAGGCTTTAGATATGGACATTCTGCAGATATAATGGCGGGTGTCATAGAGGTTATTACCGGAAAGAAATACTCGGATTTTTTGAAAAAAGAATTATTCGTTCCGCTTAATATGGAAGATACTGACTTTAGGATTGATGAGAGCAAGGCTTTCAGACAGGCAGTTCTTTTCAGAAGAGATAAGACAGGAAGAGTAGTAAGAGCTGAGGATGATGTAAAGAGACGTATGGAGATGGAAAATCCTACCGGTCTGCCCTGGTTCGAAATGGGAGGTTCAGGTCTTTATTCCACAGCTAATGATTATGCTCATTTTGCGCAGATGCTTCTCAACAAAGGTTCTTATCATGGAAAAGAGCTGATTGGTAAAAAGACTCTTTCTTATATGACAATGCCTCAATTAACGGATCTTCAGTATCAGGCTTTTGATCTGGAAAGTTGCCGCGGGTATAATTATGGGAATTATTTCAGGATTCTTACTGATCCGTCCATGGCAACCTCAAATGGTAGCATAGGAGAATATGGCTGGGATGGCATGGCCGGAACCTATTTCTTTGTGGATCCAAGTGAGGAGCTTATTGTGATTTACATGCAACAGATAGAGGGCGGATGCGACTATAGCTTTATACGTGGAATCAGACAGATTGTTTATGGAGCTATTTGACCTGTGAAAGTGTTCAACGAAATACATATTTGCGTTGGGCAGAGCCGCGACAGTAATTATTTTTCTATCTGGGGAGTAATATGGAATTCGAGTTTTTAGAGAAAAAAGAACAGGGTAAATTTATTACCAGGTATGACCTACATTATAAGACCGTAGATGAACAGGAGAAGGTCTACGAGATAATCAGCAGAAATCCGGATTTAAAGGGATTTGAGGATATACACAATAAAAAGGTCGATGCAGTTGTGCTTATAATGCACGATGAGTCCGGTGAAAGAATACTAATAAATAAAGAGTTCAGAATGGCTCCGGGGGCCTGGGTATACAATTTCCCGGCTGGGCTTATAGATCCGGGAGAAAATCCTGAGGAAAGCGCAAAGCGTGAACTCAAGGAGGAAACCGGACTTGACCTTATCGCGATAGATGACTGGATTGGTGAAAGCTATAGTGCGGTAGGGTTTTCAAATGAAAAGAATGTATGCTGCGTAGGAAGGGCAGCAGGTTCTTTTGCCAAGAGCAGTTCTACTCTTGAGGAAATCGAGCCGGGATGGTACACCAAGGAGCAGGTCAGGGAGTTATTAAAAAACGAACCATTTGCGGCAAGGACACAGGCATATTGCTATCTGTGGTCCAGATCGTAATTAAGTGGAATATCAATATTGGCGTAAACTTTTGATTAACGCTATTTTTGTAAGAAAATGTGACAAGCAGGTATCATGCGGGAAAATAACAGAGATCAGCAAAACAGCATACTGGATAAAAATCAGGGCGTATACCAGTATCAGACGAGAGCTGAGGAATTAAAACGAGGCATAATCGGACTGAATATATGCGAGGAATGTGGTGGCTTTTGCACGGAGAGTGTGCCTATTATTGAAAGCCTTCCTGTAAATGCGCAGGTAAGCCTGATGGAACATTCCATGCATGAGAATCTCAAGAAGGGAAGTTATCTTTTCCGAGAGGGCGAACCGGTTGAGTCCATATGTATTATCCGTAAGGGCAGAATAAAGCTGTGCCGAGTAGATTCACTGGGAAGAGAGCAGATTATTACAATTCTTGCAGACCACGATATTATTTGGGAAGGCATGTTCCTGGATGGCAGTATATATCCCTATTCTGCAGTCTGTCTGACAAATGCATCAATCTGTCAGATCCACAGAGACGATTTCATTAAGGTTGTAGATGATCCTACTGCGGCGATGAATATCATTATTTTGCTCAGTAAAAAATTACACGACGCAAACGAAAGAAATATGCTGCTTTCGACAAAAGATCCCATGGCTCGTCTTGCAGGTTTTTTGATGTACAGGGTAGACAGAAGTGCTACTGATGATATAGTATTGAAACTCGATGACATTGCGGCAAGCGTTAACCTGAGAATGGAGACAGTGAGCCGCAAGCTCAGGGAACTGGAGAAAATGGGACTTATCGAGAGACGTGGCCATGCCAAGATCAAGATAATCGACAGAGATACCCTGAGGGAAATATATGTTTCACAGTAAAGTCATCTTATTGGTGAATACTGTGAAACAATTTTTTTAGATTTAATTCAAAGAAAGAGGTTTTTGATGATAAAAGGCGCAATTCATTCTGTAGAAACTTTTGGCTCAGTAGATGGACCCGGAATAAGATTTATCGTATTTTTAAAAGGATGTAAATTAAGATGTAAGTATTGCCACAATGCTGACACCTGGGACCCCCATTCAGAAGATATGAGAACACCACAGGAACTTTTGGATTTTGCGGAAAGATATCGCGGATATTGGGGAGAGGAAGGTGGAATTACTGTAAGCGGTGGAGAGCCACTGCTTCAGATTGATTTTCTGATTGAGCTGTTTAAAGAAGCCAAGGCTAGAAATATAAATACTTGCATAGACACAGCGCTGCAGCCATTTGTTTCTGATAGAAACAGTGAGTTCTTTGGTAAGTTTGAAGAGCTTATGAAGTATACAGATCTTCTTTTGGTAGATATTAAGCATATTGACAGAGAAGAACACATAAAGCTTACAGGGCTTCCAAATGAGAATATTATTGAGGGAATGAAATATCTGTCAGAAATAAGTAAGCCTATCTGGATCAGACATGTACTGGTTCCGGGGATAACTGATGTTGATGAATATCTTATAGAGACAAGAAAGTTTATAGAGACACTTTCAAACGTTCAGAAAATTGAGGTTCTTCCCTATCATTCCATGGGACAGCACAAGTTTGAAGCCCTCGGAATTCCATATCAGCTGGAGGGAGTGCAGTCTCCATCATCAGACAGGGTGGAGAACGCTACAAGGATCCTTCGCGGAGAAGCGTGAAATTTTTATTGATAAAATATCTTGATAATAGAAATGTATGTATGAACAGATCGTGCATGATAAGTTGTAACTATGCGGTATCAGAAATACATACATTTTTTGTGTCCAAAATGTGAATTATAAAAAAGATATTAAAATTTGATTATAATCAATGTTTGCTATGCGGCTGAATGATAATATACTTGTCGGAACACGTAAGTGATAAATAATTAACAAGCATTTATTTGTTTGAGAGGAGTTTATATTATGAACGAAGCATGGAGAGGGTTTAAGGGAACCCACTGGCTGGATGATGTAAACGTAAGAGATTTCATCCAGAACAACTACACACCTTATGATGGAGATGAGAGCTTCCTTGCTGATGCTACTGATGCTACCAACAAGCTTTGGGGCAAATTACAGGAGCTTCAGAAGATGGAGCGTGAAAAGGGCGGCGTACTTGAGTGCGAGACAGAAGTTGTATCAAGCCTTACAGCTTATGGCCCTGGATATATTGATGAGTCAATGAAAGACCTTGAGCAGATCGTTGGTCTTCAGACAGACAAGCCTCTTAAGAGAGCATTCATGCCTTACGGCGGAATCAAGATGGCTGAGGAAGCTGCTGAGACATACGGTTACAAGGTAAATGAGAAGTTCCACAAGATCTTCACTGAGTACCACAAGACACACAACCAGGCAGTATTTGATGCTTACACACCAGAGATGAGAGCAGCAAGACACAGCCACATCGTAACTGGTCTTCCAGATACATACGGCCGTGGACGTATCGTAGGCGACTACAGAAGAGTAGCTCTTTACGGTATCGACTACCTCATCAAGAAGAAGATGGAAGATTACGATAACTGCGGCGATGGCACAATGCTTGACCACATCATTCGCCAGAGAGAAGAAATCTCAGAGCAGGTTAGAGCTCTTAAGGGAATGAAGGCAATGGCTGCTGTTTACGGATTTGATATTTCACAGCCTGCTAAGAACGCTAAAGAGGCTGTTCAGTGGCTTTACTTTGGATATCTTGCAGCTATCAAGACTCAGAACGGTGCTGCTATGTCAGTTGGACGTGTATCTACTTTCCTTGACATCTATATCGAGAGAGATATTAAGGAAGGAACACTTACAGAGGCTCAGGCTCAGGAGCTTATCGACCACATGACAATGAAGTTCAGAATGGTTAAGTTCGCTCGTATTCCTTCATACAACAACCTCTTCTCAGGTGATCCAGTATGGGCTACTCTTGAGGTTGGTGGATTTGGTATGGACGGACGTCACATGGTTACCAAGAACGACTTCAGATTCCTTCATACACTTGAGAACATGGGACCTTCACCAGAGCCTAACCTTACAGTACTTTATACTTCAAAGCTTCCAGCTACATTCAAGAAGTATGCTGCTAAGATCTCTGTTACAACATCTTCAATCCAGTACGAGAACGACGATGTTATGAGACCTATCTGGGGCGATGACTACAGCATCTGCTGCTGCGTATCTGCTACACAGACTGGTAAAGAGATGCAGTTCTTCGGAGCAAGAGCTAACCTTGCTAAGTGCCTTCTTTACGCTATCAACGGCGGTAAGGATGAGAAGTTCCTTACAAAGGACGGCAAGCACATGCAGGTAGGACCTGAGATGGCACCTATTACATCAGAGGTTCTTGATTATAACGAAGTTATGCACAAGTATGACATCATGATGGATTGGCTTGCAGGACTTTATGTAAATATCCTCAACCTTATCCAGTACATGCATGACAAGTACTACTACGAAGCAGCTGAGATGGCTCTTATCGATACAAACGTTAGACGTACATTCGCTACAGGTATCGCTGGTTTCTCACATGTTGTAGATTCACTTTCAGCTATCAAGTATGCTAAGGTTTCTACTGTACGTGATGAGTCAGGTCTTGTTGTTGATTACAAGATCGAGGGAGACTTCCCAAGATACGGTAACGATGATGAGAGAGCAGACGAGATCGCAGTATGGCTCCTTAAGACATTCATGAAGAAGATTGAGAAGCACCATACATACCGTGATTCAGAGCCTACAACATCTATCCTTACAATCACATCAAATGTTGTTTATGGTAAGGCTACAGGTGCTACACCTGATGGAAGACCGGCATTTGCTTCATTTGCTCCTGGTGCTTCACCATCCTACGGTGCAGAGAAGAACGGTCTTCTTGCTTCACTTAACTCTGTTGCTAAGATTCCTTACGAGTATGCACTCGACGGAATTTCAAATACACAGACAATGAATCCTAACGCTCTTGGTCATGATGACGAAGAGAGAGCTAACAAGCTTGTTAATGTTCTTGATGGATACTTCGATCAGGGTTCACATCACCTTAACGTTAACGTATTTGGTAAGGAGAAGCTCATCGATGCTATGGAGCATCCTGAGAAGCCTGAGTATGCTAACTTCACTATCCGTGTATCAGGATATGCTGTTAAGTTCATCAACCTTACTAAGGAGCAGCAGCTCGACGTTATCGCTCGTACATGCCACGAGGCACTTTGATCTAAATAATTAAATAGATTGATTAAAAGCTGTAAAAAATGATTATTCATTTTTTACAGCTTTTTTTATTTGCTAAAAAGATATTTTTAGTTTCAATTTAGGTAAGGGGAGTATATTTTTTTACGGAGAAAAAGAAAGGAGAATGCCGTGCAATTTAGACATGAAATAAAACACGAAGTAACAGCACAGGATATGATTGCCATACGGCAAAGACTGCGAGCTGTAGCAACACCGGACCCGCATGCTATAGAGGGTAAGTATCTTATAAGAAGTCTCTATTTTGATACTCCGGATGATAAGGCTCTTAGGGAAAAACAGGCTGGTGTCAGTAGGAGACAGAAGTTCCGAATCAGATACTACAACGGGGACACATCTGTGATTCACCTAGAGAAAAAGAGTAAAGCAAGCGGTCTTGGAACCAAGGTTTCAGCATCTCTTTCAAGGGAAGAAGCACAAAAGATTGTTGACGGGGATATTGATTGGATGAAGGAGAGTTCTAACGAGCTTATAAAAGAACTCTATTCAAAAATGGTATCGGAAAGACTACGGCCAAGAACGATTGTGGATTATACCAGAGAACCATTTATCTATGCTCCGGGAAATGTAAGAGTGACGCTGGATTATAACATCAGATCAGGACTTAACTGTATAGACTTTTTGAACCCTGACTGCATAACTGTTCCTGCCGCCTTTGGCGCCTGCGTTATGGAAGTCAAATGGGATAATTTCCTTCCTGAAATAATACGGGATTTAGTCCAGCTTCCGCACGCAAAGAGTGGGTCGTTTTCTAAATATGAGGCATGTAGATACCCCGTAATAGAAGCAAAGTAAAACAATAAAAATATTTTTTAATGAGGAGAATAATAAAAATGAGTTTTAGTGATGTATTTAAATCAAGCTTTCTTGAGAATGTAACAAGTGTGAGTGTATTAGACATGGTAATTGCAATTGTTCTTGCCTTTGCAATCGGTGTTTTCATTTTTCTTGTATATAAGAAGACTTATCAGGGAGTTATGTATTCATCAAGCTTCGGAGTAACTCTTGTGGCCCTGACAATGATCACAACCCTTGTAATTCTTGCAGTAACCAGTAACGTGGTTCTTTCACTTGGAATGGTAGGTGCACTTTCTATCGTGCGTTTCAGAGCTGCAATTAAGGAACCCCTTGAGATTGCGTTTTTATTCTGGTCAATCGGTGTGGGCATAGTTCTGGCAGCAGGAATGATTCCACTTGCAGTATTTGGCAGCATTATCATCGGAATTATTCTTCTTGTATTTGTAAATAAGAAATCCTATCTTATGCCTTACATTGTAGTTGTAAACTGCACAGGACATGACGCGGAGGTTAAGGCTACTGAGTTTATTAAATCAAAAACTGATAAATTCGTTGTAAAGAGCAAGAGTGCCCAGAAGGGAAATCTTGAGCTGAATATCGAAGTAAGACTTAAGGAAGACAATACAGATTTTGTAAATGAACTTGCTGATATGGAAGGCGTAAACAGCGCAGTCCTTGTAAGCTACAACGGCGAGTACATGGGTTAAGGAGCATAAATGGTTAGTAACAAAAACATAAACAAAATATGCGTCATCATCACAGTCCTGGCGGTTCTTGTTACTGTATTATTTATGAATAGCAGCGCTCTTGGTGTTAAGGCGGACAGCACGATCTCTTTTGGATACGAGGATTCGCTTTTTGATGACAGCTATGTCCATACAATTGATATAGCAATGGATGACTGGGACAGTTTTATAGAAAATGCGACTTCAGAGGAATACTCCGTTGCTGATGTGACAATTGATGGTGAAACGGTAAAAAATGTAGGTATCAGAGCTAAAGGTAATACCTCGCTTAGTACAGTTTCTCAGCTTGGAAGTGAAAGATATAGCCTGAAGATAGAGTTTGATGCTTATGAGACAGCAGGAAACTATCATGGCCTTGACAAGTTGTGTCTTAATAATCTTATTCAAGATTATACAATGATGAAAGATTATATCGCCTATACTCTTATGAATGAGTTTGGCGTAGATTCACCGCTTGTGAGCTATTGCTACATAACAGTCAACGGTGAGGACTGGGGACTCTATCTGGCAGTTGAGGCAGTTGAAGATTCTTTCCTTGAAAGAACATATGGAACTAATTATGGAGATCTTTATAAGCCTGACAGTATGTCGATGGGCGGCGGTCGTGGTAACGGCGGCGGATTTGATATGAAGGATCTGGACTTTGATGAACTTGGAATGGATAATCCATTCGAAAAGAAATCATCTGATGCTTCCAAGGAAGATTCAAGTGAAAAGACAGAATCCGACTCCGAAGAAAAATCTGAGAAAAAACATAAACGAGATTCGAAGGAAAAGAGCTCAGATTCGGATTCAAATGCAACTGACAAAAACAGTCCTCCAAGTGGAGACTTCTCAGGTGGAAATATGCCTGACTCCGGAAATGGAGAGATGCAAGATTTCGGAGATGGCGAAATGACTGATTTCCAAGGTGGAAACATGCCAAACTTTGGAATGGGCAGCAGTGATGCCAAGCTTCAGTACTCCGATGATGATATAGACAGCTATTCAACAATTTTTAACAGTGCAAAGACAAATGCAACTACTGCAGATAAAAAGCGTCTAATTAGGGCGTTAAAGTCACTTAGTGAAGGAATAGAAAATGCAGATTCCGAGGAGATTGCTAATGGAGTAGATGTAGAGGAAGTTATGAGATACATGGTTGTTCATAACTTTGTAGTCAATGGAGACAGTTATACCGGCAACATGATCCATAACTACTATCTCTATGAAGAAGATGGCAAGCTTTCAATGATTCCATGGGATTATAACCTTGCCTACGGTACCTTCCAGGGACAGGATGCAACAGACGTTGTCAATGACCCTATTGATACACCTCAGTCCGTAACTGAAGGAAGCAATGACAGACCAATGTTCTCATGGATTACTTCTACTGAAGAGTATACAGAGGATTACCACATGCTCTATCAGGAGTTTATTGATCAGTTCTATACCAGTGGCTATCTTGAAGAGCTTGTAAATAAAACATACAACATGATCTATGAGTATGTTGAAAAAGATCCTACAAAGTTCTGCAGCATGGAAGAATTTGAGAAGGCTGTTGAAACAATGGGACAGTTCGTTGAACAAAGATGTCAGAGTATAGAAGGTCAGCTTGATGGAACTATACCATCAACAGATTCCGGTCAGAAAGAAGATAGTACAAATCTAATTGATGCATCTGCAATTACCATTTCCGACATGGGCTCTATGGGCGGCGGTGGAGGCAATGGCTTCCCCGGAGGCGGTTCTGGTGGTTTTGGGGGAGACTCAGATAGCTTTAGCCCGCCAAGTGGACCTGGAGGCGACGATGATAGCTTCAGCCCTCCTGAAGGATTTGGTGAGTTTTCATTCTCTAAAGTTTCCGTAACTGATTACATTTATGCAGGAGTATCAGCAGTAGCAATTCTGGTAGCTATAGGTTTCGCACTAGTATTCAAAAGACAGAGAAGGTTTAGGGGATAAATAAAGATAAAAATAGGGATGACAGCCCAATTAGCTGCCATCCCTATTATGTTGCCTTAAAAAACTTTAGGAAATAGTTACCATATGTATTTCTTAAGCTTATTTTTTCCAGACAAGTAATTCCTTGTTATCAAGCTTGGCAATAGGTCCCGGAATAGTATTTGTGTTTCTGTGGTTTCCAAAGAAATCATTGTCAAAAGTAATTGGAGTGCCATCAGGATTTTCAAATCTCTGCTCAGGCTCAAAAGCTTTGCCGAGAGTATCTGTAGTGATCACGCTGCAGAGGAAATCACCGAGTGCTTTTCCGGCATTTGTCTTAAGATACCAGTCACCGCTCTTTTCTTTAATCTCAATTGTGACCTTTGTCTTTTTATCTTCCATATGATTCTTTTTCTTCTCGTGCTTACAGATAGTTGCGCCGCCAAAGTACGCATTACCTTCAAGCCAGACTGGAAGATGACCAAAGTGAGCTTCTGCAAGAGCTCCCATGTCAGGATTTTTATTAAAGTCAAACTGGCCTATCCACTCTTCGTAAGACGGGAAGATATCAAAGGGCTTTGTACCTACTACTTCATACTCGGCGTCGGCAGCAGTCTTTTTCTTGTCAGTTACAGGATGCTGCTGAATAAAGATGTTGTTATATATTCTGTCATCGCCGTGAAGAATTGTCATAAAGCCCGCAACTTCTGTCCTGTGACGGATGTGGTAAGGAGTAAACCTTGGTTCTCTCTGACCGTTAACAATGCTGTCTACACCAGAGTTGATAAGGCCAAAGCCGCCCAAAACAAGGTTATGCACTACAGCAATTCCTTCACTAGGAATGATGATAGCTGTTGGTGAAAGCAGGATGTTATTATCTATTAGTGTAGGGCCATGGCCAACTTCGATAAATACATCGGTAGAGAACATTGCTCCGGGAGCCTGCTTTAATCCATTATGTCTATAGTTGTCATGCATCAGGTTCTGACTGACTCTTGCTCCCTGTGCTTCCCAGTCAAGCCATACACCCATGATACAGTTATATATGTGATTTCGTCTGATAGTGACATCAATTGCCGCATGAAGCTTGATTCCGGCTGTCTCTGCACCGCCAAGCTGCTGTGATGTACAGACATCATGGATATCACAATCTTCAATAGTTGAGAATACGGCACCCATTCTTCCTACGATACCGGTTTGCTCACAGTGGTGAACATGGCAGCGGCGAATGATGTGATGACCGATTTTTTCTTTTAACCAGCCATGGTACTGACCTCTGCAGACAGCATCTCTTTCCATCTGAGTTGGACTCTTTACCTGCTTCTGAGTAAAATACATATCGTTTTCTTCATCTAAGTATTTTCCCAGAGAAATACCGCAGCAGCGGCTTCCGTAAACTTCACAGTCTTCGATAATCCATCCCATACTCCAATGAGGGCCGATCATGCCGTCCTGGTAAGCAGCAGGCGGAGCCCAGGTTGTGGCAGCTTTACAGAGCACAAAACCACTGACCGTGATGTAATTAACATGGTTCTTGGTAGGCATAAAGACATTGCGGCGTACACTGATCTCTACCTTCTCTTTTTCCGGATCCAGGCCCTGGAAGTTGGCGTACAGAACAGTCTCGTTGGTTTTCTCATCCTGTTCTGTATACCACAGGTACTTGGCAGCATTCTGATCCCAGGCAAGAGGATCGCCTTTGCCTTTTTGGCATTCATCAAGTGAGGATGCTTCATACATCATGCTGTCATTTAAAAAGACAGATCCGGTATGTCTGATAATAGGTGAAAAATACCAGTCTCCATATACTCTTTCTATGTAAGGGTTATAGTCTCCGAATATTGTGTTACTTATGCGAACAGTCCAGGTATTTCCCTTTACCTTTTTCCAACCGGTAACTTCTTCGGCTCCTGTGATAACTGCGCCCAAAGGTGATTCTGAACGGTAAACAATCGGAGAGTCTTTGGTTCCAGCATTTACTGGGATGACATGTTCTCTGTATATTCCGGGTTTTACTACAATTTCATCTCCGGCTACAGCAATTCTGGCTGCGTCGTTTATGTGCTTGAAGGGCCTCTTTTCACTGCCGTCACCATCTTTGAAGGCCGCAGCATCAACGTAGATAACCATGAAAAAACCTCACTTTTCTTGTTGAACGATAAACATGGCAAGAAATGGCAACGTATCAGCAAAACATGCATATTATTGCGCATTTATCGTTAAAAAATAGTAACTTATTTCATATTATTGATTTATTGCTTGCCTGTCAAAGTTAAATTATACAAAAGTTTCCGATGAAGATTGTATTTTATGTACAAAATGATAAAAAGTGTTGACAATAGTGTTTGCGAAACAGTATAGTAAAATCGAGTTTAACGATTTACCAACCAAATAAAGCCAGTCTGATAACAACTTGCCGAATTATCGGAAGTGGTGGGCTTTTTTAAGGAGAGATGATGGTAACCCTGAAAGAAATCGCGGAAAAGTGCGGAGTTTCCGTGACAACCGTGTCTAACGTAATAAACGGCAAGGCCAAAACCAGTGATGAAACTAAAAGACGGATCATGGAAGTGATCAAGGAAACTGGTTATAGGCCAAATGTAATGGCTAAGGGACTTCGTATCAAGAGGACGAGGACAATAGCACTTATTGCCGAAGATATAGCACAGTTCACTTCTCCAACCATTATTGAGAGCATAATGGAGACCTGCGAGAAAATGGACTACAGAGTGGTGGTCCACAATCTTCGTCTTTATGACAGATGGCAGGATACATGGTACGGAAGAGATTCAGAATATCATTCAGTAATTGATCCTGTAATTAACGATGTATTGGCATCTCAGGTGGATGGAATAATCTATGTGGCAGGTCATGCGAGAATTATAAAGACATTCAACAAGTTCACAGATCTTCCGGTTGTAATGTGCTATGCATACTCGGAGTCGAAAGATATTCCTTCTGTAGTCATTGATGATGAGCTTAGTGCTTATGAGATTGTCTCGTATCTGACTGCTAATGGCCATGAGAGAATAGGCTTTGTGGGCGGACGTATAGATAATATCCACACCGCGCAGCGACTGATGGGGTATCAGAGAGCTATGTTTGAAAAAGGACTTCTCTTTGATCCGAAGCTTATCTATTACGGGGACTGGTCCAGAAAGGCCGGCTACGAGGGAGCTAAGAAGCTGATGGAACAGAAAGTCACGGCACTCTTTGGGGTATCGGACTTAATGACCGGAGGCATATATGATTACCTATATGAGAAGGGGATATCTATAGGTGAGGATGTATCCGTAGTCGGATTTGATAATGAAAGCATCTCGGCGTTCTTTAGACCACAGCTTACAACAACAGCGTTGCCGCTTAGGGAGATAGGCAAAAAGTCAGCAGAGCTGCTGCTGGAAAAGCTGGAAAATGCAAATGGGGTTTTGCTGGATCTGGAATATGAAGCTAAGCCGCAGGTGTATAAAATTCCTTGTGAGATGGTCGTAAGGCAATCAGTTTGTAAGGCAAAGTAGCTTATTAGAGGAGGAGCAGGTGTGACTAAGAAAAAAGTATATTCATTCAAGTTATTCTTAATGGTTCTGCCATGACACAGCAGCTCAGTAAAAAATATTTGTATTATTGTATACAAAATGCTTGACATGGTTTTACTAATGGTTTTATAATTCATAAACATAAAGACAAGGGCGTCTTAGAGATACTACTCTAAGGCGCCTTTTCGTTTATACGGATATACAAAATCCGCGGAGTATATGCGTATAAGGGTGTCGAAATATTGATTAGAATTAGAAGCGATGCAATGGGGCATTAGACAACGAAAAAGTTGTGCCTGTTGCGTCGCGTTTTTTGTTCTAAAGAATTTTAGGACGGAGCGTCACTGTAAAAATGTGATGAAAAGCGGAGAGGAGAAAGTGTATGAGTGAGGAAATCTTAAGTGCTATTGATTCCACCGTGTTTGGTGTATGGTTTTTGATCGGCGCTGCATTGGTGTTCTGGATGCAGGCAGGCTTTGCAATGTGTGAGGCTGGTTTTACCAGAGCAAAGAATACAGGAAATATCATAATGAAGAATCTTATGGATTTCTGTATTGGTACAGTAGTTTTTATTCTTATTGGTTTTGGTTTATTACTCGGTGAAGATTTATCCGGAATTATTGGAAGACCCGGTTTTGACATTTTTACAAATTATGCTAACTTCGACTGGTCTAATTTCGTATTTAATCTGGTTTTCTGTGCAACGACAGCAACTATCGTTTCAGGCTCCATGGCTGAGAGAACAAAATTCATCTCCTATTGCGTGTACTCGGCAGTAATCTCAGCAATCATCTATCCTATTGAGGCTCACTGGACCTGGGGCGGTGGCTGGCTTTCACAGATGGGCTTCCATGATTTTGCAGGTTCTACCTGTATTCACATGGTTGGTGGTATTTCAGCTCTTATCGGAGCAGCTTTCCTTGGTGCCAGAATTGGCAAGTTTGAAAGAGATAAGTCAGGCAAGATCGTAAAGGTTAACGCATTCCCAGGACATAACCTTGTAGCTGCAGCTCTTGGTGTATTCATCCTCTGGCTTGGCTGGTATGGATTCAACGGAGCAGCTTGTACATCTGTTGAACAGCTTGGCAGTGTATTTGTTACAACTACAATAGCTCCTGCACTTGCTACAGTAACCTGTATGATTTTTACATGGGTTAAATATGGTAAGCCTGATGTTTCAATGTGTCTTAACGCTTCACTTGCAGGTCTTGTAGCTATTACAGCTCCTTGTGATGTTACAGATGCATTCGGTGCTATCGTGATCGGTATTGTAGCCGGACTTCTTGTTTGCTTTGGCGTTTGGCTTCTTGATTATAAGCTTCACATTGATGATCCTGTAGGCGCTGTTTCAGTACACTGCCTGAACGGTATCTGGGGAACAATTGCTGTAGGTCTATTTGCCACAAATACAGCTCCAGGATATTCAATCGCAGATGCAGCAGGAAATGAGATGGTAGGTCTTTTCTATGGCGGCGGATTTAAGCTTCTTGGAATCCAGTTTATAGGCTTCCTTGGAACAGCAGCATGGACTGCAGTAACAATCACAATTACATTCCTTGTTATCAAGGCAGTTCTTGGACTTAGAGTAACTGAAGAGGAAGAAATTCTTGGACTTGATTCAACAGAACATGGTCTTGCATCAGCTTACTCAGGATTTGCGATCATGGATGTTTCTAACACACTTCAGATGGCCGTTAATGAAAACACAGACCTTGGCGTAAGCGATTATGCAGAGGCTACAGCTTTCCAGAAGAACGCTTCAGTACCGGTTGTTTCAGCACCGGTACATACAGATACAGGTATACATAAAGTTGTTATTATCGCTAAGTTGTCCCGCTACGACAAGTTGCGTAGAGCTATGAATGATCTTGGAGTTACCGGGATGACTGTTACTCAAGTCATGGGATGTGGCGTCCAGAAAGGTTCTGGCGAAATGTATCGTGGAGTCGAGATGGATGCCACTCTCCTTCCCAAGATCAAGCTTGAGGTTGTTGTAAGCAAGATTCCGGTTGAGGACGTTATAGAGGCAGCTAAGAAGACTCTTTACACTGGCCATATCGGAGACGGAAAGATATTCGTTTACACACTTGATAATGTAGTAAAGATCCGTACCGGCGAGGAAGGTGCTCTAGCTTTGGCTGACGTCGAATAAATATTTAAGGAGTGGGAAGAAAAAAATGTGCGCAATACTAACTTACACAAGAAGTGATGTATCTGTGGAATTCTTTGAAGAGTTGCTCTCAAAGACTATTTCAAGAGGCCCGGATATGTCCAGAGTTCAGAAAGTTAAAGGAGGATGGCTCGGCTTTAACAGGCTTTCAATCATGGGACTTAATGAAGCCGGAATGCAGCCCTTTAATCTGAATGGAAATTCTGTGATCTGTAATGGTGAGCTTTACGGGTTCGAATTTCTGAAAAAATATCTTGTGTCTTTGGGATACAGCTTCAAAAGTGAAAGTGATTGCGAGATCCTTCTTCCACTTTATGAAAAATTGGGTACAAAAATGTTTGGCCTTCTGGATGCGGAATTTGCCTGTGTAATTTACGATGGCGAAAAAGATAAGTTTATCGCAGCCAGAGATCCGATTGGAATCAGACCCCTCTATTATGGTTATGATGCTGATGGTTATATCGTGTTTGCGTCAGAGCCTAAAAACCTGGTGGGAGCTTGTGCTAAGATAATGCCTTTCCCACCGGGGCATTATTATGAAGATGGCAAGTTTGTCTGCTACAGAGATTTGACTTTAGATAAAGAAAACGACTTAAAGACAGATAGCCTTCAGCAGATTATTGAAAATATTCACGATAAGCTCTTTAACGGAATTAAGAAAAGACTTGATGCAGATGCACCTGTCGGATTTCTTTTATCCGGAGGCTTGGATTCATCCCTTGTATGCGGAGTTGCTGCAAGTCTTTCAGATAAGCCGATTGAAACCTTTGCAATAGGAATGGACATCGATGCGATTGACCTTAAGTATGCAAGAGAAGTTGCTGAGTACATCCACAGTAATCACCACGAAGTGATTATTACAAAGGATGACGTTATAAACGCCTTAGAACCGGTTATAGCAGCTCTTGGAACCTACGACATTACTACAATCCGGGCATCAATAGGGATGTATCTGTTGTGTAAATGGATCCATGAAAACACAGACATCAAGGTGGTTCTTACCGGTGAGATTTCAGATGAACTCTTTGGATATAAATACACCGACTTCGCTCCAAATGCGAAGGCATTCCAGGAAGAAGCCAAGAAAAGAATCAGAGAGATTCATATGTATGATGTCCTCAGGGCTGACAGATGTATAAGTGTTAATTCCCTTGAAGCAAGAGTACCCTTCGGAGATCTGGACTTTGTGGATTATGTAATGGGTATTGATCCGGCCAAAAAGATGAACACTTATGGCATAGGCAAATATCTTTTACGTAAAGCCTTTGAGAAAGACGAGGTTATTCCACATTCGATCCTGATGAGAGAAAAAGCAGCATTTTCGGATGCTGTTGGACATTCCCTCAGAGATGATCTTATGGAATATGCAGATAACACATATTCTTATGCAGATTATGAAATTAGGAAAAAGAAATATACACATGCGACACCTTTCACCAAGGAGTCACTTCTATATAGAGAAATATTTGAAAAGTATTACCCGGAGCAGTCGCAGATGGTGGCAGACTTCTGGATGCCTAATAAAAACTGGAAGGGCTGCGATGTAAACGATCCATCAGCCAGAGTTTTATCGAATTATGGAATGTCCGGAAAATAATAAAGTATGGAGGAGAAAACAATGATTGATGCAAGTAAACTTACAACAGAATTTGGAAGTCTGGTATTTAACGACAGAATTATGAAAGAACGCCTTCCTAAGGATATTTACAAGGCAGTTCACAAGACAATAGAAAAAGGTACACACCTTGAGCTTGATGTTGCTAACTGTGTTGCAGCAACAATGAAAGAGTGGGCTATTGAGAACGGTGCAACTCATTTTACACACTGGTTCCAGCCTATGACAGGCCTTACTGCTGAAAAGCATGACAGCTTCATCTCTCCTACAGAAGATGGCAAGGTTATCATGGAATTCTCAGGAAAAGAGCTGGTTAAAGGCGAACCTGATGCATCCAGCTTCCCATCAGGCGGCCTTCGTGCAACATTCGAGGCAAGAGGCTATACAGCATGGGATCCTTCATCACCTGCTTTCATTAAGGACGGATCTCTTTACATTCCTACAGCTTTCTGCTCATATGGCGGCGAGGCACTGGATAAGAAGACACCTCTCCTTCGTTCAATGGAGGCTCTTTCAAACGAAGCAGTTAAGCTTCTTCACCTCCTTGGATATGAGGATGTCAACAGAGTAAATACAACAATCGGTTCAGAGCAGGAATACTTCCTTATCGATAAGGATTTCTATAAAAAGAGAAAAGACCTTCTTTTCACAGGAAGAACACTTATCGGTGCTCCTGCAACTAAGGGTCAGGAAATGGAAGATCACTACTTTGGTGTTATCAAGCCAAAGGTTTCAGCATATATGCATGATCTTGATGAGGAACTCTGGAAGCTCGGAATTCCTGCTAAGACCAAGCATAACGAGGTAGCTCCTTCTCAGCACGAGCTGGCACCTGTATTTGAGACAGCCAATATCGCTGTAGATCATAACCAGCTTATGATGGAAGTTATGAAGAAAGTGGCTGACAAGCACAACTACGCTTGTCTTCTTCATGAGAAGCCATTTGAGGGAATCAATGGTTCAGGTAAACACAACAACTGGTCAGTATGCACTGACACAGGTATGAACCTTCTTGACCCGGGCAAGAACCCTGGAGAAAACACACCATTCCTTGTATTCCTTATGGCTGTTATCGCGGCAGTTGATGAATATGCACCAATACTCAGACTCTCTGTAGCTTCTGCAGGTAACGATCACAGACTTGGAGGAAATGAGGCACCGCCAGCAATCATTTCAATTTTCGTTGGTGATGAGCTTGCTGAGGTACTTAAGGGTGTTGAAGCCGGATCTGCATATCAGGGCTCAGGCAAGGTTCAGATGACTATGGGAGCAACTGTACTTCCACACTTCACCAAGGACAACACTGACAGAAACAGAACATCACCTTTTGCCTTCACAGGAAACAAGTTCGAGTTCCGTATGCCTGGTTCTGCAGTATCAGTAGCTAACGCAAACATCGTACTCAACACAGCAGTTGCAGAAGAAATCTCCAAGATTTATGCAAAGCTTGAGGGCTTTAGCGGTGATGAGCTTAAGGAAAAAGTAAATGAGGTTCTCAAAGAAGTTCTTTTAGCTCATAAGAGAGTTCTTTTCAACGGCAACGGCTATACAGATGAATGGGTTGCTGAGGCTGAAAAGAGAGGCCTTCCAAACCTTAAGTCACTTCCTGATGCTATGCCATACTGGATTTCAGATCAGTCAATAGATCTTTTCACTAAGCACCACATTCTTACTAAGGAAGAGATTTATTCAAGATATGAGATTCTCCTTGAGAACTACTCAAAGTCAGTACACATTGAATCCCTGACAATGCAGGAGATGGTAAGAAAGGACCTTACAGAAGGACTCGTAGCTTATCAGAAAGATCTTAGCAAAGAAGTTGTTCAGAAAAAGAGCATTCTTGATGGAGATTGCTGCCAGCTTGAAGTAGGAATCCTTAAGTCTCTTGATGAGGCAAGCTCAGAAATGGGGAAGGCTCTTACAAAGCTTTTCGATGACACCAGGAAGGCTGAGGGCATGAGCGAAGCACTTGAAACAGCTAGTTACTATCAGCAGACAGTCCTTGCAGATATGGACGAGCTTAGAAAATATGCTGACAAGGCAGAAGCACTTATTCCTGAAAAATATCTTAGCTATCCTACATACGGACAGATGTTATTCTCACTGCGCTGATCATAAATAAAAAATACACACCTGGCTTTACATTACGAAATTCTATGCCCCGTACAGTAATGTGCGGGGCGTAAAGTTATAGTTTTAGGGAAGGAGAAAAATCCTATGGAACCATGGATGAACGAACGGGACGCTTGCGGTATTGGCGCCGTTATCAATATAGATGGAAATGCGGACAATAAGGTACTGGATGACGCACTCACCATTGTAGAGAAGCTTGAGCACAGAGCCGGCAAAGACGCCACTGGAAAAGTGGGTGATGGTGTTGGAATCCTGGTACAGATATCTCATAAGTTCTTTAAGAAAGAAGCTGAAAAGGTTGGAATAAAACTTAAGAATGCAGGTGATTACGGCATTGGAATGTTCTTTTTGCCACAGGATTCCATGAAGCGTATGTTTGCGAAGCGCCTTCTGGAAGTAATTGCGGAAAAAGAAAATCTTAAGGTTTTGGGATGGAGAGATGTGGCTATTCATCCTGAAATTCTTGGTGAAGTTGCCAAAAACTGCATGCCTCACATTTCCCAGTGCTTTGTGGAAAGACCTGTGGATGTGGCAAGAGGAACTGAATTTGACAGGAAACTTTACTGCCTTAGAAGAGAGTATGAGAAGTCCTCTGAAGATACTTATATCTGCTCTTTTTCCTCAAAAACCATTGTCTACAAGGGAATGTTCCTGGTAGGACAGCTTCGTAAGTTCTATGAGGATCTGCTCTCGCCTGATTATGCAACTGCAATTGCCATGGTTCATAGCCGTTTTTCTACCAATACAACGCCTTCCTGGCAGAGGGCTCATCCATATCGAATGATCGCCCACAACGGTGAGATCAATACAATTCGCGGTAACAGCGATAGAATGCTGGCCCGTGAGGAAACCATGTCATCAGAGGTTTTTGGAGAAGATCTTGCTAAGGTTTATCCGGTTATAGCTTCTTCCGGTTCAGACTCTGCAATGCTGGATAATACCCTTGAATTCCTCTATATGAACGGAATGGATCTTCCTCTTGCTATGATGCTGACTATCCCTGAGCCTTGGAAGCATAATGACTTCATGGCCCAGGACAGAAAAGATTTTTACCACTATTATGCAACTATGATGGAACCCTGGGACGGACCGGCAGCAGTTCTTTTTACTGATGGAGAAGTGTTCGGGGCAACTCTGGACAGGAACGGACTTCGCCCTTCCAGATATTATGTGACCAAGGACAACAGACTCATCTTAGCTTCTGAGGTGGGCGTTCTTGACATACCTGAAGAAAATATACAGAAAAAATCCCGTCTTTCACCAGGCCATATGCTGCTTGTTGACACAAAGGAAGGCAGGATCATTTCTGATGAAGAGTGTAAAGAAAAATACTCAAAGGCTAAGCCCTACGGCGAATGGCTGGACAGATATCTTTTACACCTGCATAAATTAAGCATTCCTAATAAGAAAATCCCTACGCATACTCAGGTGATGAGGGACAAGCTGTATAAGGTATTCGGTTATTCCTATGAAGACGTTAAGAATCAGATCATGCCTATGGCTACAACTGGCATAGAGCCTACAGTTTCCATGGGAACCGACGTGCCGCTTGCTATGCTGTCAGTTCATCATCAGCCTCTTTTCTGCTACTTTAAGCAGCTCTTTGCCCAGGTTACCAATCCACCAATTGACTCACTTAGAGAAAAGGTGGTTACAGATACAACCGTATATATCGGTTCTGATGGAAATCTTTTAAAGGAAAAGAGTGATAACTGCAGGGTTTTGGAGATTAACAATCCTATTCTGACAGGCGTGGATCTTATGAAGATCGAGGCGCTGGACCAGCCTGGATTCCATGTCAGGAAAATATCTCTTTTGTATTATAAGAATACTCCTGTGGAAAGAGCATTGGAGCAGCTTAATGTGTCTGTTGACAGAGCCGTTGCAGATGGCGTGAATATCATCATTCTCTCAGACAGAGGCGTTGACGAGAACCATATGCCAATCCCATCTCTTTTGGCAGTTTCTGCTGTTGAGCAGCATCTTGTAAGAACAAAGAGACGTACAGCTGTATCACTGATCCTTGAAAGCGGTGAACCAAGAGATGTTCATCAGATTGCGACACTTCTTGGCTTTGGTGCAAGAGCAATTCATCCTTACCTTGCTCAGGAGTGTATTGCAGAGCTTATTGATATTGGTATTTTGGATAAAGACTATCATACCGCTATTGCAGATTATAATAAGGCTCTTCTTGGCGGTGTGGTTAAGATTGCAGCAAAAATGGGAATTTCAACCCTCCAGTCCTATCAGTCTGCCAGAATTTTTGAGGCAATTGGTTTGTCAAAAGAGCTGGTGGATAAATATTTTACCGGAACAACCAGCAGAGTTGGCGGAATTGGTATAGAGGAAATCGGTCAGGACGTTGAGTTCAGGCATAATAAAGCTTTTGATCCACTGGGACTATCTACCGATACAACACTGGATTCTTTTGGCTTCCATTCTTTTAGAAGTGGTGAAGACATGGAAGACCACATGTATAATCCAAAGACAATCGTGACACTTCAGAGAGCTGTCAGAGAAGGCGATTACGAAAGATTCAAAGAATATACACAGATGGTGGATGATGAGGACAGACCACATACACTAAGGGCACTCCTTTCTTTTGTTCCTGCGGAAAAAGCGGTACCAATCGAAGAAGTTGAAAGCGAAGAAGAGATTGTAAAGCGTTTCCAGACAGGTGCTATGTCCTACGGTTCTCTTTCTAAAGAAGCCCATGAAACACTGGCAATAGCCATGAACAGACTTGGTGGTAAATCCAACACCGGTGAAGGCGGAGAGGATACTGCCCGCTTTGGAACTGAGAAGAACAGTGCTGTTAAGCAGGTGGCATCAGGAAGATTTGGTGTGACCAGTCAGTATCTTCAGAGTGCAAAAGAGATACAGATCAAGATGGCACAGGGCGCAAAGCCCGGAGAAGGTGGACATCTCCCTGGAAAGAAGGTATACCCTTGGGTTGCCAGCACACGTTTTTCAACCCCGGGTGTAGCACTTATTTCACCGCCACCTCATCACGATATCTATTCTATTGAAGATTTGGCGCAGCTTATTTATGACCTTAAAAATGCCAATGATAAAGCGAGAATATCAGTTAAGCTCGTATCAGAGGCAGGAGTTGGAACTATTGCATCCGGTGTTGCCAAGGCAGGAGCTCAGGTTATTCTGGTATCCGGCTATGATGGAGGTACCGGAGCAGCACCTTCATCTTCAGTTCATCATGCCGGACTTCCATGGGAGTTGGGCGTAAGTGAGGCTCATCAGTCTCTTTTGGACAACGGCCTAAGAAGCAGAGTTGTTCTGGAAACAGACGGTAAGCTTATGACAGGAAGAGATGTTGCAATCGCAGCACTTCTTGGAGCTGAGGAATTTGGTTTTGCTACAGCGCCCCTGGTATGCATGGGATGTATGATGATGCGTGTCTGCAACAAGGACACCTGTCCTGTTGGAATAGCTACACAGAACGAAGAACTCAGAAAACGCTTTAAGGGTAAGCCTGAGTATGTTATGAACTTCATGCTGTTTGTTGCAAGGCAGCTTCGTGAGATCATGAGTCAGCTTGGCTTTAGAACCATTGAAGAGATGGTAGGAAGAACTGATAAGCTCAAGATGAGAACCTATTCAGGAAGTGCCATGGATATCAAAAAGCGCAAAGAGGCAGCAGACCTTAGTCGAATCCTGGATAAGGCTTACGTTGACAGGAAAGATAACCACTTTGATTCTAATGATGCTTATAACTTTGGACTTGAGTCCACTCTTGATTCTAGAGTGCTTATTCCTGCCTACGAGAAGGAAATTAGAAAGAGCGGGAAGGTTAATATAAAGGTTGATATCTCAAGCACTGACAGAAGCTTTGGTACTCTTCTTGGAAGCAGGGTTACCGCTGACTTCAAGGATGCACTTGCGGATGATTCGGTAGTAGTTGAAGCTCAGGGAGGCGGTGGACAGTCCTTTGGCGCTTTCCTTCCTAAGGGCGTGACATTAAAGCTCTATGGTGATGCCAATGACGGATTTGGAAAAGGTCTTTCCGGCGGAAAGGTAATTGTTCGTCCTTCAGAAAAAGCTACTTTTAAGGCACATGAGAATATCATCATCGGAAATGTAGCCCTTTATGGTGCAACTGCCGGAAAAGCTTATGTCTGCGGCGTTGCAGGTGAACGATTCTGCGTGCGTAATTCAGGAGCTGTGGCAGTTTCTGAAGGCTGTGGCGATCATGGACTTGAGTACATGACAGGCGGAAGAGCTGTTATCCTCGGAATGACAGGTAAGAATTTTGCAGCCGGAATGAGCGGCGGTATTGCCTATGTTCTTGATAGAGAGCACACTCTTTACCTTCGTATGAACAAGGATATGGCATCACTTTGCGAGGTTACTGAGAAATATGATATCGCAGAGCTTAAGGGAATACTTGAAGATTATGTTAAGGAGACAAATTCAGAATTTGCAAAAGAGATACTAAAGAATTTTGAAAGCTTTATTCCTGATTTCAAAAAGATTGTTCCTAATGATTACCAGAAGATGCTGACAGCAATCGGTAAGTTCGAAGAGCAGGGTATTGATCACGATACTGCTGTGCTGGAAGCATTCAAAGAGCTTACGTAAGGAGAGGAGAAATCAGATGGGTAAAGATACAGGTTTCCTTGAATATAAAAGAAAAAATAATGGCGATGTTAAAGAAAGCGAAAGAATAAAGAATTTTGAGGAGTTTCATACTCCTCTGATGACAGAAGAGAGAAGGCAGCAGGCTGCAAGATGTATGAACTGTGGTGTTCCATTCTGCCAGTCAGCTATGAACTTAAGCGGTATGGTGACGGGATGTCCACTTCATAACCTGATTCCTGAGTGGAATGATGAGGTTTATAAGGGCCATGATCAGCATGCTTTTGCAAGACTTCATAAGACCAGCAATTTCCCGGAGTTTACGGGACGTGTATGTCCGGCTCTTTGTGAGAAGGCCTGCATGTGCGGTCAGTATGGCGATGCTGTAACAGTACATGACAACGAATTATATCTGGTAGAAACTGCTTATGCGAATGGCTATATTCAGCCTATGGTTCCTGAGATCAGGAGCGGTAAAAAAGTAGCCGTTATCGGAAGTGGTCCTTCAGGTCTCGCGGTTGCTGATGAGCTGAATCACAGAGGTCATACTGTCGAAGTCTTTGAAAGAGAAGATGAAATTGGTGGACTTCTCATGTATGGAATTCCTAACATGAAGCTTGATAAGAGTGTGATAAAGCGCAGAAGAAAGCTTATGGAAGCTGAAGGAGTTGTATTCCATACTGGCGTTAATGTTGGAGTGGACAGCTTAAACGGCGAAAGTGATGGCAAGAAGCAAAAGAGTTCCTCTTCGAATTCTGCGTCAAACCTTTTGGACAGTTTTGATGCAGTTGTTCTGTGCTGCGGCGCCAAGAAGGCAAGACCCCTTCCTGCTGCGGATCCGGATAAGATAAAGGGTGTTCACTTTGCGGTGGATTTTCTGACACAGACAACGAAGGCTTTGTTGAAGGCTGCAGACGAATCGGTTGAGTCACTTAAGAAACAGGGCGGATATATCGATGCTGCAGGAAAACATGTTGTAATCGTCGGAGGCGGTGATACAGGAAATGACTGTATTGGTACAGTTATAAGGCATGGCGCTAAGAGTGTCACAGCTCTTGAGATGATGCCAAAGCCTCCTGTAGAAAGGCTCGCTTCGAATCCATGGCCTGAATGGCCCAAGACTCTTAAGACGGATTACGGTCATGAAGAAGCAATTTTCCTGTTTGGTGAGGATCCAAGAGTCTATGAGACAACAGTGAAGAGTGTAACCACTGATAAAAAGGGTAATATCAAGCAGATTGAGACTGTAAAAGTTGCCTTTAAGGATGGAAAGCTGGTGGAGGTCGAAGGTTCTAAGAAGACGCTGAAGTGTGATCTTTTACTGATAGCGGCAGGCTTTATCGGTTGTGAAGACTACTCGGCAGATGCCTTTGGACTTAAGAAAAGTCCACGAGGGACAGTTGTAACTGATGCAGAATCCTTCCATGTGGCTGGAACCAAGATCTTTTGTGCAGGGGATATGCACCGTGGTCAGTCCCTGGTAGTGTGGGCTATAGCGGAGGGCAGAGCCTGCGCAAAGGAAGTTGATGAATACCTTATGGGCTACACGAATTTGTAAGCGAATATGAGAATTCGAAAGGACGGTGATGAGCCGTCCTTTTTGCATGTAGTTGATAGCTTTTTTCATTAAGAAGGTTTGTGATTGACAGGGGTGTGCCGAACTGATAAGTTACTAGATGACTGTGTTAGCTGCTGCTAACGTGGGCGAGCGCGATAAATAAAGACATCAGTGTTTAGGAGGAGAAATGTTATGAAAAAGAGATTAGCAATGGCTATAGGGGTGCTGTGCAGCATGTCTATGGCGGCTACAGGATGTGGAAGTGCTACTGGGGAAGTTGAAGCACCGCAGGCACCTACAGAGGAAAGTGCAGATTCCAGTATGGGAAATGCGACAGAAACTAAAGAAGAGGCAACTGCAGAGGAAGCACCTGCGCAGGAGAATGTTGAAAATGCTCTTTTGACTTTGGTTGAAGGACATGATCTTGTATATGGAACAGTTAATCTTCCGTATGCGGATTTTTATTATGGTGAGATCAATAAAGTTGAGCCAGACTTTGATGCTGATAAAGCGCAGCTGGATAAAGCAGATGCAGTTGAAGAAGCTGGCCTTAAGGCAGATGGTATGTATGATGCTGTTTCATCTGCCACAAATAATAAGTCAAGACGTTATGAGCAGACATACTACGAAGAAAATGGAGAGGGAACAGAAATACTTGGCGTAGCAAATGTAAATGTAGCTATCAGCAGAGCTCTTTATGATGATGCAAAGGCTCAGATTGAAGCTGGTGCTACTTGTTCAAATGCTCTTTTTGATATTGTAAACAACATGACTGTAACAGATACAATTCCATCAGAATTTAAGGTTGTTGGCGCAGATGGAACGTTAAGTGCAACTCTTGGAAATACGGTTGTTGCTGAAGGTGCGAACGCATCTTTTACCTCTATCTCCAATTGGGGAAATTACCAGATTTCAGTTGAGGGGGTAGAACTTGACGCTGCAACAATTCAGGGAGGTTTGCTTGAAACCAGTGATGGAGTTGTTTATGGCCTTGAGCACAATGAGAATTTATGGCTTAGTCCCGGAGAAATTGCTTTTGCTGCTTCGGAATTCACGGAGCCTCACGGCAACAAGCCTGGATTCCAGCGATATGCAGACATTCAGGGCAAAACAATCACAAAGGTTATATACATGATTGCTAATGCTGATGATATCGAGATTGATACTGATTTCTTTGTCAATTACATGCTGGATGAGCAGTATGGTATTACAGGTGATGAGAACCTCACATACTCAGAAGATGGAATGAAGGTAAAATACGAACTTAATGTTCCGGAAGATAGTGACTATAAGCTTACAGCAATCTCTTTTGGCAGAGCAAAGCAGGATATCAGTGCTGTAGAAGTATCCGACGGTGTGATCAGTATTCCTTCAAGCTTCAAGCCTGGTTCTTACACATTTGTATTTGAGGATGCTAAATATACGGGACTTAAGTTTTCATGCCTTGTAGACTCTGGCCTTAAAGACGGCGATGTTTCATTTAATGGCGAGACGTTTGAAGTTGGTAGCGACAGCCTGACTGCTGCAGATTTTATTGCAAACCTTTCATCTGTAACTGTTGACGGAGAGCCTGTTAAGGGCAAGGGGCTTTCAGCTATTCTTTTTGACGAAAACGGAAAGCTTTTAGTTGATGCAGAAATTACAAGTGGCGATGCATCTGTTCCTGTTTTTGCAGAGGGAAAAGAGCATGAGGTAACAATTGCTGCTACTGGCTATCCATCAGTAACATTTACTGTAGAGAGATAATTATATCCATGAAACTGCTTATTTCGTTAGTACTTGTTTTTGTTATATGCCAGGCATTTGGAAAAAGTATAAAAAAACATGCTCCTATCTGGTACATTTCATTATTTGCGATAGCACTTTTATCTATGTTTATCCCTGCTGCTCCAATATGGCTGCAGCAGGTGGTAACTGGATTCATCACAAGGGGAACCCTTGCTACAGCAATGTTTATATGGGTCATGTATGCCAGAATCCTTCCAAAGGGAAGGAAGACCATGGCAAACTTCATGAGTCTTAGGGCGCCACTTGCCATTGGGGCAACATTTTTAATCCTGCTTCATAGCACGTTCTATCTAACTCAATATATTGGAAGAATTATGAATGGCTATGGCATTACGAGCTATGAAATCTTTGCCGGGATTTTTTCTCTTGTCATGGTATTTCTACTTGCTCCGCTGACTATAACATCATTTATGGCAATCAGGAAAAAGATGAATCCTGTTACCTGGAAAAAACTTCAAAGATTTTCCTATCTTTTCTATGGGATGATTTATCTGCATGTTTTTCTTTTGTTCTCAAGACAGATTACGAAGGGCCACACTAGTTATGGTAGAGAGTTGGCTATATATACAGCGGTGTTTGGGCTCTATCTTGTGAGGAGAGTAGCGCTTTATCTTGAAATGAGTAACAAAAAAGCCATTGGCGTGGCGGTTACGAGAGTTGGGAATTCATTACTTGTTACTATGTGTGTATGTATCTTTTTCTGGCCATATGCGTTGAATTATAGCAATGAAACTGAAGCTATGATTTCAAGAGCTGTTGTTTCTGAAAAAAGCATTCCTATCAAGAATGAGGGAGTGCCCGAAGTTATGGGAGCATCTCGAAGTGATAGTGAAGAAGAGGATGATATAGAATATGCTGACGGAGAATATACAGGCTCCGGCATGGGATATAATGGTCCGATTACTGTAACGGTGACAATATCTAATAGAAGGATTGAAAAAGTAAAAGTTATCTCTGGTGAGGATGATGATCCTTACTACACCTGGGCAATAAAAGAAATCCCCGGGGCCATTGAGAAATCAAATACTACAGAAGTAGACACCGTTTCAGGGGCAACTACATCCTCTAAAGCAATTATTGCAGCTGTAAATGATGCACTTCAAAAAGCAGAGAAATAAAAAGCACCCAAATCGTCAAATGGCGGTTTGGGTGTTTGAATATCCTAGTGTACTGACTCATTCATATTTTTAATATAGAAATCTATTCATTAGACCTACTATCCTTAGTATATTTAGAACGATATACGCATGAGCAATGACAGTTCAACACATTTTCACCAAAAAATACAAAATTATTCATAAGAAACTTCAAAAAATGAAATAAAAGTACAAAAAGCATAAAAACTCTTCAAATAGGCATGGATACGGTAGTCTAAGTTGTGATATTATTACGTGTATTTTTGTTAAAAGTTAAAAATTATATAAAATATCAATATTGCGTGTTGACACATACAATATCATGTGTTATTTTATGAAAAAGGAGACACATATTGAGTTTTAAGCAAGGAGGTATAATATGCTTGAAATGATAGATGGAATGATAGTCGCAAACACCGCAGAAGGACGTTTTGAGCTGACTATCAGCGAAGCACACAGAGCCATCACGGAAGATTTTCTTATCATGATGGATAATGACCACAGGGAAGATGATCCTGACAAGTTCACTCAGAATGTACAATATGCGATCAGACTCTACAGTATCGGCAAACAGATTTATAATTCAGAGGAACTCACAGAGGAAATAACAAACGACGATCTCATGCCACTTCTGCATAAGATATCAGAAGATAAATGCAGCCCACATATCTCATATCTGGTAATGAGATATATAGTAAGGGAATACTATTACAAGATAACCTACAGGGCAGAAGTAACATCACTGTATAATTTCTACTATGCAATGAGAGATCCTATTTTTAAGACCATTCTTAAAAAGACAACAAATACAGAAACATATCACAGACTGGCACTGGCTTTCTTTGCAGAGACACAATCCTTTGATCAGTTGACAAAATACATACCTTATGACTATAAAAGGTACGACAAGCTCTTAGATATGAGCAAGACCATCTACGACAGAGCAAAGGAAGGGAAAAGAATCCCGGAATTACCAGCCATGGAATGGTGCAGCATGAATCCCGAGTTAGTTATAATACCCTACGTAATCACAACCTGGGCATCCTGGCTACAGGCAGACAACTATATCTCCAAGGAAGATGCAACGCCTTTCTTAAATGATATGAAGATATGTAAAACTCTTTTTGAAGAAGGTCAACATGACTATGATGATAAACTCGCTGTCGATGTGACATACAAACATTTCAAGCAAACAGGCAGCCCTATACGAGAGGCGTATTCAGCCGCAAAGAAAGAAGGCTTCTACGCTGCTGCCTACTATGTAGCACAGGCAATCGCATCAGATCATCTAAAGTTTAAGATTGCAAAGAAACTTGGAGTAAAGAGTATTTACAATTACCATGTATCAGAAAAAAGAGCAATCAAAAAAATCATTATGCTCCTTATATTTGCAGTAGTAGGATTTGTAGGTTATAAGATTCTACTTGGAATAAAGAGTTTCTTCGGTGATGCCATTTTCTGGTTCCTTGTATTTGTAGCAGTAGGAGCGTGTGGTTCTACTCCTGAAACAAGGTCATGGTCTAATGCCGGAATGGGATTCGGCGGCTCTTCTTCTACAAGAAACAAGATGATACAAAATGGTGTAATGGACCCGGTATCATACTATGTTCATGATACCATGAGGGGAGAAGCAATGTATCTTCTTTACAAACATGGCTATGCAGGATTCTTCGATTTCTGATAATAGATAAAGAACATTTATAAGTCTGATAAAAGGTTGTGCTTAATATTTGGCACAACCTTTTTATCTGCATTTATGAACTAAAATCTACTAGGACCTACTAAGAGAAGTTCCCATAAATGTCTTAAATGATTTTACTGATATTTGCTGATTGATAAATTTTTACAATAACACTAAACATCAAAAATTTAGCACCCAAAATGGAACATTTATTATCAATCCCATATTAACCAAATTGCTTGTATATGAATTCATATGCTTCGTCTGAAAATCTTGACAATGCCCGCATTGCCTTCGATTTTCATCCTTGCATATAAATCCATATCCTGCACAATTTGATTAAAGATGAACGAGTCAGCACACTAGTAACAAATTTTTATGAATATTGTTTATGATTACGGCCTCTTATATCTGAATTAAAAAGTTACTGATTCGGTGTTGGCTCAGAAACTAGTTCTTCTGCATCGATTTCAGCAAGGAGGTCATCAATGTCATCGTTTTCAAGTCCCATAGCTAAAAGGCGCCTGCGAGTTGCCTCGGGCATAATATTCTCTGAACGGTCAAAACGAATTGTTGAACGTGCAATTTCAAATCTTTCCTGACGTTCTATAGATCTTTTCTCATCAAACCATCTCATATATTCTGTGGTTACCTCTTTCTTGCTCTTGATTTTGGTAACGATATTATCAACTTCATCTATATCAGAATTTGGATTGGCTGGTTTCTTTCCTGATACTATATATTCTAGCATCTCCTGAAGGTTTTTGCTATGAGAATCAGATTCTTAAGATTTTATGAAGGTCGAGAAAAAAGTAGAAATCTGTTTACACTATGGGGTAGGTTTATTTGTAGTACTTAGCTATAATAGCAAAAGAGAATATCAAATAATAAAAGGAACTTACCATGGAATATATTTACGAAACCCATCTTCACACAATAGAAGGAAGCGCCTGCTCCGATACGCCGGGAAAAGAATATATTGAGCATATGAAAAGGATTGGTTACAGCGGCATGATTGTCACTGACCATTTTTATAACGGAAATACAGCAGTTCCGAGGCATTTGCCGTGGAATGAGTGGGTGGAGCTGTATTGCAAGGGCTACGAACATGCGCTTGAAGCGGCAAAAGGAACTGATTTTCAGGTGTTTTTCGGAATAGAGGCATGCTTTCAGGGAGATGAATACCTTCTGTATGGAATAGATAAAGAGTGGCTCCTAAGGACACCGGAAATACTTGATATGACGAGGCAGGAACTTCATGCGGCTGTAAATGCAGTAGGAGGAATAATGCTTCAGGCTCATCCCTACAGAGAAAGAGGCTATTTAAGTGCTATTCATCTTGCGCCTTACGATGTAGATGGATCGGAAGGCTTTAACGCAGAAAATCCGGATTATCAGAACGCGCTCTGTTATCAGTATGGATTGGAACATGGTTTCTTGATGTCGGCAGGCTCTGACATTCATCATCTTAATCAGAAACATTATGGAGGCATGAGCTTTCCGTACAAGCTTGATTCAATTCAGGATTTTGTAAAGGGCTTTATGGCAGGTGAAGGAACACCTGTCTTTGTAAGAAACATTGATGAAGAGGGATTTTCATTTAAGTCGGTGGCAGAAGAAAAACCGCTTGTGGAAATTTCGCAGAGGGAGACACTTCCTGTAATCGTACATTGAATGGAGCATAATATGTCATTAAAATTCATTGAAGTAATGGACTTGGATGATCCTAAGCTGCAAATATATCACCAGTTCTCGGAAAACCAGTTATGCCATATAAATGAGCCGGACCTTGGAATCTTTATTGCGGAAAGTCCAAAGGTCATTGGACGAGCACTGGATGCGGGATATGAGCCAATTTCTCTTTTGCTTGAAAAAAATCAGACAGAAAAAGAGGCGGAAGAGATAATAGAAAGATGTTGCAACGTACCGGTTTACATAGCAGAATCTTCAGTCCTCACAAAGATTACAGGCTTTCATTTAACCAGAGGTGTTCTATGTGCGATGCGCAGAAAAGAGCTTCCGGAAGTGGCAGAGCTAACACAAAATGCCAGAAGAATTGCTGTTCTTGAAAACGTTACAAACCCTACTAATCTGGGTGCAATTGTAAGAAGCGCAGCAGCTCTGGGGATGGATGCAGTTCTTTTTACAAGTGGGTGCACAGATCCGTTGTATCGCCGGGCTGCAAGAGTCAGTATGGGTACGGTGTTCCAGATTCCATGGACTTATCTTCCGGAGGGAGCAGAGATTGAAACTCTAAGAACTCTTGGCTTTAAAACAGTGGCCATGGCTCTTAGAAATGACACAAAAGATATTAATGACAACGAACTGAAAACGGCTGAGAAACTGGCTGTTTTTCTTGGGGCTGAAGGTGATGGTCTTCTTCCTGAAACAATCAGTTCCTGTGACTATTGTGTCAAGATCCCTATGGCTCATGGCGTTGACTCATTAAATGTTGCAGCCTGCAGTGCTGTTGCTTTCTGGGAGCTGGCAAAATAACCTGTGCAGGGGAACTCGTTCCTTCACTGATTTTGGGAGATTTTTTCATGAACCATAATTTGAAAAAAGATGCAGATACAATAATACAAAAATCAATTCAGGCTGTTCTCCCTGATGAAGCGGTAAAGAGAGCTTTGAAGGATTTTAAGAAAGGACCGGGTAAGGTTGTTCTGGTGGCAGCAGGAAAGGCAGCATGGCAGCCGGAGGCTATGCTGATGGTGATACGGTAGCTGCACTTAGAGAAAAGGGTATGGAAATCCATACTTATCTGGATAACAATGATGCATATAATGCATTAAAGGCAGCGGATGGTCTTATTATCACAGGACCAACCGGAACAAACGTAAACGATGTTGCGGTGGTGCTGATTTCTTGAATGATATAATGGTTGAATAGTAAAACGCATGTGAGGAACAGAAATCCTTACATGCGTTTTTGATGCAGTAGTTTTCGCGCTGGAAGCGAGTCTTTGTTTTGTTCTACGAAACTGTGATAAACTGATATGTGAGACAATAATCATAGAGATATAGAAGGAAAAGAATATTTTGGAAGAAAATAAGCATAAGCGCAGAGTTCATTACTCTGGTAAATATCCTAAGAAGTTTGAAGAAAAATATAAAGAGCAGAACCCTGAAAAGTACGCTGACACAGTAGCTCACGTTATTTCTAAGGGCTCAACACCTGCCGGAATGCATATTTCCATCATGGTACAGGAAATACTTGATGTGCTCAAAATACAGCCGGGCGAGCAGGGCCTTGACTGTACCCTTGGATACGGTGGGCATACCAGGAAAATGCTGGAAAAACTGGGCGGACAGGGCTGCATTTACGGTCTTGATGTGGATCCTATAGAATCAAAAAAGACGATAGAACGTCTTCGAAATGCCGGCTTTGGTGAGGATGTTTTTAGATTCATTCAGACGAATTTCGCCAATATAGACCATGTGGCAAAAGAGACAGGAAAGTTTGATTTCGTTCTGGCAGATCTTGGCGTTTCCTCCATGCAGATAGACGATCCCAGCAGAGGCTTTTCTTATAAAATTGATGGGCCTTTGGATCTTCGACTTGATCCCGAGCATGGAGAATCAGCTGCGCAAAGGCTTCATAATATTACAAGGGAAGAGTTTGTGGGAATGCTCTTGGAGAACTCTGATGAGCCATATGCGCAGGAAATTGCCGATAAGGTCTTTTCTCTTATGAAAAAAGGTGATCCCATGGATACGACAACGGCCCTTAGAAAGGCCATTGAGGATGCATTGTGGAAAGTTCCTAAAGAGGAAAAGGCTCAGACCATTAAAAAAAGTTGTGCCAGAGTATTTCAGGCGCTTCGAATAGATGTTAACAGTGAATTTGAGGTTCTCTATTCGTTCCTTGATAAATTGCCGGGGATCCTTAATCCCGGTGCCAGAGTTGCCATACTGACCTTCCATTCGGGGGAGGACAGACTGGTCAAGAAATCCTTTAAAGAATTAAAAAAAGCAGGATTATACAGCGAGATATCCGAGGATGTAATAAGACCTTCAGCAGAAGAATGCAGGTTGAATCCCAGAAGTAAATCAACGAAGCTAAGATGGGCAATAAAGTCAGCAGAATGAGTAATAATAACAAAACCTGTTGTATGACAGCATATTTTTAGATGGAGAGGGAAAAGATGAATATCTGTTTATTAAATGATTCATTTCCACCTGTAATAGATGGAGTTGCAAATGTAGTCATGAACTATGGCAGTGTGCTTACCAAAGAACTTGAGTCTAATGTTGTTGTAGGAACTCCAAGATATCCGGATGCGAATTATACCGGATATCCATATAAGGTTGTGGCATATCCAAGCTTTGATACAACGGAGTTTGTTCATGGATATCGCACCGGTTACCCGCTGGCTATCAGAGAAATCGCACAGATGGCAGAGAGCAGGCCTGATATTATCCATACTCATTGCCCGGCTGCTTCTGCAATTATGGCAAGGATTCTCAGAAAAGAAACCGGGGCACCGGTTATTTTCACATATCACACGAAGTTCGATGTTGATATTGCGAGAGCTGTAGGTGAAGGTATTCTTAAAAAAGAAGCTATCAGGGCCATGATAAGCAATATTGAGGCCTGCGATGATGTGTGGGTGGTTTCGGAAGGAGCCGGTGAAAATCTGCGTTCTTTGGGATATCAGGGAGAACTTCGCGTCATGCCTAATGGCGTGGACTTTCCAAAGGGAAGAGCAGACTCGCAGGCGGTAAAAAATCTAAATGCTTCCTATGACATTCCTGAGAACGTGCCACTTTTTCTTTTTGTTGGAAGAATAATGAAGTATAAGGGACTGCCTATAATTGTGGATGCCATGAAAATCCTTTCTGAAAAAGGAATGGACTTTAGAATGGTCTTTGTGGGCGGCGGCGCTGATGCGGCAGAAATGCAGGATAAGGTAAAAGAATACGGCATTTCTCTGGATGTTTATTCACAGGAGGAAGGACAGGAGGAAAAGTTAACCCACACTGATGGCGCGGCAGGGCACAGTGGAAAGGTTATTTTTACCGGGCCTATTCATGACAGGGAAAGGCTTCGAGTCTGGAATACAAGAGCGGATCTGTTTCTTTTCCCATCGACCTATGATACCAATGGCATCGTGGTAAGGGAGGCAGCAGCCTGCGGTCTTGCCAGTGTCCTTATTAAAGGCTCCTGCGCTGCAGAGGGAATTACAGATGGCAGAAACGGCTACCTTATTGAGGAGAATGCTGATAGCATGTCTGCTCTTTTGGAAAAGATAGGAAGTGACCTGGATGCGCTTCATGTGGCAGGTCAGAATGCTATGGATGAAATCTATATTTCCTGGGATCAGGCGGTGAGAATTGGCTATGACAGATATAAAGAAGTTCATGAACTTGCGGTGTCCGGAGAACTTGGCATACGCAAACATCAGAGCTTTGAATACCTTATGAATTCTGCGGCGACTATTCTTAATGGCACTCAGAAGGTATTTGTAGACCTTCCAAGAGAGCTCAGAGTGGATGTAAAGGAAAATTATGAAGACTTCGTAGAGGGAATGAGAGAAAACTACGAGGATTTCCTTGATGAAGTAAAGGTAAATATCCAAGATATTAAGGACAATGTGGAAGACTTCAAGAATGATATTAGAGATGATGTTGAAAACTTGAAGAGTAATATAAACGAGGGCTTGGGAAAAATAAAAGAAAATCTGACAAGTGATTATTCTGACGAAAAATATGATGATAATTGATAATTAATGAGTTTATTCTTTGAAGCCTAATACAGGAATAAAAACATATCGAGGAAAAATCATGGAAAACGAAGAATATGATAAACAGATAAGAGACTGGTATAAGCCCATGAGCTTTTACCAGATATGGGTTCGCAGCTTTGCAGATGGAAATGGTGATGGTATAGGCGATCTGTATGGCGTATATGATAAGCTGGAATATGTTAAATCACTTGGAGTCGACGGAATATGGTTTTCTCCGATCTATCCCTCACCTAATGCTGATTATGGGTACGATATTTCTGATTACAGAGATATTCATCCTGATTTCGGAACCCTGGATCAGTTTAAAAAAGTTTTAAACAAAGCCCATACACTTGGTCTTAAAGTGATAATGGATCTAGTGGTAAATCACACTTCCGATGAACACAAGTGGTTTTTGGAGAGCAGAAAGAGCAAAGATAACCCGTATAGCGATTATTATATCTGGCGTGATAAACCCAATAACTGGAAGAGCCTTTTTGAAGGCGAAGCCTGGGAGTATGACACAAAAAGAGGCCAGTATTACCTTCATATTTTTGCCAAAAAACAGCCGGATCTTAACATGGATAACCCAAAGGTAAGAGAAGAAGTCAAAGGTATCATGCGCTTTTGGCTTGATATGGGCGTTGACGGATTCAGAGAGGATGTCATTAACTTTATATCCAAGGCAGAAGGGCTTCCAAATGGACTTCCTTTTTTGCCTGCTGTAAACGGAATGCCCTATTATAAGGATGGCCCCCATATTCATGAGTACCTTGCCGAGTTCAGGAAGGTATGCGATGACTATGATTGCTTTCAGCTGGGAGAAGGCCCTATGACAACAGTGAGCTCAGCCATGAAGTATCTGACAGGGCCCACAAAGTCTTTGGATATGATGTTTTCTTTTGACCATATGATGGCGGACTGTCTTTATACAGAGTATGTCCACAGGCCCTTTTCTTTAACTAAGCTAAAAAAGGCTTTTACCAAGTGGCAGACTGCGCTTGCGGGAAAAGGATGGAACGCACTATATCTGGAAAATCATGATCATCCAAGGATCATCAGTAGATACGGAAGCGAGCTCTTTTGGCGGGAAAGCGGCACAATGCTGGCGGCTAGCTACATCTTTCAGCAGGGAACGCCCTTTATATATCAGGGGCAGGAGATTGGCATGACGAATATAAAGCTCATGTCAATTGACCAGTATGTGGATGTTTCGTCTATAACAAATTATCATACTTATCACTTGAAGGAGGATCCGGAGCGAAGGCTTCACCGTATCCATTTATCCAGCAGAGATTCTGCCAGAACTCCCATGCAGTGGGATGATACTGAAAACGCAGGCTTTTCGAAGACAAGGCCCTGGTTTTATGTTAACCCCAATTACAAGAAGGTTAATGTCAAAAGAGAAGAAGCAGATCAGAATAGTATCCTGAATTTTTACAGGAAGTGTCTGGAACTTAGAAAGAGTTCGAAAACGCTTATTTATGGCGAGTACACAGAACATTTCCCCAAGGATAACAACATTTACATGTACGAAAGAAGCCTTGACGGTGAAAGCTATTTGGTTATATGCTCATTTTCCAGGCTGCCTGTGAGAGCGCATAAACCTGCGAAGTTTGCAGGGCGCCACGGAGAACTGGTGTTGTGTAATTATCCGGATTTGAAAGCTGATAAAAAGCATAGTAAAAAGCATAGTGAAAAGGCTCATGGCGTTTCAAAAAGTAAAGTTGAGGAAATGGCTGAATATGTTCAAAATGAGTTAAATGAACTTGAACTCAAAAAGGGGTATCTACGCCCCTATGAGACTAGAGTTTACAGGTATAGTAGTTAATACAGTGCGTATTAGATGAATTCTGCCGGAGTTGGGAATTCAAAGCGGAATTGAGTCTATGTGTGCTTTGATTTATGAGGAGAAAAATTATGAAAAAGAAATTTTTAGGAGCTATGGCTTTGACCATGGTGGCGGTTATGTGTCTTGGAGGCTGTGGAAACAAGGCTGCGGATGGAGGACAGGCTCAGGAAAGCGGCCAGGGTGCTTCGTTTGAGAGCACAACAGGAGCAGACGAAAAGAAAGATGCTTCTGCAGATAATGCGGCAGATACACAGAAATATGACACACCGGTCACAATTGTGAATCACCATCTTTCCTGCAAGGTTGGTGACAAAGAGTATGCAAATGGTATATATCCTGAAATAGTATTATCAGATGAGTACAAAAAGCAGTATCCCAAGCTGGCTGAAAGAATTAGTGAGTATAACTTTGGATGGAGCAACAATACTCCTGAAATGGTTTCCGAGTATGCAAAGTGGGCTCAGGAAGATACATTTTATGAGGATCCGGATTATTCCAGTGAACTTCGTGTAAGTGTGGTCAGAGCGGATGATCGCATATTTACGATGATCGCAAGCTTCTATGAATTTGCTGGTGGTGCCCATCCAAATCATGGCAGTTACTCAATCAATATTGATCCTGTTACAGGATCTGACATTAAGCTTAAAGCTGTTCTTGCAGACACTTCATATCTGGCAGCAAGCGTGAGGTCGGAACTTGGAAAAGCCTACACTGATTACGATGGACTTCTTGAGGAAGTAGACAGTTTCTATTTCCCGGATGACGGAGAACCTGCCGATGTGTTCCAGCAAAAGCTCGATAATGATACCTATTCCTGGAATATAGATGAAAAGGGACTTAATATTTTCTTTTCACCTTACGAGATCGCTTCATATGCTACGGGATATCTTGAAGTTCTTTTACCTGTAAGCGAATACCCTGATCTTCTCCAAAAGGCATATGTTCTTGATAAGGCTCAGAATCTGGAGGAAATGGTAAAAGAGGTGGATGGTGAGGTACAAGAGATTGAACCTAAGGTAGAAGAACCGACACCTGACAGTGTAAGGATAGAAAATCCCACCTGGAAAAGATATCTTGCCGATGGTGTGACTGCAGGATCTAACCATATTTCGCTTGTTCAGACTAAAGAAGATAAGACTGACTGGCTGGATACCAGTGTGTGGGCTGAGAAACACGGATTTGAAGTGGAGTATCTGTCTCACGAAGATGAGAACTACTATTATACCGGCAGCGACCCCTATGAATTTGAGTATATGTACCAGCACCTTCAGGTATATGACAAAGATATGCAAAAAATGTACTATAATTTTGATCTTCTGGATCTTTGCAATGGTCCTGACCTGGCAGAGGGACGTCTTTCAAATGCGGCGCAGTTTGTAAAGTATGCCACACTTATTGATAATGTTCTGTATGTGGAGCTTGGACATTCGGGATATGCTTCAGAAGAGTCATGGTCTAACTATATTGTGGCTATTGATGTCAATACTAATGAGGTTATTTTCAGGTCAGAGCCACTGGTGGCGAATGGGGATAATTTCTGCATCGTGGATGACACGATTATCTGTGGCTATGGCTTCACTGCGGAGCCGGATTATATCTATCTTCTTGACCGCTTCACTGGAGAAAAATATGACACAATTCCTGTGAATTCTGCGGCATACCAGTTCAAGGTTGTGGGAGATACCCTCTACGTAGCTACCTACAACACGGCTTATGAATATACAATAACGCATTAAAATAAGGCCGCCCATTTTATAGTGGGCGGCCTTTAGTTACGCGACAAGATGGAGCATTCGGGTTGCAATGTTGAAGTATATCAAAAGAGATAGTGCGTCAACGATTGTAGTGATGAATGGGCTAGCCATTACGGCTGGGTCAAAGCCTACTCTGGAAGCAAGCATTGGCAGGCAGCATCCGACAAGTTTGGCTATGGTGACAACCAACAGCAGTGTGAGGCAGATGACTGCAGCTACAGTTATTGTGAGCTTATCAAATAACAATAATTTCAGGAAATTAGCTGCGGAAAGAGTTAATCCGCAAAGCACTGCTACTCTAATTTCTTTCCAGATTATTTTGAAAATGTCACTAAATTCGATTTCTTTAAGTGAAAGGGCACGAATGATTGATACGCTTGCTTGTCCGCCTGCATTACCGCCGGTATCCATGAGCATCGGGATATACGCAGTAAGAACAACATATGCAGATAAAGCATCTTCGAATCCGGTAATGATGGCGCCTGTAAAGGTTGCACTTACCATCAAAAACAATAGCCACGGTATTCTGCTCTTATAGGTTTCGAATATGCCTATCTTGGGATAAGGCTTGTCGGATGGCACGATAGCAGCCATCTTCTCGATATCCTCGGTAGCCTCTTCTTCCAGGATGTCCACTACGTCATCGATGGTGATGATACCAACCATACGGGTTTCGTTGTCAACGACAGGCATGGCAGTGAAGCCGTATTTCTGGAACATTCTGGCAGCTTCTTCCTGGTCAGTCATGGTGTTGATGCTGATGACATTGGTATTCATGATGTCACCGATTATCTCATCAGGCTTCATGATAAGAAGATATCTTAGAGCTACAGTGCCTACCAGGATCTTTTGTCTGGTAACTACGTAGCAGATATTGATGGTCTCAGAATCCACACCCTTTTTACGGATACGCTCAATAGCATCTGAAACAGTCATGTCCTCTCGAAGGTCCACGTACTCCACAGTCATGATACTGCCGGCGGAATCTTCCGGATACTGAAGCAGATGATTAATATCGGCCCTTGTCTCAGGGCTTGCATTGGCCAAAATACGCTTAACAACATTTGCAGGCATTTCTTCCAGCAAATCGGTAGCATCGTCGGCCATCAGATTGTCAATAATGTTGGAAGCCTCTCGGTCAGACAGAGAACGGATAATATACTGCTGATTATCCAGTTCCAGATCAGCAAATACGTCGGCGGCCATATCCTTGGGAAGGATTCTGAACATCTTAAGAGAATCCTCCTCCTCCATCTCGCTCATAGCAGCAGCTATATCAGTAGTGTTCATCTCGGCGAGAGTCTGGCGAAGCAGAGTGTATTTCCTGGACTCAAGAAGCTCTTGCAGAGTTTCAGCGATTGTCTTCTCTTCTTCTTGTAATTCCATTATAATAATCTCCTTTTAAGTTGGTGGTTTTGAAATTGGTACTTCGACCGGGCACACTGTCACTGCCGCATAAATGTGAATCTGACTTCATAAAACCACCTTCCTTTCTTCCGGAGATTTATTCATTGTGAAAAAGACAAATGAATACGAATGCGTAGGATTTATAGAATAATAAGGCAAAGAATTGCCGGAAACTATTTTCTACGCAATATTACTTTAACACAGAATCATAACAATGTGTACAAAAAGAATGTGATAAAGATGTGTATTCTTTTCATTGTTAAAAAAATATGCTTATGCTAACTTTAAATTATTGAGGCACTAAAACACAGATTTTTACAAGAAAAATAGAAACCTGATGAGGTAGTAGACATGGAAAAATGGGCAAGAATTAAATTTACACCTAACCTCCCTCTTGGGAAGGACAGGACATTTGTTACAGCCAGCAAGGAACACATTGAACTTTCCTGCAACGCAGCCTGCGAAGGAATGGTTCTTTTGAAAAATGATAGAAATGTGCTTCCACTTCAAAGAGGCAGCAGGGTAGCGCTTTTTGGAAAGGGAACCTTCGACTATGTAAAAGGTGGCGGAGGAAGCGGAGATGTAACCGTTCCTTATATCAGAAACCTGTATGAGGGACTGTCTCAGTATTCAGACGAAGTAACTGTTTTTGATAAGACAGCAGCTTTTTATAAGGATTATGTAGAGCAGCAGTACAAGCAGGGCGTAGCTCCCGGCATGTTAAAAGAGCCGGCACTTTCTGAAGACCTTCTTACAGATGCTGCAGCTTATACAGATACTGCTATTATTTCTATCAGCAGATTTTCCGGTGAGGGCTGGGATAGAAAAGTGGCCGGAGTAGAGAGGGAGATTAAGTGCGAAGTTCCTGATCTGGTGGCTCTTGGCGATAAAGTCTTTGAGCATGGCGATTTTTACCTGACAAATGCCGAGAAGAAAATGGTTAAGCAGGTAAAAGAGAATTTCTCTAATGTAATTGTTGTGATGAACGTCGGAGGAGTTGTAGACACCACCTGGTTTAAGAACGATGACGGCATTTCTTCCGTGCTTATGGCTTGGCAGGGTGGAATAGAAGGCGGACTTGCTGCGGCAAAGATCCTTCTTGGTAAAGCGAATCCTTCAGGCAAACTTGCTGATACTTTTGCAGCGAAGCTTGAGGACTATCCTTCAACTGAGGGCTTCCATGAAAATGATGAATATGTAGATTACACAGAAGATATCTATGTTGGCTACAGATATTTTGAAACTATCCCGCAAGCTGCAAAAAAGGTAAATTATCCATTTGGCTTTGGACTGTCCTATACCACATTCCTGTTGGAGGATGCCAAGGCAGAGGCTTTTTCTGTTGGCGCTGATGATGAAGACGATGGAAAAAAGAGCTCTTTAGCAGATGCAATTGTTGCCAGTGTTACAGTAACCAATGTAGGTAAAATTCCTGGAAAAGAAGTAGTGCAGCTCTATTACAGTGCACCTCAGGGCAAGCTTGGAAAGCCGGCAAAGGTCCTTGGTGGCTATTCCAAGACACGTCTTTTGCAGCCCGGCGAAAGCCAGCGCGTCACTATCGCACTTTATATGGATGATATGGCTTCCTATGATGATCTGGGCAAGGTGAAAAAAGCAGCCTGGCTCCTTGAAAAGGGTGAATACAGGTTTTATCTTGGCACATCAGTAAGAGATGTAAGAGAACTGGATTATAAGTTTGTATTGAAAAAAGATACAGTGGTGGAGCAGCTATCCAATAAACTTGTTCCAACCTCGCTTAAAAAGCGCATGCTTTCAGATGGAAGTTATGAAGAGCTTCCGCAGCTTGAGCATGTTGATACCTATGCGACCATCTTCCCGAGGAAAAAGAACTGGAGAGAGACGATAGGGCTTGACGTTCTAAAGACACCTGTTGTCCGTCCGCAGAGCAAGATGCAGCTCTGGGCCCCTGCTTCAGAGGATGATCCTAAGAAGTTTATTGAAGTTGCTCAGTGTAAAGTATCTCTTGAAGATTTCGTGGCACAGCTTTCCAATGAACAGCTGGCAGCACTTCTTGGAGGTCAGCCTAATGTGGGAATGGCTAATACTTTTGGTTATGGTAATCTTCCGGAAGTGGGTGTTCCTAATGCACAGACCTGTGATGGACCTGCAGGTGTCAGAATTGCGCCTGAAGTAGGAGTTTCTACCACAGCATTTCCATGTGCTACGCTTCTGGCTTGCAGCTGGAATGAGGAAATATGCTATGAAGTTGGCGTTGCAGGCGGAATGGAGGCCAAAGAGTGTAACTTTGCAGCATGGCTTACCCCTGCGGTAAACATCCACAGAAGCCCGCTTTGCGGCAGAAACTTCGAATACTATTCAGAGGATCCTTTCCTTACCGGTAAGCAGGCAGCAGCCATGGTAAGAGGAATCCAGAGCAATAATATCATTGCTACGCCTAAACATTTTGCTCTTAACAACAAGGAATCCGACAGAAGAGAGAGCGATTCAAGAGCCTCAGAGCGTGCCATCAGAGAAATCTATCTGAAGGCTTTTGAGATAATAGTCAAGGAAGCACAGCCATGGAGTATTATGTCTTCGTACAATATTGTAAATGGACAGAGAACTTCCGAATCTAAAGATCTTTTGACAGGAATCCTTCGTGATGAGTGGGGATTTGATGGCGTGGTAGTCAGTGACTGGTGGGGCTTTGGTGAACACTACAAGGAAGTTCTTGCAGGTAATGATATCAAGATGGCTTGTGGTTACACCGATCAGCTTCTCGAAGCAATAGATAAAAAGGCTCTTAAGAGAAAAGATTTAGAGCTCTGTGCGACCAGAGTTTTAAAAATGTTGTTAAAATTAGATTAATTATGCATTAATTCGACACAAAGCTTATTTTATGTCGTATAATGTAAGCAAGGGTAATAGCGTTTTTTGTTAGTTTTATTGTATTTACTTGTAGCATTCGTGAGGGTGTGTCGCAAGTTTTCACCTATTGGTGAGGGTTTGGAGGGTTGTATATGATGAGAAGAACGATTGTTGGTATGGCTCTGATGGGCCTGTTAGTTGGAATTGTTGGTATCAATACTGGCTGCGTTCAGAAAGGATATCCATCGGATACAGGAGATCTTAAACCTGTGATCTATCTTTATCCGACTGAGGATAATACAGAGGTTTCGGTAAGCCTTGATTACAATGGTAATCTCGTTGAGCTTATTCCTGAGTTCAATGCAGAGAATACCTGGAATGTTACGGCGAATACTGATGGCCAGATTACTTTTGAAGGTCAGACCTATGATTATCTTTTCTGGGAGGGAGATCCTAATTATTCTTACGACTTTTATTCAGGCTTTTGCGTAAAGGGTGAGGATACAGAAGGTTTCCTTAATGAGAAGCTTCATACTCTCGGACTTAATGATTCTGAAACAGCGGAGTTCATTGATTTCTGGCTTCCTATGATGAAGGATAACGAGTACAACGTAGTAAGCTTCCAGGGATCAAATTACCTAAATGGTGCGAGATTATCTGTAACACCTGTTCCGGATTCTGTAATCCGTGTATTTATGGCATGGTATCCTACAGACAAGTATGTTAAGATCAATCCGCAGTACCTTGAGACTCCGTCCAGAAGCGGCTTTACAGTTGTTGAATGGGGCGGCAACAGGGTTTGGTAAATTTGAACTTGCAACAATACACATGATGTCTTAAAATGTTTTGCGTGATATTAGATATTTTTCTAATATCACGCATGTTTTTTTATTTGTTGAAAAAGAAATGGAGTACATATTATGATGCAATCACGTACACATAACTGTGGTGAGCTGCGCATAAACAACGCTGGCGAGAGCGTTACACTCGTAGGCTGGCTTGAGAATATGCGTGAAGTTGGATCAGGACTTGGATTCGTAGTTCTTAGAGACTTCTATGGCACAACACAGATTGTCCTTGAAACAGAAGAAATGGTTAAGACAGCCAAGGCCATTAATAAGGAATCTACTATTTCTGTAAAGGGTGTTGTAAGGGAGCGTAGCTCCAAGAACCCTAAGCAGGAGACCGGTGATATCGAGGTTGTTCCTGAGTCTATAACTGTTCTTGGCCGTTGCCGTTATAACGAGCTTCCTTTTGAGATCAATCATTCAAGAGAAGCTGATGAGACAGCTCGTCTGAAGTACCGTTACCTCGACCTTAGAAATCCTGAGGTTAAGAAGAATATTATCTTAAGATGTAATGTTATAGCAGCTCTTCGTCAGGCTATGACAGAGCATGGATTTATGGAGATCACAACTCCTATCCTTACAGCATCATCACCTGAAGGCGCAAGAGATTATCTTGTACCTGCAAGAAAGCATCCTGGTAAGTTTTATGCGCTTCCACAGGCTCCTCAGCAGTTCAAGCAGCTTCTTATGACAGCAGGCTTTGACCGTTACTTCCAGATTGCACCTTGCTTCCGTGATGAGGATGCAAGAGGAGACAGAAGCCCGGGAGAATTCTACCAGCTTGATATGGAGATGGCTTTTGCTACTCAGGAAGATGTATTTGCAGTTTGTGAAGATGTTCTTCCTCCTGTATTCGAGAAGTTTGGAACCTACAATGTTGCTTCTAAGGCTCCATTTACAAGAATTCCTTATCTTGAGGCAATGGAGAAATACGGTTCCGATAAGCCTGATCTTAGAATTGACCTTACAGTAACTGATGTAACAGAGACTCTTAAGGACTGCGGATTTGGACCATTTGCTTCTACTGTTTCAGAAGATGCAGCAGCAAACAGCGAGGGCGCTCTTACAGCAGGTGAAGCTACAAATGTTCGTATCAAGGCTGTAGTTGTTTCTGATTTCAAGGAGAGCCGTAAGTTCATCGACAAGACAATTGGAGATGTTGAGGTTCAGTCAGGTAACAAGGCTTATTGGTTCAGAATGGATGAGAACGGTGAGCTGGTTGGAGGAATCTCCAAGTTTGTTGCTCCTATCAAGGATGCTGTTGTTTCGGCTCTTTCACTTAAGGCAGGTGACCTTGTTGTTCTTTCAAGCGGCAAGCTTTCAGCTGCTCAGAAAACAGCAGGTGTGATCGTTAAGACTTTTGGTGCTGCAGTACCCGGCCATATGGATAAAGAAAGATATGAGTTCTGCTGGATCGTAGACTTCCCTATGTATGAGATTGGCGAGGAGTCAGGCGAGCTTGAGTTCTGCCACAACCCATTCTCAATGCCAAGCGGCGGTCTTGAGACTCTTCTCAAGGCTGAGAGAGGCGAGATTGATCCTCTTTCAATTACAGCAGACCAGTACGACCTTGTTGTAAACGGTATCGAGCTTTCATCCGGTGCTGTTCGTAACCATGATCCTGAGATCATGATCAAGGCCTTTGAGATGGTAAGACTTGGTGAGGACGATGTTAAGGCTAAGTTCCCTGCTATGTACAATGCATTCTGCTATGGTGCACCGCCACACGCAGGAATTGCACCAGGTGTAGACCGTATGGTTATGCTTCTTGCCGGTGAGGATTCAATCCGTGAGATTATTCCTTTCCCTATGAACAAGAATGCTCAGGACATCATGATGGGTGCTCCCGGATACGTTACAGACAAGCAGCTTGAGGAACTTCATATAGCTGTAACAGCAGAAGAGTAAAGTATTCACGGAATAATAACCGAAATTTTGATAAATATTTTATAAATATAAAAGCCAGAATGTGCATATATTCAGTAAATATGCGCATTCTGGCTTTTTTGTATAATATGGCGAAAATACGTGAATTGTCGTACTTTGGTTGTGCAAAACGCTTAAAAAGAGTATTATTATGTTGTTATACTGTTTTATTATCAAACAATTATGCCCTAAATCTTTTATTGGTAGACAACGGTAGAAGAGGAGGGAATCGAAATATCGATAATATACAGCATAAAATGTTATTGTTCGGAAATATGGCAGCAATATAAATGCGACAGGGAAGGAGCGATAATTACAACATGCAGCTTAGGGATTTGTCTAAGTTAATAGGCCAGTTTGCAATGGTTGGACAGCTTGGTTTGTCGCTTCTTATGCCACTTCTTTTATGTCTGATCGCTTGTTACCTTCTATGCGTCAAATTATCCGTAGGCGCTTGGATTTATATACCGGGATTTATATTGGGGCTCGGTGGTTCTATGATGACCGCATATAAGGTCTATCTGTCAGTAGTTCACAAGGAAGAGAAAAAGAAAAAAGTTCGGGATCCAAATGAGGTGTATTTTAACAAACACTTCTGATCATTATTATTTGTTGGGAGATTGACTTGATGTTTAAACTACAGGATGCAGTAAAGAAGGAAACCCGCAATATCGCAATAGGAACTGCGATTGGCGTTTTTATAATGTTTTTGTTGTTTTTTATTTTGCATTTGGTAATTCCTGAGGATGCTCCATTTAATTGGAGAGTACCCTTTGATTACAAGGTAATCCTTGCGGGGATTATAGGCTTTTGCGTGGCTGTCGGAAATTTTTTCTGGATGGCGATTACAGTTCAGAAAGTGACATCCATAGAGGATGAGCAAAGAGCGCGACAGGAGATGGCTGCAAGCCTTCGTTATCGCACTATGATGCAGATCCTCTGGGTGATACTTGCTATAGTAGTACCATTTTTTAATCTGGTGGCGGGCATTGTTCCGCTGTTTATACCTAGCATTACTATAAAACTACGCGGAATATTGTCTGCGGGGAAAGGAGGTTGAAGGCGAAAGCATGAATAATGGTTTTGAGGTTGATTATGCCAAGATTTACCATGTCATTACTACCGGCATACCGATTCTTGGAGACATCAAGATCACACAGACTCTTATAGTCAGTTGGATTGTCATGATCATAATCACCGGGCTTTGCATTTTCCTGACAAGGGACCTGCGAATTGAAAACATTTCAAAGCGGCAGGCGATTGCGGAGATGCTGGTTGAGACGGGCAACAATTTTGTTCGTAACAACACAGGCGGCAACAAGTTCGATAATCTTATACCTTTTGTTTCGGCATTGTTTGCCACCAGTGTGGTATCGAACCTGATAAGCCTTTTTGGACTGAGAAGCCCTACGGCAGACCTGTCAACAGAAGCGGCCTGGGCAGTTGTAGTATTCATAATGATTACTGCTACTAAGATTAAGACAAACGGATTTGGCGGATATTTAAAGGGATTCACAACACCTATTGCTGTTATGACACCGTTTAATATTCTGTCAGAGCTGGCGACACCGGTAAGTATGGCATGCCGTCACTTTGGAAACATTCTTTCCGGAGTAGTAATTGACGGACTTATTTATTGGGCTCTCGGATTGGCATCAGCAGCTCTTCTGGGACTTATCCCCGGAGCAGTTGGAGATTTCCTTTCCAATATACCGATCCTGGGAGTAGGACTTCCTGCAGTAACCGGAGTTTATTTTGACTGGTTCTCCGGATGTATGCAGGCATTTATCTTCTGCATGCTGACAGTAATGTATATCGCCAATGCAGCAGAGGAGTCTTGATAAAAAACTAAATAATTGAATAACAAAAATCCAAAATAAAATAACTCAAAATTTAGGAGGCAAAGAATTATGGGTGATTTTCAGTTACTAGCTAGAGGTATTGCACTTGCAGGATGTGGTATTGGTGCAGGATGTGCACTTATCGCAGGTATTGGTCCTGGTATTGGTGAAGGAACCGCTGTTTCTAAGGCTCTTGAAGCTATTGGTCGTCAGCCTGAGTGTAAGGGCGATGTTACTGGTACAATGCTTCTTGGTTGTGCGGTTGCAGAGACAACCGGTATTTACGGTTTTGTTACTGGTCTTCTTCTTATCTTCGTTGCACCTGGAATGTTCATGAACTATTTGCAGTAAAAAGATTTATAAGGAGGTGCTACTTCTATGAATGAGAAGAACAATGCCGGTAAGTCGACATGGCTTTTTATAGCGCTTCTTGCCTTATTTGTAGCAGTACTTTTTTACACAGGCTACACCAAGAGTGTTAATCAGGATCAGGAACTGGTTACTCTCGTTCCATGGACATTTATCATTCAGATCATAAACCTGTTTATCCAGGTTTACCTGATCAAGAAATTTCTTTTCAAACCGATCAACGAGATACTGGAAAAGAGAAGAAAACTTGCAGATAAGACAATCCGTGAAGCAAGAGAAGCTCAGGAAGAAGCTGATTCTTTGAAAGAACAATATGAGAGCAGCCTGACAAATGCACATGCACAGGCAGCACAGATAGTTTCCGAGGCACAAAAGGAAGCTCAGGTGAAGGCTGATACAATGGTGCGTGAAGCTCAGGAAGAGGCAGCAGGCATCAAGGCACGAGCTGCAGCTGATATTGAGCAGGAAAAGAAGAAAGCAATTAATGAGGCAAAGGATGAAATCGGCGGTCTTGCAATGGATATTGCAGGAAAGGTAGTTGAAAAAGAAATCAATGAAGCCGATCATAAAAAGCTTATTGAGGACTTTATAAATAAAGTCGGAGCATGAGCAATTAAGAAATAATATTCGCTAGTAAGGAGAATAGGTAATTATGAGCAAAGCTGGAGATCTTTATGGGCAGAGCCTGTATGATCTGGCAGCGGAAGAGAACCTTACGGATGAAATACTGGGCGAAATGGAGGTCGTAAAAGAGATTTTCAAAGAAAATCCCGATTATGTGACACTCCTGTCGGAACCCTCGGTCCCAAGAAAAGAAAGACTGCAGCTGGTAGACGAAGCATTCGATGGTAGCTTGCAGCCATATCTCATGAACTTTATCAAGATTCTCATTGAGAAAGGACTTCTACGAGAGTTTTCTGCATGTCAGAAACGCTTTAGGAAGAGCTATAATGAAGCTCATGGAATAGCTGAAGCTGTTGTGACCACGGCGGTAGCGTTAGATGAAGCACAGCTATCAGCACTCAAAGAGAAACTTGAAAAGCTCAGCGGTAAGAAGATTCTTTTGCAGCAAAAGACAGATGTTTCCGTCTTAGGCGGCGTTAGGGTTGATCTGGAGGGACAACTTTTTGATGGAACCGTCAAAGGAAGGTTATCCGAGCTTCGCAGACGTGTTGATGAGACAGTCATATAATATACATCGGAGGATGATATGGAACTAAAACCAGAAAAAATATCCGAGGTCATTCGAAGCCAGATAAAGAATTATCAGAATGCAATTATCCAGAACGAGACCGGAACAGTTCTTACCGTTGGTGATGGTATTGCCAGAGTTAGCGGACTTTTGAACTGTATGTCCGGTGAGCTTTTAGAGTTTGAGAATGGTACATTCGGAATGGCTCAGAACCTCGAGGAAACAGTAGTATCTGCGGTATTGTTCGGTGAAGATGTTGGTATCAGTGAAGGACAGACCGTAAAGAGAACAGGAAGAGTTGTATCTGTTCCTGTTGGTGAGCAGATGATTGGCCGTGTTGTTAATGCGATTGGTCAGCCAATCGATGGACAGGGACCTATCGAAGCATCAGAATATAGACCAGTTGAGTCTCCTGCGCCTGGTATTATTGCCAGACAGCCGGTTAAGGAGCCTCTTCAGACAGGTATCAAGGCTATCGATTCCATGATCCCTATTGGAAGAGGACAGCGTGAGCTTATTATCGGCGACAGACAGACTGGTAAGACAACAATTGCAGTGGACACAATCCTTAACCAAAAGGGAAAAGATGTTATCTGTATTTACGTTGCTATCGGACAGAAGCGTTCTACAGTTACATCCCTTGTTGAGGATCTGAAAAAAGGCGGAGCTATGAAGTACACAATCGTTGTTGCTGCTACAGCTTCAGAGCCTAGCCCACTTCAGTACATTTCACCATACACAGGTTGTGCTATGGGTGAGTACTTCATGAATAAGGGTAAGCATGTACTTTGCATCTACGATGACCTTTCCAAGCACGCAGTTGCATACCGTGCACTTTCCCTGCTTATCAGAAGACCACCGGGACGTGAGGCATATCCTGGAGACGTATTCTACCTGCACTCAAGACTTCTTGAGAGAGCAGCAAAACTTTCAGATGAAAACGGAGGCGGTTCACTTACAGCCCTTCCTATCATCGAGACACAGGCCGGTGACGTATCAGCCTACATTCCTACCAACGTAATTTCTATTACAGATGGACAGATCTTCCTTGAGACAGAGCTTTTCCATTCGGGAATCATGCCAGCCGTTAACCCTGGTATTTCAGTATCCCGTGTAGGTGGTAACGCTCAGATCAAGGCGATGAAGAAGGTTGCCGGAACACTGAAGCTTGTTTATTCACAGTACCGTGAGCTGCAGAGCTTTGCTCAGTTCGGTTCTGACCTTGATGAAGATACCAAGTCACGTCTTGCACAGGGCGAAAGAATTGTGGAAGTTCTTAAGCAGAATAAGAATATGCCTGTTCCTGTTGAAAAGCAGGTAGCTATTCTTTATGCGGTTGTTAATAACATCCTGATGAAGATCGAAGCAACTGATGTTGCTGAGTATGAAGCAGGTCTTTATGACTTCCTCGATCAGGATCCTTCAGGAATTGCAGCAATGCGTGAAATTCGCGAGACAGGTAAGCTTGAAGGCGAGACAGAAGAGAAGCTCAAAGCAGCTTTGAACGCATATACTGATAAGTTTGTACAGCAGAAAGCATGATTAGTAGAGGAGGAAAAAGATGGCTGGATCAATGAAAGCTGTTAAACTCCGAATCAAGAGCGTCCAGAGCACCATGCAGATTACGAAGGCCATGCAGCTGGTAGCTGCTTCCAAACTTCGTAAAGCTAAAGAAAGAGCTGATCAGTCAAAGCCTTACCTTGAGACAATGCTTACAACGCTTACAGAAATAGCCAATGGAAACACTGATTTTGAGTCAATCTTCACCAGAGCAAATGAAGATAATGACAGATGGCTTTACATTGTAATCGCCGGAGACAGAGGCCTTGCAGGCGGTTATAACTCAAATCTGTTCAAGTTTGTTGAGGCAGAGATAAAGGATAAGAGCAATGTGACAGTTCTTCCTATCGGTAAAAAATCTGTGGAGTTCTTTAAGAGCAGACATGTACCGATCCTTACGGAAGAATATGCCGAGGTTGCCAAGGTTACTATCTCGGATTGTTTTCAGGTAGCGAAGCTGATCTGTGGATCATATGGTGGCGGAGGTTTTGGACATGTTTTCCTGTGTTACACGAATTTCGTGTCCATGCTTTCCCAGGTTCCTACTGCTACATCTCTTTTACCACTCTCGGATCTGTCATCTGAGAAAAAAGAAAGCGATGGAAAGCCTAGAGACCTTATACTGTATGAGCCAGACAGTGAGACAGTGTTCGATGCTATTGTTCCGGAATATCTGGCGGGCATTCTTTATACCAGTATCAATATTTCTTATGCGAGTGAGCTGGCAGCACGTAGAACAGCTATGGAAGCAGCGACCGATAATGCAGAAGAAATGATTGAAACCCTGAGTCTGTACTATAACAGAGCTCGTCAGGCAAGCATCACGCAGGAAATCACAGAGATTGTTGCGGGTGCAGAAAGCTAAACACTTGACGGAAAAATTTCTTGTTTGGTGTACTAGCTTGTTCCATTTGAAAATAGTAAGCGCATGAAAATGCGTGTACAAAGGAGTTTAAGAAAAATGAGTGAAAATCGTGTAGGAAAGGTAATACAGGTTACAGGCCCTGTACTCGACATCCGCTTTAAAGAGGGTGAGCTTCCGGATCTTCACAATGCCATAGAAATCATGATCGAGGACCGCAAACTTGTTGCAGAGGTTGCACAGCAGGTCGGAGATGACGTAGTAAGATGCGTAGCCATGAGTTCAACAGATGGTCTTGTACGTGGTGCTGATGCCGTAGATACCGGAAGTCCTATAACCGTTCCAGTTGGAGAAGAGTGTCTGGGTAGAATTTTCAACCTGCTTGGAGAACCTGTTGATAACGGACCTGCTCCACAGGCTGCAGAGAGATGGCCTATCCATCGCCCTGCACCTGCTTACGAGGATCAGGTTCCTGCTACAGAGATCTTTGAGACAGGTATCAAGGTTGTTGACCTTATCTGTCCTTATGCTAAGGGCGGAAAGATTGGTCTGTTCGGTGGTGCCGGCGTTGGTAAGACCGTACTTATCATGGAGCTGATCAACAACGTTGCTAAGGCTCATGGCGGACTTTCAGTATTCACCGGTGTTGGTGAGCGTACTCGTGAAGGTAACGACCTTTACGGAGAAATGAAAGAATCCGGAGTTATTAACAAAACAGCCCTGGTTTATGGACAGATGAATGAGCCGCCGGGAGCCAGAATGAGAGTTGGTCTTTCAGGACTTACTATGGCTGAGTATTTCCGTGATGTTAAGAATCAGGACGTGCTTTTGTTCATTGATAATATCTTCCGTTTCACACAGGCTGGTTCAGAGGTTTCAGCGCTTCTTGGACGTATGCCATCAGCCGTAGGTTACCAGCCTACACTGGCTACTGAAATGGGTGCTCTTCAGGAGCGTATCACATCAACCAAGAAGGGTTCTATCACATCAGTTCAGGCTGTTTACGTTCCTGCTGATGACCTTACAGACCCTGCTCCTGCTACTACATTCACACACTTGGATGCTACCACCGTTCTTTCCAGAGATATCGCATCAAAGGGTATTTATCCGGCTGTTGATCCTCTTGATTCCACAAGCCGTATTCTTTCACCAGATATCGTAGGAAAAGAGCATTATGAAGTTGCCAAGGGTGTTCAGCAGGTGCTTCAGAGATATCGTGAACTTCAGGATATCATCGCTATCATGGGTATGGATGAACTTTCTGAAGAAGATAAGCTCACAGTTTACAGAGCACGTAAGGTTCAGAACTTCCTGTCACAGAGCTTCTCAGTTGCTGAGCAGTTCACAGGTCTTCCTGGAAAGTATGTTCCTCTTAAAGAGACAATCCGCGGCTTCAAGATGATTCTTGACGGCGAGTGTGATGATCTTCCTGAGTCAGCATTCCTTCTTGTTGGAACCATCGATGAGGTATTTGAGAAGGCTAAGAAGCAGTAAAAGGAGCGACGTATGGCCAATACATATCATTTGCAGATTGTATCTCTTGATGGTCTGGAATACGATGGTGAAGTTCAGAAGATACTGCTTCGTACAATAGATGGCGACGTTGAAATACTTGCGCGTCATACCGACTATTGCACAGCTATTGGAATGGGCACAGCCAGAGTGACCATGGGTGACGGACAGGAAAGAAAAGCTGCCTGTATCGGCGGAATGCTTTCGGTTATGCACGGCGAGGTAAGAGTTCTTCCAACTACCTGGGAGTGGAGTGAAGACATCGATATTGAGCGTGCAAAAGAGGCTAAGGCAAAAGCTGAGGAAAGGCTCAAAGATCACATGCTTGATAAGGAAGCAAGGATAAGAGCTGAGGCTAAGCTCTACAGAGCGCTGGTAAGACTTGGAAGTGCCGGACATGGGCAGGACCATCATCTACAATAATAAGAAGAAATAAAATAGAAAAACTATGTAATCGGCGTGCTTTGTGCACGCCGATTTTATTACAATTTTGTTTATTGTGTATGAAAGAAAATAACGTTATAATGACAATTAGAGACGCAAATTTGTTAAGGATAGCATAAAAATGTTATCCCTGGGGTGAAAATATATGACATATGATACACTATTCCACTTAGCGTTTTACATGGCAGCTCTCTTAGTCAGTCTTACAACATTGATATTTACAAAGCTTCAGAAAAGGACAGACCTTCTTCAGAATAAGCTATTCATTTTTATGAATTTGGTTGTTCTTGTCAACGCGATTACCTGTATGTGTACGGAAATTTTTGAGGCATACATGTATTCTTTTTATGTTTTCTACAGATGTCTTTTAGTATCCCAATTTGTTTACTTCATTGTTCATCAGGCACTGGCGCCATCTCTTTTTAACTATGTGATGACAGTCACGGACTCTTTTTCCGAAAAGTCAAAGCTCCTTCGGACGTTATGTATGATTCCGTTTTTGGTGTCTGAAGTATTTGTGATAACAAATCCTGTTTCTCATTTTGTTTACTATTACGGTGATGATATGAGCTTCAACAGGAATTGGGCAGAGATAGTTCTTTATATAATTGCCCTTACATATATGATCGTGGCAACAGCGAACCTTATGCTTTCCTGGAATGCACTCAGGAAGAGAGACCGCTATGCGCTTTTGTATTTCTTTAGCGTTACACTATTCGGTGTAGTTATGCAGTTTATTTATGTAGGAGTAAAGAGTGAGCTTTTCTGCGAAGCACTGGCACTGATGGGTCTCATGCTTACTGTTGAAAACGAGGATGGAAGGCTTGATGCGGAAACAGGAGTTTATAACAGAAACGCACTGAAAATGGATGTTGCTCATTTTCTTGCAAAGAAACGCATTATAAATGTTATCTGCTTTAAGATTACTAACATGGATGCTATCAGCAGAATCACAGGCCTTTCCTACACGGATCAGATACTGAATCTGGTTTCTGAGTATGTAAAGACTTTGGTTCCAAGGTACTGCATTTATCATACCGATCCCAGTACGATGGTTATTTTGCTGAGTTATGACAGATTTCAGAAGGGTAAAAAGGATGTCCTGGGAATAGCGAAAAGAGTATATAACCGCTTCCAGTCGGAATGGGAGGTGCACGGAGTACCGATAAAGCTCTCTCCTGTGATCATGGCGGCAGAGGTACCTACGCATATTCAGACAATTGACAGTCTGATGTATATGATAGACGGGCCTGTTCCGAAAGATGTTGATAACACGATTCTGACTCAGGATGATCTTGCTTTTCTGATGAGAAGGTCGCAGGTTGAAGAAGTGGTTTCAAAGGGGCTGTCAGAGGGTAAGTTTGAGGTTTATTATCAGCCTACGTACTGTACTGATGGGGTTACACTTCATGGAGCAGAGGCTCTTATAAGGCTACACGACGGAAATTTAGGGGAGCTGTTCCCGGATGAATTTATTCCGATTGCTGAGCAGACCGGCTACATTGATGCGATAGATGATTTTGTTTTAAGTCAGGTGTGCGCTTTCATAAAGAGCGGTGAACCTGAAAAAATGGGAATGGAATGCATCAATGTAAATCTCTCGGTTCTTCAGTGTATGAGAGATGATTTTGTACAGCACATTATTGGAATTGTGGAAGAATACGGGATTCCAAAGTCTTTTATCAATTTTGAGATTACAGAGTCGGTATCAGCCAGCGATTATGATCTTTTAAGTGATGTGGTAAGAAAGATGAAGGAGCAGGGCTTCCAGTTTTCTATGGATGACTACGGAACAGGTTATTCAAATATGCATTCTCTTTTCTCTCTTGATTTTGACATCGTTAAGATCGACAAGAGTATCCTCTGGGATTCCGAAAAGAGCGAGCGTGGCCAGATCATTCTGGAAAACTGTGTTCATATGATAAAGCAGATGAAGAGAAAAATACTGGTAGAGGGTGTTGAGACTAAGGCCCATGTGGAGAAGCTGCAAAACCTTGGTGTTGATTTTTATCAGGGATATTTCTTCTCGAAGCCGATCAATAAGAATCAGCTTTTGGAGTATTGCAAAGCGGGTTGAGGATGAAAGATGTTGGATACAGAAATAATATATTCTCTGCCATAGACTGATAGGAATGAGTGCACATATTAATTGGAGGGGAAAATGGAAATTACAGCTGCGGAAAAAAATATTTTGTCGGGGATAACATTTCATACGGAGGAAATAGAAAACGGACAGCTCTGTGATGAGGACAAGGAAATACTTACTGAGATGAGGGCTGTGGCCGGATATTTTGCAGAGAAGTATCCAAGCTATAACTTTGAGATTACAGGCTGTGAGCCTAAGGCCGGAACGGTAAGAACCTATAACGAATGGTACTACAAGGTAGAGGGAATTGACAGGGAAAGCGCCTTTATTGCAACTGCTGAGAAAAAAGATAATGGCGATTACGACATAAAGGATGATTTCTTTGGGGAACTTATCAAGGATTCCATGGCCAGGGAAGTAAAACGTATTCTTGTAAACGGCAGATTCCCTGTTATTCAGGTAAATGTCGGATTCTGGGAGACTCTTGGAGGAGATTTCGGTGAGAAACTATCTCCAAAAGATGTGCTTAGCGGCAAAATCAACGCGGGGAATGATATTAAGGTCTTTTTAGATGGCTCTAAGCTTAATACAGCTAAGTGCGATGGAGTTGCTAAGGAGATTGAAAACTGTCTTTTAAAGGAAGGGGTTAAAGGGGATGTTTACGTTGTAGTCCTTAAGACTGCAGACAGTGACTTTACCAAGGACAGACTGTATTCGACAACATTGTATCTGTGACGGATTTAGGATTATTTATCAGGAATATCAAAGGTATTTGATGATAGGGATATGTGTAGAGATTAATGGGGTATTGTATGGGCGATAATCTGAACAGTAATCTTACTATTGAAGAAATAGTTCTGATCAACAATCTTCTTTATTGTGAAAATCTAGGTGGCCCCAGAGGCACATTTCTTTCAACGAGTCAGGAATCCAGAACAATTGGAGATTTTGTTAATGGAGTCCTGAGAAATGCTGCGCAGATCGAGAATGATAAGGAATACAGCACTGGAGTAACCGGGGCAGAATATAAAGAAATAATGTGGGCTATACGTCCTAACCAGCATCTCAAAGACATAATCATAATGCAGGTTCATTATGAGAGCGACAGTGCCGGTGGCGGAAGAAGTGCTTTTTTGTATGACCCTACTTATAACGAGGCCATTGTAGCCTTCAAGGGAACGCAGTCTGATGCGGAGTGGATTGATAATGTATCCGGTCTTTACCAGGTTCCGACTGCATATCAGAACAATGCGCTTAACTGGTTTAAGTCCCTGGATCTTGATGGCTACGATAAGATCACAGTTACCGGGCATTCCAAGGGTGGTAATAAGTCCAAGTTTATTACTATAATGGATGACCGCGTTGATAACTGCTTTTCTTTTGATGGACAGGGATTTTCTGATGAGTTTATCCAGAAGTATTCCTCGCAGATTAAAAAGAACAGAAGCAAGATCCTTAATATCATAGCAGAGAGTGATTTTGTAAATATTCTTTTGAATGATGTGGGAAAAAAGCAGTTCTATCTTGGAACGAATTTTGGAAGGCTTGGATTTGCAGAGAATCACTGCGCAAATGCAATTGTTTTTTACGATGATATAGGTGGAATGAGCGTTTGGAAGGCTCCAAGGCAGGATAAAAAAATGACAGACCTGGATAAAATGCTTAACAGCTTTATCAGATCTGTAAAGATGTCCACAAGAGAAAATGTGGCAAATATGCTTGGAAATGTCATTGTCAACGCAAAGGGTGGGGATGCTGATAAGATCATCGAAACCTTTGCCGGAAACAGATACTCCGACAGTGCGGCTCAGCTGGTTGCATACATTTTCAAATACAAGGGCAAGAAACCGGAGATGGTAGAATCGGTAAAAGAGATACTGGGACAGAATGGTTTTAGCACTGACATGGTGGGGGTTGCGGATTTTGTAACCAATCATGCTCTTATAATGGAATTTATCGGAAGAAGACCTAAACTGGTGCTGGCGCTAATGAGATTCCGTAATTCTCCGGAGTCATTGATTGAACTTCTAAATAATCATCCGAATCTGTTTGCTTTGGTAGTTCTTATATCCCATAAGATGTGGAGGGTGAATCCACTTAAATACAGTGGGGACGATATGGTACTGGACTAAGCTTTCCGGAATTGAATATGCAAAAAATGCCAGGCCATGTGAATATGACCTGGCGAAAATTTAGGCGGTACGCATCATAAATGTATCCTTAATAGTCTGGATGATTTGCTCTTTTCCTGCATGTTCGGAAATTTGACCAAATGATTTGTAAATACTCTTGAAGAACCTGTTGGCGAATTTGGATTCTACCAGCTTTTGCAGCCATTCAAGGTCATCAAGAGTTTTTTTGCCTGTTGAAATCTGTTCAAAGGCCAGAATAGAACTCTCGCCTATAACTGCTACAATGCAGCCTGCAATAATTGCATTGACGACGCCGGCGCTAAGGTTAACACCGGGAATGGCTTTAAGGGTGGAGGTGGCCGTTTTGATTACGGTACCGGCAGTTGCGACTTCTATGATCTTTTTGATGAATTCTCTACTCTTATCGTCTTTGGCAATTCCATAGATGGAGGCAATGGAATTAACCTCCATGTCTTCGGCCTTGGTCAAAAGAATGGTGTCGGAAAATGGAATCGGAATAAGACCGATGATTACGCCTGCGGTTGTTGCAGCTCCAATTATAGACTGAGCTTTAAGTCTTTTGGCGCGCATGAGTTGTTTGGTGAGTAGATTGGCATCAGACATAGAAACCTCCTTTACTAAATATCGGAAAATAAAACAAATATTGACACTATTTAATTATATAATATGAATTGTCAAATTGCATTATCAATAATCAAGAAGTAAAAAGCAAAATACGAAATGAATCTCAGTTGTAATGTTGGTAGTATATATGGTGTATAAGGGTGATAATGCTCTTACATATGAAGAGTTTTTGGTTGATGATTAATGAAATGTTGGATATGAAATCCAATAAGTATTAGTAACAGGAGGAAAAGGTATGTTATACATAGGTGTAGATTTGGGAACATCATCCGTTAAGCTTGTATTAATGGATGAGTCAGGTAAGATTCACGGAACGGTTACAAAGGAATATCCTTTATACTTCCCTCAGCCAGGCTGGTCTGAGCAGAAGCCTGAGGACTGGTACGCACAGGCAATTGAGGGACTTAAGGAACTTCTTAAGGATGCTGATAAGTCTCAGGTAGCTGGTATCAGCTTTGGTGGACAGATGCACGGACTTGTAATCCTTGATGAGAACGATGAGGTTATTCGTCCTGCAATTCTTTGGAATGATGGAAGAACTCAGAAGCAGGTTGATTATCTGAATGGTGAGATCGGTAAAGAGACACTTTCAGGATATACTGCAAATATCGCATTTGCAGGCTTTACAGCTCCTAAGATTCTCTGGGTTAAGGAAAATGAGCCTGAGAACTTTAAGAAGATCAAGAAGATAATGCTTCCTAAGGATTATCTTGCATATAAGCTTTCTGGAACATTCTGCACAGACTATTCAGATGCATCAGGAATGCTTCTTCTCGATGTTCAGAACCGCAAGTGGTCCAAAGAGATGTGCGATATCTGCGGCATTACAGAGGATATGCTTCCTACTCTTTACAACAGTGCAGATAAGGTCGGCGAGCTGAAGGCAGAGCTTGCTGCTGAGCTTGGACTTAAAGAAGGCGTTGTTATCGCAGCAGGTGCCGGTGATAATGCAGCAGCGGCTGTTGGAACAGGTACAGTTGGCAACAACAGATGTAATATCTCACTTGGAACAAGTGGAACAATCTTTATGTCATCTGACAGCTTTGCAGTAGACAGCAATAACGCACTTCACTCTTTTGACCATGCAGATGGACATTTCCATCTTATGGGCTGCATGCTTAGTGCTGCAAGCTGCAACAAGTGGTGGATGGATGAAATCCTTAAGACCAAAGATTATGCTGATGAGCAGAAGGGCATTGAGAAGCTTGGTGAGAACCATGTATTCTTCCTTCCATATCTTATGGGTGAGAGATCTCCTTGGAACAATCCTAATGCACGTGCTACTTTCACAGGTATCACAATGGACACAACAAGAGAGGATATGACACAGGCTGTTCTTGAAGGCGTTGCATTTGCTACAAGGGATATGTATGAAGTTGCAAAGAGCATCGGAGTTAAGCCTGAGAGAACAATGATCTGCGGCGGCGGTGCAAAGAGCCCTCTTTGGAGAAAGATGATTGCCAACATTCTTAACATAGAAGTAGATGTTCCTGCATGTGAGGAAGGCCCTGGAATGGGCGGCGCTATGCTTGCTATGGTTGCCTGCGGAGCATATGAAAGTGTTGAGGCAGCAGCTGCAGCAATCGTAAAGGTTTCTAAGACTGAGAAGCCGGATCCAGAGCTTGTTGCAAAGTATGAGGCTCGCTATCAGCAGTTTAAGACAATTTATCCTGCTCTTGCTAAGACTTTCGACAAGATTATTTAATATTTATCATTGCAGCGCTCGGAAATACTTGTTTTCGTTTTTTGAAGGATTTTCGAGGATGATACATGATTTGTAAGTGCATCCGCGCTGTAATTCATGGGACAAATATCATAAGACCAATTCCTACGGTTTAAAATTTGGGTAAACCGTAGGAATTGGTCTTTTTCTAGTTGCCCTCATGAATTATCAAGCTCGTGCAAAGGGATATGCACTATACTCGAAAATACCTCATTAAGAGCATCCCCATGGCTCGCACTAGCCTCGAAAACACCTCGGCAAGTGCTCTGCTCAAATGACTCACAAATCATATATCTATCCACGATAAATCCACCAAGAGTATGAAAGAGAAAAGCACATTTCCGAGCATCTGCAATATGGGAATATGAAGTGTAATGCCTGAGTACGGAAATGACGCAAGTAGCAGTAAAGAATCGGCGAAGAAATCATAATTGGTACCACCTGAGTAGGAAAATGGAGCTATCAACGGTAAAGAAATTGAGATTATTACTACCTGAATATGGAAATAAAGCCAGCAACGGTAAAGAGATTAAGATTAGTACCACCTGAGTAAAGAAATGAAGCTAGCAACGGTAAAGATAATCAGGATTAGTACTGTCTAAGTGGATAAATAGTGCTAACAGAGGTAATGGAATCAAAATCACTACTGTTCGGGAGGGTAAATGACTCGTCAAGCGGTAAATATTTTGAAATGTATCGGTAAATGCAGCATGCTTCATAAGGCCTGAGAACAAAAAACATTTATCAGAGTCGTAAAATATCAACTTGGATCATAATCTGAAAAGTTGCAGTACGCAAAATTTGATTAAATGGGCGCATTATGTACGCGGCATTTTTATAAAGTATTTTTGTATAATGTAAAACATGGATAAGGCATATAGTATGAGGAGATTATGAAATGTCAGAACTTAGATTACCTCGCTTGCTGTCAGATGGAGTAGTACTGCAGCGAAGAAAGAGTATACATATCTGGGGCTGGGATGAGGCCAGAGCAAAGGTTGCGGTCAGGCTCTTGGATGAGGATGAGCCAGAAGGGACGGTTCTTTGTGGCTCAGAAGGCGAGTGTGATGAGAAGGGGAGATTTGATGTGTATCTTCCAGCTCATGAAAGCGGCGGCCCATACAGGCTTGAAGTGACAGATGAGAACGGGAATACAGCAATTGTTAAGGATGTGATGATCGGCCTTGTGTGGTTCTGCTCAGGACAGTCCAATATGGAACTTCCGGTTATCAGGGTAAAAGATAAATATCCGGAGCTTCTTAAAATTGCTGATAATAATACGATCAGAACCTTCAAGATCATTGAGGATAGCAGCTTTGAGGGACCTTTGGAGGAACTTCGTTCAGGCAGCTGGACCTCAGTGAATAAGGATACTATCGTAAACTTTTCTGCTACGGCTTTCTTTTTTGCGGAGCACTTGCAAAAACTTACAGGACAGACTGTTGGCTTTATCAATGCAAGCCTTGGAGGATCAAGAATTTCTTCCTGGATGAGCAGAGAAATGCTGGAAGGCTATGACGAGTTATTGGCAGAAGCAGATAAGTATTCGGATGAAGAGTTCAGAAAACAGGTTATGCAGGCCAACATGGATAATGGCAATACCTGGAGGAAGAATCTTTTTGAAGCAGACCTGGGACTTAAAGAGCATTGGGAAGCCTGGGACGGTATAAACGATAGCGAAACCAGATCAAAAGATAAAAATAGCGCTGATAAAAAGAATCAGGGAAGTTCTAAAGACAATACCTGGAAGGAATTTAAGATTCCGGGATTCTTTAAGGGAACAGACCTTGATGGTTTTATAGGAAGTGTATGGTTTAGAAGAAAGTTTGATCTGCCAGAGGAACTTGCCGGTAAGAAAGCACGTCTTTTCCTTGGAACAATAGTTGATAACGATGTTGTATTCGTAAACGGAGTGAGAGTCGGAGATACACCATATCAGTATCCGCCTCGCAAGTACGATATTCCCGAGGGACTTACCAGGAAGAAGGATAATACAATCGTCATAAGAGTCTGTGTAGAGACAGGACTTGGAAGATTTACTCCTGGTAAAGATTATAAGATATTTAATGAAACCTCTGCAGCTTTCCTCGACGGAGTATGGCAGTACAAAGTCGGAGCAAAATGCGAGATGATTCCGCCTACAGACTTTATTAACTGGAAGTCTACAGGACTATATAATGCAATGACAGCACCCTGTCATAACTTCCCTATAGATGGAGTTACCTGGTATCAGGGCGAATCCAATGTAGAGGATGGCTATGATTATAATGCTCTTATGGAGCGTATGATATCAGGATATAGAAAAGCCTGGAATGAAGAGAATCTTCCGTTTATCGGAACGTCACTTCCTAACTTTACTATAGATAGTCCTGTAAAGGATGACTGGGGAAAATTCAGACTTACCCAGGCTAAAATGCTGGAGATTCCTGCAACAGGACTTGTTGTAACAATGGGACTTGGAGAAGATAATGATCTTCACCCTGTCACCAAGAAACCAATCGGAGAGAGACTTGCACTGTGTGCAGCTCATCTAAAATACTGCTATAATGGAGAGTACATGGGACCGGAAGTAGCAGGCATCAGGAAAATAACTGATAAGGACGGCAAAAAGGCTATAGCAGTAGAGCTTACTCACGCAAATGGACTGCAGGTCATTGATGCCGGAAAAGGAACTGAAATTAAAGATTTATATGTGCAATCAGAGAAAGAAAAGGTGCGTGCTAAGGTGATACTAGATACAGAAAATGGGGGATTGCTTGTTTATATTGAGGATGATAAGGCTTATGAGGAAGCCAAAGAGCTGATGTGGTGCTGCGATAATACCTACGAAGGCGGGCTTATTTCAAATGAGACCGAAATTCCAATGGGACCATTTTCACGAGAGATTGCCTAAGGAAGGCTGAATACGCAGTTTTCCTTGATAAACTTCCGAGTGTCGACATTACGCAAAGAGAAGGAGTATGCATAGTACATGAAAAAACTTTTTACTGATGGATGGAAGTTTTGGGAAGCAGAATTTGGAACTACCTATGAAGATGCACTTTTACATGGTGCGGATTTTAAAGAGGAGTCAATTCCTCACGATTACATGATAACTAACCCGCACAATCTCTACAGAGACAGTACAGGTTGGTACTCAAAGAGCTTTGTTTGTACAAAGGGGGATTTGGATAAAGAGCTCTTTTTGATATTTGACGGAATTTATATGGACAGTATAGTCTATGTAAATGGTAAAGAGGCCGGTGAATGGAAGTATGGCTATTCACAATTTATCCTGAATATTTCTGATTATGTAAAAGAGGGAAATAATGAGCTGATGGTTGCTGCCAGATGCAAGTTCCCTAATACCAGATGGTATTCAGGTGCAGGCATATACAGGAATGTCTGGATCTGCGACTGCGAAAAAACTTATATCCCCGAGAATGGGGTATATGTGCATAGTAGGTACCTTGGGGCAAAAGATGCGGATGAAGCTTCTTGCAGCAAAGTAGAAAATGCAGTATCGGAAAAGTGCGTAAGGACTACGGATTATGAGCTTATAGTAATGACGGAAGTCTGCGGCCCTGATAAAGATGCGGCTGAGCTTTCCTATGTTCTTAAAGATAAAAACGGACATGAGATTTTGCTTGAATCAGCAGACAATAAAGAGAAAGATAGCTTTTCCGCCAAGCTTCCTGCATCAATTTCTGATTATGGAAATGTAATAAATAATAAAGCAGATTCACACATATATGTTCAAAGGTTCATTGTAAGAAATGTAAAAGAGTGGGATATCGCAGAAACAAATCTGTATACACTCACTGTAAGCTTGGAAAATTCAGATATCTCAAATGAAGCCTGTGGTGAAGCGGTAACAATTGGCTTTAGGGATGTCCGGATGGATACGCAAAAAGGTTTTTTCCTAAACGGAAGAAATTTGAAGCTAAATGGTGTGTGCATTCATCATGACCTTGGTGCTCTTGGTTCAGCATATAATAACCTGGCAATGAGAAGAAGGCTCATTCAGTTCAAGGAAATGGGCGTTAATGCTATAAGACTCACTCACAATATGTATGACCCTCAGGTTCTGGATCTGGCGGACGAGATGGGATTTTTGCTGATTTCCGAAGCTTTTGACATGTGGGAAGGACCCAAGACTGAGTTTGACTATGCAAGATTTTTTCCCAAGTGGCATGGAAGAGATGTTGCCAGTTGGGTTAGACGAGACCGCAATCACCCTTCCGTTATTATGTGGAGCATAGGAAATGAAATCTATGACACACACGCCAGCGAAAGAGGCCAGGAAGTAACAAGGAATTTAAAAGAGCTGGTTGAGGCCCATGATCCATTATTCAATGGAAGGGCTACCTTTGGATCTAATTATATGCCCTGGGAAATGGCTCAGAAATGCGCGGACATTCTTAAGGTTGTTGGTTATAACTACGCTGAGAATTTTTATGAGGAGCATCACAAAGCTCATCCAGACTGGGTTATCTATGGAAGCGAGACCTATTCTATAGTTCAGAGTAGAGGTGTATATCACTTCCCTTTGTCAGTGCCTACGCTTTCTGATACTGATGAGCAGTGTTCTTCTCTTGGAAACAGTACGACAAGTTGGGGAGCTGACAGCATAGAAAACTGCATCTGCAAGGACAGAGATATGGAGTTTTCTATGGGGCAGTTCATCTGGACCGGATATGATTATATAGGTGAGCCTACTCCGTATCAGACGAAGAATTCCTATTTTGGACTTATCGATACGGCTGGATTTCCCAAGGATGCATTTTATGCATGGAAATCCGCATGGGTAAGTGCTGATAAGGATCCCTTTGTTCATGTGTTCCCGTATTGGGATTTTAATGAAAGTCAGCTTATTGATGTTAGAGTCTGCAGTAACGCTACGGTTGTTGAACTTTTTGTAAATGGAAAAAGCCTTGGAAAGCAGGAGCTTACTCATGCTAAAGGAAGTGGTAATAAGATTTTTGCCGATTATCAGGTTCCTTACGAAAAAGGCGAGATCACAGCAGTTGCCTATGACCTTGAAGGAAAAGAGATAGCGAGAGAAACGCATAAATCCTTTGGAGATACTGACAGCTTTGTCGTAAATATAGATGACAGGCTTAACAAGTATTATTCAGGGAAAAACAATGCTGAGGGTAACTATTCAGAATCAGATAAAGACCTGGTCTTTGCTGAAATAAGTGCGGTTGATAAAGATGGAAATATAGTTGAAAACGCTTCTGACTATGTAAATGTAAAGGTTACAGGCGGAAAGCTTAAAGGCCTTGATAATGGTGACAGCACTGATTATGACAGCTACTTAAGCTCATGCAGGAAGCTGTTTAATGGTAAGCTTCTGGCAATTGTAGAACCCTTTGGTGATCCTTTGGATGTAAAACTAGAGGTTTCAAAGGGCGAGTATGTTCCTGTCAGAAAGATAGAACTTTCTGTAACTAAGGGCAAAAAATCTTTTAACAAGAATGAAAACATAGCAATTGTTACAGCTAAGGTGTATCCGGAAGATGCAACTGACAAGACACTTGTGTTTAAAGTTCTTAATAAGAATGGAACAGAGGCGAACATTGCAAAGCTCTATGAGAGCAAAGAGATGGGAAAAGCTTCCAAAAGTCTGACACTTACTGCTGATAAAAACGCAGTCACTTCCTGCGTGGTAGAAGGAATTGGAGATGGCTCTTTTACCTTAAGGTGCGAAGCTTTTAATAAAAACAGAGAAGTGGTGTCTGTAATGTCCCTTCTTGAGTTTGAAGTTACAGGCATGGGAGCAGCATTCCTTGATCCGTACGGATTTATCCCTGGAAGCCTGTACACATCATACATTGGTGTTGTGGGCAACGGCAATGAGCACGGAGTTGCCAGTGCCAGAGGCGAAGAGACAGTAATAACTTATAGTGGAATTGATTTTGGAATAGAGGGATCGGATGAAATTACAGTACCTATATTTACGCTTAATGATGATGCCTATGATTTCGAAGTTTGGCAAGGAATACCTGGTGAAGATGGCGCTGAATGCCTGAAGGCAGCCGTTTATCAGAAAAAATCCATATGGAACGTTTATCAGGAGGATACCTGGAAATTGTCTAAGAGGCTGACTGGAGTTCAGACCATAAGTTTTAAGGTGTTCCAGAAGTTTCACATCAAAGGTTTCTCATTTACGAGACAGCTACGTGCCTACACAGATTTGAAGGCTCTGGATGCTGATTCGATTTACGGAGATACATTTACAAAAACTGAAGACGCTGTTGAAGGAATCGGTAATAACGTGACCATTGGCTTTGATGGCATAGATTTTGGTAAAGAGGGAGCAAAAGAGATTACAATTTGTGGAAGAACCAGAGCTTTGGCCAATACCGTGCATCTTAGAATGGTAAAGGCCGATGAAACTAATGACATCTCTTTGGAAGAAAGCGGTTATGATGAAAAGGGAACAGAGATAAAAGAAATACTTGAGTTCCCGCAAAGCTCAGAATATAAAGAAGTCACATTCCAGATAGATTTGCGAAAAGGGAAATGGGACATCTCCTTTGTATTCCTGCCTGGAAGTGACTTCGACTTTAAAACTTTTAGGTTTGGTAAATAATCTGGCTTACTAAAGATGTGCCGACCTGTTCATGAATTAGTATTTTTTTGTGGATAGGTCGATGCACTTGAGTCAGCACCAGTTCTGTAGAGCTTTCTGTATTCGGTAGGTGAGCACTTGTTCATATCCTTGAATACGCGATTGAAGGTTGAAAGACTAAAGAAGCCCGATGCAAGCGCGATATCCATTACAGATAAATCGGTGTCACCTAAGAGCTCCTGAGCCATAAGAACGCGGCGCTTGGTAATATACTGATAACAGGAGATACCCATATAGGCCTTGAAGAGTCTCTCAAAATGAAACTTGGAAAAACCGGCCAGATCTGCAAGCTGCTCAACAGTAAGATCATCTGAGCGGTGGGAGTCTATGTAATTGGTAACCTCCACAAGTTTATCTATGTTCTTGTGCTGTGAGTCGGCAGCGTCTCTGTTTATGATGGCATCGTTAAGGTGCATGCTGCCTATCTGTGCAAGTATCAGAGAAACCAGTGAGTAAACTGAAATCTGAAGGAATTCGTCCTGCTGACCATAGAGCCTGTCGATTTCCCAGAAGTAATTCTGAAGACGGGCTACTTCCACCGGATAAAGGTTCTGACTGATGTGTGTGTAAGGTGGAAGGGTCTTTATCAGAGGAACCAAAGATGATACCTGTGAATATGTGGCGAGGTCAAAGAGAAGAATAAGCTTCTCACCACCCGGAGCTTCTGAAATATATTCGTGAAGAGTACCTGGGGCAATCATCATGATATCGCCGGGCATGCAGTCAACTACGGCAGATGAGTCGTTGTGAAATTTGACCTTAAGTGATCCGGACAATACAAGAATAAGTTCCACTTCATTGTGCCAGTGAAGAGGATAGTTGGCTAGATCATTGTGGTATAGAAGAACACCTTTTAAAGTGTCATAAAAAATGTGTTCTCTGGATTGTGCATTGATATCGTTAATCATGCTGTGCTCCTGTTTGGAAAAACTTATAACAGTAAATAGTTAAAGATATTATATTACTGCGCCTTATTGTAAAACAGTATCAATATTTTAGCACAGGCTGGCAGTTTGTGCGAGATTTTTAATAATGAGAGGAAAGAGAGAAAATGTCAGAAAAGGGATGGTCACAGCTTTGGCTGGATTACGAAAGCAAGATCTCGAAAAATGATGGGGAAACCGCTGATAAAGTATCTGTAGCTGTAAAAGGGTTTGATGCAGGTAACAGAGTTATTAAGAGCGCGGAGCGTGAGCTTAAAAAGGCACTTGCCGATCTTGATATCACAGTTGTTTTGGAAAAAGACAGTGATATTTCTAAAGAGGGCTACACTGTAAAAGGCTGTGCTGAATTATCGCAAAACGATGAGTATAAGGAAACTATAGGTAATAGTGAAGTAGCAGTGATTGTAAAAGCTTCTGATGAAAATGGCGCCCTTTATGGAGCTTTCCAGCTTATAAGAAGTAAGCTTACAAAAGAGGATGTAGCTACAATAAATGTTTCCAAGGCTCCTTCAAATCCTCTTAGAATGATGAACCACTGGGACAATATGGATGGCAGCATTGAAAGAGGCTATTCAGGTCGTTCTTTCTTTTACGAAAATGACAATATCGTGATAAATGAAAGAACTGTAGATTATGCAAGATTTATGGCCAGTGTCGGAATAAACGGAATTGTCATAAATAATGTAAACGTAAAATGGGCGGCTTCTGATCTTATCACCACAAGATTTTTTGACAAGGTTAAGGAACTGTCTGATATCTTTGAGGATTATGGAATCAAGCTTTATCTTTCTTTGAACTTTGCTTCTCCTATCGAGCTTGGAGGCTTGGAAGTGTGCGATCCTTTGGATAGCGGCGTAATCAAGTGGTGGGAAAATAAGATTAAAGAGGTTTATGATCATCTCCCAAATCTTGGGGGATTCCTTGTTAAGGCTGATTCAGAGGGAAGACCAGGACCATTTACCTACGGAAGAACTCAGGCAGACGGCGCAAATATGCTTGGAGACATTATTGCAAATTATGGCGGAATAATCATCTGGCGCTGCTTTGTATACAACTGTACTCAGGACTGGCGTGATACCAAGACAGACAGAGCAAGAGCAGGGTATGATTACTTCAAGGACCTTGACGGACAGTATCATGACAATGTTATTCTCCAGATCAAGAACGGGCCTATGGATTTCCAGATAAGAGAACCGATTTCTCCTCTTCTTGGAGGACTGACCAGGACCAATCAGATGCTTGAAGTTCAGATTGCGCAGGAATATACCGGTCATCAGATCGACCTTTGCTATCTTATTCCTATGTTCAAGGAAGTTCTTGGTTTTAAGACATATTGCCAGACTGAAAATGACACTGTAGCTGATGTTGTCAGCGGCAGAACAATGGGCAATAAGCTTGCCGGAATGGCAGCGGTTATCAATACGGGAAACGATTATAACTGGACAGGAAATGATCTGGCAGCAGCAAATCTCTACGGCTTTGGAAGACTTGCCTTTGATACAGATCTTAGTTCCGAGGAGATTGCAAGGGAATGGGTTCGTCTTACCTTTGACCTTGAGAAAGAGCTTGAGGATAAGCTTGTAGATATGCTCCTCCGTTCAAGAGAAATATATGAGAAATATTCAAGTCCTCTTGGAATTGGCTGGATGGTTACACCTGGAGATCACTATGGCCCAAGTGTAGACGGATATGAGTATTCACGTTGGGGAACATATCACAGAGCAGACCACCTTGGACTTGGTGTTGACAGAACTGACAAGGGAACAGGCTATGCCCAGCAGTACTATAAGCCAAATGCTGACATGTACAATGATCCAAAGACATGCCCTGAAGACCTTCTTCTTTTCTTCCACCATATTCCATACACCTGGAAGCTAAAGAGTGGAAAGACACTGATACAGTATATCTACGATGTTCACTTTGAAGGCTATGAAGAAGCCAGGGAACTTGCTAATAGCTGGAAAGCTTTCGAAGGAAAGGTGCCACAGCGAACATTTAACTGTGTATCTCACCGCTTTGAACTTCAGGTAAATAATGCTCATGAGTGGTGTGATCAGGTCAACTCGTACTTCTATCGTAAGAGCGGAATTGAAGATGAATTAAATAGACCAATTTTCTAATTAAAACTACAAAGTTCGCCTTTTTTCGCTTAGCTGATACTGCTTGGGCGACATGCCGATCTGCTGGGAAAATCTTCGCGAAAAACTGGAGTAGTTGTTATAGCCGGCCATAAAACAAACGTCATATGGAGAATAGTTCTGGAGTAGCAGTTTTTGCGCCAGAACTATTTTTTTGGCATTAATATAGCGCTTAAGAGAATCTCCTGTAGCCTCGCTAAATACACGGCTTAGGTGATCACTGCTATAGTGAAGTTCCAGGGACATGGCGTTTATGGTTATGTTTTCCTCAATATGTGAATCAATGTAATCAAAGATTCTGGAAACTACCACCGGAACCAGTGAATTTCTTTTTTGAGAAGGAACATTTGAGGAATACTTGCAGGTCATAAGAAGAAACTCTATAAGAAGAGCCTTGGAAAGAACAAAATGGCCAAAGTCTGTGCTTTCAAGGCTCTCGTTAAGCCTTTCTGCCACAGAAATGAACGCAGGAATTGCCTCCTCTGGAATTCGCATGTGGTTCATGTTCGAGGATTCATCGCTTCGAAAAAGTGATGAGAAGTCTGTCTCTGCATCGCCGAGCTCCTTTAGATATTCGTACTGGATATTTACAACGATACGCTCATAGCCACTTATATCTTCAAGATCAAGACCGTGGAAAACCAGCGGGCTGATAAAGAACATATCGCCTCGTTTCATCTTGAAGATGTCCGGCTCTATCATGATATTTACATCACCCCTTAGGAAAAAAACTATTTCATAACCGTCGTGGTTGTGAACAGTCTTAATATCTTCAGGTGTTACCCTCGCTGTCTTGTGCTCACAGATTATTTCCTTATCAATCATGCTATAGGGACAGTCAATTGCTTTTTTCATGGCCTTATTCTCCAGGTATATAGTGAAAATGTAGTTGCTGTTCAGACAAAAAATGTACTGTCAATAACTGTTACAAGGATAAAAAGTTCGAAATGCATATGTGATGTGCAATATTTATAAATAAAATTTCAAGGATGCACATATTGTTGTGCAACATTATATCGGAAAATGCAAAAAAAATCTATCTTTTTGTGTATTTATATAGAAATCCTATACTTTATATTACTGCTATGGGGGATTACAAAGTGGTGAAGGTGAGCTTTGACAACAGGATAATGTTTACTTATGAAGCCAGGTCTTTTACCGGCGTAAACAAAGTGGCCGAGCTGGTAAGAGAAGATATTTTTCTTGTGACCGGATTCAGAGCAGGAGAGTATTCAAGGGGAAGTAAGTGCAAGAATCTGGTAATATACGGAACCATTGATAAAAGTGATTTTCTTGAAGACTTGGAGAAACGAGGGCTGATCGAGTCTGATTCCATAAGGGGGAAATGGGAATCCTATTTATTTAAGGTTGTGGATAAGCCTTTTGATGGCGTTGAACATGCTCTGGTAATAGCTGGGAGTGATAAGAGGGGAACAATCTATGGACTCTTTCATTTGTCTGAACTTCTTGGTGTATCTCCCTTCGTAAACTGGAATCATGTATATCCAAGAAAAAGAAAAAATGTTGTTTTAACAGAAGAAGTAAATTTTGTATCAAGAGAACCGTCAGTAAAATACAGAGGCTTTTTTATAAATGACGAGTGGCCTGCCTTTGGGAACTGGGCTTGGGAGCACTTTGGAGGAATAAATGCCAGGTGCTATGAGAAAATATTTGAACTACTTCTAAGGCTTAAAGGAAATTACCTGTGGCCAGCCATGTGGCGTTCCAATTTCAGTATGGACGGCCCGGGGCTTGAAAGCGCAAGACTTGCTGATGAATACGGAGTAGTTATGAGTACTTCTCACCATGAACCTTGCATGAGAAGTGGTGAGGAATACGGACTTCTTCGAGGAAAAGATTCCATATATGGTGATGACTGGAGCTTTTTATCCAATCGTGAAGGCATAACCAGATTCTGGAGGGATGGGCTTATAAGAAATAAGCCATTTGAAAATGTTATAACGCTTGGAATGCGTGGTGAGCGGGATTCCAGAATCCTGGATGAGAGCGCTGGAATAGAAGCAAATGTAAAGCTTTTAAGGGATGTTTTAAAAACACAAAATGAGCTGATAAAAGAAATAGTTGATAAGGATTTGGAAAAGGTTCCGAGGCAACTGGTTCTTTTTACAGAAATTGAAGAGTTTTTTTATGGAAACGACAAGACAAAGGGATTGATGGATGACCCTGAGCTTGATGGTGTGACATTGATGGTAAGTGACAATAACTGCGGTTACACCAGAACGCTTCCGGATGAAAAGATGAGAAGCCACAAGGGCGGCTACGGAATGTATTACCACATGGATATGCACGGAGGCCCTTATTCCTATCAGTGGATAGGCGGTACATTCCTTCCAAGAGTCTGGGAACAGATGACTGCAGCCTATGAGTACGGCGTTCAGCAGATATGGGTTGTAAATGTCGGCGATGTGGGAACGCAGGAACTGGGGCTTTCATTTTTTCTTGATCTTGCCTATGACATCGACAGATGGGGCGGAAGCGATAGCAAGGTTACCTTAGATTATGTGGATGCATGGGTGGAAAAGCAGTTCGGAGCTATTTTTCCGCAGTCAGCAAGAAATAAGGTAAAAAAAATAATCTGGGATTATACAGATCTTTTGGAAAAAAGGCGCCATGAAATAATGAATGCGCATGTGTATCACCCGTTGCACTTTGGCGAAGCCCAAAGGATTCTTGAAATTACGGAGGATATACTAAAGGAAGCGGATGCTCTGAAAAAGAGAGTTGAAGATAAGGATCTATCGGCATTTATTTCGCTTTTATATTATCCGGCCTGCGGCACAGCGAACCTGATGAAAATGTGGATACTGGCAGGAAGAAATGAACTATATGCTTCTCAGAACCGCATAGAAACCAATGACCTGGCTCTGGAAATAGATAAGTGTGTTAAGGCTGATTACAGATATATTGAGGAATACGAAAGCGTTGATGGCGGAATTTACAAGGGATTTGGAAAATCCGAGCATATCGGCTTTGTGAACTGGAACGATGAGGATAACAAATATCCGATAAGACATCTGGTGTATGGGGCAAACAGTCCAAGACTTCTTGTTTCCAGAAAAGATGATGAGAATTATATGACAGGCCTTGAGTGGTGCGATAAACCGCAGACCTGGAACGATATGTTAAGACCTGATGTCAGCAGTATAGAGTTTGATCTTATAAGCGCAAGTGACAAGCCATCAGGCTTTAGAATAAAGACAGATTGCAAGTGGCTTGGTTTTGACAGGTACGAGGGAGAAGTTAAGAAAAGAGAAAGAGTGACACTCTTTGCCGATAAAACTCTTTTAAAAGAAGCTGTAACGGGAACGTTTGAAATAGAATCCGGTGATATCAGCAAGGTGAAGGTCATAGTAAACGCAGCACCTTGCCCAGTAGTAAAAATGGTGGGGGAAAAGGAAAAATCCGGAATCTTTATTGAGAGCGATGACTATATTTGCATAGAAGCTGAGCATTTTGGAAACAAAAAAGATGTGGAAAAAGGTGGATTTAAGGTCCTTAAACCTTATGGCAGGACCGGAAGCGCCATAAAGGTATTCCCGGTTACTTCAGATTTTTTGAAGGAAGAGAAAAGGCCTTTTGTGGAATACTTCTTCTGGGTAAAAGAGGAAGGCAGATTTGATGTATGTTTTGATCTTGCACCTACAACTCCTGTGACCTTTAAACCTTTCCAGTACATCGGTTACAGCGTAAATGATGGGAAAAGCGAGATTATAAATACGGTCAGAGATGAGAACATACCATTCTTTCTTAGCAGTCAGTGGGAACAGGAATGTAAGGATAGTGTCAAAAAGGTAAGTGCAAAGGTCTTTTGCCAAAAAGGTGAGAATGTCCTTAGGTTTTATGGAATTAGCCCAGGAATCGTGCTTGAAAGAATCGTTATAGTTCGAGAGGGAATAGAACTGCCAAAGTCCTACTTAGGACCTGCAGAGAGCTACTGCCAAAGTGAATAATTATTTAGGAGGATAAGATGGAAAAATCTGGGAGGAAGTCGAAGGTTAGCTTTGGTGTATATATGAAAAAGTACTGGCAACTGTATGCTATGCTGCTATTGCCACTTACTTATCTTGTAGTTTTCAAGTATGCACCGATGATCTATGTACAGATTGCTTTTAAAAAGTACAGTCTGGTTCAGAGTATTTGGGAGCAGCCCCTTGCTGCAAATCATGGTTTTGAGTTTTTTATAAAGGCGTTTAAGAATAACGACTTTAAATATGCGCTTAGAAATACGCTCACACTTAATCTTTTGGATCTGTTTTTCGGATTTCCTGCACCGATTATTTTTGCACTTATCCTGAACGAGCTTTGCTTTAAGCGATTCAAAAAGGTTGTGCAGACTATAGCTTACATGCCACATTTCCTGTCATGGGTCATTATCTACAGCCTGGCTCTTCAGCTTTTGGCACCAAATGATGGTCTTGTAAATATGGTTATCAAGGATCTTGGCGGCGAGGCTATTCCGTTTTTGAATGACAATGCACACTGGATCGGAAGTTATATAGGATTTGGTATCTGGCAGAATTTTGGATGGGGATCAATTGTATATCTTGCAGCAATTGCCGGAATCAACCCAGAACTGTACGAAGCTGCTGCTGTTGACGGCGCCGGAAGATTCCGCAAGATGTGGCATATCACCCTTCCTGGCATCAAGCCTACAATTGTTGTACTTCTCATAATGAGCCTTGGAAACATCTTGGGCGGCGGATTTGACAGACCATTCGCTTTCCAGAACAACCTTGTAATGAGAGTTGCTGATGTTATTGCAACCTTTGTTTACCGGGTTGGTATCAAGGGCCTGCAGTTCTCTCTGACAACTGCAGTAGGTCTTTTCCAGTCGGTAGTTGGAGTGTTCTTCCTGCTGATGGCAAACTTCATCTCACGTAAACTTGGTGAGAGAGGAATATGGTAAGGGAGGACAAAAGAAATGAAAATAAAATCAAATGCTGATAAAGCCTGGGATATTATGTTTGTTATCTTTTGCCTTATAGTAAGTGCAATGTGTATTATCCCGATGCTGAACCTTCTTGCCAAGTCCCTTAGTGGAACGGACTTTTTGGTAAGAAATGAGGTTTATATTTTGCCCAAGGGACTTAACTTTAATGCTTATTCTACAGTATTAAAAGATCCCAAATACATCAGGGCATTTATCTGGACAGTATTTTTGACAGTTGTATGCACGATCCTGTCGCTTACTATGACTACATTGTGTGCTTTCCCTCTCATATTTGAGAACCTTAGGGGAAGAAAAGTAATAAATATTTTCATTACTATTACAATGTTCTTTAACGCAGGAACAATTCCAAACTACCTGCTGATGCAAAAGCTTCATCTTTTGAGTAACCCGCTGGTTCTTATCATCCCGGGTGTAATGAGTGTTTATAACATGATCATCATGAGAAGCTTTTTCTACGGCATACCGGATAGCTTGCGTGAGTCGGCAGAAATCGACGGAGCATCATTCTTTAAGATACTTGTGCTGATCTACCTGCCTCTTTCAAAGCCGGTTATGGCTACGCTTGCACTGTTCTATGCTGTTGGACGTTGGAACGGATATTCAGATGCACTTATGTATATGAGGGATGATAAGTTCTATCCGTTACAGCTGCTTTTGTACAACATCATCAACAACATAAATCAGGTAGAAGTTGCGACACAGGAAGGATTTTCCGCACCGGGACTTTCGGCATCACTTAAGGCTGCTATCGTAATGTTCTCCACAGTTCCGATTTTGTGCATCTACCCATTCCTTCAGAAATACTTCATCCACGGAGTAACCCTCGGCGCAGTGAAGGAATAATCAATGAAGAACTATAGTACGGGGCAGAAAAGTAAGCTAACCGTAGTTTTAATAATGAAATTAAGCAAGGCAATAGTTGGTGTGAAAGGTAACTAATCCCTTACGGGATCATAATATAACAAACGGAGGTAAAAGTTATGAAGAAAAAGGTATTATCCATGTTTCTTGCATCTGCTATGGCTCTTTCAATAGTAGCATGCGGATCTTCTACAAGTAGTTCTGATACACAGGCTACCCAGGAGACACCAAAGCAGGAGACACAAACAGAAACAAAGACAGAAACAACAACTACTGAGACTGCAGCAGAGCCAGCAGCTACATCTGAACTTACAGATGGAAAGTTTGCTGACACAAGAAAGATCACAGTAGAAATCTACGACAGAGGAAATGATGGGGGATCAGATCCTGAGAACAACATGTACACAGAGTACATCAAAAAGGGAATGCTTGAAGAGCACAACGTAGAAGTTACTTTCAAGAAGGTTCCAAGATGGACAGAGGTTGATGATATCAATAACCTCCTCGCAGCTGGTGAAGCTCCAGATATCTGCGTAACCTACAGCTATCCTACAGTCCTTACATATGCTCAGATGGGCGGTGTTATTGACCTTAGCGAGATGATCGAGACTTATAAGGCAGATCTTCCTAACCTTTGGGGATGGCTTGGCGATACTAACATGCTTTGGGACAAAGATCCTAAGACAGGTACAGTATGGGCTATTGAAGGTAAGAGAGCAGAGCAGCAGAGAATCGTAACTTTTGTTCGTCAGGACTGGCTCGATAAGCTTGGTCTTGCAGCTCCTAAGACAACACAGGAGTTTGAGGATATGCTCGTTGCATTTAAGGATAATGCTGATACGCTCCTTGGCAAAGATGCTTCCAAGATGGTTCCTTTCTCAACAAGTTATGATATCGGTTGGAGAGCTTCCAATATCATCACATCTTTCATGGATCCTAACATCACAGATAAAGAGTACTACATCAACGGATTCGATGACAGAATGGTTACACAGGCTTCAACAAAAGAAGCAGTTAAGCTCCTTAACAAGTGGTACAATGCAGGACTTATGTGGAAAGATTTCGCTCTTTACGGAAGCGGAGACACAACAGAAGATGATATGATCAAAGCCGGCTATGTAGGCGCATTCCAGCACAACTGGGATTATGTATTCAGAAACGGTGAAGACAGTATCAACTCCAACCTTAAGAGAAACGTTGGCGAAGACGCTAAGTTTGTAGCAGTTGATTGCTTCCAGAATTCAGCAGGAAAATATTCAAAGTGGCTTTATAGCTCAGCAGGCGACAGAAAGATCTTCTTCCCTACAACAAACACAGAGCCTCTTGCATCACTTCTTTACTGTGACTTCATTTCAAAGCCTGAGACAATCAAGTATCTCCAGGCTGGTGATGAAGGCGTAACACATCAGGTTCTTGATAGCGGAGCAATTCAGATCATGGCTGCAACTGGCGATGCAATCCAGAACTCTGGTAAGAACATTGACTACACAATCACATGTAACGGAACATACTTTGGCGATGAGAAGCTTGCAGCTCTTTCACTTGCATATGGTTATGCAGATGCTGATCCTGAGCTTGTTAGCCAGGCTGACGTAATCTCACGTACAGATGGTCTTGAGCCAAAGAACGTAAACGTTGGTGAGATCACAGCAGAAGCAGGCGTTGGTGATACTCTTTCATCAAAGAGAGATCAGATTTATGACAACGCTGTAGTTGCTGCAGAAGCTGACTTTGATTCAGCATGGGATAGTTATATGTCAGATTACCTCTCAGCAGGTGGACAGGCTATCATGGATGAGAGAGCAGAGAAGTGGGCTGAGTACTTCGGCGACGCTACAATGCTTCCATAATTAAGACAAATTTAGAAATGATAAAGGGCGCCGCTCCAGATGATCATCTGGGCAGCGCCCTTTTTATGCGCGTATATTGTTCAAAATTTTAAATAACTGTAAGAAGCTTGTTATTTATACAAACCTGTGCTGCAAATACTTTTTCTACTGAATCTTCAAAAAGTACATCGATTTTTCCCTCAAGGATAGCCTTAACGGTGCCCTTGCCATACTTCTTGTGAGACACAAGGCAGCCTTCGGGGATGACATTTTTTATTTCTTCATCGGTTAGCTCGCTTGCAGCTGTATTGCTTCCTGCACTGGCTGTCTTGGTAAAAATGGTGGCGCTGGCCACACCGTAAGCAGTTGATTTTATATTTTTTATACTGCTACCTTCTGAAGCGGGAGCTGATAATCTGGAGCGTCCATACTTCTGACTCTTCATAAGCTTGGTTTGAGCGGTAGCAAGAGCTTTGAGTTCTTCAGATGCCTTAAGCTTTTCTGCGTATATCTTTTCCTGTCGAATTTTTTCGCTATAAAGCTCGTTTTCTGCAAGACAATCAAGAATAAATTCCAAATTCTCATTGGTAAAAAAGTAAATGACATGAGAGAGCTTCTTTTCATCAGGATTCGCAAGAAGTCCCTTGTTGCCGTTTCTGATAAACAGGATTGCTTTGCTGGATACTTCCTCATACTGTGAAACCAGCAATTCAATTACGTCTTTTTTGGATTCCTTTAGAGTTATGCCAAGGCCCTTGTCTTCGGCTCTTTTGTGGATGAGATTATAATCTTTCTCTGTAGCGTAGAGAACATAACGGCTCTGGGAAACAGTATTTACGTGAAGAGAAGAGCCATTTTGGGCGAATGACCAGATGAACTTGTCTTCATCATTTTCCCTTTCGTTATGATCAAGTCCTTTTGTTGTGATGAGTTCGCAAACTTCTTCGAAAATGTATAACAGATTATTCATGTTTTACCTCTTTGAATCTTTGAGTGAGAAATCCAATTATACATGTTTTGGCCTTTTATTCCACTTCGCAATTTTTCCAAAAAAAGAATTTAATATCAAAAAAATATGGACAATGTGTGGGTTGATTTTTGAATTGGATGTCTGGGATATGGAAGATGTGCCATGGTTATTTTTTTCTGCCGCAAGTATTAAGTGTATCAAGGCAAAATATGGTAAGAAGTGAGTCTGTTCGTATGTAAAAATATTTAAAGTGAAAAAGGGAAAATGTGAGATTCACATTTTTTTGTGTGTAGAAGGGAAAAGGTATGAACAGAGAAGAAGCAAAAAAAAGAGCTGCTGAACTTGTTTCCAAGATGACTGTAGAAGAAAAGGCATCACAGCTTCGCTATGACGCTCCTGCTATAGATAGATTGGGAATTCCGGCATACAACTGGTGGAATGAGGCTCTGCACGGTGTTGCAAGAGCGGGCACAGCAACAATGTTCCCACAGGCTATAGGTCTTGCAGCAGCATTTGATGAGGAACTTATGGGAGCTATCGGCGAGATCATCGCTGTTGAGGCTCGTGCTAAATATAATGAGCAGTCCAAGAGAGAGGACAGGGATATTTACAAGGGACTTACATTCTGGGCTCCTAACGTAAATATTTTCCGTGATCCCAGATGGGGAAGAGGTCATGAGACCTATGGAGAAGATCCATTCCTTACCAGCAGACTGGCAGTTCCTTTTGTAAAGGCAATGCAGGGTGATGGTGAATACATGAAGGTTGCAGCTTGTGCTAAGCACTTCGCTGTTCATTCCGGTCCTGAGGGAGAAAGACATTTCTTTGATGCCAAGGCTTCCAAGAAGGATCTTGAGGAGACATACCTTCCGGCATTTGAGGCTCTTGTAACAGAGGCAGATGTTGAAGCTGTTATGGGTGCTTATAACAGAACTAATGGTGAGCCTTGCTGTGCTAATAAGCCTCTTATGGTTGATACACTTAGAGGAAAGTGGGGCTTCAAGGGACACTTTGTATCTGACTGCTGGGCTATCAAGGATTTCCATGAGAATCACAAGGTTACCAGCAGCCCGGAAGAGTCTGCAAAGCTTGCACTTGAAATGGGATGTGACCTTAACTGTGGATGTACATATCAGTCAATTATGAATGCAGTAAGAGCCGGAATTATCAGCGAAGACCTGATTACAACTTCCTGCGTAAGACTGTTTACAACAAGATTCCTTCTTGGAATGTTTGATAAGACTGAGTACGATGAGATTCCGTATGAGAAGGTTGAATGTAAAGAACACCTTCAGGTTGCCAGCAGAGCAGCTAAGGAGTCAGTAGTTCTTTTGAAAAATGACGGACTTCTTCCTCTTAATAAAGAAAAGATCAAGACAATCGGTGTAGTTGGACCAAATGCCAACTCAAGACTTTCACTTATTGGTAACTATCACGGAACAGCTTCAAGATACATCACTGTTCTTGAGGGAATTCAGGATAAGGTTGACGATGATGTTCGCGTTCTTTATTCAGAAGGCTGTGATATCTTCAAGAATAACCTTAGTAACCTGGCTGACCCTAACCTCCCTGACAGATTATCAGAGGCACAGGCTGTTGCTGATCACTCAGATGTAGTGGTTGTAGTTGTTGGTCTTGATGAGAATCTTGAAGGTGAAGAAGGCGATGCAGGTAACCAGTTTGCATCAGGAGACAAGATCAATCTGAGCCTTCCTCTTTCACAGAGACAGCTCCTTAACTCAGTTCTTGAGTGCGGAAAGCCTACTATTGTTATTGATATGGCGGGAAGTGCAATTGATCTTTCCAAGGCTCAGGAGGACGCTAATGCAGTTCTTCAGGCCTGGTATCCGGGCGCAAGAGGCGGCGCTGATGTTGCAGATATTCTCTTTGGAGATGTATCACCATCAGGTAAGCTTCCTTTGACATTCTATTATTCATCAGATGATCTTCCTGGATTCAAGGATTATTCGATGAAGAACAGAACCTACAGATATTTCGAGGGCACACCTCTTTATCCATTTGGATATGGACTTACATATGGTGACTGCTATGTGAAGCCTGAAAACCATCTGGAGATGGAAAATGGCGACACAACTGACACTTTGAATGCCAAGCTTACAGTTACAGTAGCTAATGACGGTAAGGTGGATACAGACGAGGTTGTTCAGGTTTATATTAAGGATATCGATTCTGAGTTTGCTACAACTCATCCTAAACTTTGCGGATTTAAGAGAGTACATGTAGCTGCAGGTTCAGAAACAGAGGTTACAATCACACTTGATAAGAAGGCCTTTACATCTGTTAATGAAGACGGTGAGAGAAAAATCTACGGCAAGAACTTCAAGATATATGCCGGTTGTCAGCAGCCTGACGCTAGATCAGAGGAGCTCACAGGCCACAAGTGCATGTCTTTTGATGTGACGCTTGGTTGAAATCCTTTTGGATAATGTGTTTCAGAACCACGCGAGGGACGGAGTGTTCGTGGAGCGAGGTTATATGAGGACACATGAGAAATGAAGTTGTACTGTTGTGGCACAGATTTAGATACAACTAGCAAGCAATTTGAATAATTTTACAGACTATTTTTCTACGTTTTGTAGGCTTGATATTTGATTATGCATGGCACATAATTATTAACGTCATGAAAAGTATACAAGTACTAAGTTGTATTGTTTTATGTAAGTAGTGACCAATTAGAGCTGGCAGCTCTTGGGATAAAGAAAAGTTTTAGATGCGCTGTTTGCGCAGAAAGGGGATTTTTTATGATTAACATTCCAGAAGTAAAAATTGGACTTGTTGCAGTAAGTCGTGACTGCTTCCCAGCATCACTTGCTGTAAACAGAAGAAAAGCTTTAGTAGAGGCTTATAAGAAGAACTTTAACGACAAGGACGTTTATGAGTGCCCTGTATGTATTATCGAGAGCGAGACTCAGACACTTGAGGCTCTTGAGGATGTTAAGAAGGCTGGCTGTAACGCTCTTTGCGTTTACCTTGGAAACTTTGGACCAGAAATTTCTGAGACACTTCTTGCTCAGAAGTTTGACGGACCTGTTATGTTCTGCGCAGCTGCTGAGGAGTCACAGAGTGACCTTATCGATGGCAGAGGTGATGCATACTGCGGTATGCTCAACGCAAGCTACAACCTTCACCTTCGTGGAGTAAAGGCTTATATTCCTGAGTATCCTGTAGGAACAGCTGATGAGTGCGCTAAGATGATCAACGAGTTCGTTCCGATCGCAAGAGCACTTGATGGACTTGCTAACCTTAAGGTTATTTCATTTGGACCTCGTCCTATGAACTTCCTTGCTTGTAACGCTCCTATCCAGCAGATCTACAACCTTGGTGCTGAGATTGAAGAGAACTCAGAGCTTGACCTCTTCGAGTCATTCAACAAGCACGCTGGTGATCCTAGAATCGCTGAGATCAAGGCTGATATGGAAAAAGACCTTGGCGCTGGCAACAAGAAGCCAGAAATCCTTGAGAAGCTTGCTCAGTACGAGCTTACACTTCTTGACTGGATCGAAGGACACAGAGGTGGCAAGAAGTATGTTGCAATCGCTGGTAAGTGCTGGCCTGCATTCCAGACACAGTTTGGTTTCGTTCCTTGCTACGTAAACTCAAGACTTACAGGCCGCGGAATTCCTGTATCTTGCGAAGTAGATATCTACGGTGCAATTTCTGAGTTCATCGGAACATGCATTTCTAATGATGCTGTTACACTTCTTGATATCAACAACTCTGTACCTGCTGATATGTATGAGCAGAGCATCAAGGGCAAGTTTGATTACAAGCACACAGATACATTCATGGGCTTCCACTGCGGAAATACATGCACAAGCAAGCTTTCAAGCTGCGAGATGAAGTTCCAGAGAATTATGGCTAGAAACCTTCCTGAGGAAGTTACACAGGGAACACTTGAAGGTGACATTATCCCTGGTGATATCACATTCTACAGACTGCAGAGTACATCAGATAACCATCTTCGTGCTTATGTTGCTCAGGGTGAAGTTCTTCCTGTTGCTACACAGTCATTCGGTGGTATCGGTGTATTCGCTATTCCAGAGATGGGCAGATTCTACAGACACGTACTTATCCAGGGCAACTTCCCTCACCACG
>NZ_CAMVPU010000009.1 GCF_947169445.1 uncultured Butyrivibrio sp. | reverse complement strand
TGCGGAAAAGAAGGCTATTCCATATATGATATTGGCAAATCAATTTGTTTCCACAACTTTCTTTGCAGGAAAAGATAAATACGAGGAACTGTACAGGACAAACAAGGCTATGACTGAATGGATTGGCAGGAATATGGACAAATTGAGAATATCATAAGTAGAAGTTAAAGAAATACGCAGAGATATTGAGAAAAAACAGCTGATGAAGAAAATCATCGGCTGTTTTTGAATCAGTAGCAATAAATGACCGGAAATCAGAAATATCCAGGTCAATTTTTTTGCGATTGAACAGCCGGCAAATGTGGGGTACTATAAAAGATATACATCAATCCGTATAAAGATATACATTAATCCGAAAAAACATAATATAGAAAAAGGGGGAAAAAAGAAATGAAGCATCTTCCGAGATCGTTTTTTGCATTCCTGACTGCCTTCTGTCTGTGTACCGGATGCAGTGCGCCTGCAGCGCAGACAGAACCTGTAAAGACACCCGAAAGTACAGCCGCTTCAGAAACAGTCTCCGTCCCGTCGCAGGAACCTGAGATGACCGATGAGACAGACATCAGCACACCGGAGGATATCGAGAAAGCCAAGGGCGGATGGCCATGGCCGGATTCCCAGATGAAGGAGAATATCACCGAAGGGATGGAGCTCTCGCCGAAGGATAATTATTATCTGTATGTCAACTATGACTTCCATATGGATATGAAGAACGGCGGGAAAAAGAAAAATACCTCCAAGGAGATTGCGGACGAAATGCTGGAAGTGATGCAGGATGATCATTCCGACAACCATGCCCAGCAGCTTGTCCAGCAGTATTACCGTGCCTTTACCGACTGGGATACCAGAAACAAAGCAGGTCTGGAGCCGCTCCGGGCCGTCGTGGAAGATATCCGCGGCATCTCGACGCTCGATGAACTGACCGAATTCCTGTCGGATCCTTCCCGCAGCATCAATGTTCCTCTGCTGCTGAGATATGTAAACTATCAGGAATACGGCCGCTCGCATAATTACACCGCTGCAGTCTATTTCCGCGGATGGGGAGAGCTTCTGCTTCAGGATCCGCATGAGTATGATGCCGAAACGAGGAGTGAGGACACCCAGCTGAAATACGATGAGTTTAAAGCGGAGTCCGTGCACTATCTGACCGGACTCGGCTGGAGTGAAGCAGATGCCGTACAGGCATTCGAAAACTGCATCGCAGCGGAGACGGCCATGTGTCCGGAACTGGAATCGCTGATGGATCTGACGCTGCATACTTATGAAGAGGATGCCGTCAGTCTGTATGCTTCAGCGGATCAGATTCAGGAATGGATGAAGAATTATCCGTTCAAAAGGATTGCCGAAGCCCGCGGGTACGGAAATGCGGAAGAATACTACTATACCAGTGAAGCATATATGCGGCTGCTCGGTGATTATTATACCGAAGAACACCTGGAACAGCTGAAAGCCTATCATCTGATCACCTATCTGCTCGCGTTCGGCTGGACATGTGACGAGGAATCCTATCTCACATCCGAAAATGCTTTGAAAGATCCGGATTTCGAACGCCCGGAGGATCACCACGTTGTATTCAATAAACTGAAGTATCATCTGCCCGAAGCGGTTGACAATGCATATCTTGCCCGGTATGACCAGACGAAACTCAGGGATGCCATGCTGGATTTCTTCCGTGAATTCAAAGCGATTTACCATAACATGATTTCCGAAGCGGAATGGATGAGCGATGAAACAAAAGTACAGGTGCTCGATAAAGTCGACGCAATGCAGCTGTTTGCCGTCTGCCCGGAACATCTGAAAGAATATGAAGATCTGAGCTTTGACGGCATGAATTTTGCCGAAATCGCTCTGGAAACGGACCGATACCAGCAGCTGAATGCTGCCTCACTGGTCGGAAAGGAAATCATACCGGATGAATATGCATGGTCTGTCATGTCAACGCTGGAGGATAATGCCAGAGCATTCCCGGAATTTGACGGTCTGATGTTCACGCTGGGAATTCTGAAAGACGGCGGATATTCTCCGGATATGAGCACGGAAGAGCTGTACGGAGTCGTCGGAACCGTGCTTGCCCATGAAATCAGCCATTGCTTCGATGAAAACGGAGCCCGCGTTACAAAAGAAGGCGAAGTGAAAGACTGGTGGAAGGAAGAAGACCTTGAAGAATTCCGGAAGAGGGTTCAGAAGGTCGTGGACTTCTATGACGGAATCACAATCTGCGAAGGCGTACAGGCCAACGGTTCGATGATTTCGGCTGAAGCCACCGCGGATATCACCGGCATGCAGGCAACGCTGAAACTCGCGGAAAAACAGGAAAACTTTGATTATGATGAGTTCTTCCGTTCCTATGCATGGCTGTGGCGGATCGATTCCAGCTATAAGCGGGATATGATGATCCTGAAGGATGACCCGCATCCGCTTGCCTATCTCAGAGTCAACACGGTCGTCCAGCAGTTTGACGAATTCTATGAGACCTATGATGTTAAGGAAGGAGACGGAATGTATCTTGCGCCGGAAGACAGAATTGTCGTCTGGTAATCACTGAAGAACCCATGAGGGTCTGTGAAAAAATGATTATCTCATTTTTTCACAGACCCTTTTTATGCCCAAAAGCAGGTGCACATGAAGATGAAGAACATGGTATTTTAGATATGGAATTTATCAAAGACAAGTGTAAAGAAAGAAGTATTTGATGAATATTCTGTCCATTATTGCATTTTGTTTGGTTCTTATGCAAAGGGAAAAGCCAACGAGTCCAGTGATCTTGATTTTCTTATATCAACTGATATTAAGGGGCTGAAATTTTATGGCCTTGTCGAGAAATTAAGAACGACATTGCATAAAAGAGTAGATGTCCTTAATTTGGATCAGCTTAAAGATAATCTGGAACTTACGAATGAAATATTAAGGGATGGTATTAGAATTTATGGATAATATTAAATAGGAATGACTCATATCATAATTTACAGTATTTGAGTCAAGGAATTTGGAAATCTTTTATGACCGCAAATCACAATGGTTGAAAAATGAATCAATCATCTGGTTGGAAATTATTGACCGCAAATGATGTTATGAAGTTTTTGAGTCATCTGACTGTATGATTAGATATGACCGCGTAATGCATAATTGAATAATGAGTCAATTGCAAGCACTTATCATCATGACTTCAAATGTAGAGATTGGAAATTGAGTCAATCGCAAGCGCTATCACTTTGACTTCAAATGGAGAAAACATCAAATGAAGTCAAACTGCTAAGCCAGAAAAGAGGCCATAGCGGTCTTTTTTCATTTCTCCGATTATCTCAGAATCACCAACCGTGCATTACTACTTTTTGACTACTTTTCATGTCCATGATTTTCCTAGATATTCCTATTTATTACACAAACTGTGATATTATAGTTCTGTCACCGTGATATATGTCGTGCTAAAACAGCCGGTAACGGTGCGCATTACATGGAAAATGGACCACAAACCCCGTCCCCTAGGACCAAAAGGAGCAAAGATAAATGATAAGAATTTTATTCGTCTGCCATGGGAATATATGTAGATCTCCGATTGGAGAGTTTATTATGAAGGATATAGTCAGTAAACAAGATCTTTCTGAGCATTTCCATATAGAGTCTTCTGCAACCCATACAGATGAAATATGGAATGGTGTAGGAAGTCCTGTTTATCCGCCGGCAAGGGCAAAGCTACGGGAGCATGGTATTGGCACTGATGACAATGAGTTAGGAGTAAGTGCCAAGAGAGCAAGACTAACGTCCAGAGTAGATTATGATAAGTTCGATTTTATAATTGGGATGGATAGCGCCAATATCAGAGACTTAAATCGAATATTTGGTGGCGATCCGGATAAAAAGATATTTAAAATGCTGGATTTTGCCGACAGAGATGGAGATGTTGCAGATCCATGGTACACAGGAAATTTTGATGCTACATGGAGAGATTGTCAGGAAGGATGTCATGGGCTATTTAGAGCAATTTTAACTGATCCGAGATTTATGGAGGAACTTTCTGAAGGAAATTCAGAACTTTATGAAAGTCATTCTAATGAAGAATATCCAGATAGTTACAGGGATGAGAACGATAATAGCTTTGGGATTATTTATGATGATTTCCCGAAAGGGTAATTCTAATTATCCGGTTTTCGACATATATTCTTGGAAGCTTTATCCGAGAATACATATAGTTAATTATAAATCGATGTAAGATTGTTGAAGATTGTTGAAATAAGAGCGTGCAATTTAATTGTTGCGGCTCTTATTTTTTTGTGGTATTCTACTGAACAGTTTTGGAAACTAAATCATTGATGATGAAATATACGGCGCAAATATTAAAAGAGAGCCGGAAACTATGAGCGAATTTTTATGACCAACGGTCGTTTTTTGAAAAAGGGATTTTGGAGGAGACAAATGGTAAGAATAATAACAGATTCAGCAAGTGATATTTCGCAGGAGAAGGCTAAAGAGTGGAATATAAAGGTTCTTCCACTCATCGTGCGTTTTGGTGATGAAGAGTATTTAGATGGAGTGACGCTGTCAAGTGAGGATTTTTACAGGAAGCTTATCGAGACCGATCAGATACCTAAAACAAGCCAGATTCCGCCATATAAATATGAGGAAGAATTTAAGGCAGCAGAAGAAAATGGCGATGAACTAATTTACTTTACGATTTCATCTGGGGTGTCCGGGTGTTATCAGTCAGCCTGCATGATCGCAAGTGAGTTTTCTGATAGTATTCATGTTGTGGATTCCAAGCAGTTCTGCATTTCTGAATATATTATTGTGCAGAGAGCTGTGCAGCTAAGAGACCAGGGCTTAAATGCAAAAGAAATCCTGGAAATAATGGAAGAAGATATTAAGAAGGCACATGTAATTGCAGTTTTTGATACACTTGAATACTTAAAGCTTGGAGGAAGAATATCCTCAGTTGCGGCATTTGCGGGTAATCTGTTGATGATTAAGCCGGTTATTACAATTGATAACGGGGTGGTGAAAGTCATAGGTAAGGCAAGAGGTTCCAAGAACGGACATAATATGCTTATGGAATTTGTTAAGAAAACCGGTGGTATTGATGTGACAAAGCCAACTTGTCTGGCGTATTCCGGGCTATCCAATGAAGGACTGATGAAATATGTTGAGGATTCAAAAGTCCTTTATGAAGGGTATGAAGATAAGCTGCAATTCGCTATAGCAGGTGCTGCAATAGGAACATATACCGGTCCCGGAGCAATTGCTTTTGCATATTTTGAAAAATCGGAATAATGGTAAATTAGAAAATGCGCACAGTGATGCGCATTTTTTGCTAACCTGGTTGTTTATCACTTTAATTTGTTAAATTTTTCCTTGTGTAAATTCCAAGCATTTAATACAATGGAAAAGATAATGTAATAGAAAATATGGAGGAGCATCATGGCACAGAGAACTGATATACATAAAGTATTGATTATTGGCTCGGGACCAATTGTTATCGGGCAGGCTTGTGAGTTTGATTATTCAGGAACGCAGGCTTGCAAGGCGCTTAGAAGTCTTGGGTATGAAATTGTTTTAGTTAACTCCAATCCTGCGACGATTATGACTGATCCTGAAATGGCAGATAAGACATATATCGAGCCGCTTAATGTGGATCGCGTTGCAGCAGTTATTGAAAAAGAAAGGCCGGATGCTCTTTTACCTAATCTTGGTGGTCAGTCAGGCCTTAATCTGTGTTCTGAATTATACAAGGCCGGAATTCTCGACAAATTCAATGTGAAAGTTATTGGTGTCCAGGTTGACGCAATTGAGCGTGGTGAGGACAGAACTGAATTTAAAAAGACAATGGACATGCTTGGGATAGAAATGGCTCGTTCCAAGGCTTGTTATAGCATAGAAGAGGCGCTTGAGGAAGCTGATGAACTTGGATATCCAGTTGTCCTTCGTCCTGCTTATACGATGGGAGGCGCAGGTGGCGGCCTTGTTTACAATAAGGAAGAGCTTCAGACAGTATGCGCCCGTGGACTTCAGGCATCTATTATTCATCAGGTTCTGGTTGAGGAGTCAATCCTTGGCTGGGAGGAGCTTGAGCTGGAGGTAGTTCGTGACAAGGCAGGCAACATGATAACTGTCTGCTTTATTGAGAATGTTGATCCGGTCGGAGTCCATACTGGTGATTCCTTCTGTACTGCACCAATGCTGACTATTACTGAGGATTTGCAAAAAGAGCTTCAGAGACAGGCTTACAAGATTGTCGAACATATCGGAGTTATCGGTGGAACCAATGTACAGTTTGCACATGATCCAAAGACCGGAAGAATTATTGTTATTGAGATTAACCCCAGAACATCACGTTCGTCGGCCCTTGCAAGTAAGGCTACAGGTTTCCCGATTGCTCTTGTTTCAGCTAAGCTTGCTACTGGTCTTACACTTTCAGAACTTCCTGATTCCAAGTTTGGAACTCTTGATAAGTACGTTCCAAATGGAGACTACGTTGTAGTAAAATTTGCGCGTTGGGCCTTTGAGAAATTCAGGGGAGTTGAGGATAAGCTTGGTACTCAGATGAGAGCAGTCGGTGAAGTTATGAGTATCGGCAAGAACTTCAAGGAAGCTTTCCAAAAGGCTATTCGCTCTCTTGAAAAAGACAGATTTGGTCTTGGATGTGTAGAGAAATTCGAAATAATGTCAAAAGAAGAGATTCTTCGCCTGTTAAAGAATGCTTCATCTGAAAGATACTTCCTTATGTATGAGGCTATGAAAAAGGGTGTTTCAGTTGAAGAACTTTATGACATTACAAAAGTTAAGCATTATTTCCTTAACGAGATAAAAGAGCTTGTGGATGAAGAAATGGCTATGGTAAGCTCTTTTGCCGGAAATGTTCCATCAAAGGATGTCCTTATTAAAGCAAAAAGAGATGGCTTTTCTGACAAGTACCTGGCTAAGCTTCTCGGAATTTCCGAGGATAATATCAGAATAGCACGTCAGGAAGCAGGACTTGAAGAATGCTGGGATGGCGTTCATGTATATGGAACTGAGGATAGCGCATATTATTATTCTACCTATCAGGATGAAAAAACTTTAGAAAATCCGGTTAAGATTTCCGGAGGTGAGAATAAAAAGATAATGATCCTTGGCGGCGGCCCTAACAGAATCGGACAGGGTATTGAATTCGATTATTGCTGCGTACATGCTGCTATGGCTCTTAAAAAACTTGGTTTTGAAACAATAATAGTAAACTGCAATCCTGAAACGGTTTCTACAGACTACGATACTTCAGATAAGCTTTATTTTGAACCATTGACACTTGAAGATGTTCTCCAGATTTACCGCAAGGAACAGCCTCTTGGAGTTATAGCACAGTTTGGCGGACAGACTCCGCTTAATCTTGCTGCTAAATTGAAGGAGGAAGGAGTAAACATCCTCGGAACAACTCCTGAAGTAATTGATCTTGCGGAAGACCGTGATCAGTTCCGCATGATGATGGAAAAACTTGGAATTCCTATGGCTGAGGCGGGAATGGCTTCAGATGTAGAGACTGCCAAGAAAATTGCTTCCAAGATTGGATATCCTGTTATGGTACGTCCTTCCTTTGTACTTGGTGGACGTGGAATGGAAATCGTCAGAAATGAAGATCAGATGGAAGAGTACATGAAGGCAGCAGTTGGAGTAACTCCTGACAGACCAATCCTTATTGACCGATTCCTTCATAATGCACTTGAATGTGAAGCTGATGCAATTAGTGACGGAGAGAATGCATTTGTTCCGGCAGTTATGGAGCATATTGAGCTTGCAGGAATACACTCAGGAGATTCAGCCTGCATAATTCCATCCAAGCATATCTCTGAGCAGCATCTTAAGACTATTGAGGAGTACACAAGGAAGATTGCTGTTGAGATGAATGTTGTGGGACTGATGAACATGCAGTATGCCATCGAGGATGATACGGTATATGTTCTCGAGGCCAATCCAAGAGCATCCCGTACTGTACCGCTTGTTTCCAAAGTGTGTGGAATTAAGATGGTTCCTGTTGCTACAGATATTATTACTTCCGGGCTTACTGGTCGCACTTCACCGGTGCCGCAGCTTATTGCAAATAAGAAGACTACCGAGCCGAAATATTATGGTGTAAAAGAGGCTGTATTCCCATTCAATATGTTCCCTGAGGTTGATCCTGTCCTTGGACCTGAGATGAGATCAACCGGCGAAGTTCTTGGTCTTGCCAAAACTCCGGGAGAGGCATTCTTTAAGGCTGAGGAGGCAGCAGGAATGGCACTTCCAACAGAAGGTGCGGTTCTGATTTCTCTTAATAAAGAGGATAAGCCTGCAGCTGCAGCGCTTGCTAAGAGTTTTGCCAGTGACGGCTTTAAAATTTTTGCTACAGGTAAGACATATGAGCTTATAACAGAGGCCGGAATTGAAGCTACCAGAATAATGAAGAATTATGAGGGTGGTCGTCCTAATGTGGAAGATGTAATTAAGAATGGAGAAGTTCAACTCATTATCAATACTCCTATCGGAAGAGATGCTGAGCATGATGATGGATACCTTAGACGATCAGCAATTAAGGCTCGTATTCCTTATATCACCACTGTTGCGGCTGGCAAGGCTGCCGCGGAGGGTATTCACGAAGTTCGCCTAAATGGCTGCGGAAATATTAGTTCACTTCAGGAATATCATGTAAAGCTGTAAAAGCTAGTGTTGCTGTTTTTATATTTCTCGACTATATTGATTAGATATGATTTGTAATCTACAAGGCGGAAGAAGGCGTCGATGGGGTTCCATCGACAACTGATGACAACGCAGTAGATTCAAATTATAGCAATCATATAGTCGAGTTAATATAAAACAGCTACACTAGGCTTGTGAACTAAAAACAGTATTAGTTTTTCAATAAAAAAGGGATGTATAAATCTTTTCATGTAATGATACGATTTATACATCCCTAATTTTTCGAGTAGAGCTAGGCTGTTTAAGTCTTGAAAAGAGTGGAAAGAATTCCGCGACCAAGGCTTGCACCGAGATTGCCACCTAGTGTCTTACCAAACTTGCCAAATTTTCCACCGACCGTTTTTCCAACTTCTCTTCCTACAGTTCCTACCACTGCATTTCCAACGGTTTTTGCAGCCTGTTTTTTCTTTTTGGCTTCTGCTGCAGCTTCTTTTTCCTTAGCTTTTGCAAGGGCAGCGTCTTCTTTTGCTTTGGCTTTGGCAGCCTCTTCGTCAGCTTTTGCTTTTGCAGCTGCTTCTGCATCAGCAATGCCTTTTCTTTCAAGAAATTCATATGCTGAATCGGGATCCACAGGTTCATAATACTTGCTGTAAAGAATGCTCTGCTTAATCTCTTTTTCTCTGGTAGTTTCATCTATGCTGCCAATAAGACTTTGAGGTGGAAGAATCTTAACTCTTTCAACTACTGAAGGGGTGCCGTCTTCTGTAAGGAACGAGCATATTGCTTCGCCGACTCCAAGTTCCTGAATTGCGTCTGCGGTCTTAAAAGCAGGATTTTCTCTGAAGGAATCTGCAGCGGCCTTGACTGCACGCATGTCTGAAGGAGTATATGCATGAAGGGCGTGCTGAATCTTGTTGCCAAGTTGGGCTAAAACGCCATCAGGAATATCCCTTGGATTTTGTGTTACAAAATAAATACCAACTCCCTTTGACCTGATGAGTTTAACTACCTGCTCAATCTTGTCCATGAGAGCCTTGGGAGCATCATCAAATAAAAGGTGGGCTTCATCAAAGAAAAATACCATCTTGGGTTTATCGAGATCACCGACTTCGGGAAGTGTCTCAAAAAGTTCGGATATCATCCAAAGAAGGAATGTGGCATATAACTGGCCATTATTGATAAGGCTGGTGCTATCAAGAATGTTGATCATTCCCTTGCCGCCTTCGCCTGTGGCAAACCAGTCTCTGATATTGAGGGCAGGTTCAAAGAAAAATTTATCTCCACCTGCAATTTCAAGAGCAACAATTGCACGAACTATAGCGGCAATTGAGACTTTGCTGATATTGCCATAGTCTGCGGCAAATTCCTTAGTGTTTTCGGAAATATAATTGAGCATTGCCTTTAAATCCTTGGTGTCAACAAGGAGAAGATCATTGTCATCAGCTATTTTAAATGTGATTGTCAGGATATCACTTTGGAGATCGTTAAGGCCGAGAATTCTTGAAAGAAGAAGTGGTCCCATTTCTGTTACGGTAGTTCTTAGTGGAATACCATTTTCACCAAATACATCCCAAAATGTAGATGGGTATTTATGAAATTCGAATCCGGCTTCATCAAGACCGAATTGTTGAATTCTCTTTTGCATATCCTCTGAATCTGCGCCTTCACAGACCATTCCGGATAAATCACCCTTTACATCTGCGAGAAAGACAGGAACACCCATATCACTAAAAGATTCAGCCAGTACCTTCAGTGTAATAGTTTTACCGGTTCCGGTAGCTCCTGCGATAAGCCCATGGCGATTAGCCATTTTAGGTAAAAGAAATACATTTTCCCCATTGTCATTATTGGCAACCCAAATCTTACCATCTTTTAACATACCATTCTCCATTCTGCCGACTTAAGCGGCGTACATTCTGAAAGATATTATATCATTAATCAATGTTTTTACGTTATGACTACCAGGGGAATTATTAGAAAAAGTGAGCACATAATTACTGCTTAGACATAAATGCGGCCTTCGTGTGAATATGATTCAAGAGTGAGCGCATTCATAGGGAGTGCCGGGGCAGATTGAGGTTGCTGTCCCGGCTGGTGTAAAAAAGTTGTTTTGAAAGTGTTAATCCTTTCTGATAAATACTATATACCTCGAACCTTAATTGAACCTTAAGAGAAATTTTGATGAATTAGCTAATGAGAATACTTAAACTTGTGTTAGAATAGAGTTTGTATTTTGTAATGAGATGTAAAAAAGCCACCTCAGAAGGTGGCTAAATTTTGGGAGGAGGGGTTGCCTAGTGGGGAACCAGACAACCCGTGTATGAAAAAAAGTATTGTTGGGGGTTCAGAAGGTATGTCCTTCTGATAGGTATATAATACACTGTAACTGTTTCTAAATTGTGACTGAACTCTAAAAGAAATATGACCTATTATAAAAAATGTATGGGAGAATAAGAAAATATGTCAAAAAATAATCGAAAAAAAGTATATAACAATTCTGAGAAAGCAGGGAATAACAGCGCTTTTGGAAAAGTTATGATGACTATAGTTATTCTGGGAGTAGTTATCCTTCTTTTCATAAACTACGCGCTTCCTTTATTAAAACAATCAGTAAAAAAGGTTGCAGCCGAAAAAACAGTGGATATAATCACGAATAATGCGGAAAAAATAGCCGGAAATAATCCTGAGGTTTCCAAGATCCTTGATTCCATGACCGAAGAAGATAAAGAGGTAGTAGCACAGATAATTGAAAATCATATGGATTCAGAGTCTGTTTCTGAGGTTATGGAATATGTAAATGAAGGAGATAAGGATGGGCTGATCAAGTACGCGGCAGAGAATCTGACAGCAGAAGAGATATCTCAGTTGATGGGATTATATGGGAAATACGGAAGCGATATAGATATAAATCAATTTACGGACTAATAATGGTGTATGTGTAGCAGACAATCAGAAATCCGCACTGGCTATAGGGTAGTGCGGATTTCTTTTTTCATTCAAAATATTATACTTTTTTGTGATAAAACATTAGAGAATTAGCGAAATGAATAATTATAAATAAAAAAATAATCATATAACGCAAAAACACCCACGGGGGGACGTGAGTGCCTGCGATTTTCTTATGAGGGGGAGATAGTGATTGGGCTAATTTTCGAATCATTAGCCGAGCTGCATCACTAACTTGATTATTATCATAAACTATAAATGTGTTCAAAAAGTGAAAAAAATGTGTATATTTATTAATTATTTTCAGGGAAGATATTTTTTCTTTTTAGATAATTTATTTTAAAATCAGCTCCAAATAGTGAAAATACCTTTCAGTTTAGGGCTGATTTTATATTTTATTTATTATATTGACCTTGATGTTTTGATAACATGACAGTAGAAGTAATTAATTTATTTATGCAAGGATGCTTTTTGAATCAAGGAGGTCAATATGAGTAGCATATCTTCAGTAGGTGGAAGCTCACCTTATTCAGCATATTCAACTATTCCGGCTGGTGGCAAGATCACCAAGGCTTCGGATGATGCAGCGGGACTTGCAATCCAGGAGAAAACAACAGCACAGGTAAATGGTCTTGAGGCAGGAAAAGAGAATCTGACCAGCGCTAAATCTTTACTTAATGTAGAAGATGGTGCTATGGCGGGAATTCAGGATTATCTTCAGTCCATAAAGGAACTATCTGTTAAAGCTATGAATGGTACGTTGTCTGATGATGATAAGCAGAGTATCCAGAATCAGATTGATCAGTATAAGCAGGGGATTAACGATATTGCTGCAGGAACTAAGTACAATGAAAAGAACCTTCTTAATAATGAAGGAAGTCTCACTGTAGCAACTGATTCAAATGGTTCAACAGAGAGTATATCTACATTTGACAGTGCCACAGCAGCACTTGGTATAGATGATTATGATGTGACCGGCGATTTTGATATGAGCAAGATTGATGATGCGCTTAATAAGATATCAAGTCAGAGATCAACAGCCGGCGCTCAGACAAATGGTGTTGACCATGCTTTGACCTATAATTCACATGCTGCTCTGGAACTTAATGGGTTCCAAATGGATAAGGAAGAAGATAATTCCATCAAGGCATATCAGGAGCTTAAGACTAAGCAGGCTCTGGATTCTTACCAGCTGATTCTCCAGAAACAGCAGCAGGAAGACAAGGCACAGAAGACTCTCTCAATGTTTATGTAAGGTGAAAAAGCAAATTAAATAATGTATAATGGTACACAGTCCTTTTGAAGTTTTAGGACTGTGTATCTTTTTATATGTTCATATATTATTATGTCGAAACATAAATAATATGAAAGTTACAGAAAAAAAGAGGGCGGTAGAGAATAGTGTATAGATACAAGATTTATGGGCTTGTTTTGGAATCCGAAATTGAGTTTGAAGAGTTTTTGAGGATAGATGAAAATAGCAGTATTAAGACTGATGTGTATGTCAGGAGCGGGATAGTAGAACCCGAGATTACAGCTTTTCTTGATAAAATTGGTAAACCAAGCAGAAACCATTATATATCAATGGATTATTCCTTTTTTAGAAATGATTACGCATACTTTCTGATAAAAAATGGAAACGAAATTATAATTCAGGAAGTTGGCCCCAAGGCAACCTGGACAAATACGTCGCATTTTGCAGGTTTTGCCATGTCAATGCTTATGATACAACGAAGAATGCTCCCTATTCACTGTAGTATTGTTACTGATGGAAATTATGCAACTATGATTTCTGGAAGTTCAGGTGCAGGAAAATCTACAGTTACCAGAAAGCTTTTAGACAGAGGTTTTAAACTAATGGCTGATGATATTGGTGCAGTTAAAATGGTGGTAGATAAGGCTATAGCATATCCGGCTTTCCCCTACCAGAAAATGTGTCGCGATGAAGTATTAAAAAGAAATCTTGATATAAATAGTATGTTATATATTGGAGGAGTACGGGACAAGTTTCTGGTTCCTGCGGTGGATGTGTTTGTGGATGAACCAAAAGAACTTAAGAGTATGTTTGTCCTTGCAAAATCTGATATTCAGGAACTCGAAGAGAGAAAACTTTCCGGATTTGAGCACCTGTTAGCATTTAAGGCCAGTAATTTTTTGGTTCGTAATATGGGATTATGGATGGATGATGCTGAATACGAAAAAGAGTATCTGAAAGTTGCAGGTAAATGTCCTGCATATCAGATAGTTCGACCAGAACATGGAGATTTGGCTGACAAGATTGCAGATTATATAATAAAAAATAAAGGCTATCAATAAATTGATAGCCTTTTAAAACTTAATTACTGATCTCTACCGTATTCTCCTTGAAAGTTATCATCGTAATCATCAGCATCATCATACAGACCATTAGTGGTATTGGCCAATAACATAAATCTTGTTAATGATCTTACTGCTTCTGTACTCTTAAGCTCTAATAAATCAACTTCAGGTTTAACCCATGTCTTCATATATAAAATCCCCTCCCAAATCTTTTTATCTTCATACGTAATGTTACAACAATAATTTACGCTGGTAAATAATTCTATCAAAAATGATACATTTTATTGACGGCTTTTCATTTTTTTACCAATTGAATAATGACTTTAAATAAATAAATTACAGTTGACCATATTCTTTTTTAGGTAATATAATAGGATGGTTTTTAATTTGGTATAAATATTTGGAGGATATTATGGAAAACGAAAGACTAAAGCCCATGCTGTTTACAGTACTTAAGGGCTACGATGGCAAGCAGTTTGTAACTGACCTTGTTTCTGGAATTATTGTTGCTATTATTGCACTTCCACTTTCAATTGCACTGGCTCTTGCATCGGGAGTTGGACCTGAGGAAGGTCTTTATACTGCTATTGTTGCAGGATTTATTATTTCCTTCCTGGGTGGTAGCAGAGTACAGATTGCCGGGCCTACAGCCGCATTTGCTACTATTGTTGCTGGGATAGTGGCTAATAAGGGAATGGAAGGACTTGCTCTTGCTACTATTTTTGCTGGAGTTCTTCTTATTTTAATGGGAATATTCAGACTTGGATCACTTATCAAGTTTATTCCTTATACTATTACCACAGGATTTACAGCAGGTATTGCGGTTACCATTGCTATTGGTCAGATAAAAGACTTTTTGGGACTTACTTATCCTTCAGGCACAGTTACAGTTGAAACTATAGAGAAAGCTGAAGCTATTGCCAAGAATATCGGAACTTTCAACTATCAGGCACTTATCGTTGGACTTATCTGTCTTGCTATTCAGATTGTATGGCCTAAGGTTAGCAAGAAGATTCCGGGTTCACTCATTGCGGTTATTGTTGGTATCCTTATGGTTAAGCTCCTTGGTATGAATGTTAATACTATAGGAGATCTTTATGAGATAAAGGGAAATCTTCCAACATTGACAATTCCTGCTTTTAATCTCAAGACACTTACTTCAGTTGCAGGAGATGGTGTTACTATTGCAATCCTTGCTGCAATTGAGTCTCTTTTGTCCTGTGTGGTTGCAGACAGTATGATTGATTCCAAGCACAGATCCAACATGGAGCTTGTTGCTCAGGGCGCAGGTAACATCGGTTCAGCTCTTTTTGGTGGTATTCCTGCTACTGGCGCGATCGCTCGTACTGCAGCCAATATTAAAAATGGTGGAAGAACACCAATTGCCGGAATGATCCATTCAGTATGCCTTGTTCTTGTACTTGTAGTACTTATGCCTTATGCGGCACTTATTCCTATGCCTACCATTGCAGCAATTCTTTTCATGGTTGCTTATAATATGTGCCAGTATAAGACTTTCGTACATCTTTGCAAAACAGCACCAAAGAGTGACATTATCGTTCTTGTAACAACCTTTGTACTTACAATTGTATTTGATCTTGTAGTTGCTATTGAAGTTGGCATGGTTCTTGCCTGCCTCTTATTTATGAAGAGAATGAGCGAAGAGTCCAGAATCAGAGGATGGAAGTATTTTGATCCTGAAGATGACCCTGATGGAATAGGACTTAAGGATATTCCTAAGCATGTTCGTGTATACGAGATAGCAGGACCAATGTTCTTTGGCGATGCAGAGCAGATTGCAGCAATCGGATTTAAGGATTTCACAAGAGCACTTGTAATACGTATGCGTGGTGTTCCTGCGATTGACGCAACAGCAATGCATTCTTTTGAACAGCTCTATGAGAAGTGCAAGAAGAATAACGTTCAGCTTGTTTTTTCACATGTTAATGAACAGCCTATGAAGACAATGGAAAAAGATGGCTTCGTAGAACTTGTTGGTCGTGAGAATTTCCTTCCTCACATCGATGAAGCACTTAAGAGAGCTGCTGAAATTTGATATAAATTATTCAAACAAAAATAGATATTTATTTATATTAGGAAGATATCAGTTAGTTCTGATATCTTCCTTTTTAGTTTTTAGTTGATTTATTTTACGATTGACGAAAAAATAATGTTCAAAACACAATATATGGTATAATGAACTTATAAGTCATACAAATATAGGGGGGGGACCTACGCATGAAGAAGATCTACGTACTGGACACCAACGTTTTGATTCAGGCACCACATGCTCTTAAGTGCTTTGATGATAACGAGGTCGTTCTTCCGCTGGTAGTCTTGGAGGAACTCGACGGCCACAAGAGGGATGAGGGTGAGCGAGGAGCCAATGTGCGTGAAGCTATCCGAATTCTTGAGCAGCTAAGAGGCGAAGGGGATTTAGTCAGGGGTGTTAAGCTTGACAATGGAGGCTTCCTTAGAGTTGAGAAGAATTTTAAGGATGTAGAGCTTCCGAAGGATATGGCTGAATATAAGTCAGACAACCGTATTCTTAAAGTTTGTAAGGGACTTAGAGACTGTAGTAAAGAGCAGGTAATCCTTGTTACTAAGGATATTTTGATGAGGATCAAGGCTCAGATTCTCGGAGTTAAGTCTGAGGACTTTACTACTCAGCAGGTTGCAGGTGAGAACGAGCAGTATAGCGGCCGAATTGATGTATATGCACCTGAAGATGTATTTAAGGAGTTTAAGAAAAAAGGTATTCCAATCGAGCAGGTTTATTGCTGTGATGAGAAAGGAGTTAAATTCGCTCCGGAACTGTATGAAAACGAATTTGTTGTGGTAAGGGCTGATCAGTCTACCAACAAAACTCAGATGGGGCGTGTGTGCGGCAAGTTCATCAAGAAGCTTGAGTATGAAAAGAGTCAGCCTTATGGTGTGAAGCCGAGAAATGCAGGCCAGTATTTCCTGCAGGAAGCACTTATGCAACCCGCAGAAGTTGCGCCACTGGTTATAGTAAAGGGTATGGCAGGTACTGCTAAGACGTTTTATTCATTGGCTGTAGGACTTGAGAAGATGATCAACAGGCCTACAGGAGAGTACAGAAGAATACTCGTGTGCAGACCAAACTCGCAGTTTGATGATGATATAGGTTTTTTGCCGGGAGATGAGCAGGAAAAGATTTCTCCGCTTATGAGACCTATCATAGACAACCTGGAGCAGCTTATTGATTCTAATGAGGAAGAACGTTATAAGGATGAAAAAGAACTACAGGGCAAGACAGATGAGGTCTTCGAAAGAGGAATCGTACAGTGTGAAGCACTGAACTTTATCCGTGGAAGATCGATTTTGAAAACATATCTGATTATTGATGAAGCACAGAATATGACTCCTACGCAGGCAAAAGGTATTATAACCCGTGCCGGAAAGGACACTAAGATTATTCTTCTTGGCGATCCTAACCAGATTGACAGACCGTTTTTGGATGAGAGAACTAATGGTTTGTCATATGCATCAGAACATATGAAGGGAAGTCCGTTTGCATGGCAGATTTCTCTTTCTGCAGCAGAATGTGAGAGAAGTAAGCTTGCAATGGATGCTATTGGCAGGATGAAGGACAAGGATGACTTTTAAATGTAGTGAAATTGGGTAGTTTCTTCATATATTAATAGAAGAGTACCGATGATTTCTGTATTTTTTTTACCTAAAAAAATTTTATATCGATGATTCAAGGGCGCAGGCATAATGAATAAGCTTGCGCCCTTATTTTATGCGTGTTTTCAAGATATTAAAAAAATGTTTATAAATATTTAATAATTTAAGACGTTATAGTATAATAAAATTTGCGACTAAAAAACTAGATTTAGAATTAGGGGTAGGAAATGGATATTAGAATTGAAAATCTGACAAAAACATATGGTAGTCTCAATGCTGTTGATCATATGAATCTCAGAATCAATGATGGCGAATTGGTCGGACTTTTAGGACCATCCGGTTGCGGCAAATCAACAACACTTTTTATGCTGTCAGGTCTTACAACACCAACAGAGGGCAAAATTTTCTTTGGAGACAAGGATGTAACTTCTATTCCACCTGAGGATCGTGAAATTGGTCTTGTTTTCCAGAATTATGCTCTGTATCCTCATATGACTGTAGAGGATAATATTACTTTCCCTCTTATCAATCGTGGTGTTAAGAAGGCTCAGGCTAAAGAAGAGGCTCTTGAGATTGCCAAGGTTGTTAAGATTGATCAGTATATGAATAGAAAACCAAGTGAGCTTTCCGGTGGACAGCAGCAGCGTGTTGCTATTGCAAGAGCATTGGTTAAGAAACCACAGGTTCTTTTATTGGACGAACCGCTTTCGAACCTGGATGCCAAGCTTCGTGTAGCTACAAGAGAAGAAATCAGACGTATCCAGCAGGAAGTTAAGATTACAACTATTTTTGTAACACATGACCAGGAAGAGGCTATGAGTATTTCTGATCGTATTGCAGTTATGAAAGAGGGCGTTCTTCAGCAGTACGAGGTTCCTCAGACAATGTACCTTAATCCTGCTAATGAGTTTGTAGCTAATTTCCTTGGAACACCGGAGATTAATAATATAGAAGTAGATGTTAAGGATGGAGTTATCTCATCAGGTGATGTTGTCCTTAGAAAGGGAGCTGATCTTGCTGATGGACATTATCATGCAGGAATCAGACCTGAGTCATTCTATGTAAATGATGATGGAATCTCTTTTGCAGTTGATAACCTTCGTATGACAGGACGTGATCTTCTTCTTTTCACCAAGCTGGGAGAGAAGGTTGTTCGAGTGCTTGTACATTCATATATGCAGGTTTCTGAAGGTGATACAGTCAAGGCTTCTGTTCGTGAGGGACATATCCTTGTATTTGACAATCAGGAAAAACTTATTGGTAGATTTTAATTAGGAAGAGTATTAGGAGAACAATATGGATAAGAAGAGTTTTAAGGGATATTTATATCTCCTTCCGTCTATCATTATTATGCTTGCATTTACAATCTACCCTCTGATAAGAGCTATTATCATGAGCTTTTTGGGAGATTACAGCATTATCAGTCACAAGTATACATCAATTGGCTTTGAGAACTATAAAGCTCTCTTTGCTGATCCTGATTTTGCGTTATCACTTAGAAACACCAGTATTTATGTTATTTGTGTAGTACCGGCATCAATAATTCTTTCACTGATTATTGCTGTTCTTATTAATAGCTGTACTAAGACAAAGGCATTTTTCCAGACAGTTTACTTCCTTCCTTATGTTACCAGTGTAATTGCTATTGGTATCGTATGGAGATGGATGTTTAACAGTAACTACGGTCTTATCAACTATTTCCTGGGATTTTTCGGGGTTGATCCTATTCCGTGGCTGAATCGTCCGGAGTATGCTATGCCTGCACTTATCATTTTTGCTATTTGGAAGAGTATGGCATTTAATATTCTTATTTTCCTTGCCGGTCTTCAGACAATTCCTGAGGATTTATACAGGGCAGCGAGAATTGATTCTACACCTAAGCTGCGTGTTTTCACCAGAATTACTGTTCCTCAGCTTGCACCAATGATTGTTTATTCAAGTGTTATTGGTATGATCGGTGCGTTCAAGGTTTACAATGAGGTATTCTCTTTGTTCCAGGGAAAGGCAGGCCCTGCCGACAGAGCTATGACTATTGTTTACTATATTTATGACAAGTTCTACAACAGTTATAAGTATGGCGTTGCAGCTGCGGGCTCTGTAGTTCTTTTCCTTATAATCCTTGTTATGACTCAGGTTCAGCTGCGTGTAACTGGTGAGAAGAAGAAAAAGTGAGGAAATAAAGATGACACAGAAAAGAAAAATAGGTAACATCATTGCTGCAATTCTTAAATATGCAGTTTTGATATTTGGAGCAGTATTTACAATACTTCCTTTTGTGTGGATGATTTCATCTTCACTTAAGACTCCATCAGAACTTGTGCAGATTCCACCAAGCCTTTTCCCTGCTGAGCCACAGTGGGGCAACTACAAGGATGCTTGGGCAGCTGCACCATTTGCAAGATACTTTTTGAACACTCTTATTGTTACATTCTGCACTACATGTGGTGTGCTTGTGACAACTGTTCTTTCAGCTTTTGCATTCTCAAGACTTAATTTTCCGGGAAAGAAAACAGTATTTTCACTGTTTCTTGCTACACTTATGATTCCTGGTGAGATGCTTATTATTACCAATTATGAAACAATCATCAACTTAAAGTGGATTGATTCATACAAAGCTATGATTATTCCTTGGATATCAAGTGCTTTCTATATCTACCTTCTGACAAGATTCTTTATGCAGGTTCCTGAATCTTTGTATCTTGCAGCCAAGGTTGATAAATGCTCTGATTTTAAATATATGATCAAAATCATGGTTCCTATGAACAAACAGGCTATTTTCTCAATAGCAATTTTGAATATCATCAGTTCATGGAATGCATTCCTGTGGCCACTTCTTGTTACTAACTCACAGGAGATGAGAGTATTATCCAACGGTCTTGTAAGATTCCAGACGGAGGCTGGTTCTTCAACAGAGCTTATCATGGCAGCTTCATGTATGCTTGTTATGCCTATAATAATTATTTATCTGTTCCTTAGAAAATATATTATTGAGGGTGTAACTAGGAGTGGACTTAAGGGATAACTTTATAGTATACTTATGGGCTGTGTGCAAAAGATTTTTAATGTTCATTTAAGGCTAAGCCTTTTATGATAGAAACGCTTTTTTAAGAAAGAGAGGATTATGAAAATGAAGTTTAAGAAAATTGGTGCCAGCATTCTTGCCATGGCTATGGCAACATCAATGCTTGCAGGTTGTGGCCAGAGCGCTGCTCCTGAGACAACAACAGAGACTCAGACTACTGAGACAGCTGCTGAGACACCTGCTGCTGAGACACCTGCTGCTGAGACAGCAGCTCCTGCAGAGGAGACAGCTGCTACAGAGGCTAAGTCAATCGAAGCTACAGAAATTACTTTCTGGCATGCTATGAACGGTAACCTTGAGAGCGTTCTCTCAGAGATTACAGATGAGTTCAACAACACTAACGAGTATGGTATCAAGGTTACTCTTGTTAACCAGGGTGCTTATGGAGATCTTCAGACAAAGCTTCAGGCAAGTGCTGCTGCAGATGCTCTTCCAGATCTTGCACAGGCTTACAACAACTGGCTTACACCTTACCTTGACAAGATTGTAAAGCTTGATGATTTCGTTGCTAATGATTTTGACAACTGGGATGACGTTGTTTCAGCTTATCGTGATGAGTGCTCAGAGTTTGGTTTCATCCACGCTGTTCCTTACAACAAGTCAACATATGTTCTTTTCTACAATAAGACAATGTTCGATGAGCTCGGCATTTCTGTTCCTGAGACATGGGCTGATGTTGAGGCTGCTGCTAAGACAGTTTATGATGCTAAGAACATTTCTTTCATCGGTTATGATGACCTTGCAGGTCTTGTAGAGGCATCTCTTCACCAGAATGGTGCTGATTATGTAGATGCTACAGGTGCTCTTTTCAACGATGATAAGGGTCTTGAGACATTCACATACCTTTCAAACCTTTACAACAATGGCTATGCTCGTCTTGTTGGTGAGGATGGCTACTTCTCAAATGTAATCAGCAACCAGCAGATTGCTTCTTATGTTGGTTCTTCAGCAGGCGTTTCTTACATCAAGGCTGAGGGTTGGGAACTTGGAGTAGCTCCACTTCCAGGAAACGTACAGAAGGCAGCTAACATGGCTGGTACAAACATTGTTATGTTCGCACAGGATTCTAACAAGCAGCTTGCAGCTTGGGAGTACCTCAAGTTCATCACAAGCACTGAAGAAGTTACAAAGTGGGCTGTAGGAACAGGTTACCTTCCAATCAGAACATCTGCTTATGAGACAGCTGAGTACAAGTCATACATGGAAGAGAACATCTGCGCTAAGGCATGCTATGAGCAGGCTAAGGATTTCTTCTTCTCACCTACATTTGATGCTTCAAACGACATCAGATCAACTGTTCCTGGAACTGTTGAGCAGCTCGTATTTGACCTTGCTGATGCTCAGACATGGCTTGATACAATTGTAGAGGCTGTAAACGCACAGTATTGATGATATTGATTCGAAAAGTCATACAAACTCATGCTTGCATGAGTGTTTGTATGACCTTGAGAATCTAACAAGAATGAGGAAAAAAGATATGCGAGCCTGGCGAGCATATCGATTTCCGAATTCTTGTAGATTTGCGCAAGTTGCTTTGCAACGGAGCAAATCGTATATTATCAATGAAGTAAATTATTTATTGTACTAATATGTTGAGTAGGGGAGTTAATCTTCCCTACTCAATTTGTCTAATGAAAATTATTCATTGTTTTCTTTTTTATGAGGTACTTCTATGACGAAACTTACATTTTATAGTGGACTTAAGGAAATTGGTGGAACAGTAGTAGGGGTTGAGACTGACAAAGCAATTTGTCTTTTTGATTTTGGCTTTTCTTATGCGGATAGGATTGATAATAAGGTTAGTCTTCGCAAAGGAAATGAAGCCTATGATTATGTTAAACTTGGCATTTTAAATGCGATTGATGGTATATATGAACCTGATATTGCACATAAACTTGAAATTAAGGGATATGGCGAGCTTGATAAAGAAGTATTTGTGATCATATCCCATATGCATATAGATCATATGGGCGGTCTTGGTGCACTTGACCAGAAGCTGCCTGTATATATGAGCAGAGAGTCTGCAACTTTATATCATGAACTTGGAGTAATGGGTGAACTCGAGATTAGAGAGCATGAGAACATTATTCCGGTTGACTATGATGTCTCTTTTTCAGTTGGAGACATAACAGTGACCTGTGTTCAGGTGGATCATGATGTTATCGGTGCCTGTGGATTTATGATTAATACTCCTGATGGAAGTATCTGCTATACGGGAGATTACAGATATCATGGGTATCATCCGGATATCAGTGCTGCATTTGCTCAGAAATGCAAAGGGGCGGACGTAATGATCAGTGAAGGTGTTACTATTAGCCATGGCGATGTTGATGTATTGTCTTTAATGGGCCCAGTTCGTGAGAATACAGAGCTTACCTTGCTTGATAAGATGAAAGATTTCGCTTCTAATGAAGAAGGACTTATAGTTATAAACAACTATAATCGAAATGTAGAACGAATCCATAATTTCGTTAAAGTAATAGGTGAATCCGGAAGAAAACTGGTGCTTTCACCTCAGCAGGCTGATTATCTGGCTGCTTTTTATGGAGAGGATAAGGTATATGTGTATCTCCCGGAGGGCGGAAGTGTCGATGCACCTCGTATCAGTAATTATCCGATAGTAACTAGAAAAGATATTCTTGATAACCCTTCAGCCTATGTTTTGCAGCAGGATTATAAGGATAGCTTCGAATTATTCGAATTATCTGATGCAATATCTATTTATCTTCATATGGACGGAGCACCTCTCGGAGATTACGATCCATCCTATGAGAAGTTTTATAAGCTTTTGGAAGTTGCCGGAATCAATGTGGTAAGATGCGGCCTGGGCGGTCATGCAGAGCCTTTTTATCTGAGAAAACAGGTTGATGAAATTGCTCCTAAAACGCTTATTCCGCTTCACAGCTTTAGACCGGAGCAGCTTCTTTCTAAGAATGCCGGTAGGATTATTCTTCCTAATCAGGGAGATACAATTATTCTTAAAGACTCACAGTGCCTTGTACAAAATAAATCCTGGTGCTGGGTATGTGACTGACATACAATCGATAGTAAGGCAGTATTGATTTTTGTATATTTACAAAGTCAATACTGCTTTTTTTATATGCTATAGGGCACATTTGCTTAAGGAAGATAGCTGTCGTGCATATACTTATAACAGATATTACGATGTCTTTCCGTGACGGACACTTGTCTTTTTTAACAATTAATCGCCTTTGAAGCCAAAAGATTTGTGCACAATTCTGTATTGTTAAGCGCTAGGATATATGTTAAGTTTTGTTTATGACTTTTTAAGACTTTAACTTATGAAAGTGTATATGATATTTTTAATTTTTTTTATTTCTAAAAAATAGCAGGAGATTACTATTATGGCGCAGCTTTGGGGTGGACGATTTACTGGTAGTATCAATGAACTTGCGTGGAACTTTAACGCATCCATATCTTTTGATAAGAGATTTCTGGAGGTTGATGTTCTTGGGAGTAAGGCACACGCTACTATGCTTGCCAGGCAGGGGATTATAACCACAGAGGAAAAAGAACAGATCTGCGATGGGCTTGATTCTATTTTGTCCGATGTGCATGAGGGTAAACTTGAAATAACATCTGAATATGAGGATATTCACAGCTTTTTGGAAGCGAATCTAATAAAACGTATTGGAGACGCGGGCAAGAAGGTACATACAGGAAGAAGTCGTAATGATCAGGTTGCACTTGATATGCGACTATATGCCAGGTCAGAAGTTGAGCATATGTCAGAGCTACTATTTAAAATGCTAAAGACATTGGATGACATGATGAGACAACATACTCAGACGTATATGCCTGGTTTTACTCATCTTCAGAAAGCACAGCCTGTAACTCTTTCTCATCATCTTGGTGCTTATTTTGAGATGTTTAAGCGTGACCTTCTTAGAATGAAGGACATCTATAACAGAATGAATTATTGTCCACTCGGAGCAGGAGCTCTTGCAGGAACCACATATCCGCTGGATAGGGATTATACAGCTCAGCTTTTGGAGTTTTATGGGCCGACTTTGAATAGTATGGATTCGGTGTCTGACAGAGATTATCTTATAGAGTTTATGTCAGCGCTGTCGACAGTTATGATGCACCTTTCCAGGTTTTCTGAAGAAATCATTATCTGGAATTCCAATGAGTACAGATTTGTGACTATAGATGATGCTTATTCTACCGGAAGCAGTATAATGCCTCAGAAAAAGAATCCTGATATAGCAGAGCTTGTAAGAGGAAAGACCGGGCGGGTATATGGAAATCTAATGTCGCTTCTGACTACAATGAAGGGTATTCCACTTGCATACAATAAGGATATGCAGGAAGATAAAGAAGCTTTTTTCGATTCCATAGATAATACATCTAATTGTCTTACTCTTTTTACCGATATGCTTGCAACCTTGAAGTTTAATGAGGACAACATGAAAAAGAGTGCAATGCTCGGTTTTACCAATGCGACAGATGCTGCGGATTACCTTGTAAATAAAGGAATGCCTTTCAGGGATGCTCATTCTGTTATTGGAAGACTGGTTCTTTTCTGTATAGATAAGAACTGTGCTATAGATGATCTTTCATTGGAGGAACTTAAGTCTTTTTCAGAGATGTTCGATAAGGATATATATGATGCTATCAGCCTTGAGACCTGTGTTAATAAGAGACTTACAGTTGGGGCACCTAGCCCTGATGCAATGAAAAAAGTGATTGCATTAAATGCAAACTTTTTGGAAACATTTGCTTTGAAATGATGTGTAAGATTAATTAAAGAGAAATATTTTTTTACATATAATTATGAATCTAAATAATTTAGGAGGAGTACATATTATGAGTGACAAGTTACAGGTAGCAGTTTTAGGTGGAACAGGAATGGTTGGACAGAGATTTATTTCTATTCTCAACAATCATCCATGGTTCGAGGTAAAGACAATTGCAGCAAGCCCAAGAAGTGCTGGCCAGACCTATGAAGAGGCTGTAGGAAACAGATGGAAGATGGATGGAGCTATCCCTGACTCCGTTAAGAACATCGTTGTTAAGGATGTTACTGATGTTAAGGGCGTTTCAGAGGATGTTGACTTTGTTCTGTCTGCTGTAAATATGTCTAAGGATGAGATCAAGCATATTGAAGAAGAATATGCTAAGACAGAAACTCCTGTTGTATCAAATAATTCCGCCCACAGATGGACTCCTGATGTTCCTATGATCATTCCTGAGATCAACCCTGAGCATATGGATGTAATCCAGTATCAGAAAAAGAGACTTGGAACAACAAACGGATTTATTGCAGTTAAACCTAACTGTTCAATTCAGAGCTACACACCAGCTCTTACAGCCTGGAAAGAGTATGAGCCTTATGAGGTAGTTGCTACAACTTATCAGGCTATTTCAGGTGCTGGAAAGAATTTTGAAGAGTGGCCTGAAATGGTTGGAAACGTAATTCCTTTTATTTCAGGAGAAGAAGAAAAGTCTGAAAAAGAGCCGCTTAGAATCTGGGGTAAGGTTCAGGATGGTGTAATTGTTCCTGCAGATGACGTTAAAATCACATGTCAGTGCATAAGAATTCCTGTTTTGTATGGACATACAGCAGCAGCTTTTGTAAAATTTAAGAAGAACCCTTCTTCTAAGGAAGAACTGATTGAGAAACTTGAGAAGTTCTCAGGACTTCCACAGCAGCTTGGCCTTCCAAGTGCTCCAAAACAGTTCATCCAGTATATGCAGGAGGATAACAGACCACAGATTACTCTTGATGTGAATTATGAAGGTGGCATGGGCGTTAGCATCGGCAGACTTCGTGAGGATTCGATTTATGACTGGAAGTTTGTTGGCTTGTCACACAATACTCTCCGTGGAGCAGCTGGTGGTGCTGTTGAGTGTGCTGAGCTTTTGAAGGCCAGCGGATACATCAACAAGAAGTAATATTATAGTCAGGTATATTTGCCGTAATATGATATTGCTTCAATCATAGCTAACGGTGGATGACAACAAATGGAAGACTTAAGACAAAAAGATCTTGATTTTTTAAACAGATATTACGAAAGTGGTTTATCCAATATTCTTGTGGTTTATGGCCATAGGAATATTGAGCATAAACAATTGTTTGAAAAATTTGTTGCTAACAGAAAGTTTATAGCCTATTCGGCAAGATCTGCATCTGTCAAGGAACAGGAATACTTGTGGGGAAAAGAGCTTTCTGCAATGGGAGTCAAAATCAGTGAATATCCTGATTACAGCGAGATATTTGAAGCTTGCCTTACAGTGGCAGGCAACAGCCCGCTTATATTGGTAATCAGACATTTTGAGGATATTGTCAGAATCACTGATGAGTTTATGAAAAAGCTGTGTGACTTTGTGGAGAAGCATGGCAAAGAAAGGCAGATACTCGTCATTCTGCTTAGTAATGATATTAACTGGGTTGAAAACGGAATGGTTGCAAGTCTTGGAAATGTTGCAGGATCTATTGCTGATTTCAGGAAAATGAAGCCGCTTCCGTTTTCAGAATTAAGATCCAATTACCCCGAAATGTCTTACAAGGATGCTGTAATGAGCTATTCGGTACTTGGCGGCCAGACTAAGCTTTGGAAGCATTTTGACTCTTCATTATCCTTTAAGGAGAATATTTGCAAAAATATTATCTCTGAGAAATCCTTTTTGCACGGAGAAGCTATCAGGCTTACTGAGCAGAATTTGAGAGAAACGGCAGTTTATCACACTCTTTTGGCTGAGATGGCAAGGGGTGTAAATAAGTTAAACGATCTTTATCATATTACAGGGTTTTCCAGAGCAAAAATTTCAGTGTATTTAAAAACCCTTATTCAGCATGACTTTGTTTACAAGGCTTATTCTTTTGGAAATGCCGGCAGAGAGAATGTTATGAAAGGCGTCTATAAGATAGGCGATCCTATGGTAAATTTCTACTTTAGATTTATTTATCCAAATGAGAGCGCCCTTATGGTGATGTCGACAGACAAATTTTATGATATATTTATATCTGCGGGAATGCAAGAATATGTCAATGAATACTTTAAGCAGATCTGCAGGGAATATATCTTCAAGGAAGAAGAGCGGGGCCGGTTCCCATTTGAGATAAGCGAAGAGGGAGAATGGATTGGCAAAGAGGGCAATATAGATTTTATTGCCCAAAGCGACACAGGAGATACTGCTTTTGGCATGTGTTTCTGGGGAAAACAGGCAACGCATGCGGACTACGTTAAATTGCATTCTGACGCTAGAAAAGCAAGACTTGAGGGAGATGTTATCTATCTCTTTTCAACTGTAGGCTTTGATCCATGGCTGATAGATGCAGCGTACAAATCACCACAGAGCCTTAAGTTGATTGGGATAGAAGAATTAACGAATGGCTAAAAAATTGATAATAACAGAGAAACCTTCAGTGGCAAGAGATTTTGCGAGAGTTCTGAATGTTTCCGGTAATAAGAATGGATACATTGAAAATGATCAGTACGTAATATCATGGTGCTTTGGTCATTTGGTCGAAATGGTGTATCCGGAAGAGTACGATCCTAAGTACAAAAAATGGAGGCTGGAAGATTTACCATTTCTTCCAGCCACTTATAAGTATGGAGTAATTAAAAATAGTGCAGACCAGTATAAGCTAATCAATAATCTTCTTCACAGAGAAGATATTGACACTGTGTATTGGGCAGGTGACTCGGGAAAAGAGGGACAGACTATAGAGGAAAATATCCGAAACTATGGTGGTGTCCGTGATGGCATGACAGAGCTTAGAGTCTGGATAGATTCCATGACCGATGAAGAGGTAAAGCGTGGAATTGAGCAGGCGAAGCCTATGTCTGATTATGCGCTTTTAGGCGAGTCGGGAATCATGAGAGCTATAGAGGATTATAGCCTCGGAATCAATTTTTCCAGAGCTCTTTCTGTAAAGTACGGGAAGCTCATAAATGATGCTGCTGCCACAAAGTCCTACACAGCTATAGCTATTGGTCGAGTTATGACCTGCGTTTTGGGAATGGTTGTCAGAAGAGAAAGAGAAATCAGGAACTTTGAAAAGACACCGTTTTTCAGAATTGTAGGTTCTTTTTCTGATGCCAATATTCAGGCTGAGTGGAAGGCTGTAGCAGGTTCAGCCTTTTTTGAATCCCCACTATTATACAAAGAAAATGGTTTTAAGAAAGAGGAAGATGCCCTAAAGCTAATAGACTCCCTTCGTGGTAAAGAGGCTGTAATTGATAGTATTGAAACTGGAAACAGTAAGAAGAGAGCACCACTTCTTTATAACCTTACTGAGCTTCAGGCGGACTGCACAAAGCGTTTTAAGATAAGTCCTTCCCAGACACTTGAAATAGCTCAGGAATTATATGAAAAGAAACTTACTACCTATCCCAGAACAGATGCAAGAGTTCTTACTACGGCCGTGGCTAAAGAAATTTATAAAAATGTTAAGGGCCTTTCTGGAGTAAATGAAGTATCACAGCACGTAGACTATGTTTTGCAAAATGGAAGATACAAAGGAATTGAGAAATCTCCATATACAGATGATTCCAAGGTAACTGACCATTATGCCATCATTCCTACAGGACAGACCGGAGCACTTAATTCTTTATCGCCTTTGGCAAAAAATGTATATCTTCTTATTTGCAGAAGATTTATTTCGATTTTTTATCCTTCTGCCGAGTATAAGACTGCTAAATTGCAGATTGCAGTTGGAGATGAGAAATTTTTTGCTTCCTCTAAGGTTTTGACTTCGCCTGGATATCTTGCGGTTGCTGGTATTCCAAACGAGAAGAACGCTGAGGATAGAAAGGCCGAAAATGGTGGAAGTGGTTCTGAGGATGAAGAAGATGTTGGTGTATCCAAGGAGGAATTTCTTAAGTTTGTTGAGAACGCAAACAAAGGCGATGCTATAACTGTCAACGATTATATGCTTAAAGAAGGAGCTACGGCTCCTCCAAAGAGGTACACTTCGGGCGATCTGGTTATAGCGATGGAGAACGCCGGAAATTTGATTGAGGATGAAGAACTAAGGGAACAGATCAAGAAGAAGGGTATTGGTACTGCTGCGACCAGAGCGGCTATTATCCAGAAGCTGATCGACAATAAGTATCTGAATCAGAGCAAAAATCAGATTATTACGCCGGAAAATCTTGGTGAGATGATTTATGAGGTTGTAAATCTTTCAGTACCGACTCTTTTGAATCCTGAGATGACAGCCAGTTGGGAAAAAGGCTTAGAGGGCATATACAATGGCTCTGTAAACTGCAAAGACTATAGGGTTAAGCTGGAAGACTATATCAGGCGTGAAACCTCCAAGCTTATTGAAAAAGATCTTACTACCGATATTGTTGCTCATATCAATCAGTTTACGGGAAAAGAATCCAAGGGAATTGCTGCGCGAAAACCTATTGGTGTCAAATGTCCTGTTTGTGGTGGAGATATCACAACAACATCCTTTGGATATGGCTGTAGTAATTACTTTAATGAACAGGTAAAATGTTCATTTTGTATTGGAAGAATTGCCGGTAAGGATCTGGATGAGGAAACCGTAAAACAACTTATTACTGATGGAAAAACTGGCGTGATTGAAGGTTTTTCCGGTAAGAATAAAAAGAATTTTAGTGCCAGTCTTTTACTTGGTAAAGATGAAAGCGGCAAATATTCCATAAGTTTTAATTTTGACGATGTTCCGACAGAATATTTGGAGAATGTAAAATGTCCTGCCTGCGGCGGAAGAATAATAAAAACTGCAAATGGATTTTCCTGTGAAAATCGCAGTAAAGAAGAGGGCGGCTGTTATTTTTACATTGGTGAAATAGCAGGAAAAAAGATTACCGAGGAGCAGGTAAAGACACTAATTAGTGGTGAGGAAACAGAAGTTATAAAAGGCTTTAAGTCTAAATCAAACACTCCTTTCAGCGCCAAATTGGTCATGAAGGATACGGAAGATGGCAAAAAAGAGATTACCTTTGATTTTGACGGTGTTGAGCCGGATTACTTACCTGATGTTGTTTGTCCTGATTGTGGAGGCCGAATAATCAGAAAAACAAAAGGCTTTGGCTGCGAGAATTTTAAAGCTGATGATCCGCAGTCCTGTAAGTTTTTTGTTGGTAAAATATGTCAGAAACAGCTTTCCGAAAAGGATGTGATCGAACTTCTAAAAAATGGTCATACCGGAACCATAAGGGGCTTCAAAGGTAAGACAAACAAGAAGTTTGATGCCTGTCTGGTTGTTAAGAAAGGTGAAGACGGAAAGAGCGAGATTACATTTGATTTTGAAAATGTTGAGGCTCCGGTCTTAAAAGGAGCTGTATGTCCTCTTTGCGGCGGAGAGATTGTTAAGACATCCTTTGGATATGGCTGTAAGAATTACAAGAAAGATGATCCTGAGAACAGCTGCTCGTTCAATATAGGGGCAATAGCCGGACTGAAATTAAAGGACGCACAGGTAAAAGAACTATTACAAAATGGAATTACTCAGCAGATAAGTGGCTTTAAATCAAAAAGCGGAAAGCCTTTTGACGCTAAACTCACTTTGAGTAAGGGCGAAGATGGTAAGGTAAGCGGAATAAAATTTGTCTTTGAAAATGAAGACGAAGTTATGGAAAACTTAAAATGTCCTATTTGCGGTAAGCAGATAATAAAGGGGCATTTGGGATATAGATGCGAAGAATACAAAAAAGGCGAAGAAGGATGCCGCTTTTTTGTAGGAAAGGTAGCTGGTGTTTCACTTAGCAAAGAAGACTTCACTAAGCTCGTCACAGAAAAGACAACAGATAAGATTTCCGGCTTTATTAGTAAAAAAGGTACAACCTTTGATGCAAAGCTTGTTTTTGATGAGAACTATAATATAGTCTTTAATTTTGATAATTGATCATTGAGACAAAAGCTTTAAGATCAGAAAACATCGCATCAGACACAGTGGAAGATGTATAGGGCATGAGTGAAATACTCATGCCCTGTTTTTTGTACAGCACACTTTAATACTGTAAAATGTTAAGAGTTTAAAGCTAAAAAGAAAAATATGTTGACAGAGTAATTATGAGTGGTATAATTTGATATAAATTAGTTCAAAACCATGTTTGAAGCTTGAAAAAATATATTAAAGCATTAAAAAACATACAAAAATATGGCAAAAATCCCACGGGAACAGCAATGTAAATTTTGCAGTTTAAATCGCGAAAGTATCGCGACAAATACTGGATTTGACCGGGATTGAGGAGAGATGAAAATGCAGAAAAAAGTCTTTCAGCTTTTGGTAGACAATACATCAGGTGTTCTTTCGAGAATATCAGGGCTGTTTTCCAGAAGGGGATACAATATCGAAAGCATTACAGCCGGTGTGACGGCAGATCCTAGATTTACGAGAATTACAATAGTTGCATCAGGGGACGATGTCATTCTGGAGCAGATTGAGAAGCAGGTTGCCAAGCTGGTCGATGTCAGGGATATTCATGAACTTATTCCTGAGGAGAGTGTATATAGAGAACTTGCTATGGTTAAGGTTAGATGTGAAGCCGAAGACAGGCAGAGCATACTGGCAACTGCCAATATTTTCAGAGGCAATATAGTTGATGTAAGCCCTGACTCACTGATAATAGAGATTACAGGTAACCAGTCCAAAATAGATGCATTCTTACGACTTCTTGAGGGAAGAGAGATCCTGGAACTTGCAAGAACGGGAATTGCAGGACTTGGAAGAGGAACTGATAACATTATTTATTTAGATGAATAAACAGATTTTATTTCGATAAAGTCTTTTATTAACCTTTTTAATGAGGAGTATAAACTTAGAATACGGAGGATAACTTATGTCACAGGATGCACGCATTTTTTACCAGGAAGATTGTAACCTTTCATTACTTGAGGGCAAGACAATCGCAATTATCGGCTATGGTTCACAGGGACATGCTCATGCCCTTAACTTAAAGGATTCCGGATGCAATGTTATTATCGGTCTTTACGAAGGCTCAAAGAGCAAAGCTAAGGCTGAGGCACAGGGACTTAAGGTTTATAACACAAAGGAAGCTGCCAAGATGGCTGATATCATCATGATCCTTATCAATGATGAGAAGCAGGCTAAGATGTACAAAGAGGATATCGAGCCTAACCTTCAGCCTGGTAACATGCTTATGTTTGCTCATGGCTTCAATGTACATTTCGGACTTATCAAGGCTCCTAAGGATGTAGATGTTGCAATGATCGCTCCTAAGGCTCCTGGACATACAGTTCGTTCTGAGTATCAGGCTGGAAAGGGTACACCTTGTCTTGTGGCTGTAGAACAGGATGCTACAGGTAAGGCACTTGATCTTGCACTGGCATATGGCGCAGGAATCGGTGGAGCAAGAGCAGGTCTTCTTGAGACAACATTCAGAACAGAGACAGAAACTGACCTCTTTGGTGAGCAGGCTGTTCTTTGTGGTGGTGTATGTGCTCTTATGCAGGCTGGTTTCGATACACTTGTTGAGGCTGGTTATGACCCAAGAAATGCTTACTTTGAGTGTGTTCACGAGATGAAGCTTATTGTTGACCTTATCTATCAGTCAGGTTTTGCCGGAATGAGATATTCAATTTCCAATACTGCTGAATACGGTGATTATGTAACAGGTCCTAAGCTCATTACTGATGAGACAAAGAAGACAATGAAGAAGATTCTTTCTGATATCCAGGATGGAACTTTCGCTAAGGAATTCCTTCTTGATATGTCAGAGGCTGGCGGCCAGGTACACTTCCAGGCTATGAGAAAGCTTCATGCTGAGCATCCATCAGAGAAGATTGGTGAGGAAATCAGAAAGCTCTACAGCTGGAACAATGAATCTGATAAGCTTATCAATAACTGATTATTAGACATATATAGCGCTGACAATTATAAAAGTGCAGTTCTCGTCCGGGAACTGCATTTTTTAGTTTGGATATTACCGCTATAAAAAGCTTATATCGATGAACATTGTCAAAAGTATTTAATTAGACTATCATTTAATAGTACGCATATTTTAATAGACTCAAGGATTATGTTTGTGATGATTAGCGATAGTTTAAAAAAGAATAGAATAGAAAAGTCCTGGTATGTACCGGTTATCGTGTTTGCCAGTTCTTTTTTGATGTATGTTTTGGCGGTGCTTCCAATCTTTATTAAGAGGGGGCTTCCGTTTTTTTATTATGGTGATTATAACGTTCAGCAGATTCCATTTTATATAGCTGCCCATAGGGCAGTGAAAAGTGGAGAGCTTTTTTGGAACTGGAATATAGATCTTGGCGGTACTATGTCAGGAGATTTTTCCTTTTATCTGTGGGGTAGCCCCTTCTTTTGGATTACGACACTTTTCGATGAAAGTGCGATTCCTTATCTTATGCCATTTTTGATGGCTCTGAAATATGCTTTCGCAGCTTTGTGCGCATACCTTTACATTCGAAGATATGTTACCAAGTATCAGTATGCCATGATTGGCGGTTATCTGTATGCTTTTTCAGGATTCAATGCCTGCAATATAGTGTTCAATCATTTTACTGATGCGGTGGCTTTTTTTCCACTTTATCTTTTAACCTTTGAGAATCTGATGAACGTAGATGATAGGAAAGATGGCCAAAGAGATCCGGCTGGGTTTAAATTCCTTGCCTTTGCCCTTATGACCACCTACATGTCCATAGTAAACTATTATTTCTTCTTTGGGCAGATCATTTTTCTGGTTGTGTATTTCGTTGTTAGATATGGCATTCATAACAGCCTTATGAATAACCTTAGAATGTTTAATAAGGCTCTTCTCGGCGGTATATTGGGTGTGATGATTGCCGGAGTATTTTTGCTTCAGGCCTACGCCGGAATCAAAGGCAACACCAGACTGGATAATTATATAAATGGCTATAATATGCTGATTTATCCAAGTGAGAAGCTTTTATGGGATATCATAAAGAGCGTTTCAATGCTTCCGGATATCATCGGAAAGGGAACACTTTTCTATACCGGCACGGTAAAAAATGCATCCCTTGCAGCTTATATTCCGCTGTTTGGAATGTCAGGTGTGATTGCATATTTCCTTTTAAACAGGAGAAAGAAAAACTGGGAAAAGACAATGCTGCTACTTTCCTTTATTGCAGCTTTTATCCCGGTATTAAACTCAGCTTTTTCTATGTTTAATTCATCCTATTATGCCAGATGGTACTACATGCCAATTCTGATCATGTGCCTTATGACTGCTCAGGCTGTTGAGAGAGGGAAGACACCTCAGTTTAAAAAAGGCGCTGTTATAGCGGTGCTTATGTTTTTGTTCTTCCTGCTTGTTTACCTGCTTCCTTCCAAAAATGATTCCGGGGAAATGGTATTCTTTAACATGACAGATAATAATACTATTTTCATGCGGGATGTAGTGGGAACAGCGTTCCTTTCTACCATGCTCCTTGCGATTGCATTTCTTTTGCCGAAGAATGCTGCATTTAAGGAGGAAAAAACCAAGACGAACTGCCATAATTCAAAGGGAATCAGAGATAATGTTATTCTGTTTGCTGTTATAATTAGCTGTGTTCTTGCAACCTTTGTACCTATCAAGAACGGAAGTGGAATTATTAGTGACAGGGGTAAAAATAAGTGGCAGGAGCAGATGCTTTTTAATAAGGTCGATGTAGATCAGAGCAGCTTTTGCAGAGGCGAGGTTGATAGTACATCCACCAATTACGATATGGTATGGGGCATTCCTTCTATTCACTGTTTCCTTAGTACTGTGCCTTCTGAGATTTTTGATTTTCTATACGGAAGCTGCGGAATTACACGTACAGTAGAGACAAATCTTCCTGTAAAAAGAGTTGGTGCAAGAGCGATTCTTTCCGCGAGATACTATTTTGAAAATGCCGATATCAGCAAGAACAGAATCTTTGAAAAGGGCGAAGGAACACCGGGATATAATTTCCTTAAGAATGAAAATGGCTTTGATGTATTCGAGAATCTCAACTATATCCCTATGGGATTTACCTTTGACTACTACATTACAGAATCCGAGTGGGAAGATCTTGATGCAGAGGAATATGATTATGAACTGGCCCGAGTTCTTATCATTTCGGATGAAGATGCGCTTAAATATGCTGATCAGCTGGCTATTTCAGAGATGACTGCTGAGGATATCCTTAGTAATGAGCTTTCCTACCTTGATTTTACGGATGAATGTAAGAAAAGAGCTGCAAACGCCTGCACAGAATTTGAAACTGATACTTATGGATTTACAGCTACCACAGACAATCTTCCTGATGCGACATTTGTGTTTTTCTCTGTCCCATGTACAGAAGGCTTTAGCTGCACGGTTGATGGCGTAGATACTGACATAATCAAGGCTGATTATGGGCTTATGGCGATTCCTGTATCAGGCGGAGTTCATGAGATAAGAGTAACCTATACTCCTGAGGGACTTAAGGCAGGACTGATCATGAGTGCTATTGGAATTATATTAGCAGGAGTATATGTGGGATTTGTATTAAAAAAGGTCAAGAAAAACGATTAAATTTGTTATGTTCTTTTAAGTTGTCTTGTATGTTATATTTTGTATTATGTTTTTGATTAAAAATAAGGTGAGGAGATAAATCGTATGAGCAAAATGACCATGAGCCAAAAAATACTGGCAGCCCATGCTGGACTTCCCGAGGTACAGGCGGGACAGCTTATAGAAGCAAATCTTGATCTGGTTTTGGGAAATGACATTACCAGTCCTGTAGCAATCAATGAACTAAAGAAATTTAATAAAGACGGAGTGTTTGATAAGGACAAGATTGCACTTGTGCCTGACCACTTTGTGCCTAACAAGGATATCAAGTCAGCTGAGAATTGCAAATGCGTAAGGGAATTTGCGATTAAGAATAAGATCACCAATTATTTTGAAGTTGGCAAAATGGGAATTGAGCATGCTCTTTTACCTGAGCAGGGACTTACTGTGGCTGGAGATCTCATTATCGGTGCGGATTCTCATACCTGCACTTATGGTGCCCTGGGAGCTTTTTCTACAGGAATCGGCTCTACTGATATGGCTGCCGGAATGGCAACAGGCAAAGCCTGGTTTAAGGTGCCTTCAGCCATTAAGTTCAATATTGTAGGAAAACCTTCAAAGTGGGTAAGTGGTAAGGATGTTATTCTTCACATTATTGGATTGATAGGTGTAGATGGAGCTCTTTATAAGTCCATGGAATTTGTGGGCGAAGGCATTAAGAACCTTTCTATGGATGACAGGTTTACAATAGCAAACATGGCAATAGAAGCTGGCGGAAAGAATGGTATTTTCCCAGTTGATGAACTAGCTATTGAATATATGAAAGAACATGCACCTGATAAAAAATATGTTGTTTATGAATCTGACCCTGATGCGGAATATGACGCTGAATATACAATTGATCTTAGCACCTTGAAATCTACCGTGGCTTTCCCTCATCTGCCGGAAAACACTCATACCTTTGATGAGATAGATGATGTCAAGATTGATCAGGTGGTTATTGGTTCCTGCACAAACGGAAGAATTGATGACCTTAGATGCGCGGCTGAAGTTTTGAAGGGACGTCATGTGGCAGAAGGTATCAGATGTATCATTATTCCTGCTACGCAGAATATTTATCTTCAGGCTATGGAGGAAGGACTTATTAAAAACTTTATTGAAGCCGGAGCAATAGTTTCAACTCCTACCTGTGGTCCATGTCTTGGTGGCTATATGGGAGTCCTTGCTTCCAAGGAAAGATGTGTTTCTACTACTAACAGAAACTTTGTTGGAAGAATGGGAGCTATAGATTCCGAGATTTACCTTGCTTCACCTGCTGTAGCTGCTGCAAGTGCTGTTACTGGTAAACTTTCACAGCCATCAGAAATTGGACTTTAATATAGGAGGAAAAGACATGAAAGCTGCTAAGGGACGCGTTTTCAGATATGGAGATAATGTAGATACAGATGTAATAATTCCTGCCAGATATCTTAATAGTACAGATGCTAAAGAACTGGCAAAGCATTGCATGGAAGATATTGATAAGGATTTTGCCACAAAAGTCTGCGAAGGTGATATCATAGTTGCAGATAAGAATTTTGGCTGCGGTTCATCACGCGAGCATGCGCCTATAGCTATTAAGGCATCCGGCGTTAGCTGCGTTATAGCTAAGAGTTTTGCCAGAATTTTTTATAGAAATAGTATAAATATTGGTTTACCTATTATTGAATGTGAAGAGGCTGCTGATGCAATTAAAGCAGGTGATACAGTAAGTATCGATTTTGATACAGGTATCATTACTGATGAGACTCTCGGGAAGAAATTTCAGGGACAGGCTTTTCCTCCATTTATGCAGAAGATAATTGATTCTGAAGGGTTAATCAATTATATTAATTCTAATGAATGATTTTTTATTATTGTTGGAGGCATGTTTTTAATGAACAGGTTATTCTGCGTGATTCCCTGCTACAATGAGCAGGAGGTTTTACCTGAAACATCAGAGAGACTACGGCAGAAGATGGAGTCACTGATCGTTAAGGGTAAGATTTCGGAAGACAGCAGAGTTGTTTTTGTTAATGATGGTTCCAGGGATTCTACCTGGGAAATTATTCAGAAGCTTCACGAGGAAAATCCTCTTTTTCAGGGGATAAACCTATCTAAAAATATGGGACATCAAAATGCTCTTCTGGCAGGCCTTATGACTGCCAAGGATATGTGTGATGTCGCAATATCTATGGATGCAGATCTTCAGGATGACATAAATGCCATTGATGAAATGATTGATAAGTTTATTGATGGAGCGGATATCGTATATGGTGTCCGCTCTAAAAGAGCTACAGACACTTTTTTTAAACGTGTTACAGCGGAGAACTTTTATAAACTTATGGATTATCTAGGCGCTAAAACGGTTTATAATCATGCGGATTACAGACTTATGAGCAGACGTGCGCTTATGGATCTTTCGCAGTTTGGAGAAGTGAATCTTTTCCTTAGAGGAATTGTTCCCATGATTGGTTATAAATCCGAAGTGGTATATTATGAAAGAGCTGAGCGCTTTGCCGGAGAAAGCAAATACCCTCTTGGCAAGATGCTGAGTTTTGCGGTTCAGGGTATTACAAGCCTTAGCACTAAGCCCATAAAGATGATCACAAGCCTTGGCTTTTTTATCTTTTTTGTGAGTATTGTGGTTTTAATCTATAGTTTGGTGAGACACTATACCGGCCATACTATTCCCGGTTGGACTACAACAGTTCTTTCTGTATGGGCGATTGGCGGACTTATTATGATCTCGCTTGGAGTTATTGGCGAATATATCGGAAAAATATATTTGGAGACCAAGAACAGGCCCAGATTCATAATTGAGAATTATTTGGCTGACGCTAAGGATAAAGGCATATTTGATAAGCACACGCATAGGTAAATATATAATTATTTGTGTGGGTCAGTTTTTTAGTGATATAGATGCCGACAGGCATTTAGATAAATAAATGAAATTATAGGAGATTTTTAGTAATGGCAAATGGACATGGCAAAAAGCCGGAGGACTTTAAAAAGCAGATGGAGGAAAACTTTAAGGTTTCTCCAGGAGAACATACACACGTAAAAAAGGTAATTGGAATCGTAAGCGGTAAGGGCGGAGTAGGAAAGAGTCTTGTTACAGGTCTTTCTGCTACTGCAGTTAATAAGAAGGGCTATAAGACTGCAATTATGGATGCCGATATCACTGGCCCTTCAATTCCAAAGATGTTTGGCATAGGAAAGGCTAATTATGCAGATGAAACAGGTCTTTTGCCTGCAACCACTGAGGGCGGAATTAAGATCATGTCTCTTAATATGCTGATGGATAATGAAACAGATCCTGTTATCTGGAGAGGACCGGTTATTGCAGGAATTGTTAAACAGTTCTGGTCTGATGTTAACTGGGGAGATGTGGACTTTATGTTTGTAGATATGCCCCCAGGAACAGGTGACGTTCCTCTTACAGTTTTCCAGTCACTTCCTGTTGATGGAATTATCGTTGTAGCTACACCGCAGGAACTGGTTGAGATGATTGTTGAGAAGGCTGTTAATATGGCAAATATGATGAATATTCCTGTGCTTGGAATTGTTGAGAATATGAGCTATATGACCTGCCCTCATTGCGGCGAGCCAATTAATATCTTTGGCGAGAGCAAAATTGAAAAATATGCAGCTTCCAAGGGGTTTGACGTTCTTGGAAGAATACCTCTTGATCCTAAGATGGCAGGACTTTGCGATGCAGGCAAAGCTGAAGATATCGAAAATGAGTATATGGACAGCCTTGTATATATTCTTGAAGGTATGCTTGGACAGTAAGTTTTTTTATTGAGGGACACTAATTCGGGTTGGGGTAAAAGAGTATGAAAATGAAGCCGGAAAAAAATCAGGTAACATGGGCTATAACAGTATTTGTTCTGTGTGTATGTCTGATGCTTGCATATTATGTGATATTTGATGGACGAAAACTATTAACGAATTTCTCAAACGTAGTTGATTCGTTGTCTGGAATTATTATTGGAATTGTTCTGGCTTATATTCTTATTCCGTTGATGGAAGGAATTGAACATAGGATTCTGTTTCCTATCTATAAGAAAAAAGGAATCGATGTATCTCTTTCTCCATCAGGTGATAAAAAGAAAAGATCCCAGATGAGAAAAATATCACTCTTTACAACTATGGTCATTTTTACGGTATTGGCTTACAGTCTGTTCAGAGTCATTATTCCTCAGCTGGTTAGCAGTATCAGAGAGATTGCATCAAATCTGCCTACCTATATCAGAAATATAGATGAGTATTCCAATCTATTTTTGGCTAACAATCCTGAATTGCAGCAGATTATTGATTCCCAGTTGGATTCTTATTATGCAACTCTTAGTAGCTATGTGACCAAAAAGCTTTTGCCTCTTTTACCTAGTAATGCCAATACGATTTTTAAATTTGCCTCACAGAGTATCTTTTCTGTTATTGGCGTTTTATTCGATTTGATCGTAGGCTTCATTGTGGCTATGTATGTCCTTAATTCAAAAGAGAGCTTTACCACAAAGGGAAAGAAAATGCTCTTTGCGATATTTAAGGAGCAGACAGCCAATGAACTCATAAGCGGATTCCGTTATGTGAATTACACATTTCAGGGATTTATTGGTGGTAAGCTTTTGGATTCGCTTATTATTGGTCTTATCTGCTATATAGGCTGCAAGATAATGGCGATTCCTTATCCGGTGCTGATTTCTGTGATTGTAGGTGTGACTAACATTATTCCTTTCTTTGGTCCCTACATTGGAGGCGGAATAGGAGGTCTTATCCTTGTTCTCATTGATCCTGTAAAAGCGCTGGTTTTCCTTATATTTGTAATTATTCTTCAGCAGTTTGACGGAAATATTTTAGGACCGACAATTTTGGGAAATTCCACGGGACTTTCAAGCTTTTGGGTTATCTTTTCCATCACTCTTTTTGGAGGTTTATGGGGAGTTGTTGGATGGCTTATCGGAGTTCCGATATTTGCTGTGTTCTATGCACTTGTTTCCAGGATTACCAATATCCTTCTGGCTAAGAAAAATCTTAGTACTGATACTACAGCCTATGAAGATCTTGCGTACATAGAAAATGGCGAATTTAAGTCACTTAGTGATAAGGCCAATACCAAACATAATGCTACCAAGAATCAGTCAGCACTTAAGAAAATGTTTCATTTTGATTTGAGAAAAAAGAAATAATTCTTGACGATTGCGGATATAGGTTTATAATTAAATGAAAAATGTTAGCGCGTCAACGTGTTAAAGCGCATTGCTGCGACTGCATATAAAGATTTGGAAGGGGATTAGAAAATGAGCAAAAAGAATTTAGACTGGGCGAATATTGGTTTTAGTTATATGGTTGCTGATAAGAGATATGTCTCCAACTATAAGGATGGTAAGTGGGACGAAGGTACTCTTACAGAGAATCCTATGCTCACTATCAGTGAGGATGCAGGCGTACTTCACTATGCGCAGGAATGCTTCGAAGGACTTAAGGCATATGAGACAGAGGATGGAAAGATTGTTACTTTCAGACCTGACCTCAACGCAAAGAGAATGGTTGACTCTGCTAAGAGGCTTGAGATGCCGGCGTTCCCTGTGGATAGATTTATAAAGGCAGTTGAAGAAGTTGTAGCTGCTAACAAAGACTGGGTTCCACCATATGGAAGTGGTGCTACTTTATACATCAGACCTGTAATGTTTGCTACAGGAAATGTAATTGGAGTTAAGCCTGCTGATGAGTATCAGTTCAGAATTTTCGTAACTCCGGTTGGCCCATATTTCAAGGGCGGTGCTAAGCCTATCGTTGTTAAGATTTCTGATTTTGACAGAGCAGCACCACACGGAACAGGAAATATCAAGGCTGGACTTAACTACGCTATGAGCCTTCATGCTATAGTTACTGCTCATGAAGAGGGATTTGCAGAAAATATTTATCTTGATGCAGAGAGCCGCACATATATCGAGGAGACCGGCGGAGCAAATATTATCTTTGTTACCAAGGATGGCGGTTTAGTAGTACCACAGTCACATACAGATTCCATTCTTCCTTCCATCACCAGAAGGTCAATTGTATATGTAGCAAAAGAGATTCTTGGTCTCAATGTAGAAGAGAGACCTGTTAAGCTCTCAGAGGTTCCTGATTTTGTAGAAATGGGTCTTTGCGGAACTGCTGCTGTAATCAGTCCTGTCGGCAAGATAAATGACCATGGCAAGGAAATCTGCTTCGCCAGCGGCATGGATCAGATGGGTCCTGTTATTCAGAAGCTCTATGATACTCTCACAGGTATTCAGATGGGTACTGTTGAAGCACCGGATGGCTGGATTCATGTAATTGAATAAATAAAAAGACTATTATAAGCTGTACGTGTTCCTTTACAGGAGCATGTGCAGCTTATTTTTTGTCTTTTACTGAACAAATGTTTGTGGTAGAATAGTTATGTTATAAAAAAGTAGGACAGGTGGGGATTTGTTTTGATAGCATATGTAAATGGAATACTTGAGAGTATTGAAGAGGGGAATGCAGTAATTGATGTAAATGGCATTGGCTATAATGTTAATATATCCGGCTCTACCATGGATAGAATGCCCGGAATTGGTGAGGCGGTGAAGCTCTATACTTATACCAATGTTAAGGAAGATACATTTTCTTTGTTCGGCTTTTTATCAAGGGACGAGCTTAATCTTTTTAAGATGCTGATTACGGTAAGTGGTATTGGCCCGAAAGGCGGATTATCTATTTTATCTGTTATGACTCCGGATGACCTTAGATTTGCAATAATGGCAGGTGACAGCAAGTCTATTTCAGCTGCCCCGGGGATCGGCAAGAAGACTGCTGAGCGCATTACTTTGGAACTTAGAGATAAGGTGAAGTTATCTGAAGATGATATGCTTGGAGGTTCAGTAGCGCCCATTTCTTCTGCTGGTGTTAGTGAAGGCGTCAATCCTGCAAGGGATGAAGCTGTGGCAGCTCTTGTTGCCCTTGGATATAATTCCACGGATTCCATGAAGGCAGTTCGTAAAGTTCTTGCGGCTAATCCGGCTGCAGGGGATGATACTGAGGCACTGCTGAAGCTTGCACTAAAGGAAATGTTTTGATTATTTATGATGAAATAGACTCTTATATGACCGGAGAGCAGTGAGAATATGGAGAAGAGAAAGATTAATACGTCAGCTAGGGGAATAGATGCTAATGCGAATGTGGAAGATTCCAAGATAGAGGGATCTCTTCGCCCCAAAAGGCTGGATAATTATATAGGCCAGAAGAAGATCAAGGAGAGCCTTAAGATTTATATAGTGGCTGCCAAGAAAAGAGGAGACTGTTTGGATCACCTTCTTTTTTATGGGCCTCCGGGACTTGGTAAGACCACACTTGCCGGTATTATTGCTGCAGAAATGGGAGTTAATATCAAGATCACCAGTGGCCCGGCTATTGAAAAGCCGGGAGATATGGCAGCAATTCTAAATAATCTTCAGGAAGGTGATGTCCTTTTTGTGGACGAAATCCACAGACTTAACAGGCAGGTGGAGGAAGTTCTTTATCCTGCCATGGAGGACTATGCTATTGATATTATGATTGGCAAGGGACCGACTGCCAGATCCATAAGACTTGATCTGCCGCATTTTACTCTTATTGGTGCAACCACCAGAGCGGGAATGTTATCCGCGCCTCTTCGTGACAGATTTGGTATGATCCACAGAATGGAATTCTATGATATTGATGAATTGTGCGAGATCATTATGCAGTCTGCCAAGGTACTTGGTGTTGAAGTGGATGAAAAGGGGGCCATAGAAATGGCAAAGAGAAGCAGAGGAACTCCGAGACTTGCTAACAGAATACTGAAAAGAGTGAGGGATTTTGCAGAAGTTAAGTATGATGGCAAAATCACAGAAGAGATAGCGGTAACGGCTCTTGATCTTATGGATGTTGATAAGATGGGACTTGACCACACAGACAGAAATATTCTTCTGACCATGATTGGCAAGTTTGCAGGCGGTCCGGTTGGTCTTGATACTCTTGCAGCAGCGATCAGTGAGGATGCCGGAACTATTGAGGATGTTTACGAACCATATCTTATTAAGAACGGCTTTATCAATAGAACCCCCAGAGGCCGCGTGGTTACAGAGAAAGGCTATCAGCATTTAGGGCTTGAAATGCCTGCAGGCGGTGATATATAATCTTACTTATAGATTTGTGGGTACATTATTTACAGTCTTTTAACTGCAGATAATAGCATACGGGGGAGTTCAGATGGCATCTAAGACAGATACAGAGGTAATTATCGGGGGAAAGGTATTTACCTTAAGTGGTTACGAAAGTGAGGAGTACCTTCAGAAGGTAGCATCCTATATCAATAATAAGATAGCTGAGTATAACAAGATTGATGGCTTTAAGCGTCAGCCTATCGATACCCAGAATGTTCTTTTGCAGCTGAATATCGCGGACGATTATTTCAAATCCAAGAAGCAGATAGAGCTTATGGAGGAGCAGCTGTCAGAAAAAGAAAAAGAACTGTATGACCTTAAGCATGAGCTTATAGCTACTCAGATCAAGCTTGAGAACACTGAGAAGAACAGCAAGAATCTACAGGCTAAGCTTGATGATTCATCTAAAAAGATTATCCAGCTTGAAACTCAGGTAAAGGGAACAGGAAGTAAGAAATAAGATTTTAGGGCTGTCCTTTGGGACAGCCTTTTTGTCTGCTTATCACATAAGGATTTAATATGCAAAAAAAAGTAGAATTATTAGCGCCGGCAGGCGGCTATGAAACGATGGTTGGTGCCTTTAATGCCGGAGCAGATGCGGTTTATCTTGGAGGAAGCAAGTTCGGAGCAAGGGCATATGCTGATAATTTTGATACTCAGCAGGTGCTGGATGCGATCAGATATGCGCACCTTCATGGTAAGAGAATATATATGACGGTCAATACCCTGGTCAAGGAAAGAGAATATGGCCAGGTCTATGATTTTATGCTGCCATTTGCGCAGAATAATCTGGATGGTGTGATTGTTCAGGATTATGGCGTTATGCGCCTTATCAGGGATGAATTTCCTAATATAGAATTACATGCCAGCACACAGCAGACCGTTACAGGAGTTTACGGTGCCAGACTTTTGAAAGATTTTGGCTGCTGCAGAGTTGTCCCTGCTAGAGAGCTTAGTCTTTCAGAAATGCAGGCAATCAGAGAAAAGTCTGATGTTGAGGTTGAAGCCTTTATTCATGGTGCTATGTGCTATTGTTATTCTGGAGCCTGCCTATTTAGCAGCATGGTTGGCGGAAGAAGCGGCAACCGTGGAAGATGCGCTCAGCCTTGCAGGCTTCCATATCAGATGGAAGGACTAAAGGGGAATAAGGAACAGTATCCGCTTAGCCTTAAGGATATGTGTACTATAGGCATTATTCCGGAACTTATAAAGGCGGGGATAGACTCTTTTAAGATCGAAGGCAGAATGAAAAAGCCTGAATATGCTGCAGGAGTTACAGCCCTTTATCGAAAGTATATCGATATGTATTATGCTGATCCTTCCAAAGAGATAAAGGTTTCTGATGAAGACTTTGAGATATTAAAGGGCTTGTACCAGAGAACCGGCATAAGTGAAGGATATTATCACAAGCATAACGGTAGGGAAATGGTTACAATATCTTCGCCTGCTTATAATGGAACCTCTGATAAAGTTCTTTTAGAGGTAAAAGAGAAGTACCTGGATAGAAATCTTAAGATAAAGTGCCAGCTAATCTGTAACCTTGAACTTGGTGGGCCTCTTTCGCTTACTATGATAGTTGCTTCTGATACCGGTGATATAGTCGAAAATGTTGAAGGTAATGTAGTTCAGGCTGCTTCAAAGAGGCCTATGGATGAAGATACAGTCAGAAAGCAGCTTGCAAGACTTGGTAATACTTCTTTTGAAACTGAAGAAATAATAGTAAACATTGATGCAAAAGATAGTGCAGATGGCATTTTTGTTCCTGTAAGTGAGCTTAATGAGCTTAGAAGAGAACTAGTCGAAAAGGTAGAAAACAGGATTCTTGATAACTTCAAAGAAAAAACATTGTCTCAATCTATGAATTCTTATGCCAAAGCTGGTGCTGATAGTAGAGGTGCTTTCTTGAGGGATAGAGTAACTTCTGATACTGATTTAGATAAGCATAAGGCTGAAAACAGGAAATGCCCTGATTACCATGTCCTTGTAAATACAGCCGATCAGCTGAAGGCTGTATTTAAAGCAATTGATAAAAAAGACATGCTTTCAAGAGTATATGTTGACAGTAATCTGTTTTTCAATTTGACAGATGATTCTGTACAGAGAATTTCAGAAACAGCAGATCAGAAGCATATAGAATTTTTGGTGGCGCTTCCCTATGTCTGCAGGGAGGAAAGCTTTGATGCTACAGAGGATATCAGTAAAGCGGCAGATAGCTATAAGCAAAAGGGCTTTTCGGGTCTTTTGGTAAGGAACTTAGAACAGCTTGGCTTTTTGAAGGAAATTGGCTTTATGGGAAAAGTGGTCCCTGATTATGGAGTTTATGCATGGAACCATGGTGCGGCTGGCTTTATTTCTGACCTTGATCTGCAGATAACAGAGCTTTGCGTCCCCTATGAACTTACAATCCATGAGGCAAAAGAACTTTCTTTTGCTGTGGATAAGAACATTCATAGCGACTTATCCTACAATGTTTATGGCCGGGTTCCGATGATGGTAAGCGCCGGCTGTGTAAAGAAAACTCTTGATAAATGCAGCGGCAAGCTTAATACCTTTTACTGTGAAAAAATGGTACTTGTTGACAGAATGGGGAATCATCTGCCTGTTACCACTAATTGCAGGAACTGTTATAACGTTGTTTGGAATGCTGCACCTACTTCTTTACACAAGAAAATTGAAAATATAAAAACAAGTGAAGCATTCGATCATTTTAGAATCGATTTTACGGTTGAAAATGAGAAAGAATGCGAGGTCGTACTGGGAGCTTATCTGGATGGAAATGACGATTATCTGGCTAAGCTAAATAGCTGCGATTATACGACAGGTCACTTTAAGCGCGGAGTAGAATAGACTAATGGAATTATATGTGACGGAAATCTCGAAATATGTCATTACGCTTTTTTTGCTTGTGTATACCATTGAAGGTTTTCTGACTTTCAGATATAAGAGCGAGGGAAAAAGAAAGTGGCTGTACATAGGTCAGGTGATCAGCATGTTTTCTGTGCAGTTTGCCTGCTTTATACAGATTATTGCCAGAACCGGAAAAGTTAGATATGCATTCTTTTTTGCTTTTCAGATAGTGATTTTTCTATCGGCGATTCTTTTGTTTTATGCCATTTATCCGGATGGAAACAGGCTGCTTATCAACAATTGCTGCATGCTTCTTATGATTGGCCTTATCATAATAACAAGACTATCCTATGATAAGGCAATCAAGCAGTTTTTTATTATTTCTGCATCTTTTTTGATAGGCTTTTTTATACCGGAGCTTATTTTTCGACTAAATATACTCAAAAAGTTTAAATGGGTTTATGCCTGTGCCGGAATCTTACTTATTGGTATAGTCCTTATTTTGGGCGCTGCAACTAACGGATCTAAGATTTCCTATACGATTGCAGGAATTACGTTTCAGCCTTCTGAATTTGTAAAGATAATATTTTTGTTCTTTATGGCATCAGCTCTTTATAAAGCTGAAAGCTTTTTGGAAATATTAATGTGTTCTTTTATAGCTGCAGTTCATGTAATTATTCTGGTTCTGTCCAAAGATCTGGGAAGTGCTCTGATTTTCTTTGTGGTTTATCTGGCTCTGATTTTTATCGCTACAGAAAATCCAGGATATCTTATTGCGGGATTGGCCTTTGGAGCTATTGCAAGCATGGTTTCCTACAGGCTTTTTTCTCATATTCAGGTGAGAGTACAAGCCTTTCTTGATCCCTTCAGTGATATTGAAGCTACCGGATATCAGCTGTCACAGTCACTTTTTGGTATCAGTAGTGGATGCTGGTTTGGTCTTGGATTATATGGAGGTTCGCCTCAGTCCATTCCTTATGTTGAGCAGGATTTTATTTTTTCTGCAATAGCTGAGGAACTGGGGGTTATTTTTGCTGTGCTTATGACACTTATCTGCGTCAGCACCTTTATCATGCTGATGTTAGAAGGATATTATCTAAGGGATAAGTTTTACAGGCTGATCATTACAGGTATTGCTGTTGCTTTTATCTTTCAGGCGTTTCTAACTATTGGAGGAGGCGCTAAGTTTATTCCGCTGACTGGTGTTACATTACCACTTGTCAGTTACGGCGGTACATCTGTGCTTACTACGATAGTGATGATCATGATTGCTGAAGGAATCTGCATGATAAGGACAGACGAAAGACAAAAGGCTATAGAAAGAAAACGCAGGAAGATGGAGGCTAAGAGGAATGCAGGAGAAAGATAATAGAAAGCCTGCCAGGAAAAAGAAAATACGATCATATCCTATTATTATTTTGTCTGTATTTTATTGCTGCCTTCTTGCATCTCTTTTGGCTTATGTTTGTTACTATGCAGGAAATAATAAGCAGGAGCTTATGAATAATAGCTACAATACCAGACAGCAGATATTGCTGGCTCAGAATACAAGGGGAAAGATTTTATCCAGGGATGGGGATGTACTTGCTTATACTTCGCTGGATGAATATGGAAAAGAAAAGCGAGTCTATCCTTATGGAAAAGAGTTTGCGCATGTTGTTGGGTACTCAACCAATGGAAAAGCCGGAATAGAGGCTTCTGAAAATTATTATCTGATAAACACAAGTATTGATCTGCAGGATAAAGTGGCACTAGATACTCAGGGAGAAAAGTATCCGGGAGATAATGTCTACACCACACTGGATGTCAATCTTCAGGAAGTGGCTTTTAATGCGCTGTCAGCCAGAAAGGGTGCTATTGTTGTTACGAATCCTAAGACCGGTGAAATACTGGCTATGGTTTCCAAGCCTGATTTTGATCCAAATACTATTCAGCAGGATTGGGCATCTCTTTTGGCAGACAAATCAACTGATGCCAAACTTCTTAACAGAGCAACACAAGGCTTGTATCCGCCCGGATCTACTTTTAAGATTGCAACTGCGCTTGCTTATATCAAAGAACATCCTGACAACTATTCGGATTATAAATTTACCTGTAATGGAAAATATACCTATGAGGGTGAAACTATATCCTGCTATCATGGCGAGAATCACGGATATGTGGACTTTGTCAGCTCTTTTGCCAAGTCCTGTAATTCATCCTTTGCTAATATTGGATTAGAGGTAAAGAGAAAAACTTTTCAAAGTACCCTGAAAAATCTTATGTTTGGCGAAGAATTGCCACTAACCATGAATTACAACAAGAGTAGTGCACAGCTTGATGATGAAACGGAAAGCTCTGATGTTATGCAGCTCTCAATCGGACAGGGAGCTACGCTTGTTTCGCCTATGCATATGAATATGATAACCTGTAGCATTGCTAATAAGGGAATATTAATGAAACCATATGTGGTAAGCGGTGTTAAAAGTGAGACCGGGAAAGAAGTCAAAAGCTATTCTTCTGAAAGCTATAAAAGACTTATGTCCGAAAAAGAGTCAGAGATTCTCACTACCATGATGGAAGCTGTAGTTCAAAGCGGTACTGCATCCAAACTAAAGGGACTAACCTATACAGCAGCAGGTAAGACAGGCTCCGCAGAATTTAATGATTCTACTTCTGATTCCCATGCCTGGTTTACAGGCTTTGCGCCGGTAGAAGATCCTAAGGTATGTGTTACGATCATAGTCGAGGATGCCGGAAGTGGCGGTAGCTACGCGGTTCCTATAGCAAAAAGAATATTTGATGCATACTTTGGCGTTGAATAATTCTTCGGATTTTTTTTACTAAATATGATAAAATTATCTTTGTAGTATTTCATGAAAAATAAAGCAAAGCAGCGCCTTTGAAGATGATTTTTTGTGAATAAATGTTTTGGGCGGAGAATTAAGTGGAATGAAAAAAGGTGGCTTTTGCCGGTTTGCCAAGAATCTATATTGGGGAGATTCGGTAAAAAAACATCATCTTGTAAAATGGAAGCTCCTGTTTGGGAGTGGTCAGTTCAATATTTATTGCTTGACGGCCCCCATGAATGATAATGATCAGCTGGATATTATTCACTGTGCTTTTTTAAGACAACGCTATTATGAATATGATCCGGTTCTGATATATGGCATTGCCTTCGGATATGAAGAAGCTGTCAATTTGGTGGTTAAGATTTCCGAGGAGGCTTCTAAGGCAGGAATGGACGGTAGATTGCTGGAATACCTGAATTTATAAGATTGTATTTGTATTTATTATTTTGTGGGGAGAAAAGATTATGCTGGCGGGGATTTTAACAGCACTGAAGATAATTGGAATTGTGCTTTTATGCCTGATAGCCTTTATTCTATTTCTTATTCTGCTGATATTATTTGTTCCGGTAAGATACAGACTGGATGGGACGGTTCCTGAGACGGAATTTGAAAGCGCTTTTGATGTAAATGAAATAGTGGCAAGAGCGCGTTTCTCATGGCTTCTTCATATTATCAGCGGCGGTATAGAGTTTCCGGAACATAAAGAGTTTACAATAAGAGTTTTCGGAATAAAGGTATTTCCTCTTAAGAAAAAAAGTAAAGAGGAAAAATCGGATAGTGAAGATAAAACAGATTCAGATGATAAAGAAAGCCTTTCAGATACCGATATACATTCTAAAAAGAAAGATGATTCTGAATCAGGTAATGTTCAGGAAGAAAAGACAGAAGACAAGGTAGAAGATAAGACTGATACTGAATCCGAAAATGATCAAATAAATGATAAAAATGATTCAGTCTTAGATAACGACAATACTACAGACCAAAAAGAAACAGATGAAAATGAGTCTACGGAAGAAAAAGATAAGGCTCTTATTGAAATAATAACTGACATCTTTGAGAAAATTGAGAATATTCTAAAAACACCACAAAATGTGCTTGAAAAAATCCAATATACAATATCTAGAGTTTATGGTAAGATGAGTATGTTAAAAACCACACTAGAAAACGATATTTTCAAGCGTGCATTTGAACTGGTCAAGGGGAAACTCATAAGACTTATCAAGATGATCATGCCGGATAAATCCAAGATCGATCTTAGACTTGGAACAGGGGATCCGGCTGATACAGCTGAGTTTATGGCCGTTTATGGAATGCTGTATCCTGTGTTATTCAGGAACGTATCTTTTGAACCTGATTTTGACAGGAAAGTTTTATATGCAGATGCACATTTTAAGGGGCATATTACATTGTTTACAGTGTTATATTGTGTATGCGTCTGCTATTTCAATAAAGATGTAAAGAAAGTCATCAAGAGATTTAAGAAAATTATGAAAGCATGAAAATCGTTGGAGGTGTGGAGATGAGTAATTTTAACGAGGTATTTGATTCTCTTTTGGGCGGTATGAACAAGCTTATGTCGGCCAAAACAGTTGTGGGTGAGGCTACCAAGGTTGGAGATACGATTATTGTTCCTCTTGTGGATGTATCTTTTGGCGTAGGGGCCGGATCCAGCAATGCTGACAAGAAAAACGGCGGTGGCGGCGGATTTGGTGCCAAGATGTCACCAAGTGCAGTACTTGTTATCAAAAATGGCACTACCAAACTTGTTAACATCAAGAATCAGGATGCGGTTACCAAGGTTCTTGATATGGTGCCTGATATAGTTGATCGTTTTTCTGCCAAAAAAGAGAACATGATGGATGATGAAGAGGCAGTGGATATCGCTTTTCCCGATAAGACATGAGCCTTGAATTAGGGGGATCCATATGGAAGAAAGAAGACGAATCGAAGAAATCATTATGAACGGTTCAGAGGATGAGCTTTCTCAGCTCCGGATTTGGCTCTTTAAAGAAAGTGTCAGATTGGAGAATCAGGAAAGTTCCCTTGCTGAGCGTTATTCAAGGCTGGAAGAAGACGAGAGAGCTTTTAAAGAAAGAGTTGACTCTATAGAGAGAAAACTTGAGACAGCTAGCAGAAAACTGGATAATGATAAGGCTCTTTTCGAACAGCGGCTTCGTATTCTTAACAGCGGATTCGACCAATTAAATAGTGATAAAAAGAAGCTTGAGAGTGAATATATCCGTCTTGAAAGAGAAAAAGCGTATCAGAGAGAAAACGAATATGATGCGCTGGATCTTTTGTTCAGAGGTGTTAACAATCCTCTTGCTCTCAAGAAGAGATATAAAGATCTTATGAAAATGTTCCATCCTGACAATATTAGTGGGGATCAGGAGATGGTTCAGCTGATCAATGAAGAATATGCTTCATTATGCAGACAGTATGACATCAGCATGATCAATTGAACGGTTTTTCGTCTTCATAAAATCTTAAGTTGTTTTATTGCTAATAATATGTTATTGTTTACAAGTCATTGCTCCAGGGCAATGACTTGTGTGTATATTAGTCGGGGATTTTTTGTAGATTTGCATTATGAGATGCAGTCTATATCTGGCGTTTCTGCCGGACTTTCATGTTTAGTTTTGGATGCCTGTATTTTGCAGAAGAAAAAATGAAATTTAATAACAAAACATGTTGACACATTCGAACATCTGTTTTAATATTTTTATATACAGAACGAATGTTCTAAAAGGAGATTGGTATGGAAAGAGAAGAAAAACAAAAAGCATTGGAAGCAGCACTTGGTCAGATTGAGAAGCAGTTTGGTAAGGGTGCTGTGATGAAGCTTGGAGATTCATCTGATACTATGAATATTGAGACTATCCCTACAGGATCACTTAGTCTTGATATAGCACTTGGTCTTGGCGGTATTCCTAAGGGACGTATTATAGAGATTTATGGACCTGAGTCCAGTGGTAAGACAACGGTTACACTTCATATGATAGCAGAAGTACAGAAGAGAGGCGGTATTGCAGGCTTTATAGACGCTGAGCATGCTCTTGATCCTGTATATGCCAAGAACATTGGCGTTGATGTTGATAATCTTTATATTTCTCAGCCTGACAGTGGTGAGCAGGCTCTTGAAATTACAGAGACAATGGTTCGTTCAGGAGCTATTGATATAGTTGTTGTAGACTCTGTTGCAGCACTTGTTCCTAAGGCTGAAATTGATGGCGATATGGGCGATTCACATGTGGGACTTCAGGCGAGACTTATGTCACAGGCTCTTCGTAAGCTTACAGCAGTTATCAGCAAGTCTAACTGTACAGTTGTATTCATCAATCAGCTTCGTGAGAAGGTTGGTGTTATGTTTGGCAATCCGGAGACTACAACCGGTGGACGTGCTCTTAAATTCTATTCTTCCGTGCGTATGGATGTTCGCCGTATTGAGGCAATCAAGCAGAATGGTGAGAACATTGGTAACAGAACAAGAGTTAAGGTAGTTAAGAATAAGATTGCTCCTCCATTTAAAGAGGCTGAATTTGACATTATGTTTGGTAAGGGAATATCAGCAACCGGTGATATCCTTGATCTTGCAGCAAGTGTTGATATTGTTAACAAGTCTGGTGCATGGTATCAGTATGAAGGAGAGAAGATTGGTCAGGGACGTGAGAATGCCAAGCTTTATCTGGAGAACAATCCGGATGTCCTTGCAGATATTGATGCCAAGGTTAGAGCTCACTATGGCCTTCCTGTAGAAGGACAGGCAATTTCCGCTGCAAGGCGTGATCCTGAGACAGACGGATCAGAAGCACCTGCCAAGAAGACAAAGGCAGCAAAATAATAGTACTCGGCAAATACAATAACTTTAGCTAAAAGGTGGCTGTGAAAAATGAGCTTTACATACTTGTATCAGTTCATTTTTTACAGCTCCTTTTACTAAACAGATTGATTTGGGAATTGGGATAATAAAATATGCAGATTTCTGACATCGTTGAACTAGATAAGAAGAGATGTAAAGTATATATTGACGGAGAATTTGCCTTTGTTTTGTATAAGGGTGAGCTTAAGACTTATAGTATAAAATCTGGAATAGATATTTCCGCGGAACTATATGATGAGATTTTGGGTACAGTTCTTTCAAAACGTGCTAAACTTCGGGCTATGAATCTTCTTCAGAAGAAGGATTACACTGAGAAGCAGCTGCGAGATAAACTTGCGGAAGGCCTTTATCCTCAGGATATCGTTGATGAGGCAATCGAGTATGTCAGAGGATACAGATACCTTGATGATGAACGTTTTGTCAGGGATTATGTCACATATCATATGACTACTCGCAGCAGGAATCGTATTATTCAGGATCTGACTCAAAAAGGGATTAAGAAGGAGATTATCATACCAATTCTCGAAGAGGTTTATGAAGAAGAAAATGATAGTTCCGGGGTAAGCGTAGAAGATGAGCAGATTGCCAAACTTCTTATCAAGAAGCATTATAGTCCTGAAATGGACTTTAAGGATAAACAGAAAATAATGGCCTTTCTTTTGAGAAAGGGATATTCAATGGACTCTATCCGCCATGTAATGGAATGTGACAGCGATTATATTCCTTGACACTAGTACTTATAAAAGGTAAAATTTAAGTGTTGTAAAATTGTATTCAAGTGTGTTATTTATGTAGTTTTTTCTACACACTATACAAGATATTGTACAATGAAAATTGAATAAGGAGGTGCTCCTGTAATGGCCGGTATTATTATTGCAGTAGTAGCAACTCTTGTCATTTCTGTACTTGTGACTTGGGTTTTGTCAAACTCATACCATAAGAAGGTAACTGAGGGGAAAATCGGAAGTGCTGAAGAAAGGGCAAGAAAGATTATCGATGAAGCACTCAAGACTGCTGAGGACACTAAGCGTGAGAAACTTCTTGAAGCCAAGGAAGAGGCTATGAAGACTCGTAATGACCTTGAGAAGGAAGTTAAGGACCGTAGAAATGAGGTTCAGCGCTCAGAGAGAAGGGTTCAGCAGAAAGAGGAGAACGTCGAAAAGAGATCGGAAGCGATTGAGAAGAAAGAGCAAAGCTTGAATGCTCGGGAAGAGGCGCTTAACAAGAAGAGTGAAGAGGTTGCTAAGCTTAATGAACAGAGGCTACAGGAACTTGAGAAAATCTCTGGCTTAACCTCCGAACAGGCAAAAGAGTATCTTTTAAAAATCGTTGAAGATGATGTGAAACACGAATCAGCTGTCATGATCAAGAACATGGAAGCTGAGGCTAAAGAAGAAGCAGATAAGAGAGCAAAGGAAATTGTTGTTAACGCTATTCAGCGTTGCTCAGCAGATCATGTTTCCGAGACTACAATATCTGTTGTTCAGCTGCCAAATGATGAAATGAAGGGTAGAATCATTGGTAGAGAAGGTAGAAACATTAGAACCCTTGAAACAATGACCGGAGTCGATCTTATTATTGATGATACTCCGGAAGCAGTAGTTATTTCAGGCTTTGATCCAATCCGTAGAGAAGTAGCTCGTATTGCACTCGAGAAACTTATTGTAGATGGCCGAATTCATCCTGCAAGAATTGAGGAAATGGTTGAGAAGGCTCAGAAAGAAGTTGCTGCGAAGATTAAGGAAGAAGGAGAGAATGCTGCTATTGAAGCAGGTGTTCATGGACTTCATCCTGAAGTGATCAAGATTCTTGGTCGTATGAAATTTAGAACCAGTTACGGTCAGAATTGCTTGAAGCATTCTGTAGAAGTTGCACAGTTGTGCGGACTTTTAGCATCAGAGCTTGGACTTGATGTTCGAGTTGCTAAGAGAGCCGGACTCTTACATGATATTGGTAAGGCTGTAGATCATGAGCTTGAAGGTTCACATATTCAGCTTGGTGTAGATATTTGTAAGAAGTACAAGGAATCACAGATTGTTATTAACGCTGTAGAAGCTCATCATGGAGATGTTGAGCCACAGTCTCTTATAGCTGTTCTTGTGCAGGCTGCTGATACAATTTCATCAGCTAGACCTGGAGCTAGAAGAGAAACACTTGAAACATACACATCCAGATTAAAAGAACTCGAGGAAATTACAAATAGCTTTAAGGGTGTTGATCACTCATTTGCTATTCAGGCTGGTCGTGAAGTCAGAGTAATGGTAGTTCCTGAGCAGGTTTCAGATGAAGATATGGTTCTCATGGCTCGTGATATTGCCAAGAAGATCGAGGATGAAATGGAATATCCTGGACAGATCAAGGTAAATATTATCAGAGAGAGCAGAGCAACCGATTACGCTAAGTAATTCATCATCTGCAATTATTACAAATAATAAGAGGTTATCCTTTTGGGTAACCTCTTTTTACGTGGAAATTATTAGTTTTCATAATGCAGATAAATTATCAGTTTGCCTTGTTTTTACGGCTTATTCGTTCCATGGGCTGATATATAAGGGCAACGATCTTTTTGAGGATAATAGTAAGTATTGTGGTGAGAAGTATTTCTCCCCCAAATAATATAAGCAGTTTGGGATTTCCAAATTCAGTGTTTTGTCCAATCTTGGAAAGATGAAGTATTACAAAATGGTGGATCAAAAAGTATTCGTAGCTGTATGATGCCAATATATCAAATCCTCTAATGACCTTTGGGTGCTTGTTAAAGATTTTTTCAAAATAAGCGAAAATCAAAAATGCTAAAAGACCATGAATTGGAATCTGAAAACTGTCAACGCCCGGCAGTGTGTCGGGATATACAATAAAAAACAAATTGAAAATAAATGCAATGTAATAAATAAACTTAGGAATGCTTTCAAGTACTAGAACCAGGAACATTCCCAAAATAAAATCGTATATCTTTATTGCAGCATTTGTGTACATTGGAACATTTTTAAAAATTTGAATGTTACAATAGAAAACATTCATAAGAACGTAGTATATTGTTGCGATGAGGATGGTGATATATTTATTTTTTAACATGCAGGCTCTAAGTATTGGATAGACGATATAAATGAGCATCAGGCATCCTAGGAACCATTCGCCTATTCCGAGGGAGCAGGTTGGAATTCCGAAGTTTTCCAAATATGCATCCATTCCCAGTAGTGAAAAAATAAAGCTGTAGGGCTTTAGATTTTTGCCTTCAAAGGGATTTGAAAGTAGAATGTGATGCGTAATGACGAGGAAAGTAAAATAGCAGACATATACTACATAAAATGGTATCAGGATCTTTTTAAATCTTTTAAAATAGAAATCCTTAAGACTAAAGGCCTGGTCCTTGCTGCTAAGCATGAGCCCTGCGCCGGAGAGCATGAAGAAAAGACATACGCCGACCTTGGCAATGTGCATGTTGGCATTTTCAAAGAAAATACTGATGCTGTCTAATTGCCTTATTCCATATATATAAAGAGTTATCAGCATGTGGTAGAATACAATAGATACCATTGATAAGACTCTTAAGATGCTCATAAAGCTATATTTTTGTTTCATTTTGGCTGACTCCGTGAATGTTAGAATAAACAAACTAATCATATCATAACATGCCTTAATCTACCATAAGTTGTGAGGAATAATAGATGCTACCAGAACCTTTTTGCGATAGAATGAGAACACTTTTAGATAAAGAGGAATATGAAGCTTTTTTGTCGAGCTTTGGCGATAGTGATGACAGATATCACGCCCTTAGAATCAATAAGTTAAAAGCTGATGCTTCTTTTTCTAACAATTTGAATAAATTAAAGATTGATACAAATGAAAATAATGTTCCCTGGGAGGAAAATGGATTTTACTATAATAGTGAATGCACTCCGGGGAAAAGCCCATATCACGAAGCCGGGCTTTACTACATTCAGGAACCCAGTGCAATGGCTCCGGTTCAATATCTTGATCCTAAGCCCGGTGAGAGACTACTGGATCTTTGCGCTTCTCCGGGAGGAAAGTCCACTCAGATTGCTGTACGCATGAACGGATCAGGGATACTGGTATCTAATGAGATAAACAGAGATAGGGCAAAAATACTTTCCCTTAATATTGAGAGGCTTGGAATAACCAATGCACTTGTTTTAAATGAGTCTCCGAATAGCCTTGAACAGGTATTTGGAGGGTATTTTGACAAGATTCTCGTAGATGCACCATGTTCCGGAGAAGGAATGTTCAGGAAAAATGAGAATGCATCCTCTGAATGGAGCCCGGAAAATGTCGAAAACTGTGGCGAAAGGCAGGAAGAAATTCTTGGCTGTGCTGCTAAAATGCTGATGCCGGGAGGAAGGCTTGTTTATTCTACCTGCACATTTGCACCAAGAGAAAATGAAGAATCTATTTACAGGTTCCTTGCAAAAAATCGAGATTTTCATGTTAAAGAGGTTTCTTTATATGACGGCATGGAATATGCCAGACCAGAATGGATCAGAGAATCAGCTTTGACTGAAATAGGCCTGGATGCTGCTGACAATGAAGAAATCCTGAATGAAGTAAAAAATGCTGTAAGACTCTGGCCTCATAAGCTTAGAGGCGAAGGCCATTTTTTGTGCGTTTTGGAGCGTGATGGAGTTCTTATTGACAGAGATAAGGATCTGCATGTGCCAGGTGGCAGGAATAAGGCAGCCAAAAAGGAAGTTGAAAAACTATTTTGGGATTTTGCGCTCGAAACGTTAGAGTTTGATGATTTTGAAAAAAAACGGCTAAAAAGTGGATATGAGCTAAACGGTCTTTTATTTATGTTCGGAGATCAGCTTTATATCTGTGATCCTAAAATGCCGGGGATAAACGGTCTAAAATGTATGAGACCCGGGCTTCATCTTGGAACAGTTAAAAAGGATAGATTTGAGCCATCCCATGCATTTGCTTTGGCCCTGAAAAAATGTGATGTCAAAAATGCAGCCAATTTCAGTGAGGATAGTCTGGAAATAAGGCAATATCTGAACGGGCAGACAATAAGAACTGAACTGAATGCTAATAAGGGCTGGACGATAATCTGCGTTGATGGTTATAGTATTGGTTGGGCCAAGCTGGCAGGCGGAATGCTTAAAAACCATTATCCAAAGGGGCTTAGAATCAATTACTAGGTCTTTGCTGTTTTTATAATGCATAATCTGTTTTAAAGAGGTGTAGGTTTGAAAAAATTATTGGTTTATCTTAAGGATTATAAGAAAGAAACGTTTTTGGGACCTTTATTTAAGCTTCTGGAAGCGTCTTTTGAACTCATGGTTCCTCTTGTAATAGCAGCCATGATCGATAAAGGAATAGCAAATGCAGATAAAGGCTATACTGTCAGAATGTGTCTTATTCTGATTCTGCTATGTTTTGTTGGATTTGTGAGTGCAGTTACTGCACAGTTTTTTGCTGCTAAGGCTGCGGCAGGCTTTGCCAAAAAGCTGAAAAAAGCTCTTTTTGACAATATTCAAAAGCTTTCATTCTCTGATATGGACAGGGTTGGAACTGCGGCCATGATCACCAGAATGACCAGCGACATGAATCAGGTTCAGCAGGGAGTCAATATGACTATAAGACTCCTTTTAAGGTCACCGTTTGTTGTGTTTGGTGCACTTGTAATGGCCTTTACTATTGACGCAAGGCAGGCCGGTATATTTGCGATTACTATATTTCTTCTTTTCATTGTAGTTGTTTCCATTACTGCATGGAGCATTCCGAGATACGAGAAGATACAGAGCGGCCTGGATGTTCTTTTGAAATATACAAGAGAAAATCATACAGGTGTCAGAGTTATCAGGGCATTCGGACTTGAAAATGAGGAAAAGGAAAAGTTCCATGATCAGAGTAATGCCCTTATGAATATGCAGAGGTTCGTAGGAAGCGTGACTGCGCTTATGAATCCTCTGACTTACGCTATTTTGAATCTTTCAGTTGCCTTTCTGATATACAAGGGGGCAATTTATGTTAATAGTGGTGAATTATCACAGGGACAGGTTGTAGCTCTTTACAACTACATGGGCCAGATACTTGTTGAACTTATTAAGCTTGCTAATCTTGTACTTACAATGACCAAGGCTGTAGCTTCCGGAAACAGAGTTCAGGAGCTTTTGGAGCTTAAGTCATCCATGCAGGATGGTACAGTGACAACTTTTGACAGGACTGATGAGCATATTGTCTTTAAAAATGTATCAATGAGATATGAGGGAGACAGCGAGGACAGTCTTGAGAACATCACATTTTCTGCGGCCAGGGGTGAAAAGATTGGTGTTATCGGAGGAACAGGTAGTGGTAAATCATCACTTATTAATCTGATTCCAAGATTCTACGATGCAAGACAGGGAACAGTTTTTATTGATGGCAGAGATGTAAGGGAATATAATCTTGAAGCACTTAGGGAAAGAATTGGCGTTGTTCCTCAGAAGGCAGTTCTTTTCCATGGTAGTATAAGGGACAATATGAAATGGGGCAAAAAAGATGCTTCCGATGAAGAAATTAAGAAAGCTCTTGAGATAGCGCAGGCAACAGAAGTTGTCGAAAGTAAAGAAGGCGGTCTTGATTTCATGGTGGCTCAGGGAGGAAAGAATTTCTCCGGCGGCCAGAAGCAGAGACTTACTATTGCCAGAGCGCTTGTACGAAATCCGGAGATACTTATTCTGGACGACAGTGCATCAGCACTTGATTATCTTACAGATAAGCGTCTTCGTGAAGCTATTGCGGGAATGGATAATCCACCTACAACCTTTATTGTATCCCAGAGAACTTCTGCCGTTCTTGGATGCGACAAGATAATAGTACTTGATAATGGAACTGTTGCAGGAATAGGTACCCATGAGCAGCTCCTTAATAGCTGTGAACTCTACAAAGAAATCTACGATTCACAGTTTAAGAAGGAGGGCGCGGTATGAAAAAGGGAACCTTAAAGAAAGTCTTGCGCTATGCAGGCAAATATCGCTTTTTAATATTTTTATCAATGGCACTGGCTGTAATTACAGCTCTTTTATCACTTTATGTGCCAATTCTTGCAGGTAATGCAATAGACTGCATTGTGGGAAAAGACAATGTGGATTTTAAAACTATTATTTCTATCCTTACAAAAATGTCCGGCATTATCGTTTTTATTGCTATTTGCCAGTGGATCATGAACAAGGCAAATAACAAGATTACTTTTGCAGTAGTAAGAGATGTCAGGACGGAAGCCTTTGACAGGATGCAAAAGCTTCCCTTTGAATATCTGGATAACAAGCAGACCGGAGAAATAGTATCAAGAATTATATCCGATGTTGATATGTTTTCTGATGGCCTTTTGATGGGATTCTCGCAGCTGTTTACCGGAGTTGTGACTATACTTGGAACCCTTGTTTTCATGTTTTATCTGAACTTTAAGATTGCCTTCGTAGTAGTTGTTCTTACGCCACTTTCTCTTTTTGTGGCTAAGTTCATAGCAGATAAGTCTTTTAGCCTTTTCAAAAGACAGAGCGAGGCCCGGTCAGATCAGACAGCTTTTATTGACGAGATGGTTGGAAATCTATCCGTTGTAAAGGCATTTGCCCATGAAGATGAGAACATGGAAATATTTGATGATATAAATGAAAGACTTGAGACAACCAGCATAAAAGCTACATTTATTTCATCACTTACAAATCCAGGCACCAGATTTATCAATAACATTGTATATGCTGCAGTAGCTCTGTTTGGCGCGTTTGCCTGCATAGCTGGTGGAATGACGGTTGGCGGACTTACTATTTTCCTTAGTTATGCCAATCAGTATACCAAGCCCTTTAATGAAATTTCAGGTGTTGTAACAGAACTTCAGAACGCACTTGCCTGTGCGGAGCGTGTATTTGGCCTTAGTGAAGAAAAGCCCGAGATTCCGGATAAGACAGAGGATAAGCTTTTGACGCAGGCAAAAGGAAATGTTACGATATCCGATGCTGCTTTTTCCTATGATAAGGAAAGAAGCCTTATTGAGAATTTGAATCTCAATATTTCAAGCGGTGCCAGGGTTGCAATCGTAGGGCCTACGGGAAGTGGCAAGACTACTCTTATTAATCTGCTTATGAGATTCTATGATGTTGATAAGGGTTCGATCAAGGTAGATGGAATAGATATCAGGGATATGAGAAGAAGTGACCTTAGAAGTAATTTCGGAATGGTCCTTCAGGAGACCTGGCTTAGAAATGGAACGATAAAAGACAATATTACCCTTGGAAGAGAAGGCTTTAGCGATGAGGAAATCATAGCTGCTGCTAAGGCTTCTCACGCCCACAGTTTTATAAAAAGGCTTCCAAATGGTTATGATACAGTTATATCGGAAAATGGCGGCAACCTTTCCCAGGGCCAGAAACAGCTCTTGTGTATTACAAGAGTAATGCTCAATATTCCGCCAATGCTGATTTTGGATGAGGCTACATCTTCAATAGATACAAGTACTGAAATCAGGATACAAAAGGCCTTTAACAAGATGATGCAGGGCAGGACCAGCTTTATCGTGGCTCACAGGCTTTCTACTATCCGTGAAGCAGATGTGATCCTGGTTATGAAGGACGGACATATTATAGAGCAGGGAAATCATGAACAGCTACTTGATAGAAAAGGTTTCTATTATGAGCTTTATAACAGCCAGTTTGCGTGAGGTACAATGTCAGAAAAAAGAAAAATGGACCGCTGTCAGGAAATAGAGCGGTCAATAATCAAAAAATTCAGAAAAGAAATATGGAGCCAGTTTACAAAGGCAATTAATACTTATCAGCTTATAGAAGAGGGTGATAAGATTGCTGTATGTATTTCCGGCGGAAAAGATTCCATGCTGCTTGCCAAGCTCTTTCAGGAGCTTTCAAGGCATGGAATACACAATTTTGAAGTGGTATATCTTGTAATGAATCCGGGCTACAATGATGAAAACTATGAGAATATCATTAGAAATGCGCAGCTTATGCAGATACCGATCACAGTCTTTGATTCTCAGATTTTCAATATCACAGACAGGATAGAAGGATCGCCCTGTTACCCCTGTGCCAGAATGAGAAGAGGTGCGCTGTACAGTAAGGCAAAAGAACTTGGCTGTAATAAGATTGCTCTTGGACACCACTATGATGATGTTATTGAGACTATACTGATGGGAATGATGTATGGCGGACAGATACAGACCATGATGCCCAAACTCCATAGTACCAACTTTGAAGGAATGGAGCTTATCCGTCCTCTTTATCTTGTAAGAGAGGAAGACATCATCCACTGGATGAACTATAATGAGCTTAAGTTTATCAGGTGCGCCTGCAGACTTACAGAGAAACTTGAAAAAGAAGGTAATCTTAAAAATGACAGCTCAACCTCAAAAAGAGCTGAGACAAAAGCGCTTATAAAAAAGCTTCGGGAAAAAAGTTCCTATATAGAGGCAAATATTTTTAAAAGTGTAGAAAATATACACCTTAATGCGATAATATGTTATAAAGACAAAAATGGTGAAAGACATCATTTTTTGGATGAATATGACAGCAGCTTAGGCGATGGAGATGAGTAATGCTCATTTTCTATATGTTATTAGGAGAGAGTAGTTAATGAATAAGCAGAATAGACCAGTAATAGTTATGGGACACAAGAATCCTGATACCGATTCAATCTGTGCAGCCATAACCTATGCAAATTTAAAAAGAAAGATAACAGGATCAGACTATATTGCCTGTAGAGCAGGGCACTTAAATGAAGAGACACAGTTTGTTTTATCTCATTTTGGTGTTGAGACACCTGCTTATGTCAAGGACGTAAGAACCCAGGTAAGAGATATGGAAATCAGGATGCTGGAAGGAACGGACAGAAATATGTCCCTTAAGAATGCCTGGTCCAAGATGAGAGATGCGGGAGTAGTTACACTTTGCGTTACAGAAGGCGATGAGCTTACAGGAATTGTTACTACCAACGATATTGTTGAGACATATATGGACGTTATTGATCCAAAAATCTTATCCGATGCAGGAACATGCTACAGGAATATCGTTGAGACTTTGGACGGTGAACTGATTGTTGGTGACATAGAGGATGTCCTTAAAAAGGGAAAGGTTGTAATCGCTGCAGCTAATCCTGATATGATGGAAAATGTCATAGAAGAGGGAGATGTTGTTATTCTCGGTAACAGATATGATATGCAGCTTTGTGCAATAGAGATGAATGCAGGATGCATTATCGTATGTGAAGGTGCCGATGTAGCTAAGACTATTCAGATTCAGGCGAGGGAACATGGAACCAAGATCATAACAACTCCTCATGATACCTTTATAGTTGCAAGACTTATCAATCAGAGTATGCCAATTGAGCATGTTATGAAAAAGGATGGCCTTGTATGCTTCCACATGGATGACTATATTGAGGATATTCAGGAGGTTATGGCTCAGATGAGACACAGATACTTCCCTGTACTTGATAAGGATGATCATTATATCGGTATGATCAGCCGAAGAAATTTCCTTGGTGCCAAGAAAAAGCAGCTTATTTTAGTGGACCACAATGAGAAGAATCAGGCAGTAAACGGAGCTGATTCTGCTGAAATCCTTGAGATCATAGACCACCACAGACTTCGTACCATAGAGACTGCAGGACCTGTATTTTTCAGAAATCAGCCTCTTGGCTCTACCTGTACAATTATTTATCTCATGTACAAAGAGTTTCAGATTGAGATAGATAAGACTACAGCAGGTCTTTTGATGGCGGCAATATTGTCTGATACACTTATGTTCAGATCTCCAACCTGCACCAATATCGATAAGAATGCCGGTGAAGAGCTGGCTCAAATAGCCGGAGTAGATTATGAGTCTTTTGCCAAGGAAATGTTCCATGCTGGTTCTAACTTAAGCGGCAAGAGTGCTAAAGAAATACTTCATCAGGACTTCAAGAAATTCACTGTAGACGATATGACCATAGGAATCGGACAGATCAATTCCATGAGCGCTGAGGAACTCTCCGAGATCAAGGAAAAAATCCTGCCTGAGCTTGGTAAGGTTGCATCTGATGATGGACTTGATATGCTGTTCTTTATGCTGACCAATATCATTGATGAAGCTTCTGAAGTGGTATTTGCAGGAAGCAAGGCGCAGCATACGATCAATTCGGCCTTTGGAATTAATGTGACTGGGGATAGTGCAATTCTTCCGGGAGTGGTTTCTCGTAAGAAACAGCTTCTTCCATCTATTGTTGAGACAATTCAGCAGTAAAGAAATTTTTGATATATGATCCTTCCTTGGGGCGGGAGGATTTATATAGAGGGTTGTAATTTCAAAAAAGTTTTGTATTCATTTTATGGGGGTAAATATGGACGAACTAAGGACGAAATTATTGCATGAAATTATGGGGGTATATGGACCAAATCAGGGACAAAGCATAGGAGCTGTGATAATACCTGCTTTTGTATCTGATTTCAAAAAGGTTCTTGAGAAAAGTAATGACACAGAAGAAATATCGGAAGAGTATATGACTGAGGATAAGAGAATTCATCTTGTTCTCTATGGACGCAGGTCTTTAGGAAAGAAAGGCGTGTCCTCTTACGTTACCGATGCAACCTTCAATGGAAAAAGACTCTTTGAGGGTTATGAGGATCAACACATTGCGATATAAAAAGAGATTGCTGGAGCTGGTGCTTTGCATATTTGCACTGGCTCTTTTGCTCGTTTATAATAGTTTAGCGCCTTTAAATGAGGCAAAGGAGAATACTGAAGTGGCTTATTTATTTGTTCATTTTACCAGTGGAATCAGAGATTCTGAGAAAATATATTTTTCGGTCAGTGAGGATGGACTGCATTTTAAGGACCTGGGAGGGGCTAGACCAGCACTTACTGCAACAACTGGTTCTACCGGAATTCGTGATCCTTATATTGTTTATGATGAGAAGGTTCATAAATACTTTATCATAGCAACTGACCTTGATACTTCTGATGGCGATTGGGGAAGAGCATCCAGCAGAGGTAGCAGGTCTTTGTATGTGTGGGAATCCGAGGACCTTGTCAACTGGTCGGATGAACGTCTTATAGAGGTGGGTGTTCCAAATGCCGGTTGTGTATGGGCACCAGAGGCTGTATATTGCAAAGAGAAGGAGGCCTGGTTTGTTTTCTTTGCTTCCAATGTCAAGGAAGAAGGGGAAGGAAGTGCCAAACAGCGCATTTACGGCTCTTTTACCACAGATTTCATAAACTTTACACCTGCGTTTAAGTATATTGAAAGACCTAATGATGTGATAGATACTGATATCGTATGGGATAATGGATGGTACTACAGGTTCTCCAAGGATGAGACTAATAAGGTCATTACCCTTGAAAAGAGCCAGGATCTTATAAATGGACCTTTTGAAGAAGTGTATTCAAAGTGCCTTTCAGAGCTTTATGGAGTAGAGGGACCGGAGTGCTACTATCTTGAGAACCAGAAAAAGTGGTGCCTTATAGTTGATCAGTACAGCTTTAATGGCGGGTACCTGCCACTTGTCACTGATGACCTGTCAAGCGGCGATTTCGAGAAACTTGATTCTACCGAGTACCACCTGGGAGCTCGTAAAAAGAGACATGGCGGAATCATTAAGATCACTAGAGAAGATATGGAGAGACTAATACAGCATTATGGCGAGTAAAGCTGTGCAGGATAAAAATATGAATCAGAAAAATGAAGAATTACGATGGAAAGAAGTAAATACCGAGCATGTTGTTCAGGATGCCTGGATCGATTTTAGAAAATGCGATTACAAACTTCCAAACGGAGAAGTTATAGGACCTGTTTACAATTATTCCAAGCATAGCTTTGCACTTATAATTGCAACAGATGAAAAGGGAAGATTTATCTGTGTCAGACAGTACAGACATGGAATCGATGAGGTTACCACAGAGTTTCCGGCGGGGGCTATCGAATATAGGGAAAAAAGTGATGTTCCATATATTACTTATGACAATATCATAGCAACCGAAGACGATGCTTTTGAAGCTGCCAAAAGGGAGCTTAAGGAAGAAACCGGCTATATTTCAGATGAATGGACACATCTGATGACTGTTCCGGCAAATGCCACCCTTTCAAATAGTAATGTCCATATCTATGCAGCGAGAAATTGCAGGAAGGTTTCAGGACAGGAACTGGATGATACGGAATTCTTATATGTAAAAGAACTGGATGAGGAAGAACTGCTTCGAAGAATAAATGGCGGGGATTTTAAGCAATCTCTTCATATCCTTGGATATTATCTTTATAAAGAAAACAAAAAACTGGGGGAATAATCATACATGCGTTGTGAGGACAAATACAAAGAACTGTATAATCGTGATCCGGAGAATATGGCCTTTTGTCCATATCGTATTTCTCCTTTGGGGGCACACATTGATCACCAGTTTGGCAAGATAAATGGTCTTGCTATAGATAAGGGAATTCATATAGCTTATGGACATAAGGAAAACGGAGTTGTAGAGCTGCAGAGTCTTAACTTCCCTAAGAGAGCACAGTTTCATGTGAGTTCTATTCCGGATGAGAAGGCTGGTGACTGGGCTGATCACTTAAGAGGCGCAGCCAAGATGCTTTCCGAGAAATATCCGCTAAGAGTCGGAATGAGCGCTGTCATAGAAGGAACGCTTCCTGTAGGTGGGTTATCCTCATCTGCTGCAGTTATCATCGCTTTTTTGTCAGCACTTACTAAGCTAAACAATATCAGACTAAGTGAGTGGGAACTCATTATGATGGCCAAAAAAGCTGAGAATGAGTATGTTGGAGTTAATTGCGGTAAGCTGGATCAGGCCTGTGAGGTCTTATGTCAAAAGGATCAGCTTCTTTACCTTGATTGCAAGGATGACAGCTTTTCTCTTATTCCCAAAAACTCTAAGATGAAGCCCTTTGATATTGCAGTATTCTTCAGCGGTCTTGAGAGATCACTGGCTAACAGTGCATATAACCTCAGACAGGATGAATGCAAGGCAGCAGCTTACGGTCTTATGGCATATTCAGGAATTGAATATGGCAAGTTTGAAAATGCCAGACTTCGTGATGTTCCTGTGGAAGTGTTTGAAGAGTATAAAGACAGACTTCCTGAGAATTTCCGTAAAAGAGCTGTTCACTATTTTGGAGAATTTGAACGGGCACAGCTTGGTGCCAAGGCTTGGGAGAGCGGCGATCTTGAAGAGTACGGCAGACTTATTTTTGAATCGGGCAAAAGCAGCATCGAGAATTATGAGTGCGGATGTCCTGAGCTTATTTCTCTATATGAGATCATGTCAAAGACAGATGGAATCTATGGCGGAAGATTTTCGGGAGCCGGCTTTAAGGGCTGCTGTATGGCGTTTATAGATCCTTCTAAAACAGAAGAAGTTTTAAGAAATGTTGGAGAGAGCTATTTAAAGCTCTATCCGGAACTGGATGGAAAATATATGGCTGCTATTTGTAAGTCAGCTGATGGAGTGGGGGTTAGTTTATGAAATGTATTATTTTAGCGGCTGGATATGCTACCAGATTATATCCGCTTACTGAGAATTTTCCCAAGCCTCTTTTAGAGGTCGGAGGTAAGCCTATCCTTGACTGGCTTATTGAAGATATCGCAGATGAGATAGAAGAGTTTCTGGTGGTATCTAATCATAAATTTGCATCTCATTTTGAAAAGTGGAAAGAGACAAGACCTGAGAAAATCACCATCATAGATGATGGCACCAGCACTAATGAAACAAGACTTGGCGCAGTAAGAGATCTGCAGCTTGCTGTGGGTGACAGGAAAGATGATTTTCTGGTTATGGCAGGTGACAATGTTCTTGATTTTAGTCTTGTTCCTTTTATACAATTTGCAAGAAAAAAAGGCACGTCCTGTGTAATGTGCCACGAAGAGAACAGATTGGAAGCACTTCAGAAGACGGCGGTAATTGAGATGAACGCTGATAATCTGATCTTATCCTACGAGGAAAAGCCTGTAAATCCAAAGGGAAATCACGCGGTTCCGCCATTTTATTACTATACAAAAGAGGATATAGTGCGTATTGGAAAAGCTCTTGAAGACGGATGTAATCCTGATGCTCCCGGCTCCTATGCTGCATGGCTTAGCAGGATCACACCAATGCATGCCTATGTGATGCCCGGAAAACGCCACGATATCGGTGATATGAAATCCTACGAAGCGGTGAAAAACAGCTTCAGTGGCCCTTCCATAAAATAAATATTTGTTCTTGAATATACTAAATATCTGTGGTATATTAAAAAAGCTGTACGTCACAGGACCTGCAGCTTTGCATTCGCCGGCATGTCGGAATGGCAGACGATGCAGACTCAAAATCTGTTGTGGGCAACCACGTGTGGGTTCAAGTCCCACTGCCGGCACTAGCTCTTAACCGCTTGGTTAAGAGCTTTTTTTCTGCCTAAAAAGTGTTATAATATAATCGTAATAATGTATTATTGTTGGCGGATAGGTAGACAATATGAAACTTGTTTCTGTTGATAAACTTGAACCTGGTTTTGTTGTATCTGAGAACATCTACACCATAGATGATCGTCTTGTGCTGACTAAAGGCACAGTCCTCGACGAAAAATCCATCGAGCGAATTAAAGCGCATTCCCTCTATAATATCTTTGTTGAAGACGAAAAACAGGACGTAATCCCTGATGAAGAACTTCTGCTTAAAGATCTGTCCTATAATGAGAGGCTGAGGAATACAGAGGAGTTTATCAAGTTTAAACAACACGTCGAAGAAAACGCCGAGAGACTTGAAGAATCTTTTAGGATGATAGCCAATGACACCATGCCTCTTGATGTTGATAAACTGACAGAACCGGTCTTCAAATTATTCGTGGAGGCTGGCGGCAGTGCTGGCATTTTCGATATGCTCCATAATATGAGAGATAACAGCGACGCGATATTTATGCACTCACTGAATGTTTCACTTATCAGCAATACTATTGCGACCTGGATGCGACTTTCTGAGGAGGAAATATATCTGGCTACTGCAGGAGGTCTTTTGCATGACATTGGGAAAATGCTGCTTCCTCCTGAAATCATAAATAAAAAGACTCCGCTTACCCCTGATGAGCAGAAGATAATGAAAACTCATGTCACTAAGGGGTATGGCCTTGTCCAGAAAAAGAATATTGATACACGAATAAGAAACTGTATCCTGATGCACCATGAAATGCGTGATGGCTCAGGCTATCCTCTGGCGCTTAGAAATGAGAAAATCGATGATCTTGCTTCTATAGTATGTGTGGCAAATGTTTATGATGAAATGACCTGCAGAAGAGAATTCAGGGAAGCTTTCTGCCCATTTACTGTCATTGAACTCTTTGAAAAAGAAGGAATCGATAAATTCAATCCAAAGGTTATCTTTCCTTTTTTGTCTAACATAATAAATACTTTTATTGCAAACAGAGTCATGCTTAGTACCGGACAGGTTGGTGATATTATTTTTATTAACCCGGATCACCTGGCAAGGCCTCTTGTAAAGTGCGGTGAACAGTATATTGATCTTGCCAAGAAAAGAGAAATATCCATTATTTCAGTAGTGTGATAATCGAATAAGTAAAAATGCACAAAAGCAGGAAACGAAATTTGTAAAAAGCGTTTCTTGCAGTATTGACGCGGAAAATGATATTATTCTAGTGGAAACTAAAATATATCATTTTCGTTTCCACGGGCAAAAAAGTTGTTTTGAAGTCAGTGAGAGATGAGCGTGCATTTTTTTTTATCAGCATTCATCTTAAATTCTGACAGAATGGAAGAGGAATGAACGATAAATCAAGAGTGATTTTTGGAAACAGAATCAGCGACAGAGATTATAACAAGGCACTGAAATCTAAGAAGAACTACATCAAGAAATATGGTGATGATTCATCATGTGATTACAAGGCAAATGTTACTGAGAATAAGGTAATAGGACCACTTCTTGGAGTTGAGAATATTGAAGTGTCTACCAAGGTAACTTCAGATAAGACAATGGATACACAGAAGGGTATCATTGTAGGAAATATCAGAATGGGCTTTGGACACTATCGTATATCAATGGCTATGGCTTCCTATGCTCATCATTTAGGATATATTCCATATTGGATGGATCTTAATTCATATCCTGAGACCACATGTACTAAGGTGATTGGACATCAGAATGATCTTTATTCTCTTGGATCAAGACTTTCCAAGAATCCAATTTTTAACAAGCTTGTTTGGGAGCCTACTAACTACGAAGGCTTCAGAGCACTTACTTATAATTCAAGCGACCAGAAGAATGCAGAGCTGATGGCACCTGTATACAAGAATGTACCTAAGGATATTCCGGTGATCGCAACTCATGTATGGCCTGCTCAGGCTGCTATACATGCAGGAATGAAGTATGTAGTAAATGCAATTCCGGATAACTGGCCTATGGCCCTTCATTTATCGGAAGGCAGCGTTCATACAATCCAGTGTAAGAATGCATACATGGGATATCGTATATTAAATGGCATGAATAAGAAGACCGTATGCGAGCCTATGCCACAGGATTCCCTTGTTTATACAGGTCATTACATCGATTATGAGCTTGTCAGCAACATTGAAAAAGACTGCGAAGCAAGACTTAACAGGAAAAAGAATGGTAAAGCAATGCGTTTCCTCCTCACTATAGGTGGAGCCGGTGCACAGAAGGAAATCTTTGCAGAGATTATCAAATACCTTATTCCATATATCAAGAAAAATGAAGCTGTACTTTACGTAAACGTTGGTGATTACAGAAATGTATGGGATCAGCTTATATCAGAGATTCTGGACATGGCTGCTCTTAAGACAGAACACATGGACAATTGGGAAGACACACTTAAGTTTACAGAAAAAGCACTTGATCCAAACGAAGAGATCACAGGTATCCACGGCTTTTATCACAAGGATATCTTTGAGGCAGTATATACAACCAATTTACTTATGAGAAGCTGCGATGTACTGGTTACCAAACCAAGTGAGCTTGCTTTCTATCCGGTACCTAAGCTCTTCATCAAGAGAGTTGGTAAGCACGAAATGTGGGGAGCCATCCACTCAGCAGAGATAGGAGATGGAACACTTGAGTGCAGAGATATTCCACATACAATCCAGATGCTTGATCAGTTCTTAAACACAAGACTTTTGGATGAAATGTGTGAATCTATCGTTCTTAACAAGAACATGGGTATTTATGATGGGGCGAGAAAAGTAGTAGAACTAGCTATGGGGCTCAAGGAGGGTAACAAATAATGGAATCTAAAATGAAATTGTCAGGAGGAGCGAGAGAGAAACGTATGAAACAGTTAAAACCTATTACTAATAAGTTATTATGGATATTTGCCCTGGGGCAGTTTGGATGGAGCCTTCTATCCGGAATAGTATCAAACTGGATGGTATATTATTACACAGGAAGCCCTGATGCACAGAATCCAAACACAGGTCTTTTTGCAACCGGAATCACACAGGAACCGATTCTGTTTAAGCTCACATTGTTTGGCCTTGTTCTTGCAGCAGGAAGAATCTTCGATGCTATCACAGATCCGCTTATTGCAGGCTGGTCAGACAGAAGTAATTATAAGGGCGGCAGAAGAATACCATTTATGCGTGCTATGGCTGTTCCTTTTGCACTTTGCACAATTGGTCTTTTTACTATTCCACAGACTGCAAGTATCGGCTTTAATGACACTGCACTTTTTATTTTGCTTATGGTATTTTACCTGTTCATGACAATGTTTTGTACTCCATATAATGCACTTATTGCAGAGCTTGGTGATACTCAGCAGCACAGGATAAATGTTTCTACCTTTATTTCCTTTACTTTTATTCTTGGTCAGAGCGTTTCATTTCTTCTGCCAAATGTGGCCGGTGCTTTTGTAGGAACTGTAGGTCAGGCTAATTCAATCAGATATGCGGTAGCTATCATGTCTGCTATTGCCTGTCTTGCTATGCTGTTCCCTGCATTTTATATCAAGGAAAGGGATTATATCGAGAGTAAGCCAAGTCAGACAAGACCATTTAAGTCACTTGCTCAGACTTTCTCAAATGCACAGTTTAGACACTTTGTTTATAGTGATGTTATCTATTTCTTTGCACTTACACTTTTCCAGACAGGACTTGCTTTTTATGAGACTAAGCTCATGGAGATTCCGGATACAATGACCTTTACACTTACAGCCACCATGACCGGAATCAGTGTTTGTCTGTATCCTGTAATCAATATTCTTGCCAAGAAGATTGGTAAAAAGAGCCTTATCATCATTGGATTCTTTGCTTACTGCGTAGTTTTTGCAATCACATCCTTCTGCGGAGTTGGCGTACACTGGGGCTTTATTATTGCTGTAACAGCAGCTATTCCAATGGCAATCCTTGGAATCCTTCCTCAGGCCTGCGTTGCTGATGTAGCAGAGCTTACAAGACTTGAGACCGGAGAAGACAGGAGCGGAATGTTCTTTGCAGCAAGAACCTTTGCATTCAAGATGGGACAGGCACTTGCACTTGTGACCTTCACATCACTTACAGTGGCTCAGACCAAACAGAGCTATCGTATGACAGCAATTGTTGCCTTTATTACCTGCTTTATCGGAGCAGTAATATTCTTTAGATATGACGAAAAGAGAATTCTTGGTGGAATCGAACAGTTGAAGAAATAATCATATCCTTGGTTATGCATGATTTGCTCTCGTTTAGATATATCAAAGGGTCAATTCCTACGGCTAAAAAATTTGGTAAACCGTAGGAATTGGCCTTTTGCTTTATTAGATTACAATATGCTATACTATATTTTGTAGATGTGTGTAAAATTCTTACTTTTTTGCATACTATATATTGAATTGTGATTTTATTTTTTGATGTTTCTGGTGTCAATTGAAGGTGACAATATGATTTGTAAGGATGCAGACAAGATTATCGGTTTGTTTTTGGATGATGATCTTGACAATCAGCAACTGGCTGATTTCTTAAATCACATAGATCACTGCCCTGAGTGCAGAGAGGAACTGACTATACAGTTTCTGGTGAAGGTCGGAATGCAGAGGCTTGAGGATGGAAATACCTTTAATCTCAAGGAAGAGCTTGATGCGATGCTATTGGAAGCCAGAAGGAGATTAAATGCAAGGAGAACCCTTGTATATGTCAGCAATGCTTTGGAACTGGTAGTTGTTGCACTTGCTGCTATCACTGTAATTCTTGCGATTACCATTGGATAAATGAGAGGAATAAGCTTTGAGTTCATTATCAATTAACTTATATGAATATGTTCGTGATGCATTTTATAGCATGCCGGTATTTTCTGATTCAGAAGGCCGCTTTGTAAATGGCGTCTATGGAGCGTTGTTCAAGCTTGCTAATACTATGCAGACAGAAGTACCTGAGTCTGCTACATTAATCAAAAACAAAGAGACCTTTGAGTCACTGACACCTGCGGTAAAAGAGCAGGTTTTACTTTTTATTGATGCCATTAAGGCTGTATGCGGTGAAGAACTTTCAGACCAGGACGAAAAAATAACTTTCACCATTCAGAATAAAGACAATATTATTTCGGCACTTAAGGAAAAAATGGCTCTTTTTTCTCCTACTGGTAAGGCGAATGAAAATGCTACATTTACTCTTATGATGAGAAGTACATCTGATTTGAATGAAGTGGAGGCTATCTTTGGGAAAGCTCTCGAATATGGCAAAAAAGCTGCCAATAACTACGTGGCTTTCTATTTGATGACAGAAAGTACTACTAGCAGCAAGCAAAAAAACATCCATGGCCTTGCACTGTGCTTTGATGAGAGTGAAGGAATCTATATACCTGTCGAGAATTTCATTACCGTAGATTATCTTGGTAAGAAGCTTTCTGAATTAAGTAAGCAGGTATCTCTTGTGACTTTTGATATTAAAGAGAGCTTTCGTTTATTTACTCCCAATGAATTTGAAAAACGAGATTATGGATATACAGGCGAGGCAGAAGAACAAAGTGATTATAAAAACGTTCCAAGATGCTTCGATACGCTGATTGGTGCATATCTTGTCAATCCCAATAAGAATGACTATGAACCAAGCGATATAGCCAAGGAGTATTTGGGATTATCTTTGGAAAAAAAGTCAGATCTTTTTGGAAAAAAGAGCCTTGCAGAAGCAGATGAAAAAACTGTTTATGAGTTTGCCTGCAAAAGTGCCTTCGTTTTCTTGAAGTCGGCGCCTCTTATCCGCAAGAATCTGGTTAAATATCAGATGGAAGAGCTTTTTTACGAAGTGGAAATGCCCCTTTCCTATGTGCTTTTCTCTATGGAAAAAGAGGGTATCATAGCAAAGAGCGACGAGTTAAAGGCCTATGGCGACAAGCTGCAGGTTCGTATTACTGAACTGGAAAAAAAGATTTATGATGCGGCAGGCTGCGAGTTTAACATCAATTCTCCTAAACAACTGGGTGAGATTCTTTTTGAGAGATTAGGACTTCCAGCTGAAAAGAAGACAAAATCCGGTTATTCAACAGCAGCAGACGTGCTTGAAAAACTTGCTCCGGAGCACAAAATTGTGGCAGATATTTTGGAGTATAGAGGCCTGTCTAAATTGAAGTCCACCTATGCAGACGGTCTGGCTAACTACATAGAAGAGGATGGCAGAATTCATACAAGCTTTAATCAGACAATCACTGCCACAGGACGAATCAGTTCTACCGAACCTAACCTTCAGAATATTCCTATGAGAACAGAGCTGGGTAGACTTATCAGAAAGGTATTTGTTCCAAAGGATGGCTATGTCTTTGCAGATGCTGATTATTCGCAGATAGAGCTTAGGATTCTTGCACATATGTCGGAAGATCAGGGACTTATCGATGCTTATCATGAGGGAAAAGATATTCATGGTATTACCGCTTCCAAGGTTTTCCATGTGCCTTTTGAGGAAGTAACTCCTCTTCAGAGACGTAATGCCAAGGCAGTTAATTTTGGAATCGTTTATGGAATCAGTTCTTTTGGCCTTTCACAGGATTTATCAATCTCTGTTGGTGAAGCTAAGGACTATATGAATAAATATTTTGAGACCTATCCAGGTGTTAAGGCATATCAGGACAGAGTTATTTTGGATGCCAAGCAAAAGGGTTACAGTCTTACCATGTTTGGTAGAAGAAGACCTATTCCTGAGCTTAAAAACAGTAATTTCAACATCAGACAGTTCGGCGAGCGTGTTGCTATGAATGCACCAATACAGGGAACTGCAGCGGATATCATGAAAATCGCCATGATAAATGTTTTCTTTAGAATCAAAAAAGAGAACTTAAAGTCAAAGCTTATTTTGCAGATTCACGATGAACTTGTAATAGAAACCGCGCCGGATGAGACTAAGATAGTTACAGCTCTTTTGACCACGGAAATGGAAAATGCAGCTAAGCTTTCAGTGCCGCTGGTGGCAGAGTGTCATATAGGTACTGACTGGTACGAGGCAAAGTGAGGCATGGCTATGAGCGGGATTGAAAAAGGAAGGACAAATATTATTGGGATTACCGGCGGCGTTGGAGCAGGTAAGAGTACAGTCCTTGGTTATATAAAAGAGCACTACAACTGCCTTGTGATTTTCTCCGATGATGTGGCTAATGACATCAAGAAAAAAGGCTTTCCAGCTTATGATGAGTTGGTTGAGCTTCTCGGGGATGGCATTTTGGGGGATGACGGAGAAATTGACAGGGCCAGAATGGCGTCAGCTATTTTTAATGATAAAAATATACTAAAAAAAGTTAATAACATTTTGCATCCTGCAGTAAATCAATATATTATTAATATTATAGAGGATGAGAAGAAAAGAAATGAGCTGGATTTTGTATTTGTTGAGGCAGCTCTTTTGATAGAAAACGGTTACGACAAGATTGCTGATGAGCTTTGGTATGTCTATGCATCAGAAGAAGTTAGAAGACAGCGATTAAAAGCATCCCGTGGATATTCAGATGAGAAGATAACTGATATTCTCGGAAAACAACTTGAGGATGCTGAATTCAGAAAGTATTGTCAGTTCGTGATCGATAACAGTGCTGACCTTGAAGAGGCTGCCCTGCAGATAGACCAGAGGTTAGCAGAATTTAAACGTACATAAAGTTAATATCTAATTGTTGCAGCTTTCGTGAGAATATGATTCTAGAGTACATATCATATGAGGGGAATGGAGAAAAGTATGCCTAGTTTGGAACAGAAGGATCAGAAGGTTGTTTTTGGACTGGATATAGGTACCAGAAGTGTTGTAGGAACTGTCGGCTACATGAAGGATGGCCAGTTTAATGTCATTGCGCAGGCAGTTGAGACGCATCAGACAAGAGCTATGCTGGATGGACAGATTCATGACATCGGTAAGGTTGGCATGACCATCCGTCTGGTAAAAGAAAAGCTTGAACAGCAGACGGATATCCATCTGACAGATGTATGTGTGGCTGCGGCCGGTCGTGTGCTTAAAACTGTCAGAATCAATTATGACTATGAATATCCTGACAATCATACAATTACGGATGAGGATATTTATAATCTTGATTCCTCTGCGGTAGAAAAAGCCTATGCTCAGTTTTTACAGGAGAACAATTCCGGTCTTAAATTCTACCTTGTTGGCTATTCTGTAATGCATTATTATCTGGATGGCTATCAGATTGCCAATCTTGAGGGACATAATGCCGGCAAGGTAAGTGTGGAACTGATCGCGACCTTCCTTCCTGATGACTGCGTAGATGGTCTTTATAAGGCCTGCGAAAGAGCTGGACTTAACGTTGCTAATCTGACTCTAGAGCCTATAGCAGCTATGATGGTTGCTATTCCTGACAGATTCAGGATGCTGAATCTTGCGCTTGTGGATGTAGGTGCAGGAACAAGTGATATTTGTGTTACCGATGATGGCTCCATCACTGCCTATGGAATGCTTCCTATAGCAGGTGATGATATAACCGAGATAATTGCCAAAAAATGTCTTGTTGACTTTAATACTGCAGATGAGATCAAGATTGCTGCAAGCCACCAGGATGAAGTTAAATACGTCGATATTATGGGCCTTGATAAGACCATAACGGCAAAAGAAATTGAAAAGATCATAAAGCCTCAGGTTGATACCATGGCCGAGAAGGCTGTCGCGGAGATCAAGAGATTAAACGGTGACAATCCTGTAAGCGCTGTGTTTGTAGTAGGTGGCGGTGGATGTGTTCCGGGATATACAGAAGCTATTGCCAAGGGAATGGGAATTCCGGAGGAGCGTGTAGCTCTTCGTGGTGAGGAAGTAATGAAGAATATCACCTTCCTCAATAATGACGGGATAGAGAGAGATTCTCTTTTGGTTACACCGCTTGGTATTTGCTTTAGCTACTATGAGGAAGCCAACAACTTTATCTTTGTATCCTTTAATGGAACTCAGACGAAGCTCTATGATAATGGTAAGCTTCAGATTGTGGATGCTGCCATGCAGGTGGCATTTCCTAATGAGGATCTTTTCCCTAAGAGAGGCAAAGAGCTTAAGTTTACAGTTAACGGCAAAGAGAGAACATCCCGCGGTGAGCCCGGTGAAGCGGCTGTTATTTCACTTAATGGTAAGCCTGCTGATATTCATAGTAAGATTCACGCTAATGATATTATTGATGTTACGCCTTCAACGGCAGGTGAGCCCGGAAAGGCTACCATTGACAGCATCCCTGAGTTTAAGACGAAATTCAATGTCAATGTAAACGGTAAGAATGTCGAGGCTTCAAGATATGCCACTGTAAACGGTGAAGCACAGACTGGATTTTATAGCATTCAGGCCGGTGATGATGTCAAGGTACTTGATTATAACACTGCTGCTCAGATTGCTGAGCTGATGGATATTACCATTACCGAGGATACTGTTATTATCGTTAATAATGAGCGTGGGGATGTTAATACCCCGGTTTATGAGAACTTTAAGGTTGAATTCAAAGATCAGGAAGAAATGATAATGGATTATTATACTGATTTTCCTGATGCAGATGAGGAAGCCATTAAGCTGGAGAATGAGCAGTCTATTGAAAGCGACGATAATAATGTCAGAATCGTAGAAGGTGTAGCCCCTGAAAAAGAAGCGGAAGGGGAAGATGAAGAGGCTTATGAGAATGAGCCTGAGCCGGTAAAAAATATTCTGGCCCATGACCTTCATGTTCTGGTTAATAATGAGTCGGTCACACTTCATGGTAAGGCTAACTATATTTTTGTAGATATATTTGATGTCATCGATTTTGATTTATCCAAGCCAAACGGCAGATCCATTGTTACATCACTTAATGGAGCGACACCGGATTACATGCAGCCTATCAAAGAGGGTGACAAAATCGAAGTGTATTGGAAATGAGTTTTCGGACGCCATGGAGCCTATATAACATAATTTGTTCGCGTTTCCGCGGCGTGATTTATGGTGCCATTTAAAAAAGAAGTTTTTCCATGGTTCAAACCAAAGTGAACCATAAGCGGAAAAACTTCTTTTTTCTCTGGCCCTCATAAATCATCAGCCTTGTGCAAATGACTCACAAATTATGTTATAATAGGCTCCATGGCTGTTTACGCTAATATTATATATAATGAAAATTCGATTTTGTGATATGAATGTATCATGAGTGGAATATATCATTGGTTTTCGGGGAGCTTTTTGATGAGATTTACAAGTATTGCAAGTGGTAGTAGTGGTAATTGTACATATGTGGGATCAGATAATACACATATTTTGATAGATGCAGGAGTTAGTAAGAAAAGAATTGAAGAGGGGCTTGGAGAGCTGGGGGTATCACTTAGTGATCTTGATGCGATTTTTGTAACACATGAACATGTGGATCATATAGCAGCACTTCATACAATCTTAAAGAAATATGATATTCCGATTTATGCTACAGGCGGAACGATTCAGGGAATCAGAAGCAGTGATAAAAAATGTGAGATGACGGATTCACGCTTTATCCAGGTGATGGTTGATAAGGCAGTCGCTATAGGAGATATGATAGTTAATCCTATGACTATTTCCCATGATGCCAATGAACCCTGCGGATACAGAGTTTATCACGGAGATAAGAAGATTGGGGTGGCAACTGACCTTGGCTGTTATACAGATTATACTGTTGAATGCCTATCAGATTGTGATGCGCTTTTGCTGGAGGCTAATCACGATGTGAGAATGCTCCAGACAGGACCATATCCATATCAATTAAAACGTCGTATCCTTGGCGACAGAGGACATCTTTCAAATGAGAAGAGCGGCGAACTTTTGTGCAAACTTCTCAATGAAAAGATGAAGGGAATCTTTTTAGGTCATTTATCTAAAGAGAATAATCTGCCGGAACTGGCTTATGAGACAGTAAGAGTTGAAATCGATATGGGGGAAAATCCGTTCCATTCAAGTGATTTCCCTATTATGGTTGCAAGAAGATCAGAGCTTTCTCCTGTTTTGGAATTTTGATCATCATATGCTTATGGAAGATTACAAATGAGAAAAATTAGAGTTGTTTGGGGAGTACTAATCTTATGCTGTCTTATTTATTCAGTCAGCATTTATATGGTAGGTAGCGGTACTTTTTCCTTTGTTATCTGGCTCTTTGGAGCTTTTCTTTTTGGAATTGCCTTTTTCTTATCCGGGGAAGGCAGATGGAAGAAAATACCGTCACTATTTAGAATAATTATTATTTCAATTATTGCCATTGGCCTTTTGGCCTTTGGCATTTGCTTTAGTGCCATGTTTATGCATTTTGGTGATAAGGGAAAAGAGGAACTTGATTACATAATAGTGCTTGGTGCCCAGGTTCGTGAGAATGGCCCAAGTACTGTTTATAAATACAGATTGGATGCTGCTTATGATTATCTTTTGAATAATCCGGATACAGTTTGTATAGTATCCGGTGCCAAGGGAGTCACAGAACCGGTAAGTGAAGGCGATGGTGGGAAAGAATATCTGATTTCAAGAGGAATTGATCCAAGTCGTATTATTGCTGAGACCAGAGCCCGTGATACTATGCAAAACATCGAATACTCCATGGAAATAATTCGTGCTGATGGAAAAGCTGAAGACGAGCTGAGTATTGGTATAGTTACAAATAATTTTCATTTATTTAGAGGAGTTTCTATAGCCAGGAAGGCTACTTCTTCTAAGGTATATGGGATAGCAGCGGATACGCTTTTATGGTACCTTCCTAACAATATGGTCAGAGAATGCTTTGGGATTATAAGAGATCTAAGATTTGTAATATGAGAATATTGATCTGTTAGGACATAAGAAATGCTAGAGTGCAGATATCTAAAGGGTGTACCATTTAATTTGAATAATAATAGAGTAGATAATAAGTTGAAAAGGAATAGTTATATGACTCGAAGAGAAATGGCAATGGCAAATTTTATGAAGGGATACAACTGCTCGCAATCCATTGTGCTTGCATTTGCAGATATGCTCCCGGTTGATGAGAAAACGCTGTCCATGATGGCTTCCTCTTTTGGAGGAGGAATGGGGAGGCTACGGGAAGTGTGCGGAAGTGTCACAGGAATGTTTATGGTAGCTGGTCTTTTATACGGCTATGATGGCCCTGAGACCGGTCAGGTTAAGGCTGACCATTATGCCAGAATACAGGAACTGGCCCACAGATTTGAGGAAAAGCATGGAACAATTGTGTGCCGTGAGATGCTGGGGCTCTCAGTTCGTCACGATATTCCAACACCGGAAGCTCGTACAAAAGAGTACTATCAAAAGAGGCCTTGTCCCGAGATAATTGGGGATGCAGCAGAGATATTAGAAGAATATATAATTGAGAACCCAGTTTCCTGAAACATGTTCTATCGAAGACTATAGAAAAGGTGATTTCTTATTTTTGTACTACACAGAAATGGTCTTATTGAATAAGGAGAAATACAGATTATGGCCACCAGCGGACAGACCAAAGAAAAATCGAAGAGTAAGGTTAAAGAACCCAAACAATACAATGTCATAATGATAAATGATGATTTCACCACAATGGATTTTGTTGTGGCTGTTTTAGTCGATATTTTCCATAAGGATCCGGTTAGCGCGGAAGCTATTATGCTTGGAGTTCACAAAAACGGTCAGGCAGTTGTAGGCAAATATCCATATGATATAGCGGTTACCAGAGTGAATAATGCCCTTGAAAGAGCAAAAAAAGAGGGCTTTCCCTTCAGAATGACTGTAGAGGAGGCATAAATATGGAACTTTCAAAAGAAGCAGCTTTTGTGTTACAGAATGCCGTAGCCTACGCAAGTAAGAATAAATATGAATTTGTTACTCCTGAAATGGTCCTTCTCATGATCCTTGATGATGAAGTTTTTACATGGGCTTATGAGGAGTGTGGCGGTAATATATCAATACTGCGAGAGAGCCTATCTGAGTATATTTCGGAGTACGTAGATAAAACAGAAGGAAAAAGTCCTCAGCTTTCTATTGGTACGAATTTTATCCTTACCTTCGCAGGTCAGAGTGCATATAGCAGCGGCTGCGATGAAATACATATAAGACATCTCGTTCATGCCATATGGAATCTAGAGAACAGCTATGCCGTTTATTATCTTGAGCAGCAGGATATTACAGAGGCGGATGTGCTTCAGCAGATGGCAATCATGGAAGAAGAGGATGTGGAAATAAATGAAGGCGACAGTGTAAAGATAGTTGAGGATAAGTCCGGGCTTAATCTGTATGCGCCTTGTTTGAATGACACCCTTAAGGATATCAATCCTCTTATCGGCAGGGAAAAAGAGCTGGAAAGAACTATTCAGATTCTTTGCAGAAAGGATAAGAACAATCCGCTCCATATAGGCGAAACAGGAGTTGGTAAAACAGCTATTACCTATGGCCTTGTGGAGAAGCTTAAAGCCGGAGATGTACCCGATGCGCTTAAGGGGGCCAGAATCTTTTCGTTGGACCTTGGAGGAATGCTGGCAGGAACCCAGTATAGAGGTGACTTTGAAAAGCGCTTTAAAAAGGTTCTTACAGAGATTGGAAAAGAAGAAAAACCGATTATCTATATTGATGAGATACATAATCTATCTGGTGCCGGTGCTGTTGGTGAAGGCTCTTTTGATGCATCAAATATGTTAAAACCATATCTGTCGGATGGACATATAAGATTCATTGGTGCCACTACCTTTGAAGAGTACAAGAAGTATTTTGAGAAGAATAAGAGTCTGGTCAGAAGGTTCCAAAACGTGGAGATAAAGGAACCTTCCGAAGAAGAGACCATTGAGATCTTAAATGGTCTTAAGAGTAAGTATGAGAAATTCCATGGCGTAAAGTATGCAAAAGGCATAATGGAATATGCAGTCAAGATGAGCGCCAAGTATATCAATGAAAGATTCCTTCCGGATAAGGCCATAGACCTTATCGACGAGGCAGGCTCATACAGGAAACTCCATCCGCTTTCTCAGAAGACGCAGACTGTTGATAAGAACGTGATAAATGAGATTCTAACTGGTGTATGCAGGGTTCCGATAGAGACTGTAGATACTGATGATGCGGCAGGACTTGAAAATCTTGAGGATAGAATAAAGAGCAAAATATTCGGACAGGATGAGGCTATAGGTCAGGTTGTAAATGCTGTTAAATTCTCAAAGGCAGGTCTACTAGAAGAGGGTAAGCCCTTGGCTAGTCTTTTATTTGTGGGGCCGACCGGTGTTGGTAAAACTGAGATTGCCAGAACCCTTGCAGATGAACTTGGTTCAAAACTCATAAGATTTGATATGAGTGAATATGGTGAAAAACATGCTGTGGCTAAGCTTATCGGATCACCTGCAGGATATGTGGGCTATGAAGAGGGCGGAATTCTTACTGAAGCAATCAGGAAAAATCCATCCTGTGTCCTTCTATTGGATGAAATAGAAAAAGCTCATCCTGATATCTACAACGTGCTTTTGCAGGTTATGGACTATGCCACACTTACGGATAATCAGGGAAGAAAAGCTGATTTCAGAAATGTAATTGTTATCATGACTTCTAATGCCGGAGCTAACAGGCTTGGAAAGAGCGGCATCGGTTTTATTAGTACCAGTATGGATGAAAGTGTTCTGTCGGAGGCAGTTAAGAATACCTTCCAGCCTGAGTTTAGGAACAGACTTAACAAGATAGTTGTCTTCAACAGCATGGATGATGATATGGCAGCTAAGGTTGTGGAGAAGATATTAAAAGAATTATCCGGACAGCTGTCAGCCAAGAAGATAAGCCTTTCCTATGATAAGAAGGCAAAAGAACTACTCAAATCCAAGGGGATAAGCCAGGAATTCGGAGCAAGAGAGATTGACCGTGTCATCAGAAATGATGTTAAACCATTGTTCGTCGATGAAATACTTTTCGGCAAACTTAAGAATGGTGGAAAGATAAACCTGACGGCTAAAGGCAAGAGCTTTGTTATAAAAACGGCTAAAAGGTAATCCAATATATCAACAAGATGTATCAGATAAAAATATTCAGATTCATGAAAGAAGTAAGCTATGCCCGTATTTTCATTGGATGACAACGAAATATCTTTCCCTCTACCGGAACTGGCAAGGGATGATGGCCTTCTGGCGATAGGCGGGGATTTATCCATGGACAGGCTGATACTTGCGTATTCACATGGTATTTTTCCCTGGTACAATGAGGGGGACCCTATTTTGTGGTGGTGCCCCAAAGAGCGATATATCATTAGGCCTGAGAATATTCACGTTTCTCATTCCATGAAGAAATTTATCAGGAAACATGATATAAGGGTTTCTGTGAATAGGGATTTTTCAGATACAATGCACAGATGCAGGCTTAAACGCGAGTTTGAGGAAGGGACCTGGATAACCACAGACATGGAAAGTGCCTATGCAGTTCTTGCCCGCAACAATCTGGCTATGAGTGTAGATGCCTATATTGACGGACAGCTAGCAGGTGGCTTGTATGGCGTTAGTCTTGGCAAGTGCTTCTTTGGAGAGAGTATGTTTTCTGATATGGAAAACGGCTCCAAGCTTGCTTTAATTGGCCTTGCGCAAATGCTTCAGGAGGAAGGATATCTTATGATAGACTGTCAGTTTCATACTGACCATCTTCAGAGTATGGGCGGTGAGTCTATAAGTTATGAGAAATATAAGAAAATTCTAAATGAAGGCATAGGCAGCAGGTTATAGAACAAATAATAAACTGACTAGACTACGCTTGCTCATGCACAGGAAGGCGTGAAGGAAGCACTTTCCTTTGGTGCAGATCTGATTTTAAGAGAAAAGATGCGCTGATACAGTGATATGTACCAACGCATCTTTTTACTTTTTCTTGCTTATATGGTGCAGGATAAAGCTTATGATAATTGCTACAACTGAAATGGCAAGGCAGATGTAAAGCACCGGACGCATCAGCGTTGCATATTCAGCAGGGTCATAGATGCCGTTTCTGTGGAGCATGATGGAATAGTAGTTCCAGTATACGGTGGCAGCAAGAGCTATAACCCAAAGACAGATTCTAATTATAAAAAGTGTTTTCTTATTCATGATTGACCTCTTTTAGATATATTAACTGGTAAAAAAGCCTGCTATTGAAAATAGCGTTTCAAGGATTCGAGATTTTCCGTGGCAATTTGCCTGCCATGCTGATAGACTCTTTCAAGTTCATTTTCATCTTTTTCAACAGCGCTTATGTTAAGTGGGGCATTCGGTCGTAGTACAAATACGTCACCGGAAGCTTCTTTTTCTTTTATATAGCTTTTTTCATCATTGTACATGATGTAGCGATTTTTCATGGTCTCAATCATGTTGGGGTAGTTCCTTAGTATTAGCTTTACAAGCCACATGTACTTTTGAGGACCCTTTACATAATCTATGGGCTGGGTTTCTATTACCAGAATTTTGTCATAGCCCTTTTCTTCCATGAATTTAAGGGGGATGGAATCAGATATTCCGCCATCAAGAAAGATGCCGCCATCAATATGAACGGGCTTTGATACAAGAGGCATTGAAGCGGAAGCCTGAATCCAGGCTATGTCATCTTTTCCACCATCATAGCATTTATGATATACAGGTTTTCCGGAGACTATGTCAGTTGCCACACAGTAAAATTCCATAGGATTATCCCTAAAAGCATTAAGATCCCATTTATCAAGCTTATAGGGAAGCTCGTCGTAGCAGAAGGCAACGTTGTAAATGTCCCCGGTAGTAATAAGAGAATGGATGCTGTGATATCTTTTATCGCGGCAGTACTTTTTATTGTAGCGAAGCGCTCTTCCTATCTGATGAGACTTAATGTTGCAGCCAAAAGTTGCACCGGCAGAAACACCGACAGCTCCATCGAAATCTATATTGTTCTCCATAAGAACGTCCAGTACACCACATGTAAACATGCCGCGCATGGCACCGCCCTCCATTACAAGCCCTTTTTTCATGTTATAACCCCTTGAAATCTATGATTTTTATAGTTTACAGCTAAAATATCTCTAGAGCAAGCTTGTTATTGTTAGAAAATATCTAGAAATTTAACACATTGTTTATTGAATTAAATGTATAATCTTATTATCAGGCACTATTGTTTATTGTTCCTTAAAAGGAGAATCTTTTCTGTGAAGCTTAGACTGCCGAAGATAAACAAATATATTTTTTCGCTTATTCCCTGGATAATAATATGTACAGCAGCAAATGTGTTTATGCTGAGATTTTCCGGGTATTTAAATCTTCCGTTATATTTTGATGCGGTAGGAACAATCCTAATATCTTTTGTATGGGGATATTTGCCTGGAATTACTGTAGCCGTTCTTACTAATGTAATCTACAGCTTTTTTGATGCTAATTCATTATATTTTGCTCTTTTGGGTGTCATTATAGCTATCAGGGCGGATCGCTACATGTATGGAGCAAAGAAAAGTGTCGGTAAGTTTATCCTTATGATTGTTGACATGGCAATTCTGACAGGCGGCATAGGCGTTTTGTTTCAGTGGATTATACTTGGAAAACCGCAATTTGCCTATGTCTCTGATACGGCAGGGATAATGGCCGGGGATAATAATGCCGCGTTTATAGCAGGTGCTCTTTTGCTGACGATTGGTCTTAATGCGGTTGACAAGGGAATTTCTTCCATTCTTTCAATTTTTATTTATCATATCATTCCTGAAAAAGATAGAGAAAAGCTGTGGAATAGTGGATGGAGGCAGAGTCCTCTTTCAAATAGCGAAGTTAAGGAAATTACAGCAAATAAAAAAGATGGCACGACCTCTATTCGAGTAAACATGTCCTTTATCTTAATGTTTGTTGCAATCATTCTTTCCTTGGTTTTGGGTGGTGTGAGTGCTCGTATCAATTATGAAGAAGCAAAAAAAGATGGACGAAAGACAGCGAGTAATGTATCTGCTTACGCTGCAACTCTTTTTAATACTGAATCTCTGGATGAATATCTTGCAGACGGAGCAAGAATATCAAGTTATAGCAATGAAGAGTACAGAAACAGCAATACCATGCTTGCAAATTTAAGAAAAACGTTTCCGAATATTGAGTATCTTTATCTTTATCAGATTCGCGAAGATGGATGTTATATAGTATTTGATACTGATAGAGAAGCCCAGGAAAGAGGATTTGTGGGTGAGAGGCTGGAATTTGATGATGACTTCTTAGCCTTGGTTCCAAGTCTTCTTAAAGGTGAAAGAATAGATGTTCAGGAGGTTCAGAGCCGTTATGGATATTTTATAACTGCATATGAGCCCATTTCTGATCCGGATGGTAATTCCACATCTTATTATGTGGGTGTTGATATAGCTATAGATAATTATTCCAAATACATACGAACCTATATTGTAAAAATGGCACTGACATTCTCCGGATTTTTTGCCATGATACTGGCCTATGGTTTGTGGATGTCGAATCATGGTCTTGTATTTCCGATTGGCGCATTGAATAAGGGAATTGAAGAACTTGTTAGTGGTTTGGATAATCAGGAAAAACTTGATGAAAGCGTTAAGAATCTTGAAAAGATAGATATTCAGACAAATGATGAGATCGAGACTTTATATGATTCTTTGCGCGAGCTGGCTAATACTGTAGCAGAGCAGATGCGAAGCATAAGAATTCTGGCAAGATCCAATGAAAAAATCCAAAAAGGTCTTATTGTCATAATGGCCGACATAGTTGAAAACCAGAGTATGAATTCCAAGACTCATATCCAGAGGACGACGGCCTATGTCAGGATAATCATGGATGGATTAAGGAGAAAGGGGTATTATTCTGAAAAACTGACAGATAAGTATATGAGCGATGTAGAAATGACTTCACCTCTTTATGACATTGGTAAGATTAAGATACCGGAGTCAATAATAAATAAGCCGGGACGTCTTAATAATGAAGAGTGGGAGATCATGATGACTCATCCCAAAGAGGGTAAAAAAATTCTTGATAATGCCATCAATACAGTAGAGGGTGAGACATATCTTAAAGAAGCCAGAAATATGGCAGCTTATCACCATGAAAACTGGGATGGCACAGGATATCCATATGGATACCATGGGGAGGTTATCCCACTTTCAGCCAGGATCATGGCTATAGCTGATACCTTTGATGAACTTACTGCTCCGAGGATTTATAAAAAGCCTGTGTCTCCTCAGGAGGCCATGGAGATAATCAAAGATGAATCCGGAAAGAAGTTTGATCCAAAGTGCGTTGAAGCCTTTGTGGATTCTTTTACCGAGATAAAAAATGTTTTAAGAAAATTCCCGGATGAGTGATTAAGCTGAATATATTTTGTTATCGATAAGAAACGAACATTAATGAAAAAGGTGACCATTAATGATTAAAAAAAACAGGATCAGGGTATGCGCAGCGCTCTTTTTTCTGACTGCAGTCCTTGCTTTAGATACTGCAAAGGTTTCAGCGTCGGATACGTATACTTCAAAAGCTTCCAAAATAGAATATACAAATTGCGGCGGGGGCTATGCCATCACTAATCAGCTTGGTGATGTTGGCTACATGGCTTTTGTTTATGATGCCAGTAATGGTCTTCCGACTTCGGAAGCAAATTGCATTCTGGGAACCAGTGATGGATATGTATGGATAGGCGGATATTCCGGAATTATCAGATATGATGGCTCGGTGTTTGAAAGACTTCCGGCCTCGATGGGTCTCACCAATGGCAGATACATGTATGAAGACACAAAGGGGCGTGTCTGGGTTGCTACCAATGATAACGGGGTTGTTGTTCTGGACCACGAAACACCAATTCAGTATTCAAAAAAACAGGGGCTTGCATCTGCGTCTGTAAGAAGCTTTGCCGAAGATGCTTTTGGAAATATCTATATTGGAACTACTGCCGGAGTCGGCTATGTGGACTCTGAGATGAATTATCATATTGTTGATGATGAGAGAATCAACAATGAGAGAGTATTAAAGCTTGTTACAGATGTATTTGGTAACGTATTTGGTCAGACCAAAAGTGGTTCGATTTTCCAGATTACGCCGGATGAAGTTACGAGCTTTTATAATTGCAGTGATCTTGGAATTGATAAAATTACGACGATTCTGGCTGATCCCGGAACTCCAAGAAAAGTTTATCTGGGTACGGAATCACATTGCATTTATTACGGAACCTTTGGCGATACTGCCGCGAACATGAAGAAAATAGATATACCTGTAAATGGTGATATTCACTGGATGAGCTATGACTGTAACAGAGTGTGGATTGCATCGGAGTCGGCTATAGGGTATTTGGATGAACAAGGGGGCTTTAATGCTATTAAGAATCTTCCCATGTATGATTCCATTGAAATGATGACTTCAGATTATCAGGGGAATATGTGGGTTGCATCCTCAAGATATGGAGTAATGAAGCTTGTTATGAACAACTTCCAGAATTACTCCTCTCTTGCAGGAATTCCGGATACCGTAGTTAACGTAGCCTGTTTACATGATGGTGATCTTTATGTCGGAACGGACAATGGACTTCATGTTATTGTGGATGATAAAAAGACTCTTAAGAATAAACTTACAGCTTTCGTAGGCAGCAGCAGAATAAGATCCATTATCGTGGATGGTAAAGATAATCTCTGGGTAGCGACATTTACTGGTAATAAGGGACTTATATGCTATGGAAAAGATCGAGAGATAAGGCAATTTACTACTGATGAAGGAATGCCCGGAAATGAAATAAGGTGCTTATATGAGACCAGGGATGGTTCGATTTTAGTGGGAACCAACGATGGAGTTGCTGTCATTAAGGATGGAAAGGTTATAAAGACTTATGGAAGCGAACAGGGGCTTAAAAATACAGTTATCCTTACCATCTGCGAGGGCGAAAATGGGGAAATATATGCAGGGTCAGATGGGGATGGTCTTTATGTTATTGATGATAAAGGGCTAAGATATTTTGATCACGAACTTACCAGTGATGTCATCATGAGGATCCGCAGGGATGAAAAAAATGGACTTTACTGGATAATAACTTCCAACTCAATTGAGTATATGAAGGATGGAGAAGTAAAGAACATTACGACTTTCCCATATAATAACGTATTTGATATCTTTGCAGACAGCAGGGATAACTATTGGATTATGTCTTCCCAGGGCATATATTCGGTAGAAGCCTCAGCTATGCTTAATGATAACATTACAGAATACAGACTTTATACCATGCAAAATGGAGTTACAAGTATTCCGGTAGCTCACAGCTATAGTTGTCTTGATGAAAACGGGAATCTCTATATAGCAGGCGGCTCAGGCGTATCCAAAGTAAATATAGAAAAATATTATAACGGACATGCATTTTCACATGCAAGGATAGCGTCCATGACCTTTAATGGGGAGAGAATTCTTCCTGATAAAAACGGGGTGTATACGATTCCGGCCGGAAGAGGGCGAATCCAGATTACTCCGGCAGTTTTGGATTATTCTGTGGTCAATCCTGTAGTCAGAGTGTATCTTGAAGGAGCAAACGATGAGGGAATTACCGTTCTTCGAAGTAAACTATCCACTTTGGAATATATGGCACTGGCATATGGTAATTATACCTTTCATATCCAGATTCTTGATGCGGACTATAAAACAGTGATTTCAGATGAGGCTTTTAAGGTTAGAAAAGAACCTCTTTTTTATGAACTTTTGTCCGTTAAGATAATTCTTGTAACTCTTTTGGTTGTAGCTGCGGGTGTTATCGTGTGGCGTGTTCTTAATGGAACAATTATCAGTAAACAGTATCAGCAGATACAGGAGGCAAAAGAGGAAGCAGAAAATGCTAATATGGCTAAATCCAGATTCCTTGCAAATATGTCTCATGAAATAAGAACACCTATCAATACGATTCTTGGAATGGATGAGATGATTATCAGAGAGGAAGCAAAAAATGTTCCTGATAATTATTATCATACAGTTCAGGGGTATGCTCATGACATCAAGGGAGCGACCGAGCTTCTTTTAGGACTTATCAATGATCTTCTTGATATCTCCAAAATTGAGTCGGGTAAGATGCATCTTGTAGAGCAGGAATATGATGTGACTGAAATGTTCAGGTCAGTCATAAAAATGATAAGGGTTAGAAGTGAAGCTAAAAAACTATATTTTGATGTAGAAATCGATGATTCGATCCCAAGAAGACTCTACGGTGATGAAGGAAAGATCAAACAGGTAATATTAAACCTTCTAACTAATGCGGTTAAGTACACTGAAGAGGGCGGCTTTACTCTGAAAGCCCGGGTTACGAGCAAAAATGAGCTATCCTGCGGACTTAGAATATCTGTAAAAGATACAGGAATCGGAGTTAAGAAGGAAGATCTGGACAGGCTTTTTAGCGCCTATGAAAGACTTGATGAAGAAAAGAACAGCGCAATACAGGGGACAGGTCTTGGACTTGATATTTCCAGGCAGTTTGCTCTTTTGATGAACGGGAAACTATGGTGTGAGAGTGAATATGGTGAAGGAAGTGAATTTATCTTTACTCTTTCCCAAAAGATAATTGAAGATGAGGCAATCGGAGTATTTCATGAAGAAGTGGATGATGCTGCCAAGGGACCTTATGTACCTAAATTCGTTGCACCTGAAGCGGATATACTGATTGTTGATGATAACCCGATGAACTTAAGTGTTATAAAGGGACTTCTAAAACCTACAGAAATGTTTATCACTACCGCAGAGAGTGGAGAGGAGTGCCTTGAAAAGCTAAAGAACGGGCATTTCCATGTTGTGCTGCTTGATCATATGATGCCTGGAATGGATGGTGTTGAGACACTGGAGCAGATAAGAAAGAAGTATCCTGATCTTCCTGTATATGCCCTTACTGCCAATGAGACTGCCGGAGAGGATTTCTATAAATCAAAGGGCTTTAACGGATATCTATCAAAGCCTATTGATACAGTGCAGGTGGAGAGGACTATCATGAAACATCTTCCGGAAAATATTATGATGAAAACAGGCGACCAGAACAAGGAACCGGAAAGTGATGATATTACAGATGATCTTGACTTTTTGTTTGAGGTGGAAGGAATCGATGTTCCTGAAGGCATGAAGCAGTGCGGCGGAGCAGGTGCTTATATTAACACATTGAATATGTTTGTGGATACTCTTGAAGACAATGCCCAAGTACTCGAAGGTGCCTATAAAGACGGTGATATCAAACTCTTTACTGTTAAAGTTCATGCACTTAAAAGTTCAGCGAGGATTATAGGAGCATCTGAGTTTTCTAAGCGTTGTCAGAAGATGGAAAATGCTGGAAATGCCCTGGATATGGAGTATATCAATGCTAACGCCCAAAAACTTTTGGAGGACTACAGAGAGTACGGAAATAAGCTGGGAAAACTTAAGGCTAAAGCGAATGAGGACAATGACTTAAATAAGCCAAATGTACCTGCTTCAGAACTTTTGGATGCTTATGAGGCGTTAAAAGAACTGATCCCTCAGATGGAATATGATGGAATAGAGATGGTTTTAAATCAGCTTAGACAGTACAGACTTCCTAAAGAGGATGAAGAGAAAATAAGCATGATAGAAAAGTATCTTAAGGTTTATAACTGGGATGAAATGGAAAATATTAGCTTGTGATCACATTTTTTATGAACATATTCATTGAAATACGAGGAATAATAAATGTTTGATTTATTAAGAAATCATCAGGTGGATCTTATGTTGGCTCTTGCTAGCATCTGTCTGATTATTGCATTTTTTACCTTTATCAGCAAAATAATGTCGAGGAAAAGAAAGCTTATACTGATAGCGATGGAGATTGGTGCTGCTATCTGGCTTGAAGCGGATCGTGCTGCATATATATACAGAGGAACGCAGGGAGTCTTTAATCATTGGACTATCAAAATCAGTAATTTTTTCGTATTTCTCATGACTGTATCTGAGCTGACACTGATAAATTCTTATCTCGATGATGTTCTTAAAAATGAAGGAGGACTAAATTACACACCTTTTGCCCTTAAAATTGGCAATATTATGGGAGGTGTTGCAATTTTCCTTGTTATCGTATCTCAGTTTACAGGACTATATTATACGATTGATGAAAACAATGAATATCAAAGGGCTCCTTTATTTTTTATAAGTTACATTTTTCCTTATCTGATTCTGCTTATTCAATTTGGAGTTTTGATCTATTATAGGAAGCGTCTACGCGGCAGGATAGCCTTTTCTATTTTTATGTTTTCAACAGTAAGCCTTGTGACATCAATGATCCAGTTCTTTGCATATGGCGTATCACTAGTTGATATGTCGGCAGTTTTTATGGTCATAGTGCTTTATGTATATGCGCTTGTCGAGATGAATGATAGAGTGGAACATGCGCAGCAGACTGAGATTGACACCCTTAAAGGAGAGCATGACGCAATGCGAAGACTCTTTGAGGAAACAGCTACAGCACTTGTTTCTGCGATTGATGCAAGAGACGTTTATACCAAAGGCCATTCAATCAGGGTTGCCGAGTATTCTAAAGAGATAGCAAGACTTGCGGGGATGGATGAAAAAAGGTGTGATGAGGTTTATTTTGCAGGACTGCTTCATGATGTAGGTAAAATATGCGTATCAGATTCCATTCTCCAAAAGACTTCAGAGCTTACACCAGATGAGAAGGAAAAAATAAAGCAGCATTCCAAGATTGGCGGAGAAATACTTTCGAATATTAGTGAATTTCCATTTATTGGCATAGGAGCCAAATTCCATCACGAAAGGTACGATGGCAAAGGCTATCCTGATGGGATTGCAGGGGAAATGATTCCTGAGGAAGCAAGGATAGTTGCCGTGGCGGATACCTATGATTCCATGACCTCAAACAGGAAATATCGTGAGGCTATGCCTCAGAGTGCAGTAAGAGAAGAAATTATAAAGTGTGCCGGCTCTCAGCTTGACCCTAAGTACTGCGATATTATGGTGGATATGATTGACCATGATACAGAATATATGATGAGAGAAAAGGAAAATCCTATAGACAGCAGGTACAATGAGGATCTTACAGTTTCCGATAAGATGCGCTTTGGAGAGTACAAGGAAAATATTTCTGAAGGAATACATATCATAAATAAAAAGACCTTCATTAGCTTTGACTGTCAGACAGAGCTTGGCTTTGATGAAAAGAAATCCATGCCGGCAATTATCATATTCGATTCTGAGGATGGTTGTGTTCACAAGGATGACAGAAGCATAAGACTTTTGAAATATATGGAGTACGGCGAAATCTGGATGGATGGAAATGTGATAGATACTGCAGCAAGAGATATTAAGGTGGATATTACTCCGTTAGAAGAAGAGACTAAGAAGGGAATTATTCATTACGATATTGAGGCTGTTCGTATAAAGGATCACTTAAGAGTTCAGATTACTGACAATTTTAAGAAGATAGATGTGATAGTGGCGCTTCCGGATACCATCAGATTTAGCTACCTGGCACTTACCGGAGAACACTGCAGTATTGTAAATGTTATGGTAAAAGAAAATGCCGAGGAAGTAAGTGATGATTACATTCCAAGAATTGCTGATGAGGTAACCTATATAAATCGTATTGAGGGAGATATACCAAATGTTCAGGTGGATGGATATCGTAAGGCATATACACAGGCTGTTCCTGTGGTTGATGGAATGCGCATAAGATTTAGGACCATGAGTCTTCCAACCGCTAATCTTATATGGCACTGCGCCTTTTTACTTTTGTTTTCATCAGATGATAACCTGCCGGAGGGCAAAAACTATATAGAGCATGCTTGTATAAGACTTGACGGCGAAGATGCTACCAATAATGACCTTGCAGTTAATAATGTTGAAGTACATAAGGATGAGTCCTTTAAGGGATGGGATGACTGGAAAAAGAATAACAAAAAGGGCTATGAATGTGAAGTCTTTATTAAACGCAGAAAGAATCGAATCACCTTGAAAACAAAGAATTTCGGTATAGCTGTAAAGAGCGTCACTGAGGCTCTAGCCGGACATGAAAATATATATTTATCAATCACCGGGGATCAGTGTGCCGTAACAAATATCAAAATATTGTAGAAAAGGCGATAATTATTTTATTTTGTTATCGTAATAATGATATAATGAATTAATCGGTATTTTTGGGGAGAAGGATACTTATGTTGACTAGCAGAACATCCATGGCAGTAATAGGTGAAAAGGAATCTTTTCTGATAAGAGCTTTGATAGGCAAGCTTAATGACAATGGCATTAAGGCTGTTTATGTAGCCTCAGATGTTGATGCTATTAATGCTGTATGGGACGAGTGTATGGTTCTTGCGTACTATATGGAAGCAGGAGAGAATATCTCATCGGAAGTTCTTCGATTTATCACCGATAAGGTTGTTGATGACGAGAAACAGTTTATACTTATAGGCGATGAGACTGATACCAAAACTGTTTCCGCTAAGGTTACAGACGGTGTAATCTATCAGATATTCAACAGACCTCTGAATAATGAGGTTTTTGTTAAGACAATCTCTGACCTTATGCGTAAGCTTGAACTGGGAGAATTCAAGAAGAGAATTCTCATAGTTGATGATGATCCCAACTACATTTCTCTTGTAAGAGGATGGTTAAAAGATACTTATAAGGTATCAATGGTTGCATCCGGGTTACAGGCTATAAAATGGCTTGGGAAAAACACTGTGGATCTGATCCTGCTTGATTTTGAGATGCCTGTCACCTCCGGGCCACAGGTTCTTGAAATGCTAAGAAGTGAGGATGAGACTAAGTCAATTCCGGTTATTTTCCTTACAGGAAAAGGTGACAAGGAAAGCGTTATGGAGGTCGTGGCTCTTAAACCTGAAGGGTACTTCCTTAAGACAATAAAAAAAGAAGAGCTTATGGCTAATTTGAATGAATTCTTTGCAAAAAGAAAATGATTAATTGGCTGAAATTGCTAAAATAATTTTAAGATAATAAAAACCATCGAGCAAAAATATGCAAAATAATTTGCTTGATGGTATTTTTTTGTGCAAAAGTAAAAAATGTGCTTAATAAAGTAAAATATTTACATTCAATAAAGTTTATAAATATTCTATATTCAAATCATAAAGTAACCAATAACATTTTGGGAAAAGGAGAGGAATGAAAATGAAGAGACGTATTGCTTCAGTTGTTATGGCTGGTCTTATGACGCTTTCTGTTTTTGGATGCGGAAGTACACCTGCTGCAACAACATCTGACACTGGTAGTGCAGCTCCGGAGACAAAGACTGAGACTACAACAACAGAAACTGCAACTACTACCGAGACAGCAACAACAGAGACCGCTGCAGCTTCATCTGACGAGCAGATCACACTTAACATGTGGTGTATTGCTACAGAGAGTGATTCTAACCGTCACGCTTATGAAGCAGCTATAGCTGAAATGGCTGAGAAGTATCCTAACATTACACTTAACTGGGAAGCTTTTGAGAATCAGTCTTACAAGACCAAGATCAAAGCTGCTGTATCTGCTAATGAGATGCCTGATATCTTCTTTACATGGTCATGTGCATTCCTTGGTGACTTCGTAGACGCAGGAAAGGTATATTGCCTTGATGATGTTTACAAGAACTTCGCAAGTGAGCTTCCTGAGAACATGCTTGGCAACACAACATATGATGGCAAGCATTACGGTGTTCCTACAACAATGAATATCGTTGGCCTTTTCGCTAATATGGATCTTCTTGGTGAAGTTGGCTACACAGAGATTCCTGGAACATATGAAGAGTTCATCGCTTGCTGTGATGCACTTAAGGCAAAGGGAATCATTCCTTTTGGATGTGCAGGAAAAGAGACCTGGTGCGTAACTGAGTATCTTGAGTCTGTTATCGAGAAGAGTGCAGGCGCTGATACACTTAATGACATTTTCCTTGGAAGAGCAACTTGGAATAACAAGGACGTTGCAGATGCTGTTGATACATTCCAGGGGCTTGTAAATAACGGTTACTTCGATCCTTCAGGAATCGGCCTTACAAATGATGAAGTTAAGAACAACTTCATGGCTGGCAAGTATGCATTCTACATGAATGGTACATGGAACTGCGCTGATTTTGCATCAAACGAAGAGTTCCTTGCAAAGGTTAAGGTTGGTGAATTCCCGGTTATCAATGCTGACAAGGCTAAGCTCGGACAGCTTATCGGCGGACCATCCGATACACTTGCAGTAGCAGCTTCTTCTCCTAACGCTGAGGTAGCAGCTAACTACGCTATGGAGCTTGGTAAGCTCATCTGCCACTATGGATACCTTGATGGATGCGGACTTCCTGCATGGACACCTTATGGTGACACAAGTTCAGTTAACCCTCTTACACAGACTGTTTCTGAAATCGTAAGTAAAGCTGACAACTTCGTTCTCTTTGGCGATACAGCTATGAGTGCTGATTCAGCTAATACTTATCTTTCATATGTAGATCAGGTTTATGGTTGCCTTCTTGATGGAACACAGTTCATTGAGGGTCTTTCAAAAGATATCCAGTAGTTCTTTTAAGTAGAAATATTTTTTCCATCTCATGCTCTTCCTTACGTCCCCAGCGGGAAGTGGGGAAGAGCATTCCTATATAAAATGCATAAGAACAGCTATAGAAAATCTGCTGTTGAAGCTCTGCGTTGCAAGTAAATAAGAGGTTGGTATGAATGATAATAAAATAAAAAATGAAAAGAGAAAGCGAAAAATAGAAGAGGGGATAGCTATTTTTGTTTTCCTTTTACCGGGGTTGCTTTTATTTGTAAGCATCCTGATCGCGCCTATTGCAGTTTCTGTATATAGGAGCATGTATGATTGGAATGGCTTTACAGAGGGGACATTTATAGGCTTTTCCAATTATATAGAGCTTTTTACCAATGGCTCCATTAAGTTCGTTAATTCACTGAAAAACTCTTTGATACTGGCGTTCTTTTCAGTATTTGTACAGCTGCCGTTGGCACTACTTTTGTCTCTTTTGCTGGGGAGGCGTGAGAGCAGAAGAGAGAGGGCTTTTCTATCAATTTTCTTTATGCCGGTTCTGATCTCAACGGTAGTTATTGGTCAATTGTGGCTTAAAATCTATAATCCTGATTATGGTCTTCTAAACCGCTTTTTGGATGTAATCCATATGGGAAACTTAAAGCACGTTTGGGTTGGCGATGTAAAGACAGCTTTGGGAAGTATAATTGTTCCTACGGTCTGGCAGTATGTGGGGTATCATATGCTTTTGATGTATGCCGGAGTTAAAGGCGTTTCAATTGACCTTAGGGAAGCAGCTATGCTTGATGGCGCCACCAAATGGCAGGTAGACAGATATGTTGTTATTCCTATCATTAAGCCAATTATCAGAGTAAGCGTTATTTTTGCTGTTACAGGTTCACTTAAAACCTACGATCTTGTTCGCATTCTGACAGAAGGAGGGCCGTTCCAGTCTACGGAGGTGCCAAGTACTCTTCTTGAGAATATGCTATTTTTGCGTAACAGATATGGAATGGGAAGTACTATTTCTGTAATGCTTATAATACTGTGCTTTGCATTTGCTCTTTTGATAAGTGCGGCATTTAAGGAAAGGGATAACTAAAGATGGAAAGCAATGAATTAAAACAAGAAAATCCCATAATTAAATTGTTGATTGATATATTTCTGATTATTTGGGCGATTATTAATATATTTCCCATTTACTTTATGTTTACTTTTTCTCTTAAGTCAAATGAGGAAATATTTGGAGCTAATATTATTGGGCTCCCTCATGACTGGTTGTGGTCCAATTTTACAACCGCTTTGCATACAGGAAACATGGGGCTGTATTTCTTTAACAGCTTACTGGTTACCACATGTGCGATTGCAATTTCTATTATGTCTGCCATGATGGCCTGCTATGCAATCACCAGAATAAGATGGAAATTCAGTGGTCTGGCTAATGCATTTTTTATGCTGGGACTTACTATTCCTATCCAGGCCTCCATTGTCCCTGTGTATGTAGTTATGTCCAAGCTTCATTGGCTCAATAAGTATTCAACTCTTATCATCCCTTATTCGGCCTTTGCTCTTTCAATGGCAATTCTTATCTGCACTGGTTTTATGGCAGAGATTCCGACAGCTCTGGACGAAGCGGCTAGAATTGATGGATGTGGCCTGTTTGGCACATTTTTCAAGATTATACTTCCTCTTATGAAACCGGCGGTTTCAACAGTAGGTATTTATTCGTACCTGCAGTGCTGGAATGAATTCATGTTTGCAAATGTATTCATCTCTGATTCGGCCCACAGAACCCTTCCCGTTGGTATAAAGGCTTTGTCCGGCCAGCATACCACTGACTGGGGGCCGATAGGAGCAGCGCTGGTCATTGCCACATTCCCGACTCTGATCGTATATCTTTTCCTGAGCCGTAAGATCCAGGCGAGTTTCATAGCGGGAGCAGTAAAGGGATAATAAATATTTAATACAGTAACATATTCTCATGTAGCCAGCATTTTTTTGCTGGCTACTGGTTTTATAGTAACAACATATATGGTAAACTAAGGGCATATAAGGTTTTTGGGGAAAACGTAATGGGGAAGGCGTTATCTTTGAGTAAATCTGTTAATAATCCAAGGGGGAAAGTATCTCTATCTTCAAGTCTTAAGAAGGGCATACTTGGCCTTATTTTTGTTGTTACAATTTCTTTTTTGATTTCCACTTATTTTATTGTAGATAAAGAACAGAAGAACTATGCATACAGAGAGTCTGAAAGTGTTATTAAAACCTTATCCAGTAATATCTTTTCAGATATTCGAAAGTATAAAGAATTATCAAGAATTATCATGACAGAGGACCGACTTGTGAGGTTTCTTAGGGCTGATGAGCAGAGCGTAGATATTGGAATGATAAATGATGCCAGGTATGGCGTCATGGACGTTATCAATGTTACGGAAGGCGTGGACTGCGTCATGATATTTAGAGAAGACATGATAATGGTGGCTACCAACCGTTTTACATATAAGTATGACTATGACCTTATGAACAGTGATGCCTGGCGCAAAGACATTTATGATGGAAAGGGTAGTACTATTGTTTCCTTAAACAGTAACAATGTTGCTGCCAAGCTGGATAACAGGCCACTTGTAACCATTGGACGAGCTATCTACGATATCGACTCACAGGAAAGAAACGGTCTGATGCTGATGAATATCTCTACAGGTGTTTTTGAGAAGATGTTGGCACAGCTGGGATATAAGGATATATGTATCATAGGTGATGATGGGACTTTTCTTGCAGGAAACAGTGACTATGCCAGACTTTTTGATCCGGCTCTATTGACTGGTGGAATATCTTTTACCGATGTAAGGATAGATAATGAAAAAATGCTGCTATCCTGTAGCAGAGTAAGTGATTATCCAATAGTGGTCATGAAGGTGTCACCCTATGGAACGGAAGGAATACCTTTTAGAATTGTTTACATTTTATTAGTTTTACTGCTTATTTTTATGGCTATGGCGTCCTTTGTGGGAGGGTTTATCAGAAGGAATATCACGGATCCGGTGCTTAAGCTTTCGGCATCCATGGATAAGAATATAAGATCCGGTGATCTGGAAAAGATAGATGTAGACATGCCATCTACTGAGCTGGAGATGCTAAAGGGAGATTATAACAGCCTTATCGATCATGTAAATGAACTTATAGATACGCTTATCGATAAGGAAAAGACTCTGCAAAGGGCTGAGATGCGTGTGCTTCAGGAACAGATAAAACCGCATTTTCTTTATAATTCCATAGAAACAATTGGCTTTATGGCTTTGGATGCAGGTGCCGGAAATGTTCATGATGCGCTTGAAACATTGGGGAGCTTTTATAGGAATTTCCTAAGTAAGGGAGACAGGGAAATCCCGTTATCAAGGGAAGTTTGGATTGTTAAGGATTATCTGGCACTTCAGAAACTCCGCTATGGGGATATCATAAACGACGAGTACGATATTGCTGAGGATACACTTCAGATTGTGGTTCCGAAGCTCATTTTGCAGCCTCTTGTGGAGAACAGTATTTATCACGGAATCAGGCAAAAGGGTGAAAACGGTACTATCAGGATATCCAGCAGGAAAATAGGAGATGAACTGCACCTTTATGTAAGAGATACCGGTGTGGGCATGAGCCAGGAAGAGATCAGGGATATTCTTTCTACAGAGAATAATGAAAACAGATCGGAAGCAGACAGCTTTGGACTTTGGGGAACTATACAGCGCATCAGGATTTTTGAAGGTAGAGACGATATAGTTCGCATTGAGAGTGAGATTGGTGAATATACTCAGATTGAGTTTATTATAGGGGTTAGTGCACAGGCATATTTGTAACATTGTGGTATGTTTTTTAATCCTAGTTTGGAAGTTGGAGGGATAAACATGAACAGAAAATACAGAGTTATGATAATTGACGATGAAGAATCTGCAAGAAAGCTGATGAGAGCTTCTATTGACTGGGATAATCTTAATATGGTGGTTTCGGGAGAAGCTGCCAGCGGAATCGAGGCCATTAATATTATCGATGATATAAGACCCGATATTGCTTTTGTTGATATATCCATGCCCTTTATGAATGGAATAGAATTTACTCAGACAGTTACCGAGCGGTATCCGAATCTTATAATTATAATCATGACTGCCCATGATGAGTTTGAGTATGCCAGAAAATGCGTAAGTCTTCCTGTATTTGAATACATGCTAAAGCCTATGGTAAGAGCAGAAATAACTGAGGTCTTGGAGAGAGCCAAGGGAAGACTTGATAACTTGCCTGATTACTGGGAAGATGGCAAAAATGAAAGCGAGAATGCATCTAAGAATATTTCGGATTCTACAGAACTAATCAAAAGATATGTGGAAGAAAACTACAATGATTCAAAGCTTAATCTGGCATTCATAGCACAGCATTTTGGCTTTAGTTCAAGTTATCTGTCAAGAAAATTTAAGGCTGATACCGGCAAGAATTTTATTGAGTATCTCACCGGCATCAGAATGACCAAGGCTATGGATATAGCCAAGAATAAACTAAAAATGTATCAGGCAGCTGCTGAAGTTGGAATACCGGATCCTAACTATTTTGGCAGATGCTTTAAAAAGTATGCAGGAATGAGCTATTCTGATTATGTTAATGCTAATGATGCCAGTTCTAAAGTGGTTTAGAAAATTTTGTTTACTTACTTAGCTCATCAATCTCTTTTAATTCTTCATCTGTGAAAGTAAGATTTTCAATTGCTTTTACGTTATCAAGTATCTGTGAGGGCTTGGAAGCACCGATTATTACTGAAGTGATATCCTCATCGCGAAGAAGCCATGAAAGAGCCATTTCAGCAAGAGTCTGGCCGCGCTTTGCTGCGATGTCATTAAGTTTTTTGCTTCTTTCTATCTGTGCTTCTACCTGGTCTTCATGAAGGAATCTTCCGTCAGTGCGAACTCTGCTATCCTGAGGAATGCCATTTATATAACGATCGGTCAGCATTCCCTGTGCAAGAGGAGAGAAGCAGATTATGCCCTTTCCGAGATCATGAGAAGCTTTCTTTAAGCCATTATTTTCAATGGTTCTATCCAATATATTGTAACGATTCTGATTAATAATGAATGGAACATGACGTTCTTCCAAAATGGCAGTAGCCTTTCTAAGAGTATCTCCATTATAGTTGGAAAGGCCCACATACAGTGCTTTTCCGCTTCTGACTATCTGCTCAAGAGCGCCCATGGTTTCTTCAAGTGGTGTTTCGGGATCCATTCTGTGATGGTAAAAGATATCAACATAATCAAGACCCATTCTCTTAAGGGACTGATCAAGACTTGCTATGAGATATTTTCTGCTTCCGAAGTTGCCATAAGGTCCTTCCCACATATCGTAGCCCGCTTTAGTGGATATGATCAGTTCGTCGCGGTATGATGAAAGATGTTCTTTTAATATTTTGCCAAAATTTGCTTCTGCACTTCCCGGCTTTGGACCATAATTATTGGCAAGATCAAAATGAGTAATACCATTGTCAAACGCGGTAAAGAGCATCTCCTCCATATTGGCATAAACTCCGGTATCTCCGAAATTATGCCAAAGTCCTAGGGACAGTGCCGGAAGAAGTAATCCGCTTTTCCCACATCTGTTATATTTCATTTTTTCATATCTTTTTTCATTGGCAGTATACATGAGAATCCTCCATTTTTCTGTTTTTTTTGTTTATCATAAAAAGCTTAACTTTCAAAGATTATGCGCCTTTGGCCTCTGTCAAAATATTATAACATTTGAAGTGTTTTTCTTAATGCATTTCTGTCACAAAAAAGATTTTTCTTTGACTTGATATGTAGTAAGATAGTAATTGCTGTTTGGGCCAAAATGCCTACTTAGCGCACACTTCGTGAGAATATGTACTTGGGAGAAATAAATTTATGCTTGAAGTAAAAATAAAGAATTTAGATAGAAGAGAATGGTACAGCGATGCAGACAGGGACTTTACCTGTAGTTATCATAAAGACGAGCTTTTTGATGGAGGAATCGGCCTGATAACTTTTACAGGGATTGGCGTACCTGATGAAGTGGATACAGACGAGGGCAGACTTTGCATTGCGGATAAAGGGTATGAGTGGCTTGAGCTGGCTCCTAAGGATGGGAATTTTGTAGTTACGGCGATGTTTTATGAAGAGAGGCTCTTTCAAATATATATTGATATTACTAAAAAGAATGAAGTCTTTGAAAATGGGGATGCTTTATTTTATGATCTGTTTTTGGATGTGGTAATTAATCAAAAGGGACAGGCTGCCATCATAGATAATTCGGAGCTTGAAGAGGCATTGGAGCAGGGCGTTATAAGTGAGGCTGATTTTGAAATTGCCGGTAAAAATGCTGAGCATGTCGCTTATTTCTATAATAAAAACAGGGAACTGGTTGAGAAGAAATTATACGAGTATTTGTCTATGATGAAATTTAAGGACGTAAAAAAGATTTCATGAAGATATTATGCTTCGAATTGACCAGTTTATCAAATGCGTAGTTTGCGTAATTCGGTTAAGAAGTGGAAAATGGATTAAGAAGATTAATAGATGATTGTGAGATAATCGGGAGAAGACGAATGGATCATTTTTATTTTATCAGGCATGGCGAGACTGTTTGGAATGTAGAAAATAAGATATGCGGAGCAACAGATATTGAGCTTACGCAAAAAGGGCATGAGCATGCTATTGAGACAGGAAAGAAGATTCTTGAAATGGGAATTACAGCAGATGTAATCCTGACATCGCCCCTTGTACGTGCCAAAGAAACTGCAAGACATATTTCGGAAATTACCGGTATTCCAATGCAGGTCGAACCAAGGGTAATAGAGCAGAATTTTGGAATATATGAGTCTACTCCAAGAGACGGTGCACAGTTCCATGAAGCCAAAAAGGACATGGCAAGCCGCTTTGGCACCGGTGAATCAATGCTTCAGATGGCCCAGAGAATATACAACCTTCTGGACGATATCAAGAATGATGACAGAGAGATAATTCTTGTAGCGCATAACGGCATTGTTCGAATTGTTGAGTCCTATTTCAGAGAGATGGATAACGAAGAATTCTCATCCTGTGGAATAAAAAACTGTGAGATAAAGAAATATGTTTTTCCAGCTTAAAAAAGCAAAAGCCTTATTGCCTTTTCTGACAATAGGGCTTTTTCTATGAAAGATTATTACTAATATGTTTTTTGTATTGTTTATTTAAAGTTTATTGTTCATTAACAATTTGACTATTATTCATATGCTATATTCAAGAAGAGGATAGCATTTTAAATGCGAATGAATTAAGTGCATTGTTGGAATCTTTAAGGGAGATTAAGGAATACAATCCGGGGCTATTATGAGAGGTTCTAAAATGATGCATAGAATTAATACTCAAAGAATAATCATTTCTCTTGCGATAGTTATTATTCTTATCGCGTTTTCACCCTATACACGGACCACATATGCTGCTGGAGGTACCTCAGATACCGAAACCGTCGCTACAATAGGCCAACAAAACGCATTCAAAACAGCAAAGCGTCTCCTTCAATATATGAACTTTTCCAGACAAGCCCTCTATGATCAGCTTACAAGCAAAAATGGAAACGGCTATAGCAATGAAGAGGCAACCTATGCCATAGACAAGCTTGAGGGAGATGGCCTTGTTGATTGGAATGAACAGGCTGTCAGAACAGCTGAAATCTACCTTAGAGTAAAGCCTCTGACTAAAGATGATCTCATCGATATACTATCAAGTCAGTACGGAGCTGGTTTTACAGAGGAACAGGCCCAGTACGCAGCAGATACAGTATTTATTATAAGTTGAATGGTTTCAAAAATCCCGCGAGGAAACGTGAGCAGATAAACGAAAAAAACTGGGAACGTCTGCGAGGCCAATAAAAATCAGGTTGACATTTCCCTAATATGTTGCTAATTTTGAAGGAAATGAGTAATCACATATGATGCTTTAGCGGGAGGCAATTATGAATAAGACTATTATCACAGTTGTTGGCAAAGACACAGTTGGCATTATCGCCAAGGTATGCACCTATCTTGCAGATTCCGGTATTAACATTCTCGACATTTCCCAAACTATTGTAAGTGGCTATTTTAATATGATGATGATCGTAGACATGTCAGCTACAGTCAAGGATTTCAATACAGTTGCTGATGACCTCGATGCACTGGGCCAGAATATAGGCGTGGTCATCAAATGTCAGCGAGAAGAAATCTTTGATTCCATGCATAGAATCTGATGATGCGCGGATACAATTGAACGAATAGCTACAATATGATAGGAGATCATCATAATGATAAATGTTACAGAAGTAGTTGAAACCAATGAAATGATTGAGAAAGAAAATCTGGATGTCAGGACCATTACTCTTGGTATCAGTCTTCTGGACTGTATTACATCCGATTTGGATCAACTCAATAAAAATATATATGATAAGATTTATGAAGCAGCTAAGGATCTGGTTAAGACCGGTGATCAGATTTCAAGAGAGTTTGGAATCCCTATTGTAAATAAGAGAATATCTGTAACTCCTATAGCTCTTGTAGGAGGAGCTGCCTGCAGGACAAAAGAGGATTTTGCCACTATAGCACAGACTCTTGATAAGGTTGCCAAGAAGGTTGGCGTTAACTTTATCGGCGGATATTCTGCTCTTGTAAGTAAGGGTATGACACAAGCCGATAAGCTTCTTATTGAGTCAATTCCATTGGCTCTTTCTACAACTGATGTTGTCTGTTCTTCCATAAATGTAGGCTCTACCAAGACCGGAATCAACATGGATGCGGTTCGTCTTATGGGCTCAATTGTAAAAGAGACTGCCATGGCAACCAAAGAGAATGATTCCCTTGGCTGTGCAAAGCTTGTAATATTCTGTAATGCTCCTGATGATAACCCATTTATGGCCGGAGCTTTCCACGGTGTTACAGAAGCCGATAAGATCATAAATGTCGGTGTATCCGGCCCCGGAGTTGTTAAGACAGCTCTTGAAAAGGTAAGAGGAGAGAATTTTGAAGTTCTCTGCGAGACGATCAAAAAGACTGCTTTCAAGGTTACGAGAGTAGGTCAGCTTGTTGCAAAAGAAGCATCAGAAAGGCTTGGAGTTCCTTTTGGAATTATTGATCTTTCTCTTGCACCTACTCCTGCTATAGGAGATAGCGTAGCAGACATTCTTCATGAAATTGGTGTTGAGCACGCAGGTGCTCCTGGAACAACCGCAGCACTGGCTCTTTTAAATGACCAGGTCAAAAAAGGCGGAGTAATGGCTTCATCTTATGTAGGAGGCCTATCCGGCGCCTTCATTCCTGTCAGCGAAGATCAGGGTATGATAAATGCTGTTGAAGCAGGAGCCCTAACTTTGGAAAAGCTTGAAGCAATGACCTGTGTATGTTCTGTTGGCCTTGATATGATCGCCATTCCCGGAGATACTAAGGATACGACAATTGCCGGTATTATTGCTGATGAAATGGCAATTGGAATGATCAACCAGAAGACAACTGCTGTACGTTTGATTCCTGTAATAGGAAAGGGCGTTGGCGAGACAGTAGAATTTGGCGGACTTCTTGGCTATGCACCAATTATGCCGGTTAATGGATTCTCCTGTGATGCCTTTGTAAATCGCGGTGGCCGTATTCCCGCTCCGGTACACAGCTTTAAAAACTAATAATCCTGTAAGTTGTTGTTGTGAAAATTTTTTAGCCTCAAAAGGGCAAAATCTTTTATCCTGGACTC
>NZ_CAMVPU010000008.1 GCF_947169445.1 uncultured Butyrivibrio sp. | reverse complement strand
CATGGTCAGCACTGTTTCTGATAAGGTGCATCAAAGGATCACCGATCTCATCAACCACGGTACGGTCCATTTCAGTATCTTCACCGGTCATCGTAAGTTCCATTTTCTTACCAAGAGTCTTGTTAAGATCACGGATCATACGTGGGAATTTCTGAAGTACGCTCTCAATAGGAACCATTCGAACTTTCATGACTGATTCATGAAGGTTAGTGGTTACACTTTCAAGATACTCAATCTGCTCATTAACATTTCCGTTGCTGACACCTGAGGTATTAGCCGCAGAAATAAGTGAGTTTTTAGCAATGATAAGCTCGGAAACCAGATTCATGAGGACATCGAGCTTTTCAATATCTACTCTGACTGTTCTATTTACAACAGGCTTACCAACAGCCTTCTTGCCAGCAGCGCCTCCGGCACCACCGGCTGCAGCAGGTGCAGGTGTATTGGCAGCAGGAGCAGCTGGTGCAGGTGTAGCCGCAGGTGCAGCTTCAGCAGCAGGTGCAGCCTCTTCTTTCTCTTCAGCAGCCTTTGCTCCGCTAGGATCATACTCACCGCATTCGCATGTCTCTACTTCAGAAACAGCCTTTACAATCTCTTCAACCTTTTCTTTACTCTCATCAGTTATAAGGATAAGGCTGAAGCTATAATCAAATTTTTCATCTTCAATATCCTGAGTATTAGGCTCAGAAACTGCTATTTCACCAATTTCTTCAAGCCCTTTGAATACAAGGAAGCCTCTTGCAGCCTTAAGGATACAAGATTCCTGAATGTGAACAGTCACACCCCATAGCTTCTTGCCCTGAGACTTTGCTTCCTCTAATGTAGATTTTACAGAAGGATCAAGGCGAATTGCCCTATAATCCGAAGAACCGTCTGCACCTGGTGCAGGACCATCAGAAGGTGCTGCTTCAGCCGCAGGAGCTGCCGCCGGTGCTGGAGCTGCAGAACCACCGCCACCATTTCTGATATCAGCTAATGATTTAATAATATTCTGATGTTCATCAGTACCTTCATCCTGATTCTCGGTGATATTATCAACATAACCCTGAATGGCATCAAGGCACTGAAGAAGGACATCAATATCAGCAGATTTGATCTTGATCTTGCCTGCTCTAACGTCTGAGAATACATCTTCCATATCATGAGTAAGATTCTGCATTCTGGTATAGCCCATGGTTCCGGCCATACCCTTCATGGAATGGGCTGATCTGAATATTTCATTGATACAATCCTCATTCTCAGGATCCTGCTCAAGAGTCATGATGTTATCGTTTAGAGACTGCAGATGCTCTTTTGCTTCATCAAGAAAGACACTTAGATACTGGGAAACATCCATAACCTATTTACCTCCATTAGTAAAAGTCATAAATTTCAAACGTATACATTTAAACGCATACTTTTGAATGTTATATCGGCTTACTGAATGGAGGTATTTATTATATGTATGTAAAAGAAAAATTAAAAAGTAATGAAATCCCTCAATTCACACCGACATGCATTATGATTTCCTGGGCAACATCCTCAAGCTTGACAACCTGATTGACAAGCCCAGCTACAGCAACTGCTTTGGGCATTCCATATACGGTACAGGTACTTTCCTCCTGACCAATAACGAATACTTTCTTCTTTGTCTTTAAATTCTTAATTCCCTCTGTTCCATCTGCGCCCATTCCTGTAAGAACTACGCAGCATACCTCATCATAATCGGAATCCATTAAAGACTCATACATAAAGTTGGCACATGGTCTTACACCCTCTCTGGTAGGACCATCCATGTAATGAATAGTATACTTGCCACCACTCTTTACAATATGCATATGCTTACCGCCTTTTGAGATGTATACAGTACCGGCTGTAAGTACATCTCCCTCTGCAGCTTCTTTTACCTTGACTTCACTAAGTGAATCAAGACGCTCTGCAAGTGAAGCTGTAAATCCTTCAGGCATATGCTGAACCAAAACTACCGGAGTCTTCAGATTCTTGGGCAGTTTAGGAATAACAGACTGAAGCGCTCTAGGTCCACCGGTTGAACTAGCAATCGCAACAATTCTGTTACCAGTAATCTTACTGGCTGATTTGCTGACAAGTTCAACAACCTTTCTGGATTCTCTGGCCTCTTCTATAGAGAAAGTCCTTGCCGGCATTGGAGCTTTTGAATCAGCGACAGCTGCCAAAGTGTTGATAAACTGTTTGGTAAAGTCTTCGCCTCTGCATTCAGATGCTCTATCCGGTTTATGTACGAAATCAAGGGCTCCAAGATCAAGACAGTCCATCGTAATCTTGGCACCTTCCTTAGTATCAGTGCTGGCCATCATGATCTTAGCTTTAATCTTCTGTTTCTGAACTTCCTTAAGCATTGTGATACCATCCATCCTCGGCATATTAATATCAAGAACTACAGCATCATATGTGTTCTTCTTAAGGAGTTCAAGGCCTTCAATTCCATCCTTTGCCTTGTCAACAACCTGGAATCTTAAATCTGAGTTAATGATATCACTCAGTACAGTTCTCATAAGTGCAGAGTCATCAATTAATAAAATTTTTCTCATTTTAAGTTTGCTTCTTTCTTATTTTTCGTTCTTCCTCAAAGATGAAATGGATTATGTCTTCTCTGGAAGTTTCGTCAATAGTTATGTATTGGATGCGGTGTTCAAACAGTCCGGGTCTCGACTCTATCTCGCTTACCTTCAGTACATTGCAGAGCATATCATAATCTTTTGTACTGCCCGGAAGTCTGTAGGAACAATAGATAATACTTCCCTCATCATATTGAAAATTAGAGACGAATCTAAGTCCTCCGCCGCTAATATCAACAACAACACCTTTTTGCAGGTTATCACCCGGAGAAACCCTTATATTATTGTTTCTCATAAAAAGTAACTGTTCATCTTTAGTCAGCTGCCTTGACCTTAGTTCCAAAGCACAGCTAAATCTGTAATATTCTCTTCGCTGAAGCTTCTGAAGGTCACTCGTAAGATCAAGTACAAGGATGTACATGTTATCGCTCCTGTACCTGTCCACAATCTTGGAAAAGCACTGATACAATCCCTTTGCTCCATAGAAGCATATACTATACTCTCCATCAACAGGAAGAAGAACTAGTCTTCCCTTATCTGAAGGCATCAGTACTTCTATTCTGTCCTCAGAAGTGATATCCATCAGCTTACTCATATAAATCTGTTTAGTTCTGGCGTCATTATCCATCCATATTTTGCCTGTAGCCTTAAGTTCAATTCGGATTCCAGGTGCAATATAATCTGCCAACATACTTTAATTCATTCTCCATTCCTTATTATGATCGTAGGAAAAATCAGGCCGGTAAATTCGGCGTACTGGTTATTGTTTTGGGTGTACTGCTAAGTTTTCTTCCTGTAATAATATGTGAAAAGAAAGCAGCCATTCCTCTTTGCTTTATTTCAGACGTATCCCCCGGATTCATAAGCTTAGATGCAATTGCCTCAAATGCTCGAACCGATTTAGCGTTAGGATATTGCAGGGATACAGGTGACTGCTGCATTACGCTTCGCGCAAGCATTGGATCCTGTGGGATAGCTCCCATATAAACCAGCGGTAACTTCAGATACCTGGCTACAACTGCATTTAACTTGTTAAAGAGCTGTTGACCTTCATCATCTGAGTTTACTCTGTTAGATACTACTTTTACCTTGGTATCTTCTCTTGAAAACCTTGGAGACTGATTAAGTGCCTTGAGAAGTGAATACGAATCGGTTATTGAAGTAGGTTCAGGAGTCGTTACAAGTATAACTTCTCCGCTTGCTACAAGGAATTCCATAACTGCACTGGATATTCCGGCTCCTGTATCTATTATTATTATATCAGCTATTGCGTCCAATTCAGCAAGATTAACAATAATATACACGAGGTAATCACGGCTTAAATTATACATGCCGGATATTCCGGATCCTCCGGAAATAAAACCGACTCCCTCAGGTCCCCATGTAATAATATCCTTGATGTTTTTTCCCTGATAAATCAGGTCGCAAAGGTTATGCTTCGGAACGGTTCCAAACATAATCTCAATATTTGCAAGTCCAAAATCGGCATCAAGGATAATTACTCTCTTGCCCATCTTTCTAAACTGAATGGCAAGATTTATTGCTACATTAGATTTGCCTACACCACCCTTGCCGCTTGTAACGGTAATGATTCTCGCCAAAGGACGCTGTGGCTTATTCGTATTTTTAATTATATTTCTAAGCTGTTGAGCCTGATCCATAAATCCACCCGTTAACTTTTTCCACCCAATAGATTTTTAACGATGCGCTGAGCATCAAAAATGGCTATATCATCAGGTACATTCTGCCCATTTGTTATGTAAGAAATAGGCGCCCCGGTATGCATCCTGATGTTGTAGAGATTGCCTTTCGCACCGGTCTCATCCATTTTGGTAAATATCAGTTTATAAGCAACAACTGCCGAGTAGGAATCTGATATTTCAATAAGATCTCTGTATTTGGTCGTTGCGGAAAGAACAAGGAAATTCTCACAGTCCATGATTTCTTCCAATGTTCTTATATATACTTCAATATCATTTTTTAGTTCTTCATTGTGCTGAGAATGACCTGCAGTATCAACCATGATATAGTCATAATCTTTAAAATCTTCAGCTGCCTGCTTCATTTCCTCAACAGAGTAAATAACTCTGAAAGGAATCTCTAATATCGAAGCATAGGTACGAAGCTGTTCTGCTGCGGCTATCCTATAGGTATCAACAGTTATAAGTGCCACCTTCTTTTTCTGAGTAACTGAAAGCTCAGAAGCAAGTTTGGCTATTGTTGTTGTCTTACCAACACCTGTAGGTCCGATGAAAATCTCTGCACGAGGTCCATGAGTATCCAGATCAATAGGTTCTGATTTACCAAACTTAAGAACCATCTTTTGATAAACATTTGCCAGTGCAAAGTCAAATGGCATGCCCGGCTTACTGATCTTCTCAACTTCATCAGTAAGCTGGTTGACATAAATCTCATCAACTTCATTCTCTATAAGAGTATTATACAACAATTTAATGAAAGACATCGTCTCATCGGAAATATTGTTGCCGGAGTCCTTTTTAGGCCTGGATACAGTATTATCAGATTCAAAAGAAGGCTTTTCATCATCCAATTCCTTGAATTTGATATTTTTTTCCAATAATGAACTTAAATTATCAAGTTTCTCGCCAATATCACTGCCATCATCCATAAGGTCAGCAGGTTTATTAACTTTAACAGAAGGCCTCACTGTATCCTTCTGACTACCCTCTACCAAAGGAGCTCTGGGCGCAGGTTTAATTGTCCTGTCAGGCGTAAGAGTTCTTGTGACAGGTGTTCTTTCGGATTCCTCCTCTAGAGCTACAGTTACTTCGATTTTCTGTCCCTGAAACAAAGATAAGAATCCGCTCTTTTTTAAGGGCCTTACATTCATGACAACAATGTTTTGCCCCAGTTCCTTTCTTGCTTCTTCAGTTGCCTCACTCTCGGTTTTTCCAACATACTTTTTGATAATCATATTAAGCTGTTACCATCCCCACTGATTGTAATTCGATATTAGGCTCTACTTCGTTGTAAGATATCACAATCAAATCTCTGTAATAGTCTTCCGTCATTTTCTTAAAGTACATTCTGACAATCGGAGATGCCATGATAATCGGCATTCTACCGGTCTCCTCCAGCTTCCTTACCTGTTCCCCAACAGCATTAAGGATAGCTTTTGTCCTGGCAGGATCCAAAGTAAGATAAGCACCGGTCTCGGTCTGCTTAACGCTGCTCATGATTTCCTGTTCTACCTTAGGATCAAGCGTAACAACACTTGTAGTCTCTCCAGGAATAAAATATTTACTGGAAATTGCTCTCTTTAAACTCTGTCTTACATATTCCGTAAGGATATCCGGATCATGTGTCGATGGAGCAAAATCAGCAAGTGTTTCAAAAATAGTAACCAGATCTCTTATGGAAATGCCCTCTCGCAAAAGATTCTGCAGAACCTTCTCGATTTCACCAAGACTCATAAGCTTAGGTACCAGCTCATCCACAAGTGCAGGATTACGTTCCTTAAGATTATCTATAAGATTCTGAACATCCTGCCTTGTCATAAGTTCAGCAATATGTTCACGAATTATCTCAGTTAAGTGAGTAGCAATGATTGATGGAGGATCAACAACCGTATATCCAAGACTCTCCGCTCTTTCCCTCTGGCTCTCTGTAATCCAGATAGCCGGCAGATGGAAGGATGGCTCAAATGTCGGGATACCTGTGATTTCTTCCTCTACATGTCCCGGATTCATGGCCATATAGTGGTCAAAAAGAATTTCTCCATCACTAACCTGTATACCTTTAATTTTAATGATATATTGATTGGGATTCAACTGAATATTATCACGAAGTCTGATAATCGGAACTACAGTACCAAGTTCCAGCGCCACCTGACGTCTTATCATGACAACGCGGTCCAGAAGATCCCCGCCCTGATTCACATCAGCAAGAGGAATAATTCCGTAACCAAATTCAAGCTCAATAGGATCAACCTGCAAAAGACTTGTGACATTTTCAGGCTGTCTTATCTCTTCTGCCTGAGCTTCTTCAGGTGTAGCGACCTCAGCTTCGGTTGCCACCTCTTCAATAGTCTGGGAGGCCACTCTTCCAAGAAGAATAAATGCCGCACCAAAAGTTACATACAAAACCGTAGGAAGCGGTGATAATATTCCAAGTCCTGCAACAACACCGCCAACCAGATACAAGGTCTTTGGCATACCAAATAGCTGATTGATAAGAACATGTCCAAAATCCGCCTCTTTGGACCCCTTGGTAACAAGAATACCGGTTGACATAGAAATCATAAGAGAAGGAATTGAACTTACAAGTCCATCACCCATGGTCAGAATAGAATAGGTATTTATAGCCGTATTAACATCCATACCCTGCCTGAGCATACCCATGGCAATTCCGCCTACCAGGTTAACCGCCGTAATAATAAGTCCGGCAGTTGAATCTCCCTTTACATATTTAGTAGCACCATCCATGGCGCCAAAAAAGCTTGCTTCTTCCTGTATCTTTTCACGCCTGGCCTTAGCTTCTGCATCAGTTATAGCTCCGGTATTAAGGTCCGCATCAATAGCCATCTGTTTACCGGGCATAGCATCAAGAGTAAATCTTGCCGATACTTCAGCAACTCGTTCAGAACCTTTGTTGATGACCATAAGCTGAACTATGATAAGGATTACATAAACAATAGCTCCTACGATCAGGTCACCGCCACCAACGAAGGTACCAAATACAGTAATAACCTGCCCTGCACTTCCCTGAGTCAGGATAAGTCTTGTAGAAGAAACGTTAAGGGCAATTCTGAATATTGTTGTAAAAAGCAAAATCGTAGGAAAAAACGACATCTGTAAAACTTCGGTTGCAAACATCGCCGTAAACATGATCACAAAGGAAAGTGACATATCAAAGGCAAGAAGTATATCTAAAAGCCAGTCAGGAAGCGGAATGATCAACATTACAACAGCTGCAACAATGTACATTGCAAGGCCGTAATCATATATACGGTTCATTATCTTGGTTCTATCCATGCGTCATCCCCCTTTCCAGCAGTCTAGTGTTCCAAAAAATAATCACCTTAAATTTATAGAGCTTATGCAATACCCTTTAGGTGATATACATATGCCAGTACCTCGGCAACAGCCTTATACAGCTCAGGTGGTACCATTTCTCCCACCTCAACATTAGCATATAGCATTCTGGCAAGTGGTTTGTTTTCTACTATTTCAACATTATTATCTTTAGCTATTTCTTTTATCTTCTGAGCCAGATAATCAGCTCCCTTAGCCACTACAATAGGAGCTTCTGACACCGAAGCGTCATATTTGATCGCAACAGCATAGTGAGTAGGGTTCGTGATTACAACGTCTGCCTGTGGTATCTGCTGCATCATTCGCCTTCTGGAAGCTTCCATCATCCTACGCTTCTGAGCCGACTTAACTTCCGGGCTTCCTTCAGCATTCTTGAACTCTTCTTTAACTTCCTGTTTGGTCATCATCATATCCTTGGTGAACTTACGTCTCTGATAAATCAAGTCAGCAAAAGCAATGATCATATAAACTGCTGCAATTCTGATCCCAAGGTCTATAATAAAATTCCCCATCATTCCAATGGCGTTTTTAAGCGGAATGTCATAAAGAAGGAAAATAGACTCCTTACGTCCGTTAAAAAAACTAATAATAACGACGGACATCAGAATCAGCTTAAGTATTGATTTAGCCAGGTCAAAGAGCTTTCTGGTGGAAAAAATCTTTTTCATTCCACTAATAGGATTTAACTTTGAAAGCTTTGGCTGAAGCGGTTTTGTAGTAGGTTTATAGCCTACCTGAACAAGGTCGCATAAAAAAGCGACGAAAAATCCAACTGCAAAAAACGGAGCACACACGAGCAAAATAGTAAGAAAAGCATTATAAATAATACTTCGAATATAACTTATTGGTAAAAATCCATCATAGGTTCTGGCCACATTAGGGATATTGTCATAGACACGATTAAATATCCCCGTAAAATTCTGTCCCATGAACCCATAGGTCAGCCTAAGCAAAATAAAAAAAGAAAGCAACGAAAAAGCTGTGGCAATTTCCTGGCTCTTGGCAACCTGGCCTTCTTTTCTGGCGTCATCAAGCTTTTTGGCAGTAGGCTGCTCTGTCTTTTCTGCGCCATTGGCATCTTCTGCGAAGAACTGAAGGTTATATGCAATTAAAGGCTTATAAGTAGGATCAACTACTCTGCATACTGTAGACAAAATCCTGCATCAGCTCCTTCATATTGATAAAAATAAAATTTGTAGCATCACTTAACATGCTTACAGTTACAAACATAATCAAAAGACCGATTATGATTTTTATCTGAATACCCACAGCAAACATGTTCATCTGCGGAGAAACCTTTGCCAAAATACCAAGTACCATATTGGTAATGAAAGTTATTATGAAGATCGGCAGACAGATTCTAAAGCCAATTACAACATAATCACGCATAAAACCGATAATCGTTTCCAAAAATCTGTCAGCATTTATAACTGCTCCGTTAATTGGAATAACCTTAAAAGTATCAGCAAGAGCATTTAAAATAAAACGATACATACCGGTTATGATCAGCATTATCGTAAGAACCTGTGAATAAAGACTACCTGTAATAGTCACCTGCTCATTGGTATTGGGATCAAAAATATTTACCATGGACAGACCAATCTGCATATCCACAACAGTTCCGGCAAAAGCAGCTATAAGTTCACAAAGCTGCACGGAAAAACCAATCAAAAAACCAACCATTACTTCTTTTAACACAATCACCGTATATCCTATGATGGTGTTATAATCTGGAGCTACATAGGGTACTGCCCCATACAACATAATAGATAAAAGGAGACTAAAGCCAATTTTCACAATATTCGGTGTCTGCCTTCCTCCGAAGAAGGGACAGACGAAAATAAAACTGGCAACTCTCACAAGTATCAGGAGAAAAATCTCTAAATCTCCATAGCTAAAGCTGTAATCAAGCATATGGACAATCTCCCGTCATCTAACATACTTTGAAAAATCAGACCAAAGATTTGTTATATAGCCGGACAATTCAGTGGCCATCCAGTTTCCCAAAATCATAATCATCAAAAAGACTCCAATTACCTTAGGAACAAAGGTAAGTGTCTGCTCCTGAATCGAAGTAACTGTCTGAAAAATTGAAATAACAAGACCTATAACCATTGAAGTAAGCAGAACCGGCAGAGACATCTTGATTACCATAAAAAGAGCTTCGCCAATTATCAAATTAATATCACCAATTGTAATCACCTTATGTCTCCTTTCTGTAATTAGTAGAACGACTTAACAAGATTACCGATAATAAGCGTCCATCCGTCTGCAAGAACAAACAACAAAATCTTAAACGGAAGCGAAATTGTCGTTGGCGGCAGCATCATCATACCCATACTCATAAGTACTGATGCTACAACCATATCAATAACTATAAAAGGAACATAGATCATAAAGCCTATAATAAAGGCAGTCCTAAGTTCACTTACTATAAAACTCGGTATCAGAACAACATTGGGAATACTATCTAGTTCCCCATCCCACTCAATGCCATCAATCTGCATAAAAAGATCTACATCCTTGCGCAGAGTCTGACCATACATAAAGTTTCTAAAGGGCACCATTGCCTCCTGAAAAAACTCATTCTGGTCCATCTCGCCATTTTCAAAAGGAATAACCGCATCATTATAAACAGTAGTCAGAGTAGGCTGCATAATGAAAAGAGTCATAAACAAAGCAATCCCAATCATCACCAGGTTTGGAGGTGCTGTTTGGGTTCCAATGGCTGTTCTCGTAAAATGTAGAGCGACGATGATCCTCGTAAAAGAAGTCATCATCACAAGAAGCGTTGGTGCTAGGGAAATTAAAGTAAGTGTGATAAGGATCCTTAGTGCACCGTTAAGAGAACCATTACCATTGTCATAGGTTATAGTAACCGTATTAGCAATGTTCAGTTCCTTAAGATCCTCCGGATCCTCAGAAGAACCAGGCTCATTTATATTGGTTCTCTCTCCCTGAGAACCAGTCAAATGTCTTTCCTCATCAGTAGTCGGGTCTGTTGGCGTAGTATCAGAAATTATGTTTTGAGTCGCCAAGGCGGTAACTGGAGTAGTGGCCATAAATGTAAAGATAGCAAAAAGACACAAGAAAGAAACAATCAAAGCTTTCTTCTTAAGACGACTCATATTCTTTTTAAATACCATCTCTCCCCACTTATTTGCCATTACTACTCTTTTTCTCACCCTTTATTTTTTCAAGAATATCATTAAAAGACATATTTTCCTGAGCTTTCGGCTCTTTTACAATTTCTGATGGATCAACATCCCCAAGATTTGTGATCTGATCATTTGTAACCCCTAGAGAAATATATCTTTCGCCTACACGAACTATCTGAATATATTTGTTATTCGATATTCGGCAGGTCTCTATTATCTCGATATTTTTGCCTGACTCAGTTCCTTTTTGATAATTGGCGATCCACTTTGTGACATAATATGTCGCAGCCAGGACCACAACAAAAATAATCAGAACTGAAATAAACTGCAAGTATGAATCTGCTCCCATATCACCCCAAAATGTTACAATTACTGCACAATTTCAGTTACACGTACACCAAAACTTTCTTCGATAACTACAACTTCTCCCTTGGCAACGAACTTACCGTTAACAAGAACATCGACAGGTTCGCCTGCCACCTTATCAAGCTCTATGATGGTTCCGGGAGCAAAATCAAGAATATCTGCAATAGGCTTAGCAGTTCTTCCTAGCTCAACCGTTACCTCCAAAGGAACATCCTTGATAAGTCCGATATTCTCGCCACCTGCCATAATAGTAGTTCCACCGGAAAAATTCTGGAACTGAGCAGGCTGGATATTCATATTCATCATCTGAGGCATAGGCATCTGCATTGGCATGCCCATTCCCATACCCATCTGTGGCATTCCCATCTGAGGCATGCCCATTCCCATGCCCATCTGGCCGCCCATCATATTCGGGTCCATCTGCGGCATTCCTGCAGACGCATCCATTGTAGGCGCAGCAGCTGGTGCAGGAGCTGGTGCTGGTGCAGGAGCCGGTTCCGGTGCTGCTTCAGCAGCTGCATCTCCAGCTATTACTGTATCCTTCAAAGTCTTGGCAAAATCAATAGGATACAACTGCATAAGAGTTGAATCAACAAGATCGCCAACCTGCATCTTAAAGGAAATCCTTACAAAGGTTCCCGTCAGGAAATCAGCAATATCAGAAGGGTCATCATTGATCATATCAAGAAGAGTTGCCTGTGGCGGGCTGATATCTACCTTCTGATTGATCATGGTAGAAAGTGATGTTGCAGCAGCACCCATCATCTGGTTCATAGCTTCTGAAATAGCAGAAAGCTGCAGTTCACCAATCTCTCCATCTGTATTAGTACCGTCACCACCCATCATAAGATCAGTGATGACCATAACGTCATGCTCCTTCAAAATAAGGATATTAGTACCATCAAGGCCAACCGTGTACTTGATCTGAATGAATACACAAGGCCTTTCATAGTTATTGATTACGTTTTCCCAATTGGCAAGCTCAACCTGAGGAGTTGTAATATTAACCTTCTGATTAACAAGGGAATACAGCGTTGTAGCTGAAGATCCCATACTAATATTAGCAACCTCACCAATTGCATCTTTTTCTGAATCTGTCAAAAGAGATTCATCAATAATACCGCCACCTACTGAAGGTGAAGCGGCAGCCGCCTCCTCAGGTATACCACTATCTGCAGAAGCATCTCCCCCGTCAGCAGCAGCGTCGCCACCACCGGAAGTATCCATACCGGCCAGCAAAGCATTAATTTCGTCTTGTGATAACATTCCATCCATGCTGCTACTCTTCCTCCTCTCTTATAACTGAAGTAATTCTTACGGCATATTTGTCCTTGGCTGTACCGGGAAGCGCCGTAAACTTATATATATTTCCCACATAAATCTGCATATCAGTATTGACTCTGTTATCAAGTCTAATTATGTCCCCCGCCTGAAGATGAACAAAGTCACTTACCGAAACATTGCATTTCCCAAGAATCGCCTTAACAGGTACATCAACATGTCTCACCATAGACTGAAGATAATCCGTGTAGTTCTCATCATTATTCTTCTGCATCGTTGAGAACCAGAACTTGGTATTCAGCTTATCCATAACACTCTCTAAAGTGAAATATGGAAGGCAGACATTCATAAGTCCTTCTGTATCACCAATCTTGATATTAAGTGTGACGATGGCAATCATATCTGATGGCGAAATAACCTGAGCAAACTGCGGATTGGTCTCAATCCTCTCCATAACAGGATTGATGGCTACAACGTTCTGCCAGGGCTCAACCATCAGTGACATACAGATAGTAACAAGCTTCTCGATAAGAGGCATCTCAATATCTGTAAATGGTCTTGGTTTATCAAGCGTTCCTCCTTCACCTCCAAGCATTCTGTCGATGAAAGAAAAACCAATATTGGCCTGTAGTTCCAAAATAATCGTACCCTGCAGTGGAAGGAAATTGATAACTCCCAGAATAACAGGATTGGACAAGGCATTACTAAACTCGGAATAAGTAACAGTTTCCGAGTTCGCTACAGAAACTGATACGTTTTTGCGCAGGTACAAAGGTAGTGTGGTAGATAAAAGTCTTCCGTAATGCTCATAAATCATCTCCAGGGTACGCAGATGTTCCTTAGAGAACTTGGCGGGACGTTTAAAGTCATAGTCCTTGACCTTTTTCTCGTCCGCGGCCGCCATTTGAGCGACGTCTACTTCACCAGTACTTAGTGCTGCCAACAGACTATCTATTTCATTTTGTGACAGTACTTCACTCAAAGTGGATCTCCTCTCTTGCAGCAAGCTTTTTCATAAGCGCTGCAAATATAAAAATATTTACATTAAAACCTTTAATGTCATAACAAAAACAGTTTACTGATAAAGAACGCTACTAAAGGTAACCTCATAGATGAAGTTTGAATTAAAAAGTTCCTGAACTCCTTCCAGAATAGCCTCTTTTGCAGGAGTATCATCCGCCTGAAGTTCTTCAAGGGTATAATTTGAAAGAACGCTTGTAACCTTACCTTTTACAAGATCCTTCATACCATCAATCTTTTCAGAAGCAGCCGTATAATCTGCACTTGCTGTGTTCATAGAAAATACTACCTCAACAAGCATATAGTGAGTTTTGCCATCTGCCCCCGGCTTTAAATTGATGGTAAGCTGGTTGTCGCCGGTAAAACCAAAAGTTGCGATATTTGCAACCTCTACATTTCCAGAAGCAGACCCTGAAAAACCACCTGTATTTCCGCCATTAGCTTCAAGTTCAAGAGCTGCAGCAATATCAGAGATAAGCTTGGCTGTCTGAGAATTCGTTGTCATGACACTAAGAAGCATAAAACTTGTCATACCGATATTAACAACTAAAAGAGCAAGAATAATGATTGAAAGTAAGTTCTTTTTCATTTGTGATTTTTCCTTTCACGTATTAGTAAGATGCACTTAATGGATTGTAGATCTTTATTTCAACTCTTCTGTTTTTAGCTCTTCCCTCAACTGTGGAATTATCAGCAATCGGGTCATATTCACCGCGCCCTGTATGAATGAGCTTCGCAGGATCAAGGGTAGTTGTATCTACCAGATAATTAAATATCGATAGCGCTCTTCCCGAGCTAAGCTCATCGTTATTTGTATATTTACCTCCCGAGGACATCGGAACATTATCGGTATGTCCTTCAATTTCAATGGTGCCTCCTGCATAGTTTTCAAGGATCTGACCAACCTTATCTATTACAGGAATAGCATCCGATTTAATATCAACTTTACCTGAGTCAAAGAGGATTGAACCTTGTATCGTCAGCTGAACATACTGACTTGTATAATTAAGGTCAACCTGCTGCTCAATCTCGCCTTCTTCAAGGGCTGCCTGAATCTTCTCAGCAAGCTCCTGTGAAGCTTCCATCTGAGCATCCTGCGCTGCTTCCAAAAGTTCCTCTTCATTTTTTTCACCAACCGCATCTGCTTCCGCCTCTGTGGAATCAGATCCCGACTGGGCAATACCCATTGAAGTAACATAGCTTGAAAGCTCAGTCAGCTGGGAAACACCGTCACCGATAAGAGCTCCCTTACCGATGGACATCTCACCACCTGAAAAAATACTAAATGCAGAACTAAAAGAAGCTGCAACTTCTTCAAACTTAGCCGCATCCATACTGGCCATTGAAAACAGCAAAACGAAGAAGCAAAGAAGCAGATTCATCAGATCTCCGAATGTACCCTGCCACGCGGGTAGACCAGGTTTTATCTCTTCTGGTTTTTTTGCCATTATTCACCGCCTCCATCACCGGTACCATTCTCAGCTTCATATGCCGCTCTGTCAGCAGGTGACAGGAAGGACTTAAGCTTCTCCTCAGTTACACGAGGGTTTTCACCAGCCTGAATGGACAAAAGGCCTTCAATAATAATACTCTTAGCTGTATATTCAGCGTTATCACGGGCTTTTAACTTATTCTCAGCAGGATAGCAGAACCAGTTAGCAAGAACTGAACCATAGAATGTAGTAATAAGAGCAACCGCCATGGATGGTCCGATAGATGAAGGATCTGACATGTTCTGAAGCATCAGAACCAGTCCAAGAAGGGTACCGATCATTCCCCAGGAAGGGCCCATGCCGGCCAGATCACCAAAGAAAGAATAATTCTCTTTGTGACGCTCTGACATAGCATCAATTTCGGCTTCAAGAATACCCTTAACAAGCTCCGGCTCAGTACCGTCTACTATAAGGCCAACGCCTTTTTTCATGAATGCGTCTTCAAGGTTACCGGCAGCTTCTTCAAGAGCAAGAAGTCCTTCCTTACGAGCTGTATTGGAAAGATCAATAATCTGCTTGATTGTTCCCTTTGTATCAAGAACTGGCATCTTATAGATCAACGTATACGATTTCAGACCATTTATGAAACTAGGCATGCTTCTGGATGCAAGAACCGCCATCAGCGCTCCACCAAAAGTAATCATCGCAGAAGGAGCATCCAGGAAGTACTGAACACCGCTGATTCCCGCCGAAAACACAATACTAAGGATCATGAAAACGAAACATAGTCCTACACCAAGTAATGACGCAATATCCACAACATATACCCCTTTCGTATGTTTATAGTTCTTTTAAATACAAAAATCGTCCAGCAAGATTACTCTCCCTGGATCATATGGTAAATTTCTTCAAGACTTTCCTTTACCAGGATCTTACGACCTCCCTGAAGAATAATCACCGTATCTGGATTTGATTCGACAATCTGGATGTTCCGAACGTTTACAAGAATCTTTCTGGTATCCATCTTGGTTAAGAGTAAAACGCTTTTTTCCATACATTACTCCTTGATAAGGATACTGCAGCCCACAACAAGAATTTCACTTTTTTGGATTTATTTCACTAAATTTGAAATTTTATTTCTTTATGTATTAATTTTATCACTATTTCATCATTAATTCTCTACTAAAAGTTCACATTTTGGACATATTTGGTGTTTTATTTCATTATTCAATCTACGTTATGAAATAAAATTTCCATTACCATATTTCACTAATGTCCTCTTGTGATTAATTGATATACTAATACAAGATGTTGTGGTATATAGACATTTTATCACTTTTAAGTACATATTACATTAGTTTTTATTGTAATTTTATATTGTAAAGAAAAACACTATTATTTTACGTTTTTTTTATTATGAAATAACATATCACTAATCTATAATTAATGTTGGAATAATATTGAAATATATGAAAAAAATGCTCTGTCTGAGTATAAATTATTGTTTCAAATAACGAGGACAACATGATACAAAAAAACTTAGATTCCAAGAAAGAATTTAATATATATTCAGGCATTAACTCCTTTGACGATGACGCTTTGGAAAACGAGCTAAGTCTCATAGAGGAGCTTGGCTTTGATTCCGCCAAGCTGCGTAAATATGGCTATAATCCTCTGCAGCTTTCCGAAATAAGAAAAGGTCTTGCCGACAAACTTGATGTACGAAAATATTTAAACCCTAAAATGAGCTGGCTTGAAATGGAAGAAATCAGACTTGAACTATATCAGGGCATCGATATGTCCCCTTATAGAAAAGAAGGTTTTGACGTACAGCAGATCTTCCAGATCAGAAAAGGCCTTAACTCCAATATAGACGTTTCAGTTTTCGCCAAAAAAGATTACCTCGCCGAGCAGATGCGTGAAATCCGAAAAGGCCTTGTTAATTCCTCAGATTTTCCTATTATCTTTTACATGGACCCTACATTCGATCACCTTCAGATGCGAGAAATTCGAAAAGGTCTTGAAAAGAATATCGATGTATCGATGTATGCCTACGTTGATATGCCTTATATGAAAATGCGTGTCATCAGAGAAAGCGCTGAAGACGGGCTTGTTTTTGATGAAAAAAAGATAAATACATATAATTATGGAATTCTAGACCAGCTTCACAAAGCATTTGTCGATAACATTGATATTTCCAAGTATGTTGCAAAACGCTTTGATGCGGAGCAGCTTGAACAGATCAGTATATGTCTGAATCATGATATAAATATTGATAAGTATATATCTGTCGACATGCGTAGCGATGCAATTCGCGAAATAAGACTCGGTATAGAAAGTGGAGTTAACGTTGAACAATATGCTGACGCTTCCTACAATTGGCAGCAGATGCAGGAACTGCGTCTTGGCCTGGAGCATCAGATTGATATAACACCCTATGCAAAGCCTCTGTACTGGGCTAATCAGATGCATGAGATCCGTCTTGGACTTGAGGATGGAATTGATGTTTCCATGTACTCCTCTCTCATGTACACTGCCAAGGATATGCATAGGATACGTGAGCGCATTGTTTCCGGTGAATACCTTTCAGATATTACCTTTGATGATGTGGATGATGGTGACATTTCCTCCAAAGAGGAAAGCATCATTGATTTTATGACCTCCAATAAGAACATGTTTCTTTCTTTTACCAAGAATAACATGATCTGCCACTTCACTCTTCCACCTAAGGTAAAAAAAGAAATCTACACTGCACAGGTAATAGTCAAATTCCTGCACAAAGCAGGCATTCGAAAAGGTGTGGATCCATCTGTCATAGCTCAGATAGTAAAAGACCCGATTCCCGGCCATGAATACCTGATTGCTGCCGGAAGAGAACCCGTGGATGGTACCGACGGCTATTATGAATACTTTTTTGATACTGAAACAACTTCATCTCTTGAAGAAGATGATTTTGGTGATGTCGATTTCTCATCAATTGACAACATAGTAAGAGTTAATGTTGGAGACGTCCTGGCCAAATACCACAAAGCTACTGCCGGTATCGATGGTTATGATGTATACGGAAAAGCATTCATTTCCAAAAAAGGTAAAGAAAAACCTATTATAAAGGGCGAAGGTTTCATGATCATGAACGACCGTGTAAGCTATGTTGCCAAATACACCGGTGCACTCTCCTATATCGATGGAGAACTTTTTGTTCAGAAAATCAAAATCTATAATGAAGTTAAGGTTTCCGACAAGACAATTCGCTACGACGGCACGATCCTGGTAACCGGGGACGTATTATCAGGCAGTGAAATACATGCAACCGGGGACATCATAATAAGCGGTCATATGGAAAGCGCTTTTTTGTATAGCGGCGGAAATGTAATAATCAAAGGCGGATCAACCTGTCCTATCCGCGGAGGAATCGAAGCAAAAGGTAACGTCATTGGCAAATATTTTGAAGGTCTGACAATAAAAGCCAAGAATATTATTGCCAACAGTTTTGTAAACTGTACACTTTTTGCTACGGAATATATAAAGGCCCTTGGAAAAGACGGAGTTGTTTACGGAGGAACCATTCAGGCAGAATTCGGCTTTGAATCAAATAACGTAGGCAGCAAGGCCGGCGCCAAGACAATTGTCAGCTTAGGAGTCGTTGGAAATCTTCTTTTAGAATACAACACCCTCAAAAACGACATAAATAGAGAGTCTGAGGAACTTAAGACTCTCACCAAGGAACGAGACAGACTCCTTGAAGTCGGAGCAATTAACAGAGAGCTCATGCAATGGAAAATCAGGATTAACGCTGCTGTTGGAATGAAGGAGCATTCAATCAAAGAGCTTCAGGATAAAAAAGCTCTCATGGAAGATACCATAAGCAAGGGGATGCACGCAAAAGCAATAATAAAGAACTATTTGTATCAGGGCGTTATTTTTGTAATCTGCGGTGTCACCTACAAAGTCGACTCTCAAAGAAGCGGCAAGCTTTCTATCGGCGTTGATGCCAACAGAGAAAACATTGTTATATTATGAAAAATTGGGACGTATAAATCTCTTGATTTATACGTCCCATTATTCTAATAATAATCTCTAATTAGCTTACTTATCTAATTATCTCTTCAGATTTGTAAGTTCCTCAAGAAGTGTATCTGATACTGTGATGATACGGCTGTTAGCCTGGAAACCACGCTGTGTTGTGATCATCTCTGTAAATTGTGATGAAAGGTCTACGTTTGACATTTCAAGTACGCCGGTATTCATGTAGCCGCCATCAGATGTGATATCCTGAATAGTTGCTTCACCAGAGTTAAGAGTTGATGCATAGAGGTTATCTCCCTCTTTTGAAAGACCTGATGCGTTAGCAAACTCAGCTGATGCAATCTGTCCAAGGAGCTTAGTCTGACCATTTGAATATGTAGCATAGATGGATCCATCTGTACTTACTGTCACACCATTCATGGTACCTACTGCTCTACCTGTGTTAAGAGCATTCTTATCACCCTTAACGGCTCTGATTGTGGAGGAACCGTTGGTGTTGAAGTTTGTAACTGTACTAAAGTCAAGCTCAAGCTGTCCGTTTACCTTGCCGGATTCTGTCTTCTCAGCATCCTGATAACCAAAAGGTTCAAGTCCAGGTATTGTCTGGTCAAATAACATGTTAACCTTGAATGTACTCTCATTACCATTTGCACTTACGATCTTACCAGTCTTAGGGTCGAATTTAAGTGTAATTGTCTTGTTACCATCTGTAGATTCAGGATCCTTTGTATAAAGCTTAATACCTTCGATCTCATCAATCTCGTAGTAACCGTTAGATCCAAATGCTCTAGCGTCTGCATCTGTAAGTCCAAATGCCTTTTCAAGAAGTCCCTTTGTTGTAGTATTAGACGTTGAAAGAATGTCTGAAATCTTTCCTTTGAGGCTAAAAGTACTTCCTTCTGATGTATCAGTTGGGAATGCAACTGTAGCATTGGCTGTCTTAAAGGTTGCCACTCCATTATCAACTGAACACTCATAATCAGAATTGATCGGAACTGAATCTGTCTGCTTATGAGTAATTGTCATCTTACCACTTGTTGTAAAGGATACGTTAAATTCCTCATCACTTAAGTTTGAGAAATCATCAGGATAAACTGAACTGGAAGTATCTTTATTTTTTACCTTGATACTGGCTTTACTGGTCTTATAAACAGTCTCTAAAATATTGTCCGGTATTTCGTCTAATGAGAAACCTGATGGATCATCATCAAATAATACATAACCGGTTTTCTTTGTTGCCACATCTCTGAATACGCTGGTAGGTACATCGTACTGGAACTTATTTGTAGGATCTGCCGGAATCTGTTCTGAAACAATGTTAAATGTTCCAAGAAGATAATCAGGATCTGTGATCTCTTTGTCGTTGTAAGAGAATGTAACACCAACTGTAGTTCCGGTTGTACCTGTAAGTGATACCTGTGAAAGATTAAGAACTATTGTACTGTCAATTATGTCTTCAGTTGTGAGCATGTTCTTAACTTCGGTCTGAACTGTTGTTGGCAATGTACTAAGGTCCATTGTATCCGGAAGAACGCCATTATCCAGTTCGTACTGTTTAAGGTATGCGTAAAGCTTTGAAGATGTAAGAGCTGTAATAGACTCATTACCATCAGTCTTAACCTGTGACTTGGCACCGTAAATCTTTAATGTATCATTTGAATATGTATACCATGCTCCCTTAGGATAGGTTGTCAGGTCAATATTACCAACTACATCACTTATCTTGTTGGCAGAACCATCAGCATTTGTAAAATAGTTATCGTACTTGGTCTTAAGTTTACTTCCTGATACATAATCATCAGTTTCTTCCGGAACCTTTCCGGATTTAATTGTAAGATTTACTTCATCAAATTCATATACATAGTTAGAAGCATCATCAAGCATTGCAGCCCAGTCTGCATCAGTTCCTGGAAAATTAAACACCTCTGTCAGCATTTCTTTATTTAAGCTGCTGAGCTTACCGCCTTCTGTTGAAGGAGCTGCGTAACCAAACTGAGTAATCTTATCATAGTAATAAGCTTCTGTATTATTCTTGATAAATGATGTGTAAGTCTTGTTAATGATTGATGAACTATAATCTGAATAATCAAAGGTAACATTAAGAGCATCCTGGTCAATCTCATAGCTGTCGATGTTTGCATATCTCTTAGCAATGGCATCAGGATAAATAGTCTTCATGAAGCCATTGATATTTGTAAGAGAAGAAATTGTATCTCCTGTAGCAGGAACATTATCAAATGCTGTAAATCCACTGTCGAGATAGATTGTTCCCTGTGTAGGATCAGTTGAACTTACAACAAGGCTATAACCATTTTCATAATCCTTTGCAGTCTTCATGGATTCTGAATCAGCATCACCAAGAGTAACGCCCTTCAAAAGTTCTTTTCCAATTGTGTTACCGTTGGAATCGATGATATCTGTAAGCTCTAATGAGAAGAGCTGATCTGTATCTGTATCCTTAATGTTAAACTTACATGTGTAAAGATAACCCTTATTATCGTAGATTTCGAGGGTTACAGTCTTACCATCATCAGATACTACGTTAGAATCGTGGTCATCAATGTTTCCACTTACAAGACCTGCGATTGTTGATGCTGGTGGATAGTTGGTGTTATCAGCTGTCATAATCTTAAGCTGTGATATTTCCCCGTTCTTATTAACTTCAATTTCACCGGTTTCAGCATTTTCTTTTGCTTCCCAGCCCAGTACGAAGTAACCATTTGACTGCATTGCAAGGTTTCCGGCACCATCTACGTAGAAGGAACCATCTCTTGTATAGAGCTTGGTTGTTCCGTTTGATACTACGAAGAAAGCCTTACCTGTGATCATGATATCAAATGGGTTATTAGTTGTCTGAGTTGCACCCTGGCCTTCGATTGCTGTTGCGATAGCGCCTGACTTAGCACCAAGACCGATCTGGCGGGCATTTATACCACCTTTATACTCTGTGGCACCGGATGCTGCCTGTGTTGTCTGGTACATAAGGTCTGAAAATGTGATCGACTGTGATTTGTAAGATGTTGTGTTTACGTTGGCAATGTTGTTACCAAGAACGTCCATCTTGGTCTGGTGGGTCTTAAGACCTGCAACACCAGAATAAAGTGATCTCATCATAAGGCAAAGTCCTCCAAATTGTGCAAAATGCTAGTTTCCCATACATTTTGGATTTGGACGGAAATGCATGCGATTTGCGGATAATCCCTTCTGTCAGTCGGGGATTAAAAGATTTCCTGATGGATAAAAAGACTTCGGCTTAATATCCACTTCGGTCCAATCATGCAATCACTGCTCCGTCTATATTAGTAAATACGTTGCTCTTGTTTTCTGTCTGATCCATAGCTGTTACTACTGTGTTATTGGGCACATTAACGATAAATGCCAGCTGGTCTACCAGAATCAGAGAATCATGTATTCCTTTTTCTCCGGCCTCTCTTTTACCCTGGTTTAATCTGATCATCTGGTCCTGTGAAAGTGTGATGTTTCTGTCATTTAATCTGTTTACTGCATGCTTTGAAAATTTCACAGGTGTATCAAGTGCTTCACTACTATTATCGGCACCTGACTGGATTTTATTAAGAACCTGGGCAAAAGAATTTTCTCCGGTTGGAAGTGGTTTCTCCGGAGTTTTAGGAGTCTTTGGATTTAAGTACTGATCCTGGACCTGACCTATGGAAAAGAACTGGCGATCATCCATAATCATATTTCTTTTCCTCCTGCTTAAAGCTTACTGATTAGTTGGTTACAAAAGTTTTTGTTTAATAATATTGCTTGGATTAATCAAAGAACTGTAGGTTCTACTGTCTCTCCATCATCAGAAACTGCTGTATTATCAGCTGCTTTTTCTGCTTCATCTTCAACCTGAATAGTCTGAGCCTGAGCTACAATCTCATCTTTATCAAAAGATCTGTGCTCGTCGCCTCTAAGTTCATCAATCCTGTAAACGTACTGCTTAAGAGCTGTTACGTAATTAGGATCCATCATCTCTTTTGCCTTATCCGTCATGCTATACATGTAAAACTCATACATTGAATCAATCTTAAGGCCGTGCTCCTGATCATTTACAAAGTCTATGCTGCTTGGAAGTTTGTCGATTGCTTTCTGGAAGTCTTCGACAATCTTCTGAGCATCTGTGTACTCAGGATCATATACTTCTGAAACATCATCGATATTATACTTGGTGCCATCGATGCTAAGATATGCCTTGTTTCCGCTGTAGGTAACATAATCTACAACACCAATAATATCCTGAGATTTTCCGGTATCAGGATTGGTCTGAACCACCTTAACAGTCTTTCCAACCATCTCAGATGCTCTGGAAAGTGACATTGCATTAGCCATGTTATTGAGCTGTTCAACCTGAGTAAATGTAGCGTACTGGGCTATATACTCAGTGTTTGAGGTTGGCGCCATAGGATCCTGATATTTCATCTGGGCAACCAGGATTTTCAAAAACGAATCCTTATCATAACCGGTCTCAGAAGTTTTCTTGGTTTCTGATGAAGAATTTAAGTTTTCAATCTTACCATCTTTTATAATTGCACTTACTGAATTCTCAGCCATTTTCTTATCCTCCGGGAGGTGATGGTACATCTTTTTAGTTTGATGTAAAAAGATGTACCGTTATCTCCATTACCTTAAGCACTAAAGTCAACTGAACTTCCATTCATTGCCAGAACTTCTGCCGCCAGTCTGTCTTCATCACTAAGATTTTCTTCCTCTTCAAGGCTTAATTCTTCCCCGAGATTTATTCTTCGAAGAGTCTTTTTCTTTTGCTGCTGTTCATTAAAAGCCTGGTTCTGATCTTCCTGCTGAAGATTCTGTTCAAAAGCATGGCTCGCAATTGTGATCTCAATAGATGTAACCTTTATACCCTGCTCGTTGAACTTCTGCTGAAGAACCTGCATCTGGCTTTCCACAGCTTCTTTTACAATTTCATTCTGAGCTGTGAACTTGGCTACAATTCCATCCTTACTGCTGGTCAAAAGAACATTCACATTACCAAGACTTGCCGGATGAAGCTGCAGCTCCATAGAAGTCTCATGCTCGGCAGCAGTAATTGTGATTTTATCTGTTATCTGCCGAATGATGTTCTCCATTTGGGCTCTGTTTGTATATTGAGGTGCATCTGCAGCCTTAGCATCTGCAGCCTCTGTTATTTTATCTAGTAGCTGATTAAAAAGAGTTGTATTCTGAGCATTTTCCGATAGGTTTTCACCGTTATTCTTACTGTTTTCTTTTGATGCTTCACCGGCGTTTTCTACAGGTTTAAACTCAGTCTCTGTTTCTGATTCAGATATCACTTCCACTTTTACTTCAGTGGTAAGATCTTTAGACTGGGGTGCCTTCAGATCCTTTGAAAGGTCTTCTTTTACCATATTAAGAGGTTCATTATGCTCTTCTTTATTAACTATAAATTCAGGTCTTGCCTCTTCTATTACGGTATCAAGTTCCTCTTCGGATAAGCCAAACTCATTCATAAGTTCGCTCTTCATACTGTCTGCACCCTCGTAGAGGTCCTGCATCAGAGTATTTAGATCCGGATCAGTGATCAGATCAAGCGCCTTATCCTGTCCACCAAGCTGTGTTACGAGATTCTGAATATTCTGAGGATTTAAAAGATCTCCAAACATAAGTCCCAGGATTTCCATTGCATTTACTATTTCTTCCTCAGATACTTCAAGTGCTTTTGCTATCTCAGCGGCTATTTCCTTGCCGTCTTCGTTAATAGCATCCTGCAGCTTTGTATTTGCTTCCTTGCTGTCTGTTTCCTGCCTCGATGACTTTGTGTCAGTATTCACATTAGCTTTATCAGTATTATTTGTATCTTTTACTGGTTTATTAGTTTCTACAGTTGATTTATCTACCTGCTTTTTGGATACATCATCTTTGGCGTTAGTATTCTGAATCTTATTAGTGTCAGTTTTTTGCAACTTTTGGGCTATATCCTGAAGTCTGTTGTTTCGGTCTGCGTTTACTTTCGCTACCGACATTGTATTTGAAGCCTTATTCAGGAATCCATCAAAGCTTACGCTTGTCTGACTAGTTGTAACCTTAGAATACTCATACCTGGAAACAGTTGTCGCTGCAGTACTGTTTTGAATGATAGACATTGTCATGTCCACCGCTTTTGTAGTACTGCCCATCAAATTCCTCCTTTCATATTTTTTCAAGGTACATAAATTCTCACCTAATATATCGGCAGGAAAATCTGAAACATAAGAGGAGAAAGTAATTTTATAACCGCAAAAAAATAAAAGCAGAAGCGTTTAGCCCCTGCTTTGTTTTTTCAAAAATACTAATCTTAATTATTTATTATTTCCAGTAACCTGTGTTGACTCTTTTTCAAGAGCTGAAGGCTCAAGAAGCTGAGTAAGCTTTGCTGCATTTGTTTTTTCCATGGCTGCAAGAATGGCACCACGCTTTTCATTGGTCATCTGGGCAAGGATCCTGGAAACTAGCTGAATCTGATTCTCATTGACCATCTCATCAAATATTGCAGCAGACTGCTTAGCCTTCATTTCAGAATAAGTAAGCGCAAAAGCCTGTATAGCTTCATCATCAGCCTTGCCCTTTATGATATCCTCGTAGATTTTGGCGGCAGTCTCGGGATCAATCATGGCATAATATGAAGCATAAGCCGAAGCATCCGGTGCATAATCACCATATACAACACTGGCATAAAAAGCAGCTCTTTCCTCATAAAACTCTTTTTGCTGCTGTTCAAAGGGTTCAAGTCTTGAAACCTCTGCCTGGAGCTTTTCTATAGAAGATGCATAACTGCTGTTCTGTTCCATCTCCGCCTGGAGTGCCTGTTCAAGTCTTCTGATATAAGCATTGGCCTCCTCCAAAGAACCTACACTCGTTTCCGAACTCTCTGCACTGCTCACATCTGTGACAGGTTCATCTTTGACTCTTGCAGTGTCAGGCAAAATAAGATTCAAATAAGGAACATCCTTAAGTACAGGAGCAAGTACGTCAGAGCCAAAGCCACCTACATCAAGTTTAATTAGAAGCGCCATAATAGCAAGCCAGATAAGAATAATCAGGAAGGTGATCACGATAGTGGCAAAACCACCGGCATTATCACCATTGATTTCCGCAGTTCTGTCGGCAAATTCCTGCGCTTTTTCCTTCTGCTCTTTGCGCTGTTCCTTTAACTTTTTCTGATATTCTTTTTTATCCGCTTTCAGCTTGGCCTTGGCGGCTTTGGGATCATCAGGTGTATTAGCAAAACCCTTTGTATCAGCCATAATCTTCCCCTTACATAATCATTGTATTAAGCTTATTCCTCGCGCTGTTTAAGTCCGTAAGTAAAGCTTGTGCGCTGATCATTTTCTTTAGCTTCTTCTTGTTTCTGTTCCTCAATCCAATCAGCAAATGCTCTTTCCCGAAGGTTTTCCTGCATTTTCCGTTCCTGAATTGCTTTAGTAAGTCTGATTCTAATTTTCTCGACAATTTCTTCATGCTGTGCAACAACTCTGGACTGAGAATTAATCATCACATCCATCTGGGCTGTAGCATACTGGTTATCAAGTATCTCCTGAAGATCCAGTGTTTCAGCATTTCTTAGTTCCTCTGCTTCCAAAAGATACTGTTCTTTCCTTCTGACATAATTATCTAAAATATCAAGCTGCTTATTAAGCTCAGACTGGGCAGAAGCAAATTCCATCTTGATCTGCCCTTCAGTCTTTTGCTTGATATTAAGAACGCTCTGCATTCTGTAAACAAATCTGGCCATAACAAAACCTTAACCATTTCGCTATACTGAATCTAAATAGCTAAACATTACAAAATCACTTTAGTCCCGGAACATATCCAGAAGCATTTCTCTTATCTCTTCAAAACTGAATTTCTCATCAGTTTCCTGCATAAGAAACTGATTGACTCTTTCAATTTTGGAAATAGCATAATCAATATTTTTGTTGGCACCCATTCTATAAGCACCAATATTTATCAGATCCTCTGCATCATTATAGGTGGCCAGAACGTTTTTTAGCTTCCCGGCAGCCTTCTTGTGCTCAGAATCAGCAATTGCAGACATACATCTTGAAATACTGGCAAGGACATCTATAGCAGGATAATGATTCTTTTGCGCAAGCTTTCTGTTAAGTACAATATGCCCATCCAAAATACCTCTTGCTGTATCGGTGATTGGTTCATTCATATCATCACCATCAACAAGAACAGTATAAAGACCAGTAATAGATCCTTTTCTGGATCTGCCAGCTCTTTCAAGGAGCTTGGGCATCTCAGCATACACGCTTGGTGGATATCCTCTGGAAACCGGCGGCTCGCCACTGGCAAGACCAATTTCTCTTTGTGCCATGGAAAATCTTGTAAGAGAGTCCATCATAAGTAGAACATCTTTTCCTTTATCTCTAAAGTACTCCGCAATAGAAGTAGCTGTCTTGGCTGCCTTAAGTCTCTCAAGGGCAGGCTTATCAGAGGTTGCACAAACAACGATTGACCTCTTCATGCCTTCTTCGCCAAGATCTCTTTCTATAAATTCTCTTACTTCCCTTCCACGCTCTCCGATAAGCGCAATTACATTAATATCGGCCTGGGTGTTTCTGGCAAACATTCCAAGAAGTGTACTCTTACCTACACCGGAACCGGCAAAAATTCCGATTCGCTGACCCTTACCTACGGTAAGAAGGCCGTCAACTGCCTTAACTCCAAGGGAAAGCACATCAGAAATCGGATCTCTCGTCATAGGATCCGGTGGCTGGTTCTCAACAGAATAGGCAATTCCATCTTCCAGCATAACGCCTTTACCATAGTTGGTTCCGTCAATTCTGCCAAGGCCATCTAAGGTCTGCCCCAAAAGGCCCTCGCCCACATTAACTCGAAGTGGTGAATCAGTATTTTCTACGATACTACCATTTCCAATACCGCTGGTATTCTCATAGGGCATTAAAAGAACTCTGTTATCCTTAAAACCAACGACTTCCGCCATTGAGGGCTTGCCTCTATCCTCGGAAATGGCCTCATTTTCTTTTTTCTTGGGATAAATAAGGCATATATCACCAAGCTTAGCATCAGGTCCGGCAGACTCGATGGTAAGCCCGATAACATTCACCACTTTACCACTCATGCGATAAAATGGCGCATTCTGCATCTTCTTATATTTGGAAAGATCAATCTGAGATGTCAGCATTTATACTCCCAAAATATTAATGATTCTATAATTATCTTCTTGCTCTATCGAAGGATAACAGCTTAAGCTTTCTGGACAGCTCCGAAAGTTCAACGCCAAGACTGCAGTCAAAGATTCCACTGTCAGACTCAATCATACATTCATTCTCTTTCAAAAGAGGATCTTCTATTATCTCCATGGTGGTGCTGGGTGATGTAATGCAGGCTTCAAGGTTATCTTTTTCCTCTATTACATCATCATAATCATCACTGGAAACATGAACAATCAGGTCATTGCCAGGCTCAATTCTGGACAAAGTACTCTTTAGTAAATGAAGGATAATAGCCTTGTCATCCCTTAACTCAACGTCAAAAACATGCTCATAGATCTGAGTAAGAACATCAACCATTTCTGGCTCAATACCATCAACAATCTGCTGATATTCAGCTTCAAGTTCGCCTCTTTGCTGCTCTATTTCAGCCTTAAGAGCCTCGGCAGCGGCAACACCTTCCTGATAACCGTCCTGATAGCCCTGATTATGCCCCTCTTCCTGAGCCTTGGCAACTATTGCCGCAGCGGATTCCTGAGCATCACGTATAATGGCATCTGCCTGTTCCTGAGCCTGCTGCAATTTAAGATCAATTTCAGCCTGCATGGCCTCCATATCAAATTGAGGATCAGGATATGGTTCTATCATGCCTTGATCCTCTGTAAGCTGAGATATCTGATCCATATCGATCCCCGGAACAAACTCTCCCTCCTCACCTTCCATATAGGAATCCTCAGATGAAAAGACATTTTTATTTCTTCTCATCTCCTGCTCCTGGAAGGCTTCAATCTTCTTATTAGCAAGTTCATTACTATCTATTATAAATTTTTCCGAATTATCGAAGCTGACAAAGCCAGCCTTAAATAGATTAGACAACTAGCTCATCACCTCCGCCTCTGGAGATAACAATTTCTCCAGCATCTTCAAGCTTCCTGATTACGTTAACAATCTTCTGCTGTGCTTCCTCAACATCCTTCATACGAACAGGTCCCATGAAGTCCATATCTTCCTTGATCATGGCTGCAAGACGTTTTGAAAGGTTATTAAAGATTGCAGTCTGAACATTCTCGGTAGCTCCCTTAAGAGCAAGACCAAGGTCACTGTTCTCAACCTCACGCAGCACTCTCTGAATAGATCTGTCGTCCAGAAGAAGAACGTCTTCGAATACGAACATCTTCTTTCTGATCTCGTCTGCAAGCTCCGGCTCTTCGATTTCCAGAGTCTCCATAATGTGCTTTTCTGTCGCACGGTCTACAGTGTTCAATATTTCTACAACCGCATCTACACCACCAACGATTGTATAATCCTGGTTTACAAGAGAAGACAGCTTTGATTCCAACACTTTTTCTACTTCCTTTATCGTATCAGGACTGGTTCTGTCCATAGAGGCAATACGCTTAGCAACATCCGCCTGTCTATCCGGTGGAATTGCAGAAAGAATAAGTGCACTCTGTGAAGGTGACATGTATGACAAAATAAGAGCAATGGTCTGAGGATGCTCATCCTGAATGAATGTAAGAATCTGAGAAGGCTCAGTCTTACGGATAAATTCAAAGGGCTTAACCTGAAGTGATGCAGTAAGTTTACTGATAACATCAAGGGCTTTATCTTCACCAAGAGCCTTCTCAAGAAGTTCCTTAGCATAGGTAATACCACCTTCAGCAATATACTGCTGTGCCAGGCAGACGCCGTAAAATTCTTCAAGTACGGCTTCCTTAACCTGTGATGTAACACTTCTGGTATTGGCAATCTCAAGAGTAAGCTCCTCGATTTCCTCTTCCTTTAAGTGCTTAAATATGGCGGAGGACTTTTCAGGTCCTAGTGCAATCAACAGGATTGCCGCTTTTTGAGTGCCGGAAAAATCGGCGATAATTGAACTTCCACCAGCTGCTACTTCTGTATCCATTTATAACTCCCCGCAAAAAATTAATTAGATCCCGTAGTCCTCATTCAGCCAGTTGCGAAGCAAGGTCGCAGCGGCTTCCGGATTCTCTTCAACAAACTTCTCGATGAGACGCTTGGTCTCAGATCCCGTATCCATCTCAATATCCTCAAGAAGTTCTTCAGGAGTTGATTCAAGAAGCTGCTCCACAGAAAGCTCTTCCGGCTCCGGCTCTTCCTCCTGCTTCTTGTTGGTCCACATACTTCTGACAACAATAAATGCGAGAAGTCCCAATATAACCAGAATTGTAAGGATCTGCAAAATATCTGTAATAGTAATATTAGAACCTGTACTGTCAAAGAAAACATACTGATCATAGGCTGCCATAGCCACATTATCCTCAGAAATACCGGTTGCCTTTGCTACGATTGTCTTCATATCCTCCGGAAGCTCTTTGGTCATTGGCTCAGTATTAGCTATCTTAAACTCTGTCCAGGTCTGATTATCGTGATCTGCTGATACGTAGTTTTCTTCCTTCATTACCACATAATTAATCGCGGTAACCGATATAGAAGACTCATCATACTTGATAGATCCTGGGATATTAGTCTTGGTTGTAATCTTCTCGTTTGGAAGATAATCCCTTGTTTCCTCCGATATCGTAGAGGAAGAATTATTATTATCCTGGGTCACATAAGTTGTCTCATCATCAGCATTGGTATCCGTTCCCGGAATTCCACTAACACCATTAACATTTTCAGCATTATAGACTGTCTCATGACTAAGTACACCCTGTGTCTGATCCTGAGCAGGTGTATAATCATGTTCTACAGTCTCCTCATTTGAAAAATCAAGAACAAGGTTGCTGGCAACTTCAATATCATCGTATAACTTGGTTCCCAAAAGAACCTTTTTTACCTCACTTTTAACAAGCTGCTCTGCCTTAGCCTTTAAGTTAAGCTGATTACTGGCAATTCCGGATGTCGTTGTTTCTTCACTTCCGGAAAAAAGAAGATTGCTGCTTGTATCAAGAATGACAATGTCGTTGGTAGTTTTTTTACCAAGTGCAGCTGCAACAGCCTTAGCCAAAAATGTAGCATTATCCTCGTTAAATTTACTGCTGTCGACAATATTAAGAAGGATCCAAGCAGAGGCCTCTTCCTTATTACCTATAAGAGTTCCGTCATTATCAGGAATATTCAGCTTAACTGTAGCAGATTCGATAGCATCAAACTTGGCTATCATATCGTGTTCCAATTGACTTTCCAGATATTTGACGTATTTCTTTTGCTTATCTGATTCTGTAGTTGAAAAACTGCCATCAGTAACATTATCAATGCTGTAAGTATAGGACTGAATGTCATTGGCACCAAGAAGAAGGCTTGCATTAGCCTGGTCCTTTTTCAGCACCTTAAACACAAGTCCATCATCAGACATTTTATAATTGATTGAATTGGAATCAAGAAGGTCTTTTATTTCAGACGCTTCCTTGGTAGAAGTGGCCTGAGCCAAAAGAACATATTGAGGCTGGTTAAGTACAGTAACCAAAATGATGATTGTAAGCAGCACAACAGTACCGGCACCGACTATCAAAGTCTTCTGCTTGGCTGTGAACTGGTTCCACCAATCGAGAACTTTTTGCCACAAGGCTCGTAATCTTTCAGCCATTTTTCTCCCTCCCCTATTTTTATAAATCTAATAAATGTATAGCGATATGCGCAAACTAAGTTAACGCATTAAAAACCTTATACCTGCATCTGAGTGATCTCTCTATAGGCAGCAAGTGCGCGGTCCCTCACCGCAACAGTATATTGAAGCGCTGTCTGAGCTTTCTGAAGTGCAATAGAAAGATCATGAGTATTATCCGTCTGACCAAGTGCCCACTTTATCTCCTCGTTTTCTGCATCGGATAAATAAGCATTGGTAGTATTGATATTCTCCATTGCCCGTCCAAATATTGTGGCAAAGGAATTATTATCATCCTCCTGCCCATAAACATTATAGACAGTGCTCTTTTGAAGTTCATGCTGTCTGATTGTCTCGGATGAAACATTTCGAAGCTGTGCGATATCTAAAGATGCCATATTAACCCCCTGTTAAAAAAGCATTTATGTATAATCCACAACAACAAAGCTAATTATTTGCTGGCAAGCTCAAGTCCTCTTGTGGCAAGATTTTTGCTGGCATTAAATGCAGTAGCATTAGCCTCATAAGACCTGCTTGCATCAATAAGGTTTGTCATCTCTGTAACCGTATTGACATTAGGATATGTAACATATCCATTTGCATCAGCGTCCGGGTGAGATGGGTCATAGACCACATTCATCTGAGTCCAGGTATCATCCTGAACAGTTGTAACCTTAACGCCTCTTCCTGAGTAGTGATCTAATCTCTCATTCAGGATTCTGGAAAAAGGAGTCTGTGTTCCCTTTTCTTCAAAACGAACAACCTTTCTGACATAAGGTGTTCCGTCAGCTGTTCTCGTAGTATTAGCATTAGCAATATTCTCGGAAATGATATCCATACGAAAACGCTGAGCTGTCATTCCGGATGAATTGATGTTAAAAGAATCAAAAATACTCATATTTCGCTCCTTTCACAGAAAATCAGCTATTTTATGATGATTTTGATACCAGTTGCAGATTTGAAAACTCACTCTGAACACTTGCCATAAGTCCCTGATATTTAATCTGGTTGGCAGCAAGCATTACGTTTTCAGTTTCTATATCGACATTATTCCTGTCAGTCCTATAGGAAAAATTAGAATAATCATTGATTACTCTTGGCCGAAGCTCTGTCTCTTTTAACCTGGCCACCTTGGCATCCATAGTCATATACTTGGAATTGCCAAGAGCACGCTCAAGTTCATCCTCAAAATTTAGATCCTGTCTCTTATATCCAGGAGTATCCACGTTAGCGATATTATTGGCAAGGACCTCATTTCTAAGCCATGAAGCATCTGCCGCCTTATCAAGCACATTGATATAATCAAAAGCATTACTGTTGATCATAGGCACCTCCAAATGGGCAAACTAAGGACACATTAATCTTATTATATTAATAATAAAATTATTTAACATAAAATACAAGAAAAATATACTTTATGTTGTGTCTTTTTGAAGTTTAAACTACAAGATATATAAAATGAAAAAGAAAGGATCTACCCAAAATGATAAATCCCTTCATCGTCATCAATCCATATCTATAAAATTCAATTAATGATAAAAAATATCAATCCAATTATAATTCTGCTTTCAGGTTCTTAATTTCATTAAACACAACGTCGTTGGTTACTTTGATATAAGTACCTTTCATACCGGAGGATCTGGATTCAATAACACCGGCACTTTCAAATTTTCTTAAAGCGTTGACAATAACGCTTCTTGTAATACCAACTCTGTCAGCGATCTTACTTGCAACCAACACGCCTTCCATTCCGTCAAGCTCATCAAAAATATGAATGATTGCCTGCATCTCAGAAAACGAAAGAGTACCAATAGCTGATTTTACAACTGCAAGCTTTCTGCTCTCTTCTGCATTCTCCTCATTAACAGCCCTTAGCATTTCGAGGCCTACAACAGTGGTTCCGTATTCACAAAGGATTATATCATCTATATCGTACGGAGCTTCGGTTTTGTAAATAAACAGTGTTCCAAGTCTCTCACCGGCAATCTCTATAGGTGTTATGATTGCCTGGAATTTGGAACTATCAATTCCTTCAAATCCAAGAGTCTCAAGATTAACATTCTCTTTAGTAGAAAGAATTGTCAAAAGTCTTTCATTAAGCATAGGATCGATAAAAGAACCTACACTATCAACTAAAAGATCACTTAGAGATTCCACGTTGGGACTTTCGCCAATTCCAAGCACCTTACCTTTTTTGCTGATAACAAACATGTTTGAGGATAAAATATCACATAACACACGGCAGATATCGTTAAAAACAACCTTGCCGGAGTTACTGTTATGTAATAGCTTTCCGATTTTACGGGTCTTATCCAGTAGTTGTACACTACTCATCGATGTTCTCCTTTTCTCTTCTTTCCCCACGCTGGTAATAAAGTTATCGAAAATACGCAAATAACATTACCACGCTATTTGTATCATAGCATAAAAAAATAGGCGCTTCAAACAATAAAGCGCCTACAATTATGAAAAAATGCTTAAATTTTCAGAAATCTCTATAAATTTAAAATAATAATTTTTTCAGTCTTTTTTATCTGTGACAAAACCACACTCAGGATTGCTGCAAGCAATCTTATTGCTCTTAGCTACCATGAAGTTCCCACACTTAGGACATTTTTCCTTAACAGGCCTTGCCCAGGACATAAAATCACATTCAGGGGCATCAATACAGCCATAATAAATTCTGCCCTTTCTTGTACGCTTAAGTACAAGATCCTTCCCACACTTAGGACATTCTACACCAATCTTTTCAAAGTATGGCATAGTGTTCTTACATTCAGGAAATCCGGGACAAGCAAGGAATTTACCATGTGGTCCGTATTTAATAACCATGTTCCTGCCACAATTTGGACAGATTTCATCAGTCACTTCATCCTGAACCTGAATCTTTTCCATCTCTTTTTCTGCTGCAACTACTGCATCATTAAGATCAGGATAGAAATTCTCAATAACTGTTTTCCACTTAACTTCACCATCAGCTATTCCATCAAGAAGTGCTTCCATATTGGATGTAAAGTTAACATCAACAATCTGAGGAAAAGCATCATTCATCATCTTGTTAACAGCCTGACCAAGCTCTGTAATGAAAATAGCCTTATTTTCCTTGGTAATATAGTGCCTTGCAAGGATGGTTGAAATAGTAGGTGCATAGGTACTAGGTCTACCAATTCCAAGAGCCTCTAAATCATGAACAAGAGATGCTTCTGTGTAATGAGGTGCCGGCTGAGTAAAATGCTGTGCACTATCAAAGCTGTCAAAACTAAGCTTTGTATTTGTATCCAGATTCTTCATGAGAACGTTCTTCTCGATCTGATCGTCCTCATCTGTATATACATTAAGGAAGCCGTCAAAAACAGTCTTGGAAGCAGCAACTGTAAATCTATGCTCGCCTGCATCAATCTTGACTGAAGTTGTCTCATACTTGGCAGGAGCCATACGGCTAGCCATAAATCTTCTCCAGATAAGCTGATATAATCTGAACTGGTCTCTTGAAAGATACTCTTTGACCATTACAGGGGTATTCTCTATATATGTTGGTCTGATTGCTTCATGAGCATCCTGGATCTTGGCATCAGACTTTTTGGTAGTAGCTCCCTCAGATAAATATTTCTCTCCAAAGTTTGCTGAAATATAAGAATTGGCAGCTGCAACTGCTTCATCAGAAACACGGGTAGAGTCTGTACGAAGGTATGTAATAAGACCAACAGTTCCCTGCTTGCCAAGTTCTATTCCTTCATAAAGCTGCTGAGCAACACGCATTGTCTTTTGTGTTGAGAAATTAAGAGCTTTGGAAGCTTCCTGCTGAAGTGTTGAAGTTGTAAAAGGAAGAGGTGCTTTCTTGGTTCTCTCGCCCTTTTTAACATCACTTACAACATACTTCTTGCCTTTTAAGGACTTACAGATCTCTTCAAGCTCAGCTTTGGATTTGATCTCTTTTTTCTCATCAAGAGTTCCATAATAATGAGCAACTAAAGGCTTCTTCTCGCCTTCAGCCATGAGATTAACATCTAAAGTCCAGTATTCACTAGGAATAAAAGAATCGATTTCTTCCTCTCTGTCAGCTATTATGCGAAGAGCCACAGACTGAACCCTTCCGGCGCTAAGTCCTCTCTTGATCTTAGACCAGAGAAGTGGTGAAATACTGTAGCCCACCATTCTATCAAGAATACGTCTAGCCTGCTGGGCATCAACAAGATTCATATCGATATCGCGAGGATGCTTCATAGCTTCCTTAACCGCATTCTTGGTAATTTCATTAAAGGTAACTCTCTGTACCTTGGCTTCTGCTTCTTCAAGTTTAAGCGCAGACATTAAATGCCAGGAAATAGCTTCTCCCTCACGGTCAGGGTCAGTTGCGAGGTACACGTGATCGGCCTTCTTAACCTTCTTACGAAGATCAGCAAGCACGTCACCTTTTCCCCTTATGGTTATATACTTAGGTTCAAAGTCATGATCAACATCTACTCCCATCTGACTCTTGGGAAGATCTCTTACATGACCGTTACTGGCTGCAACATCATAGCCTGCACCTAAAAATTTCTTGATTGCTTTCACCTTGGTAGGTGACTCAACAATAAGAAGTGAATTTTTCTTGGAATTAGTTGTCTTTGTTGCCATTTGTTTCTCTAAAATGCCCCTTCATAATAAAAACTAGTAATACGATTTAAAACATCATTTCTTATTAATAAACATTTTTATGTTATTCGTCAACCCTTAAATATTTGAAGAGTTGCAGGAAGCGCATTAATCCAATCTTTTCATGAAACAGGGACGTATATATCGCTTCACTTAAGCGAAACGATTTATACGTCCCCGAAAATCACTTTACATTATTCCTTAGGAAGCCAAGCTGTTTCTTCAGAAGTCTTCTTAACAAACGGTCTGGCAATAGCCTGCTTAAGGCCATTTGGAAGAATGTATTTAAGCTTATCCTCAGCTTTTCTCATTGTAGAAGCATCCGGGTTGTCTCTTGTAAGCTTAATAGCATCAAATTCGCAGCGAGTTGTGCAAAGGCCACAGCCTACGCACTTATTAGGATCTACGATAGATGCACCGCAGCCAAGACAACGTGATGTTTCCTTCTTAACCTGATCTTCAGTAAATATAAGTTTAGTATCACGGAATGAAAGCTTTCCGTCTTCTGTCTTCTTTACTCCAGGGACCTGACGTCCTACATGATCATAATCCTTAACTGAAATATCGTCCTTATTAAGTTCGATGAAGAAGTTAGGATCACGTCCAATTGTAAGTGAAGAATGAGGCTGTACAAATCTGTGAATAGACTCAGCGCCTTCTCTACCGCAGGCAATTGCGTCGATGGCAAATCTTGGTCCGTAGAACATATCTCCACCAACAAAGATATCAGGAACAGTTGTCTGGAATGTAATCTTATCAGCAACAGGTGCAGGTCCTCTGAATTCAACGTTCTCATCCTTAAGAAGGTCGCCCCAGATAGTAGCCTGACCAACTGAAAGAATTACATTAGAGCAAGCAATTTCCATTGTCTCGTTCTCGTCATACTTAGGATCAAACTTGCCTTCTGCATTCTTAACCTGAGTACACTTCTTGAATACAATGCCCTTTACCTTGCCGTTTCCTGTAAGGATTTCTTTTGGTCCCCAGCCACCCTTAAACTCAATGCCTTCTGATTCAGCAATTTCAATTTCTTCAGGAAGAGCCGGCATTATATCACGAGTTTCAAGAGAAACCTGTGTGATCTTAGGAGAACCACATCTTATAGCAGTACGGCTTACATCAATAGCAACGTTACCACCACCGATAACTACAGTATCACCAGTAAGCTTATAGTTCTCATCATCGATTACAGCATGAAGAATATCTACACCCTTAAGCACGCCCTGAGCATCTTCACCGGGAACGTTTACTCCACGTCCGCCCTGGCAGCCAATTGCAATATAAAATGCCTTGTAGCCCTGCTCACGGAGTTCTTTTAATGTGATATCCTTACCAACTTCAACGCCAAGTCTGATATCTACACCAAGATCTCTTAATACATCTACTTCTGCTTCAACAACATCTTTTTCCATAACAAAAGATGGAATTCCGTATGTTACCATTCCGCCCGGCTTCTTATTCTTCTCAAACAAAGTAGGCTTATATCCCTTAAGTGCAAGGTAATATGCACAGGAAATACCTGCAGGACCTGCACCGATGATAGCTACCTTCTCATCAAAGCCGCCGCCCAGCTTAGGAATAGTCTTCTTAGGAATATAACGTGTATCTGAATTCAGATCACGCATAGCAACGAATTTCTTAACCTCATCAATAGCAAGAGCTTTATCAATAGTGCCTCTTGTGCAGGCATCCTCACATCTGCGGTTACATACATGACCACATACTGCAGGAAGTGGATTGTATTTCTTGATAAGAGCAAGAGCTTCTTCATATCTACCCTGTGCAGCCATCTTAAGATATCCCTGAACCGGAATATGTGCAGGACAAGCTGATTTACATGGAGAAGTACCGGTCTTATGAGTATTAATACGGTTAATATCTCGATAATCCTCTGTCCACATATCTGGAGACCATTTCTTCTCTGTAGGAAGAGGCATTTTAGGATAGATAACATCTGTTCCATCCTTCTTGCAAAGCTTCTGTCCAAGAGTAGCTGCACCAGCAGGACAAACCTCTACACATCTACCGCAGGCAACACATGCGTCTCTGTCAACATGAGCAACATATGCTGAACGAGACATATTAGGTGTGTTAAACAGCTGTGAAGTACGAAGCGCATAACATACGTTTACATTACAGTTACAGATAGCAAAAATCTTATGCTCACCATCAATATTAGTAATCTGATGAACGAATCCGTTGTCCTCAGCCTGCTTAAAGATTTCAAGAGCTTCTTCCTTAGTGATGTAATGGCCATCCTTCTGTGTCTCAACAACGTAGTCAGCCATATCACCAATAGCAATGCACCATCCTTCAGGATCATCAGCACAGCCCTGCTCAAAAGTCTTTCTTGATCTACGGCATGAACATGGAGAAGCTGCATATTTTCCTTCATAGTAATCAAGCCAGTAGGAAATCTTCTCGAGGTTAATCGCTTCACCCTTCATATCGATAGCTTTTTCTACAGGAATAACGTGCATACCAACACCTGCACCGCCCATAGGAACCATCTGTGTAAGACCTTCAAGAGGAATACGGCTCATTCTCTCAAAGAATGCACCGGCTTCAGGATGTGCTTCCAAAACCTTATGGTTCATGTTTCCGAACTCTGCAGAACCAGGAACATACATAGGAAGAACGTACTGCTTCTCATGCTTGTCGTTCTCATAATTCCACTCGATAACGCCATTATAAGACATCTCATCAAGCTGCTTCTGAAGTTCTTCTTTAGAATACTCAGGACAAAGAGCTACTATTTCATCAAAAGTCTTTGGTTTACGCTTCTCAAGCTTAAGTGCGATTTCACACTGAGCATCAGTTATAAGATTATAAAGTCCCCAATATTCAGGACTTTCTTTTGTAATCTTCTCAATACCAAGCTTAATATTCTTTCTATCCGTTACAGCCTTGGAAAATCTTGCCAAAGGCTCACGGAAAGGTGCATTCATATCCACAGTATCAGGAATGATTCCCGCTCTTGGATCCTGCTTGTTACGACCTGGATCCAGTGAATATGGAGTCTTCAGATCATTCATATCAAATTTATTCATATCCATCTCATCTACCATCATCTTTCTAAAAAGTGATACAAACTGCGTTTTTGCAGATAATATATCAGATCAAGTTGCCGCTATTTCTTTTATCATGAACTCATTTCCCTTTAAGAGATATGTGTGTTCACTTCCGCATTTAGGACATATCTTGCCATATGTCACCGTTTCGTACTCGCTCTTGCAGTCCTCACAATAAGTTACTGCAGGAAGCGTTTCTATGATCAGATCTGCTCCTTTCATAAGGTCAGTTCTGTCAGCCGCCCATTTCCAGGCATCCTTTAAAAGATCAGGAACAACTCCTGATACCTCTCCAAGCTGCAAAGTAACCGAATGAATCTTCTCAAGTTCGTTCTCCTTGCCCACCTCGGTAAGATCATCTATTATTCTAAAAACAACACCTAATTCATGCATGTGCGTAAACCTTGTAAATTACTCTTAACAGTCACAAAATGCCAAGCGATAAAGGATAAAGATAAACTCCCTCATGTTTATCGCTTGGCATATATAATCATTATTACCAATTATTTAATTGCTTCTTCAATCTGCTCTGAGAGCCAGTCAGCCCAAGCTTCAATCCCCTCTCCTGTCTTAGCACAGATAGGAATTATCTTAGCATTAGGATTTCTCATAAGGATATATTCCTTACACTTCTCAAGATCAAAATCGAAGTACGGAGCCACATCTATCTTGTTGATCAGAACAACATCACAGATAGAAAACATAAGCGGGTACTTAAGTGGCTTGTCATGACCTTCAGGAACTGAAAGTATCATAGCGTTTTTGGTGCTACCTGTATCAAATTCTGCAGGACATACCAGATTTCCGACATTTTCAAGAATTGCAAAATCAACATCTGATACATCAAGCTCTTTGATACCCTGTCTTGTCATATCAGCATCGAGATGGCACATTCCACCGGTGTGCAACTGTATAGACTTAACTCCAAGCTCTGCAATAGCCTTGGCGTCAACGTCAGAATCAATATCAGCTTCCATTACACCGATTCTGTACTTATCCTTGAGAGTTTCAATAGTTCTCTTTAATGTAGTAGTTTTTCCTGAACCGGGAGAAGACATAAGATTCAAAAGAAATGTCTTGGACTCCTTCAGTTCACTCCTTAACTTATCAGCATCTTTATCGTTACTCTCAAAGATACTTCTCTTTACTTCAATAACACGAACATTATCCATTATTCCGCACGCTCCATAGCAAGTTTGAAATCCTTGGTATCTGCAAATACTTCGTTAGCATAAGGGTTCTTGCCAAGCTTGCAAGATCTCTTGATGATCTCAGCTATGCAGATTACGTTAATTGCAATTGAAAGAATAGCTACAACACCCTGGGCTGTAGGATTAGCTGTGATGCCCATAGCTGCGATCGCATCTCCGGCAGCAGCTGTCTTTCCCTGTCCTGCATTATACAGTGCAATTGCCTTCTCGTAAAGGTCCATAGTAGTAATACCATTTTCTGTTGCTCCACCATAGATTGAAGGAAGAGCTGCAGCAAACTTAGAACTAAGCTGGTAAGCAGGAACAACCTGTGCCCACATACACCAGATAGCAAGTGTGTTAGCACGGTTCTGGATCCAAGCACCCTTATTCCAGAATGCATTAGCAAATGTAGGAGCAAGAAGAAGTGCAACACCGCAGTACCATGAATGTGTAGGAAGGTTAAGGTATGTGTACTCAAAGTTCCATACATCGTAAGCAATGATGAACCAAACAGTCATGTCAGGCCAAAGCATATCAGCATGGTTCTTATCCTTAGAAGAATAAAGGTGAACGCAACCTGTCATACAGAAGATATTGATCATACCTGCAAGAGCGTTAACAACGTTCCACCATCCACCATAGATGAATACGCCTTCATTAGAAGCCCACCAAGCACCTGAAAGGTTGCCTGTGATTGAGAAAGCTGCAAGAGCTGACTCCATATCAGATACGTTAGCAATCATGATATTAGCAGCAACGATGAACCATGGGAACCAAGCAAACCATTTCTCTTTGCCAATGCCCCATTTGTACTTGATCATCATGAAGCCTACGCAGCCGATGTCAGCGGCATAGAGTTTGAAGTAGTGGAACCAGCCATCCATAAATGCAACAGTAGGGTTCTGAGCACCACCAAACATACCAAGATGTGCCAAGATAAAGTAAACAGTAAGAATACATGGAATAACTACAAATACAATCATTCCACCAGTTTTGGTCCTACGACCAATCTCATTCATAAGAATAAGACCACAGAAAACCAACACCCAGCCAATTAACTGCATAGCAGCATGGTCGCTATAAAGTTGGAATAGCATAATAACCTCCTTGTGATATTGTCAGAAATTTTTTAGGGCAATATCGTCATATTTTTGACAATAGTATAGCATATTGCACAACTAAATACAATAATATCCCACAAATATAATGCAAAGTGGGGCACTGAATATTTAATATTTAGTTTCCAATTATTTAATCTATTTTATATTTTGCAAACAATTATCGAACAATTATCTATTTACTGATAACAAATGCGAATATTTTAGCAAGTTTTTTAGTCATAAGTTACATAAAAAGCTTATTTGAAGAGAATATTTTTTCTATCAATCATTTCCTGTAGATTATCCATATAAAGCTTAATATCCTTGACATTATCACATCTCTCTATACGTCCATTACCGTAAACACGCTTTGTAACCGTACCTGCACCAAGAGCAACAATGGATTGAACCTCTTCATTGATTAAAATATTATAAATTCCTGCTTTTCCCTTTCGGGCATATCCGGTATTTTCAAAATTGCCACTTATATTCTTCTGCCTGTAAAGATAATATGGCGTAAGTCCCATATCCGCAGCGCCCCTGGCAGCAATACTCATCATCTCTTCTGTATTATTAATTGATTCAAGGATTGGAACCTTAAGTTCTCCCTTAAGTTCTTTTTCATGAAGAACTTCAGCAAGCTTAGATCCTCTCTTAATTGCCAGAGAATGCACAGTAAGATCATCAGGACCAAGCTTTTTGATCTCCTCTATTGTATATCTGACATCTTCTGCAGTTTCACCGGGAAGCCCTAAGATAATATCCATATTTATATTATCAAAGCCCTCTTCCCTCGCCATTTTAAAGGAATCTATAAGCTGAGAAACCGTGTGTCTTCTCCCTATTAGCCTAAGAGTCTCATCCCGCATAGTCTGTGGATTAACAGAAATTCTATCAACACCCATTCTATGCATAGTCTGTAGCTTCTGTCTTGTAATGGAATCAGGCCTTCCGGATTCAACAGTAAATTCTTTTACACAGGAAGTATCCAGTTTTTCCTTCACATAACCAATAAGCCTTTCAAGCTGATGTGGCTCAAGTGTTGTAGGCGTTCCGCCACCAATATAGATGGTATCAAGTGTCTTATCCTTAAAATTGTCTGCCACGTAGTCAATTTCTTTTTCTAGACATCCTATATAATCGTCCACAAGCTTACTATAGGCACCAATAGGATAAGAAGTAAAAGAACAATACAGGCAGGTTGTCGGACAAAACGGAATTCCTATATAAAGGCTGTAACCGTTCTCATAATCGATATCCTTAAGGATTTCTTTCTCTCTTCTGGCAATTGCAATGCTAAGAGATGTTTTCTCATCGCTGACAAAATATGTATTCTTCATATAATCAGCAATTTCCTCATCCGTCCTTCCCTTATCGATAAGGTTCATAGCAATTCTCGTAGGACGGATTCCTGTAAGATTTCCCCAGGGAAGTTCTTTACCTGTAGCCTTTTTAAGTGCAAGGTATATTGCCTTTTTAACGGCATTTTTGCTGGTATCAAGCTCTGTAACAGCCCCGCTCGTTGAAGCGCTGTCTTCTTTCTCGGTATTATTACTGTCAAAAAAGCTTATTTCTTCCCTTATATCAGGAAATACGCAAACAGCTACCTTCCCGAAAACTCCTTGTTCTGATTCCTTGTCGCTAATAATTCCTACTTTGGCAAAAAAGTCCTCGTCACAATCGCCAAGATCTTCATTAGAATCATAGGATACAGAATCTAAAGCTATAACAACCTTGACATCCTCGTTGCCCCAAAAGGCTTTGAACAAAGAATGAATATCATATTGATATTTATCTACATTTAATAAAACTCTCTTCATATATAAATCCAATCTAACAAATAAAAAAAATATTACCCTGCCCGTTTATAGAAAACGCGCACAAAAATCAATTACCACCCAAGAACAAAAGGATTGTATTCTTTCTCATGTTCTATAGTGGTAGCTTCCCCGTGACCTGTATAAACAATAGTATCGTCAGGAAGTTCAAACAGCTTGTCATTGATTGACCGAAGAAGCTCACTGGTTGAACTTGTAGGGAAATCAGTTCTACCTACAGATTCTTCAAATAATGTATCTCCTGCGATCACAAATTTGCCTTCTTCACAGTAATAGCAGCATCCACCAGAAGTGTGTCCGGGTGTAAAAAGTACTTTAAAGGAAAGTCCGGCAGCTTCTATAATATCGCCATCTTTATAAGTAATATCAGGAGTAACCTTAGCATTCATGCCATAGGTATTTGAAAGATTAAGGTGCGTATCAGAACACATCGCCACTTCTTTTTCATGACAGCCGATCTTGGCACCTGTAAGCTCTTTAAGTTCCTTTGCTCCTCCGATATGATCAAAATGGCCATGAGTCAAAAGAATAAGATCTATAACAAAGCCTTTTTCCGTTAAAGACTCATATATTCTGCCACCCTTATCTGCAGGATCGAAGAAAACCCCGTGCTTTTTCCCATTGCTGTCAATATTGTTATCATCAAATACAAAATAACAGTTTGTTGCAACCATGCCTAAGGTCATTGTTCCAACCTGTATATTCTTATCCGCCATAGCATTATTTCCTTTCATAAAACGAGCCATGAGGGATGGAATCAGCAACTATCGTCATAAACAAATTAGCCACATCCCAATCCCCATGGCTCCAATTAATATCAGCCAGTAGTTCTCTCGATATCAATAACACTATCTATTTGTCTGATCTTATCAACAATCTCACGAAGCTGATCTCTTGATGAAACCTGGAAAGAAGTTTCCATAGTCGCAAGCCCCTGCTTACTGGTCCTGGTGTTCATGGAGATAATATCAATATCTTTCTCTGAAAGAGTCCTTGATATATCAGCCAAAAGACCACTTCTATTGTTAGCAAAGATCTTAATGGTTGCAGCATATTTACTGCTGCTTCCGGAAGAATCAGACTGCCACTTGGCCTCAATCAGCCTTGTTCTGTCTTCTTCCTGCATCTTGATCACATTGACGCAGTCACGTCTGTGAATAGAAACGCCTCTTCCTCGGGTCACAAAGCCGCAAATATCATCTCCGGGAACAGGATTGCAGCATTTTGAGAAACGAACTGCTACATCATGAACTCCCTTAACAATGATCGCATTATCTGAGCTTGAAACCTGTGGAGTAATGTTGGACTCCGCTACTGCCGCAAGAACCTCTTCATCAGTGATGTTGCGCTTGTGTTCTTTATCGCCAAGCTCCAGCATCTTATTGATTATCTGTCCTTCACGTAAGCCGCCATGTCCAACAGCAGCTAAAATAGCATTCCAGTCATGGAATCCATATTTTCTTATAATAATGTTCTGATACTCAGGCTTGGAAATCGCAAAGAGATCTATTCCCTTACTCTTACAATATTCAATAAGAAGATCCCTTCCTCTTGCAATGTTCTCGTCCTTAAGTTCATTCCTGAACCACTGATTAATCTTATTCTTGGTAGAGGTAGCCTTGGCAATTGAAAGCCAGTCTCTACTTGGTCCTCTGGAATTCTGGCTGGTGATGATCTCAATTCTGTCACCGTTTTGAATCTTGTAATCTATAGGAACAAGCTTGCCATTAACCTTGGCTCCTATCATCTTATTGCCCACTGCACTGTGTACACTATAGGCAAAATCGATAGGTGTTGAACCTGCCGGAAGATTCTTAACTTCTCCTGTTGGTGTAAAGCAATATACATCATCAGAGAAAAGATTAAGATCACTCTTAAGAAGGTTCATGAACTCCTGGTTATCAGACATATCCTGTTGCCATTCAAGAATCTGACGCAGCCAAATGAGCTTTTCTTCCTCACCATTCTCAGCTTTCTTACCATCAGAAGTCTCTTTATACTTCCAGTGAGCTGCGATACCATATTCGGCAGCCTTATGCATATCATAAGTTCTAATCTGGATTTCAAAAGGCTGACCTGTCTGACCAATCAGTGTAGTATGAAGTGACTGATACATATTAGGCTTAGGCATTGCGATGTAATCTTTAAATCTACCTGGAATCGGCTTATACATCTCATGAATAACGCCAAGCGCAGCATAACAGTCTTTTACTGTAGATACAATAATTCTGATAGCAAAAAGATCATATATCTGATCCAAGGTCTTGTTCTGGTTACGCATTTTCTTGTATATACTAAAGAAATGCTTAACCCTTCCATTGACATCGCCTTCAATTCCGGCATCCTTAATAGCCTGGCGAACATGCTCGCAGATATCCTCTACGTACTTTTCTCTTTCACTTTTTCTGATGGAAACCTTGTCTACCAGATCGTAGTAAACATCAGGCTTAAGATATTTCAAAGAAAGGTCATCAAGTTCAACCTTGATTCTGCTGATACCAAGTCGACCGGCAATAGGTGAATAAATATCAAGAGTTTCCTGGGCTATTCTCTGCTGCTTCTCAGGAGGCATATGTCCAAGAGTTCTCATATTGTGAAGTCTATCGGCAAGTTTAATCAGAATTACTCTGATATCCTTTGCCATAGCCAGAAACATTTTACGCAGGTTCTGAGCCTGCATATCAATCTGCTCCTGTGTTTTATTGGTATTATCAGTAGATAATTGGAGAGCAGTCAGTTTGGTAACACCATCTACCAAAAGAGCTACATCATCCCCGAAGGATTCCTTAATCTCTTCCTTGGTGCAAATCGTATCTTCAACGACATCATGAAGAAGCCCTGCTGCTATGGTCTCCTTGTCCATTTCCAGATCAGCAAGAATAATAGCCACGCAAAGTGGGTGAATAATGTAGGGTTCACCGGATTTTCGCAGCTGATCCTTATGTGCCGTAGCAGCTTCATTATAAGCTTTCTCTATAAGGGAAATATCATCCGATGGATGATATTTTCTTACACGCTTAATAAGTCCCTGATATAGACTATCCGGGGACTGAAACTCCTTAATGGCTTCAATTTTACCGTCGTCGAAATTCTGCCGCATTTATTACTTACCTTCGTAGCTAATTGCTGCATCAAGTCTGTAATTCTTGATTCTCTCTCTTCCGTTAAGGCCCTTAAGTTCCATAAGAACTGCAACGCCTGCTACAACGCCGCCAAGCTTCTCAACGAGCTTGATCATAGCTTCGATTGTGCCGCCTGTAGCCATAAGGTCATCAACAAGAAGTACCTTCTGACCAGGCTTAATAGCATCCTTATGAAGTTCAAGAACAGCCTTGCCATACTCAAGGTCATATTCAACTTCGATGGTCTCACAAGGAAGCTTACCCTTCTTACGTACAGGAACAAGTGCTTTTCCTCTGTTGTATGCTATTGGAGCACTGAAAATAAATCCTCTTGATTCAGCACCAAGAACAACATCAAAGTCAAGGTCAGATACCATTTTCTCCATTGTCTCGATTGCAAGATGGAATCCGTCTGGATCCTGAAGTACAGAAGTAATGTCTCTGAACATGATTCCTTCCTCAGGGAAATCCGGTATTGTTCTTACGTAATCTTTAAGTTCTTTCATTTTATTAGTTCCTCTCTTATTATGAAACAAAAATTCACTTTATATTATAGCACAAATAATAACTGTAAACATAAAAAGAGGATTTCGCTACATTAAAGATACGAAATCCACTTAATATCAAAGCTGGAAAAGGGACTTGAACCCTCGACCTACTGATTACGAATCAGTTGCGCTACCGACTGCGCTATTCCAGCTTGCTTAACAGCACGAAAATTATTATACCTTTGTAAATGCAAGATTACAAGGGGTAATTTACTTATGAAAGTTGGGCCAAGCCTGTAGTTTAGCCCAACTTTCATGAAAATTTATTACTTATTCTTTTGTCTTAGCATTTTTTGAGGTTTTTGTTTTTCCTTTAGAAGATGCTGCGCCCTTCTTTGCTGTTTCATTCTTAGCAGTTTTTGAAGCAGAAGCTGCTTTTGAAGACTTTGCCTTTGCAGTAGTCTTCTTAACAGGAGTTTTCTTTGAAATACTCTTTACCGCTTCATCAGTTACAATGCTAAAGATACGTTCTTCCTCAATCTTGGCGTATTTTTCTTCAATAGCCTTTTCCTGCTGAGCAAGCTCTTTTTCATACTTGATCTTAAGCTGCTCAAGAAGCATCTGTTCTTCCTGAGATTGCTTTTCTTTAAGAGCAGCAAGAGCTTCCAGGCGCTCATTCTCTTTCTTTATTTCTTCCTCTTCCTTGATCTGGCGGATTTTCTTTTCCTGCTCAGTATAAGGTGTAAAGCTAAAGATAGACAAAGAAACGGGAGCTATCTTAATAGAAATGCTATAGTCTCTTCCATCAGCTTCTTTTCTGTTGGATTCAAGCTTACCCGGATTAAGCATTCCGGTTCCGCCAAAGCTTACATCATCACTATTGAAAATCTCTGTATATCTGCCATCTACAGGTACACCGATCTCATAATTTCTCTCAACTCCGGCCATGTTAGCAACAACCAGAAGGGTTTCCTTGTCGTTGGTGCTCTTTCTGACGAAGGATACCATGCACTGATCAGAAGCCATGTTGTTGATCCACTCAAAGCCGCTGTCAGAACTGTCAAGCTGATGAAGTGCATCATGCTTAAAGTAAAGTTCATTCAGCTTCTTAAGAAGATTCTCGACAAATACAGCCTGGTCAATAGTAAGGGCATCCGGCTCCATATAAAGATGTTTGCGGCCTGGATGAACCATCATAAAGGAAAGTGCAAGGCGAAGATTACTCATCTTCTGAGATGAATCTCCGGGCATCAGATAGTAAAGCCCCTCAAGTCCCTTTTCAATATCCTCATGTGTAAGAGCCAGAATAAATCTCTCAGTATAGCTATAGATAAGGCTAAAGGTAAGCTCGTCATGCTGTCCGCCTCTGAAAAGAGGATCGTTTTGCATGTATGAAAGGAAATCCTTGGTCCAGCCATTGTTCCACTTATAATCGAAGCCCAGACCTCCTTCATCCACTTTATCAGTAAGCTGTGGCCAGCAGGCTGTTTCCTTGGTAATAGTAATAACCCCGGGATAATCCTTATGAATTACCTGATTTAAGTGCTTAAGGAACTCAAGAGCCTCTAAATTCTCATTGCCGCCATAAATATTTGGAAGCCACTCTCCCGGCTTTCTGTCATAATCAAGATAAAGGATTCTTGAAATATCTGAAGTTCTGATACCATCGATGTGGAAGTTCTCAATCCAGTACAAAACATTGGAAATAAGGAAGTTTGTAACTTCTTTACGACCATAATCAAAAATCAGGTCTCCTGACTTAGGATGAACGCCGATCCTTGGATCCTCATACTCGAAAAGAGGCTTGCCATCAAAGCTGCTAAGTCCACAGGAGGACTTAGGGAAAAATGTTGGTACCCAGTCAAGAATAACCCTGATTCCGGCATTGTGCATAGTATTAACAAAATTCATAAATTCCATTGGCTTGCCGCTGTACTCATCAAGGGCAAAGAAATCTATAATATGATAAAAATGTCCGGGTACATGCTTCATAACAGGCATAAGCTCAACAGTATTAAAGCCATGATTGGTCACATAATCAAGGATGTCACCTGTAACCTCATCCATAGAGCTCTTCTGTCCATGTCTTCCAGCAAATGCCTCAAGAGAAATCTCGCATATTGAAAGAGCATCCTCATCAAGATCAAGCTTTCTTCTGTCTGCAAGCCACTTTTCATCCGTCCAGGCAATCTGTCCCTGAGTGCTGATAACAGAAACCATGCCATTTTCTCCCTTTGATTCAAAAGCAAAAGGATCAGGTTTCTTAAATACAATTCCGCTTCTTGTCTTAATTTCAAACTGATATCCGTCTTCAGCCTTGGCACCCGGAATAAAGATTTCAAACACACCGATAGGATCAAGGCGGTGCATCTGGCAAATTCTTCCATCCCAATCATTAAAATCGCCAATTACACTTACTCTTGCAGCAGATGGAGCCCAAACAGCAAACTCACAGCCATCAATTCCATTTCTGGTCATGAGATGAGCGCCCAGCTTCTCATAGATATGATAATGGATACCGCTACCCATCTTGATGAAATCTTCTCTATCCATAAGCGGTCCAAAGCTATATGGATCATCAACTGTCTTCTCAGTTCCATCAGGTGATGTGATCACAAACTTATATTTCAACTTATCAACATATGGAACAATTATGGCAAAAAAGCCTGCTTCATCAGCAAGTTCCATATCATAAGTCTTCTTTGTATTTAATATCTTAACCTTAACAGTATCTGCATCAGGATAAAAAGCCTGAATAAGGTAGCTGTTCCCCACCTTGTGTGCCCCGAGAATTCTATGAGGATTGTCACCATCTGAGTATATAATTTCCTCAATTTCCGGCCAATTCATCATTTTGTACAGTTTACTATTCACTGCATTTCCCTCCATAAAGAAAATTTACTTATTTAATAATACCACTAATATCATGCACAAATAAACCACTTAAAAGCTTTGGTTCAAACCATGTTGACTTAGGTGGCATCAGCATCTTGGCATCAGCAACATCAAAAAGCTCAGATATAGAAGTAGGATAAAGAGAAAAAGCAAGCTCCATGTCAGTATTACAGCGTCTTTCCAGTTCATCAAGTCCTCTTATACCGCCAACAAAATCTATCCTCTTATCGGTTCTTGGATCCCCTATTCCCAAGATTGGTGAAAGAAGATACTTTTGCAAAACAGATACATCAAGTCCCTCAACGGGATCAGCTGACTTAATCTTTTCCTTAGCCTCAAGCACATACCACTTCTTGTCAAGAAACATTCCAAATTCGCCTTTTTTTGAAGGTTTTACCTGACTATCTGCTTCCTGAACTTCAAACTTATCAGACATTTTTTCTATAAATTCATCCTTACTTAGGCCATTTAAATCTTTTACTACACGGTTATAGTCCATGATCATAAGCTCATCATCAGGGAAAAGAACTGACAAGAAGTAGTCAGATTCAAGCTTGCCCTTAACAGAATTTCCAGCCTCTTCTCTCTTTTTAAGCCCTACCTTTACAGCAGAAGCACATCTGTGATGACCGTCAGCAATATAAATCGAATCTATAGTTGTAAATACTCTGCATATAGTATCCCGCTCTTCAAGGTCTGAAATAACAAAAATGCGGTTATGAACACCATCCTCAGATTCAAAATCGTATACAGGCTCATCTACCTCTTTTATCTTCTCAATAAGGTCAGAAAGAAGTCTGTTCTTCCTGTAGCACAGGAATATCGGGCCGGTCTGAGCGTTACAGGTGTAAACATGATTAATTCTATCCTGCTCTTTTTCTTCTCTGGTATTCTCATGCTTTTTGATAACACCGTTTAAATAGTCATCAATAGAAGCCACAGCCACAATTCCTGTCTGAGTGCGGCCATTCATTTTCTGCTCATAAATATAGTAGCAAGGCTCCTCATCCTGGACAAAAACACCTTTTTCTATCTTGTCCCACAGCATTTCTCTGGCCTTTTCATATACTTCCTGCGCATACATATCCTGCTGTGGAGGAAACTGTGTTTCCGGTCTGTCTATAGCCAAAAAAGAATCCGGGTATTTTTTTACCTTGTCATAGGCTTCCTGTCTGCTAAAAACATCATAAGGAAGTGAAGCAATTTCCTGCGCACTCCCCTCTCTTGGTCTGTAGGCCTTAAAAGGCTTAATATCTGCCATAATAACTCCTCCCTTTGGTTATTAATATGCATATAATTTTTATTACATGCATCAATCCCCTGATAACAATAAAGCTAATAACAATAAAACGGGCAGGAATACTGTAATCCCACCCGTATATTTTAGCATAAATACCCGAAAATAAGGTTAAATTGTATAAAAAACCTCACTTTATCATACTTCTTTTCTGACAACTCTTACTCTGATAACGTCATCAATCTTCTCAATCTTGCTTACAAGAGCATCTTCAATCTCATCCTCAAGATCAATAAGAGTATAAGCATAGTCTCCTCTTGACTTATTAGTCATATCAGAAATATTGTAGCCTGCATCGCCCAGAACTGTAGTGAACTGGCTGATCATATTTGCTACGTTCTTATGAACGATTGCAAGACGTGGGCCATCACAGATACCCATATCGCAATTAGGAAGGTTAACTGAATTGTTGATGTTACCATTCTCAAGATAATCCTTAAGCTCAAGAACAGCCTTTACAGCACAGTTGTCCTCTGACTCCTCTGTTGATGCTCCAAGGTGAGGAATTACAATACATCCGTCATGACCTGCAATAGTTGCATTAGGGAAGTCTGTAACATACTTTCTGATCTTACCTGAATTAATTCCCGCAAGAATATCAACTTCATTGCACAGGATGTCTCTTGCAAGATTGAGGATGATAACACCCTTCTTCATCTTGGAAATAGCGTCAGCATTAATCATTCCCTTTGTGGAATCAAGAGCAGGAACATGAACTGTGATGATATCGCACTTTGAATAGATATCATCTACATTTGTCACATGCTTAACATCAGAAGAAAGTCTCCATGCTGCATCTATTGAAAGATATGGATCATAGCCATATACTTCCATACCAAGCTGTCTTGCAGCGTTAGCAACTCTGACACCGATAGCGCCAAGACCGATAATACCAAGCTTTTTACCAAAGATCTCAGTTCCTGCAAATTTCTTCTTGCTCTTTTCTGTAAGCTTTGCGATATCTGGATCTCCGGCATTTGCCTTAACCCACTCTGTTCCTCCGATGATATCACGGCTTGCAAGAAGCATAGCGGCAAGAACCATTTCTTTTACGCCATTTGCATTAGCTCCTGGAGTATTAAATACAACAATTCCCTGCTTAGCGCATTTATCAAGTGGAATATTGTTAACACCGGCACCAGCTCTTGCAATAGCCAGAAGCTTATCTGAAAAATCCATCTCCAGCATATTGGCACTTCTAACAAGGATACCCTCTGCCTCGTCAACATTATCTACTGCCTCATACTGCTCTGTGAAATTATTAAGACCAATCTTAGCGATTGGATTCATGCATTTATACTTGTACATTTTCTTTGCCCTCATGTATGAATTCTATAATGTTAATTGTAATTAGTTTTCTTTTTCAAACTTGTCCATAAATTCAACAAGCTTCTGTACACCTTCGATAGGCATAGCATTGTAAATACTAGCTCTCATACCGCCAACAGTTCTGTGACCCTTAAGGCTGACAAAGCCTGCCTTGGTAGCCTCTGCAATGAACTTGGCATTAAGTTCTTCTGAATCAGTGATGAAAGGAACATTCATAAGGGAACGATCCTGCTCTCTTACTGTACCCTTGAACATTTTACTCTGGTCAAGATAATCATAAAGAACCTTAGCCTTAGCCTCATTTCTCTTCTTCATCTCCTCAAGGCCGCCCTGGGCTTTCAGCCACTTAAATACAAGACCGCACATATAGATGCTCCAGCAGTTAGGAGTATTGTATAAAGAACCATTATCAGCCTGTGTCTTCCACTTAAGCATTGTAGGTGTGTAAGAAGGAACATCATCAGTAATAAGGTCTTCTCTAATGATGCTGATAACAAGACCTGCAGGTCCTACATTCTTCTGTACGCCGCCATAGATTACGCCATACTTGGTAACATCAACAGGTTCAGATAAGAAACAGGAAGAAACATCGGAAACAAGAATATGTCCCTTTGTATTTGGAAGTGTCTTGAACTTGGTTCCATAAATTGTGTTATTCTCGCAGATGTATACATAATCAGCATCTTCAGGAATATCAAGATCACTACAATCAGGAATATAAGAAAAAGTCTTGTCAGCACTTGAAGCAACTTCGATAGCTTCACCATACTTCTGTGCTTCCTGATAAGCCTTTTTAGCCCACTGTCCGGTTATAATGTACGCAGCCTTTTTGTTCTTCATAAGGTTAAGAGGAACTGCAGCAAACTGCTGGCTTGCACCGCCCTGTAAAAAGAGAACCTTGTAGTTATCAGGAATATTCATAAGATCTCTGATATCCTGCTCAGCTGTCTGAATGACCTGATCAAAAGTCTTGGATCTGTGACTCATCTCGTTAATTGACATGCCGCATCCATTATAATCAAGCATTTCTGCAGCTGCCTGCTTAAGAACTTCTTCCGGTAACACTGCCGGTCCGGCTGAAAAATTGTAAACTCTAGACACTTCTTTCTCCTCCTGAAATAACACTATTTTTATTATTTATCGCTTTTTGGTTAAAATACTCTGTCCGTTTAAATCGATAAATCAAATCTTAAAATTCATTCTAATCATTAAAAAAATTTTGTCAATATTGTTATTCAATAATTAATGTTATTATATTATTTTTCTGTAAAAAATAAAAGAAAAACTCCTGTGAATTATCACAAGAGTTTCTATAAAATCATTCATTGATCAGATATGAAATTGTGTTGAAAAATCTGAATATTAAAGCATTTCAATCAGTAATGCAGTATAACCGGTGTGCCTACTTCAGCCACTTCCCACAGTTTGGAAACTTTATCAATCGGGCAATTAATACAGCCGTGAGAGCCATCGGTTTTATATATTTCATTACCAAATTCACTTCGCCAATTTGCGTCATGAATTCCCACGCCTTTATTAACTCCAAGCCAGTAATTCACATAAGAGACATAGTCAACGCCTCGCAAATATGTGTGATAACGTTTATTGTACACATCAAAGATACCTGCCGGAGTTGATCTTCCTCTGTTGACATTTCCCGTAACTACAGGCATTTCCATCTCCAAGTTGCCGTCAACATAGTATGTAAGTTCCTGTTTGTGCATATCAACTTCAATATAGGTGCTTCCAAGCTTTTCAGAAGCATTATACTCGGTGATACTATCTACTAAAATATCAGTATCCAAACCACTTGCAGCATTTAAAAAGTAGTCTTTAATACTATTAAAAAGAGCGTCCTTATTGATTATGGAACCATCTCCCTTTTTACCATTTCCGATATAAATCTTATCTGACTGGCCGCTTCTATACCTGTTCATGCACCAGGCTGTTGTATATTTCTCGGAAAGAGCGTTGGCATAATCATACATTTTGCTCTCGGACAAAATAAGATTACCATCGTCATCCAGTACAAAGCCATTTTCATCAAAAAAGCTGTCATCTTCCGATAGTTCTTTTTCAACGCCACCAGCAATAAATAATCCCTTTCCGGAACCACTTTTATCCTTTTCTTCTGAAATAGCCTCTGAAAGCTCGGAACTGGTAAGAATAAAATCACATACATCTTCGGGATTAACTACAATCTCTTCTCCAAAAAAGTCGTAGGAAAGATCACATTTCTGAAGGCTGTCAACCTTTTGGTAAAGTTCAACTATCTGTGTCTGTTCCAGCGGCATATTCGCCGAAACATCAGAATAGTTTTTATAGCTATGATATTCCTTAGGTTCATCCCCAAGAATTATCTCATCGTCAAGATGCATGATCGAACTATGAACATTGCTAACAATATTGTCTATGACAGGAAAATCATTATAATTGTCTACTAGTTCATATCCGCTATCGCTCTTAATAATTTCAGCATGCAGATCTGAATAGTCAGGAAAAGCTTCCCAGTTTGAAAGTCTATAATACAGTTCATCATCACTAAAGCTGATAGTAGGATAAACCTCTATGTTTTTCTTGTGATTTATAAACTTATACCAGTTAAAGCCTCCACGAAGCTGCATGATCCTAACAAGATCAGACTCATAGGACATCTCAAGACCAATTTCATCAGAACTAATAAAAAGCTCAGCACCGGAAATATCAACAACCTTTATTCCGGCATATGGATGTTTTTCAAGAAGTATTTCATTGACCTCGCCTACGGTTTTACCGGTACAGTAAATGTCGTCAATCCAGACAAATGCAGGAAATACTCCTTGATACCATATGCTAATAAAAATATAGACTGATCCTGCTATTACCAAAAAGCAAATACATAGAAGTGCTGCCAACAGACCTTTTTTCTTCATTATCCCCCGATAATCCCCCACAAAAAACACAAGTCAAAAGCTGCAATTACTTCTTTTTTGCTAAATCCTCTTCATCAAAAGCTTCACTGATAGATGCACCAGCCGGCACCATAGGGAAAACTTTATCATCCTCTTCTATTATACAATCAATAAGCACAGGAATCTTGGATTTTAGTGCTTTTTTCAGAGCAGGTGCAACTTCAGACTTCTTGGTCACACGAATAGCCATACAGCCAAGTCCCTCTGCCACCTTGCAATAATCTACCTTGTCTTTGAATATAGTCTGTGAATAGTGCTGCTCATAAAAAAGAGTCTGCCACTGTCTTACCATTCCAAGAACGCTATTGTTTATAACAATCTCAATGATAGGAAGGTTATATCTGGATGCTGTAGCAAGCTCATTCATATTCATTCTAAAGCAGCCATCACCGGCAATATTGATAACCTGCTTATCAGGATTACCAACTTTAGCTCCAATGCAGGCACCGAGACCATAGCCCATAGTTCCAAGGCCACCACTTGTAAGGAAAGTCCTTGGATTCTTGAACTTATAGTACTGTGCAGCCCACATCTGATGCTGTCCAACATCTGTAGTGATAATAGCATTTCCATCTGTAAGCTTATCCAGTTCTTCAACAATATAAGGACATGTAAGCTTATCATGATCATATGAAAGAGGAAATTTCTTTTTATAGTCGCTTATCTTGGATAGCCAATCGCTGTGATCCATCTGTTCAAGTTTGGCATTAATTGCCTTAAGAACCAGCTTAAGATCTCCAACAATCGCATAGTTTACCCTGATATTCTTGTTAATTTCAGCAGCATCAACATCAATCTGCAAAATCTTGGCCTTAGAAGCAAAGGTCTTGGCATTTCCTGTTACACGATCAGAGAATCTTGCTCCCAATGTGATCAAAAGGTCACATTCACTAACTCCAAAATTGGAAGCCTTAGTACCATGCATACCGATCATTCCGGTATAAAGCTCGTTAGTGCCATCAAAAGCACCCTTGCCCATAAGAGTATCGCAAACTGGAGCATCAACTAATTTGGCAAATTCAGATAGTTCCTTAGAGGCTCCGGAAATAACAGCACCACCACCAACATATATAAATGGTCTCTTGGAAGCCTTGATCATCTTGACCGCTGTATTAACATCATCAGTTTTGAAGGTCTTAACCGGCTCTTCCTCTGCAACTACAACAGGTCTGAAATCACAGGACTTGGCAGTAACATCCTTGGTGATATCTACAATAACAGGTCCGGGTCTTCCGCTTCTGGCAATCTTAAAGGCCTTTCTTACTGTATCCGCAAGCTCTTTTACATCTTTTACAATATAGCCATGCTTGGTGATAGGCATAGTAATACCTGCGATATCAACCTCCTGAAAGGAATCCTTACCAAGAAGAGGAAGTGACACATTACAGGTAATAGCCACCATAGGAACAGAGTCCATGTAAGCTGTTGCTATACCTGTTACGAGATTAGTTGAGCCTGGTCCACTTGTAGCAAAGCACACTCCCACCTTACCTGTAGATCTGGCATAACCATCTGCCGCATGGGCTGCTCCCTGCTCATGACTAGTCAGAATATGCAGGAAATCATCCCCCTGCTTATAAAGCTCGTCATAGATGTTAAGGATAGTTCCGCCCGGATATCCAAATATTGTATCAACTCCCTGTTCTTTCAAACATTCCAGAACGATCTGTGCTCCTGTTAACTGCATTTCTTCATACTCCTCTATATTCACTATTCTGTAACCTAGTTTTATTTTGAAATCTCAAGAATCGCACCACGATTACCACTTGTAACCAGCTCGCGATAACGGGCAAGATATCCACTGGTAACCTTAGGCTCTCTTGGCTGCCATTTTTCTCTTCTCTTAGCCAGCTCTTCATCTGAAACCTTAACATTAAGAGCATTATTAGGAATATCAATGCTGATAATATCGCCTTCCTCAATAAGAGCAATAGGCCCGCCAACAGCTGCCTCAGGAGAAACATGTCCGATTGAAGCGCCGCGGCTTGCACCTGAGAATCTTCCGTCAGTAATAAGAGCAACTGTAGAACCAAGTCCCATACCGGCAATAGCTGAGGTAGGATTAAGCATTTCTCTCATGCCAGGTCCGCCCTTAGGTCCCTCATATCTGATAACAACTACATCACCGGCAACAATCTTACCGCCGAGAATTGCAGAAATAGCATCTTCCTCACAATCAAATACACGAGCAGGTCCCTCATGAGTCATCATCTCAGGAGCTACTGCAGATTTCTTTACAATACCGGTATCGGGAGCAATATTTCCCTTAAGGACAGCGATACCGCCTGACTGCATATAAGGATTCTCAACAGGTCTGATAACCTCAGGATTAAGGTTACGTACTCCCTCAAGATTTTCCTTGATTGTCTTACCTGTAACAGTCAAAAGATCTGTATTAATAAGATTCTTTTTAACAAGCTCACTCATAACAGCAAGAACACCGCCAGCTTCATTCAGGTCCTCCATGTATGTAGGACCTGCAGGAGCAAGGTGACAAAGATTAGGTGTCTTAGCTGATACTTCATTGGCAATTTCCATATCAAGATCAACGCCTGCTTCATGAGCAATAGCAGGAAGATGAAGCATTGTATTTGTAGAGCAGCCAAGAGCCATATCCATAGCCATAGCATTCATGAAAGCTTCTTTTGTCATGATATCCTTAGGTCTGATATTCTTCTCAACCAGATTCATTACAGCATATCCGGCATGCTTTGCAAGTCTGATTCTTGCTGAGTAAACCGCAGGAATTGTTCCATTTCCGGGAAGTCCCATTCCGATAGCCTCTGTAAGACAGTTCATAGAATTTGCAGTGTACATACCTGAACATGAACCGCAGGTAGGACAAGCCTTTTCCTCGTATTCGCAGAGCTTCTCATTAGTCATTTTGCCGGCAGAAACACTACCAACAGCTTCAAACATAGAAGAAAGAGATGTCTTATGTCCATCAACTCTTCCTGCCATCATAGGGCCGCCAGAAACAAATACAGTTGGAATATTTACTCTTGCAGCTGCCATAAGAAGGCCTGGCACATTCTTATCACAGTTAGGAATACAAACCATACCGTCAAAAGCATGAGCCTTAGCAAGACATTCAGTAGAATCTGCAATAAGATCTCTTGTAACAAGAGAATACTTCATTCCTACATGTCCCATAGCAATGCCGTCACAAACTGCAATTGCAGGAACAACTACAGGCATTCCGCCTGCTTCAGCTACTGCAAGCTTAACAGCATCAGTAATCTTATCTATGTTCATATGTCCCGGAACGATTTCATTATAAGAACTTACAATACCAATAAGTGGCTTTCTTCTCTCTTCTTCAGTAAAACCTAAAGCATTGAATAAGCTTCTGTGTGGTGCCTGCTGAAGGCCTTCCATTACTCTGTCACTGTTTTTAGCCATGTTTTGTACTCCTCCTATTTCGTATAAAGAATAATTGAATCATTTTCATATTGAATATGCATGGTATCCAGGTAATCCCAGTCAATCGTATCATAGGTCTGATAAAGCCTATCAAGATACTCTCCGGTATACTGCGGGTCTTTCATATGTCTGTCTAATATAACAACATCCGCACCGGTCACATCTGTTTTCTCGCAGTTTATTCCAAAGCCAAACTGCATCAGATAATCCTGATCCTCATCGAGAACACATGGATTCTTCTTACCTGCGATATCAGCTATATACATCGTATTAAAGATATCATTTTCCCTGCTACCAATCTGTGCGTTAAAATTGGTATCGGCAAACCTTGCAAAAAATAAAAATATAATAACAATTACAGGAATATATACGCCCTGTATCTCATACCATTCTCCGGAAGAAATAAGTGTTTCATTTTCCTTCCTGGATGAGGAATCATTTTTACCAACATATTTATTATACAGCCTTATTCCTACATTTATGCACTTTTCAAGAGTGCAGCAGACACATATTGTCATAAGAAAAGAGCCATATCCAAAGCCCCTTAAGGCCGGCAGTTTATGTGTAGATAAAAGAACTATCACCACATAAGCTATATTGGTCACAACCATAAGATTTATTACGGTTCTGCTATATTCAAAGTGTCTGAAACATTCAACAAGCATTATGGAAACGCCGCTAATTATAAATATAGCAAGCAAAAACCATAATCCCGGAAGCATATAGTTAAGAAGATCCACGATCCAGGATAAAAATTTCTCCTTGAAAAGATCTACATCTTCTTCCACAAGATGTCTTTTAGTATTCATGTATTGCATTCCGGAAGAAAGTGCAGCCATAGGATTTCGCAAAAAAATCGTCATATCATTACTTCCGTAAAATAAAGAAGCTTCATCTTCTATCAGCGCCTTTGCTCCAAGAGAGAGCCATAAAGCCGAATATAAAACGAAAGTAATAAAAACAGCTATTGCAGTAGAGCCTATAAAACTGTTCAGCTTCCTAAGGTAAACATTTTCCAGATCACTTGCGAAATACCGTCTGCTCCTAAAGCCATTTATAAACAGATACAATAAAACTGTAAGACAAACAGGAACTACCCAGTATATACTGCTTGGCGTCGTATACATACCAAACACTATGCAGACAATATAGATTATAGATAAAAACCTGGCATTTTCACCTGACTTGCAGATTTCACAGGACAGATAAACCGAAAGTAAAAAGCAAAAGGTGGCCAGAGTATATCCTCTCCCCTGAACACTATACTCATTTACAACCTGCATGGAGCCATATAGGACCATTCCACCAAGAGCCATTCCATGAGTAAAAAATCTTTTGCAGATCCTATTAACAAGAATAAGATTACCAACTGCGCAAATATAAGAAATTCCCCTAAGTCCTATATATGAATTCCCAAAATAATTCAAAAGTGAAGCCAGAACCGAATATCCCACGTGATTATTGGGAGATGGCCAGTTTAAGGCTGAATATATTGGTCCATTATTTATAAAAAGACAATAGCTAACAAGTTCCTCATGGGAAGGTGTAATAGCAAACATCCTCCACAGATAATAGGCCGCCATACCTATGATAAATAAAGTAGTCAGCATGCTCTCCGGTTCATGGGGAAGAATTTCATATATTTTCTTTTCGGTTTTAGCTATTAGTAATTCGTCCTGCAATTAAATCTCCCATCTGGCTGCAGGAAGTCTTCGTAAACTTATCTTCCTGACCTTTTGGCATTATATCGACGGTGCGATAGCCTTCTTCTAGCACCTTCTGAACAGCTTTTTCTATAGAATCTGCTTCTTTATCAAGGTTAAAGCTGTATCTTAACATCATCGCTGCAGAAAGAATCGTTGCAATAGGATTAGCAATGTTCTGTCCGGCAATATCAGGAGCACTTCCATGACTTGGCTCATAGAGTCCAAAGCTTGTATCATTAAGTGATGCACTGGAAAGCATTCCAATAGAGCCTGTAATCATGCTGGCTTCGTCTGAAAGGATATCGCCAAACATATTCTCAGTAAGAATAACATCAAACTGGGAAGGATCCTTAACAAGCTGCATAGCACAGTTATCTACAAGCATATGTTCAAGTGTAACATCAGGGTAATCCTTCGCAACCTCTTCTACAACTTTTCTCCAAAGCCTTGAAGAATCAAGAACGTTAGCTTTATCAACACTAATAACGCTCTTTCTGCGCTTCCTTGCAACATCGAATGCTCTTATGGCAATTCTTCTTATCTCGCTTTCTCTATAAACAAGAGTATCTGTAGCCACAAGCTCTCCGTCTATTTCTTCGGTCTTTCTATCCCCAAAGTATAGACCGCCTGTTAATTCCCTCATTATGAGCATATCAAAGCCCTTATCACTTGTCGCTTCTTTTAACGGACATGCATCCTTAAGCTGCGGATAAAGATATGCAGGACGCAAATTAGCAAAAAGATTAAGAGATTTACGAAGTTTAAGAAGACCTGCTTCAGGACGAAGCGATGGCTCAAGTTTGTACCATGGAGAAGTAGATGTATTACCTCCGATAGAACCCATAAGCACAGCATCTGCAGCCTTAGCATCTGAAATTGCTTCATCCGTAAGTGGAACGCCATACGCATCTATGGAACAACCACCCATCAAAATGTCCTTATAAACAATCTCATGACCAAACACTTCACAAACTTTATCCAGAACTTTTTTAGCTTCTGTCACGATTTCCGGGCCAATTCCATCCCCTGGGATACAGGTTACCTTCATATTCATAATATTTTTCTCCTCGCTTGTTATCACACGTCAACATTTTAACGCGCGACAGTGACATTTTTCCAAAAAAGCCCGATTGGAAATACCAACCAGGCTTCATCTTTTTGCTACAAATTACTTCTTCTTGGAATCTGAAGTCTCAGTATTTGTTACAACAGCATCTTCAGGCTTCTCAACCTCTACGATTGCTTCCTTATACATTGGAATACGGCAGTTCTTGTTGTTACCGAACTCAACAATAACCATATCATCTGTGATATCAAGAATAACACCAACGAATCCGCCGGTTGTTCTAACGCTATCACCTACAGCAAGAGAAGCAAGTGTCTGAGCCTTCTGCTTCTGCTCTTTCCTCTGTGGACGAATCATTACAAAATAAAGAAATCCAAATAATACAACGTAAATTGCAATGATAAACAATGTGTTAGTTGAAGCTCCTAAAGCATCTGAAGTCAATAATAATCCCATAACATCCTCCAATAAAACTTTGAAAATAAATTATACCAATAAATGTTACTAAAAAGTCCGGTTTAAATCAAGTCTTTAAATACTCAAAAACCAATAATTAAAAATGCTGCAGTTTAATCCAAATATAATATCAGCCTTTTCTCCAGTTGCGGGCTATATTATAAGAATCTTTTATCTCTGCGCTGTCGAATTCCTGCATTCCGGAAAGCTTTTTTTTCTTATAATCCTGGAATGTACCTGCATCGATAGCATCTCTTATTTCTTCCATCATATGATTATAGAAATAAAGATTATGAAGCACACAAAGTCTCATCCCCAGCATCTCTCCAGATTTCAAAAGATGCCTGATGTAGCTCTTGGTATAGCGCCTGCAGGCAGGACACTGACAGCCTTCCTCGATAGGTGTATCATCAAGCTCATACCTTGCATTCAAAAGATTAATATGCCCTCTGTTTGTATAAAGATGGCCATGTCGTCCGTTTCTGCTTGGATATACGCAGTCAAAGAAATCCACGCCTCTTTCAACAGCTTCCAGAATATTAGCAGGCGTTCCTACACCCATAAGATATGTAGGTTTCTCAAGCGGAAGATACGGAACAACAGTTTCCAGAACATGATACATTTCTTCATGAGTCTCACCAACAGCAAGACCACCAACCGCATAACCATCAAGGTCCATATCGCTGATTATCTTTGCATGCTCAATTCTGATATCATCAAAGATAGCACCCTGATTGATTCCAAACAAAAGCTGGTCATGATTGACCGTATATTCCATGGCATTTAGCCTTTGCATCTCTTTTTTGCAGCGCTCAAGCCATCTTGTAGTCCTGTCCACAGACATCTGAACATATTCATGCTCGGCCTTAGCGGATGGGCATTCATCAAAAGCCATAGCTATAGTAGAGCCAAGATGTGACTGAATGCGCATACTCTCCTCAGGTCCCATAAAAAGCTTATGCCCGTCAATATGAGAATGGAAATAAACACCTTCTTCTTTTATTCGTCTTGTTTTTGCGAGAGAAAAGACCTGGAATCCACCTGAATCTGTAAGAATAGGCTTGTTGCATGACATAAATTTATGCAAACCGCCCATCCTGTAGACCACATCATCTCCCGGTCTTAAATGCAAATGATAGGTATTGGAAAGGACTACCTGAGTGCCAATGCCCTCAAGATCCTCAGTAGATACACCACCCTTAATGGCAGCAACAGTTGCTACATTCATAAATACAGGAGTCTGGATCTTACCGTGAACGGTAGTAAATTCAGCTCTTTTTGCACTGCCATCCTTCTTTAAAATCTTGTACATAATAAAACTTCCTTTGGCTAAAAAACAATAGTATCAGCCTTAAGAATTACTTAACATAAATATTCCAGAACTCTTCAAGGCAAATATCATTTTGAGCCATAATCGTCGCTGCGTCAACTCCAACATATCTAAAGTGCCAGGGCTCATATTCTATGCTGGTTATTGTCTCTTTCCCCTTAGGATATCTAAGAATAAAGCCGTATTTATAGCTATTAGCTAAAAGCCATTTACCTGCACTGGTATTAGCAAAGCCTTCGTCAAGGCTTGAATAGCCATCAGTAATAATATCAATGGCAAGTCCAATCTGATGCTCTGAAGAACCGGGAACCGTAACTGCCTGAGACGCAAGATTGTAAGCATCCATATAGCACATTCCGGCATCCATATATCTGTTGACCTTATTGGTAAACAACATTGTCTGCCTGTCCATGTCCCTGTAAGGTGAGCAGATGATAAGCTTAACACCATCAGCACTTGCAGCTTTCATCATAGAAAGAAGGGGTTCTATGATCCTTTCATCGCATTTCATGCTGCCATTAATTGTTCCAAGCGGGAACGAATAACTATCAGGAATAGGATGCTGCTTATTTACAAGAACGATTTTCCAGTCATCCTTGGAAAAAGACAATTCATCCATCGAAGAAGCAAGTGCAGTATCTTCTTCCAAAATAGCTGCATTATCATCTGTAGTTTCTGATACCTCTATAGCCTCTTCACTTTCTGCTTCTAAAATATCATCAATAGACACCTGCATGTCGGGATTAAGATGATCAGCCTCAGAAACGTCAGGATTAACCTGATTTTCAGCCTCTTTAAGTACATTAATATCTATATCTTTTGCAACAGAAAGCTGAGCATCGGACTGCGCGACTTCAACAAGTGAGATTTCTTCTAAATCACTTCTATCCTCACTTTCAATATTCAGATCAGAGTCAAAGCTGATATTAAGTGACATTCCCGGATAAGAAAAACTACTGCTGGAAATAAAGAAAAGAATTATGCAGGCAAGCGCAGTAAATCTTTTAACGTTCCTGTAAAAATAGAAAAGAATATTATATGTAAAAATAGCCAAAACAGCATAAGCAACTCCCAGAAATGAAAGATGCTTATGCTTTCTGTTAAATTTCCCAACCTGGGATATTATTTTTTCTTTATAGGTAATCTGTTTCTGTAGATAACCGGCATTCATATCAGAAATCCCCTCTTATTTCAGATATTTAGACCGTAAAATAAAATTACGTCAAATACAAGGTAAATTATATACTTAATTCACCAAAAATTCACTATCTTTTTATGAGGAGTTAAAACTAAATTTCATTGTATGAAGGTAGCGATTATCTGATAAAGCTCTTGATCCAGTTTATAAGCGAGTCATGATATACATTGTTGTACACATCCCGCCTCATCTGGTCGGTCACATTACCGTTCTTTTCCATAATTGCAAGAATAGCTTCCTGAAGACCTGCTATAACACCATCTTCATAGGATCCATGTTCTGAATTCGTTGTCTCATTTATGCATTCTTCTTGTGGCTGATTATCACTTACTAATTCTGTTTCTTGCATATTTTCATTATCTTTTTCATCAGCCGGAATCCAGATTTCACCAGAATTTGGCTTTATGCAAAAACTGATATTACCATTATTTACAGGCACTTTTTCTCCGCTTAAACCGCCAAAATATTCACCACTTCCTCCCGCCGGCAAAGTAAACCAGGCTTCGCAGTCATCATTATTAACTGCTACAAGCACTTGTTTACCATTAAAGCTTCTCGAAAAAGCAAACTGTCTGTTTGTAAGATGAAGCTCCTTATAATCGCCATATGAAAGCGAAGGAACCGCCTTCCTTATTTTCCCAAGCACTGCAATAAGCTTTGTTTGAGGATTATTTTTTAGCGCGTCTTTATAATCTTCTATATTAAGAGAAGGTCGCAGCGAAGCATCCGAGAATTTCTCTTTTCTCCCTTCAATACCGAATTCAGAGCCGTAATATATTGAAGGAATTCCCGGAAGTGTATAAAGGAGTATGTGAACCGGTGTAAAATGAGCCTTATTATTTAGCTTGGTATAAATTCTCTCCACATCGTGATTATCAACAAAATTATAGAGTTTAAAGCCATTTTGCCCACTTCCGCTCATGCCCTCAAGTCTTCTCTGAGTATGGGCTATCTCAAAATAATTATGATCATTATGGCCTGAATAAAGCGCTTTATGCATAACATAATTTGTTACCGAGTGAAGCGTTCCTTCATTAACCCACCTGCTATAATCTCCATGAATAACTTCGCCCATGAGCCAAAAATCAGGCTTAACCTCATTAGCAACGCCCCTTAGAGCTTTCATGAAATCAAAGTCAAGGACATCTGCTGCATCGAGTCTAAGACCATCTATATCAAATTCTTTTACCCAGAATCTGATTGTATCAAAAATATATTGCTGTACCTCGGGATTTCTCTGATTGAGTTTAACAAGAAGATTATAACCGCCCCAGTTATCATAGGAGAAACCGTCATTATACTCGTTATTCCCCCAAAAATTCACGTTACAGTACCAGTCCTTATATCTGGAGTTTTCCCTGTTTTCTTTGATATCCTTAAAGGCAAAGAAATCACGGCCGGTATGGTTGAACACACCGTCGAGTATTACACGAATCCCCTCATCATGGCATTTTTTTACGAACCTCTTTAGGTCCTTATTGTCTCCAAGCCTTGAATCAAGCTTTCTGTAGTCTGTAGTTTCATAGCCATGCCCTACGGACTCAAATAAAGGCCCAATGTAAATTGCATTGCAACCAATATCTTTAATATGTCCTATCCAGGGATCAAGATTTTTTAATCTGTGAGTTACCCCGTTATATTCATTCTGCGCAGGGGCTCCCAAAAGCCCCAATGGATAAATATGATAAAAACAAGCCTCGTCGTACCAAGCCATATTTTCCTCCTTAAATCAAAAGACGCCTATATTTTTATAGGAATATTTGCTTTTGGCATCTTTATATACATTTGATTTGGATTATCAATACTATAATTATACATTAAATAGTGTACTAATTACTCCTTTGCAAATAATATGATTATATTCAATCAATAAAAAGGTTAATAAAAAAATCTAGTCCACTGTTGCTTTATAGTATTTATCTACAAAAAATCTTGCGCCGAATCCCTATCTTGTTTATAGTAATTTCTATGATATAGGTGCAATAAAGACTTACGCGAGGTGTATATATGGCCGGTTCAAGTATTGGAAAAAATATTGTTCTTACTACCTGGGGCGAATCCCACGGAAAGGCTCTGGGCGTTGTTGTAGACGGCTTTCCAGCCGGAATGAAGCTTGATGAAGAAGATATTCAGAAATTCCTGGACAGAAGAAAGCCAGGAACTTCCCCTGCTACCACTCCAAGAAAAGAGGATGATAAAGTCGAAATTCTCTCAGGCGTCTTCGAGGGAAAAACTACCGGCACTCCGATTTCTCTCATGGTCAGAAATACTTCTCAGATTTCAGCAGATTACTCTGAGATTGCCAATTACTACAGACCAGGTCATGCTGACTACGGATTTGATAAAAAATATGGTTTCAGAGATTACAGAGGCGGTGGCCGCTCATCAGGCCGTGAAACCATTGGCCGTGTAGCCGCAGGCGCTCTTTGCTCCAAGCTTCTTAGCGAAATGGGGATAACTGTATGTGCCTATACTATTGCTATCGGTGATATAGAAGTTGATTATTCCAAGTTTGACAGGGCTGCAATTTTAAAGACTCCAACTGCCATGCCAGACGTAGATGCAGATAAAAGAGCCATGGAACTCATCCAGAATGCAAGAGAAAAACAGGATTCCCTTGGAGGCATAATAGAATGTCAGATTACCGGCGTTCCTGCAGGAATCGGAGATCCGGTCTTTGATAAATTAGATGCTCTTCTTTCAAGAGCACTTATGAGTATCGGCGCAGTTAAAGCTGTAGAAATCGGTGACGGAATCCGCGTATCTGCCTATAACGGTTCCTACAACAATGATGTCTTCACAACAGCCGGAGGCGTAGTATTCAAAGAAACCAATCACAGCGGTGGAATTCTCGGTGGCATGTCCGACGGCGATAAAATCGTAGTCCGCGCCTACGTAAAGCCTACCCCTAGCATTGCCAAGACTCAGCACACAGTAAATAAAGCAGGTGAGAATATTGAAATCAACATAAAGGGCCGTCACGACCCAGTAGTTGTTCCACGAGCCGTCGTTGTTGTTGAAGCAATGTGCGCACACACAATTCTCGACTTAATGATATCCAACATGAGTTCTCGTTCATCAAGTATTATTGAATTTTATACTGATGGAAATTGATATAGAATAAGTGCCTGAGAATCATAGTTTTATAGTTGGCTATTGTGTGATTTGCGAGTCATTTGCACGAGCAAATCATACATAGTCAACGTTAGAACTATGATTTTCAGGCACTTTTAAATTATGCTTCAAGTTTGTGGAATACAATGCAGTTTGGTCTGGAAATAGGAAGCTCCGGTCCATTCATAACCATTGTTCCCTTGTCCATATCCACTGAAAAGAATGTCATCGTATCTGATTCATGGTTTAAAGATACAAGATGCTTGTTATCAGGGAAAAGAGCTGCATCCTTAGGATACTCTCCCGCTACAGGAAGACAGATCTTTTTGGTAAGAAGTCCTGTTTCCTTATCAACCTTGTAAACCAGAACATTATTTTCACCTGCAGTTGAACTTACCAGGTAGTTATAATCTTCAGAAAATGTAAGCGCTGAACTTGCAACACCGATAGAATCTGACTCATCAGAATTAGTAACTGACTGAATCTTGTTAAATTCAGGATTGCCGTCCTTTTCTACATATTCATAAACATCTATAGCGCACTTCTGTTCAAGACAAACATAAAGGAAATGTCCGTCCTTGGAGAACTGCATATGTCTAGGTGATGATTCCTGATCACAATGGATCACATCAACCTCTTTAATCTTACCTGACTCCATGTTAAGTGTATAAACATTAACTCTGTCCATACCAAGGTCAGCAGCAAGAAGATATTTATTATCCTTGGAAACCTTGATGCACTGTACATGAGGAACATGGTTACGGCCAGCTGCTGTGCCAAGTCCCTTATGATATCTCTCATCAGTTATCTCGCCGATGCTGCCATCCTTGCCAAGTTTAAGGATAGTAACCTTTCCGTCATGATATCCGGCTGTCAAAAGATAGTTATCCTTCTGATCCATGTTAAGATAACAGCCACGCATACCATTTATTGAAGCTTCATTAAGGAATTCAAGGCCTCCGTCCGGTAAAATATGATAAGATTCAACTCCTGCATCAGTAATTGAATAAAGAGTCTTATTATCATGTGAAATTCCAATATAAGAAGAATTGGTAATCTCTACCTTCTGTTTCTCAGTCAATCTGCCGTTTTTAAGATCGACATCATAAATTCTGATTCCGTATTTACTGCCAAGTCCAGATGTATAACTGGACACGTAAGCAACATACTTGTCTTTACCAGCCATTGTAGCCTTCCTCCTAGAGTAAAAAAACTAATATATACAAGATCTGCCATAGCAACCATGCATATATACTGTAATTCTATCACAATGATTTAAAAGTTTAAATATATGAAAAAAAAGTATTTGACACTACATATATCTATTCTACAATAAAAGTTGATTATAAAAATTTAATTAAATAAGGTAGGAGTACCATAATGAGCAAAAATCTGATAACTCTAGAACATATTTCCAAGTCCTATGACGGCCAGCTGATCCTTGATGACCTTAGTTTATCCATACATGAGAACTCTTTTGTTACACTGCTTGGTCCCAGTGGCTGTGGTAAAACTACTACCCTTCGAATAATAGGTGGTTTTGAGAAGCCTGATCAGGGAAGAGTTATCTTTGACGGAGAAGATATCACCAATCTTTCCCCCAATAAAAGACAGCTCAACACTGTTTTTCAGAAATATGCACTTTTCACACATATGACTATTGCCGATAATATCGCCTTTGGTCTTAAAATCAAAAATAAATCCGATTCATATATCAAAGACAAAATCAAATATGCCTTGAAGCTGGTTAACCTTGAAGGCTTTGAAAACCGTATGCCCGAATCACTTTCCGGCGGCCAGCAGCAGCGAATTGCCATCGCAAGAGCTATTGTTAATGAGCCTAAGGTTCTTTTGCTGGATGAACCACTTGGTGCCCTTGATCTCAAGATGCGTCAGGACATGCAGTATGAATTAAAAAGGCTTAAGGAAGAGCTCGGAATCACCTTTATTTATGTTACACATGATCAGGAAGAGGCTCTTACTATGTCCGATCATATAGTAGTCATGAATCAGGGCTACATTCAGCAGGAGGGTTCACCGGAAACAATCTATAACGAGCCTGAAAATGCTTTTGTTGCTGACTTTATCGGTGACAGCAACATTATAAGATCCACTATGGTAAGGGATGAGCTTGTTGAAATCCTTGGAGCCAAATTTGCCTGCGTTGATAAGGGCTTTGGTGAGAATAAACCTGTAGATGTTGTAATAAGACCGGAAGACGTTGAGCTTGTAGCACCTGATAAAGGCATTATAAAGGGAACTGTAACAGACCTGACCTTCAAGGGTGTTCACTACGAAATGGATGTAATGGCAGGCGGCTATGAGTGGCTTGTTCATTCAACAAAACTATCTGAAGTTGGCAGCGAAGTTGGAATCTATGTAGATCCATTTAATATTCAGATCATGAACGTTCCTGCATCTGAAGATGAGGAGGCTATAAGTGAAACTGTTTAAGAATAAGCAAAGTGCCCGGCTTATGGCATCACCCTACATTGCCTGGGCCATAATATTTATAGTTGTTCCGCTGTGCATGGTAATCTATTATGGTCTGACTAACGCAGACGGCAACTTTTCTTTTGAAAATATCGCAACCATCGTCAAGCCAGGTTATATCAAGGCCCTGAAAAGATCTGTCATCTTAGCCCTTGTAAGCACATTGGTATGCTTTTTGCTCTCCTACCCACTTGGCATGATACTTGCATCAATGAAGCTTAAAAAGAACGCATATATAGTTACATTGTTCATTCTCCCTATGTGGATGAACTTTCTTTTGCGTACTCTTACATGGATGACATTACTTGAAGGAAAAGGAGTCATAAACACAATTCTTGAATTCCTTCATCTTCCTACCATGAATATAATCAACACATCAGGGGCTATCGTCCTTGGTATGGTTTACAACTTTTTACCATTTATGATATTGCCTATTTATAATTCATTAAACCGAATAGATGAAAATGTCATTAATGCAGCAAGAGATTTAGGTGCTGATTCACTTCAGACCTTCCTTCGCATTACACTTCCGCTTTCCATGCCGGGCATTCTTAGCGGAATCACTATGGTTTTCATTCCAGCCCTTACAACCTTTGCTATTTCAACAATGCTGGGCGGATCTAAGATTCTTTTGATCGGTAATATCATCGAGCAGGAGTTTACTCAGCTCTATGACTGGCACCTTGGAAGCGGTCTTTCAATAGTGCTCATGGTCTTTATCCTGCTTAATATGATAATTGAAAGTATTTCAGATAACGGAGGTAATGGCTGATATGAAAAAAGCATTAGAACGAATTTACCTCGCTATTATTCTTATTTTCATGTATGCTCCTATTTTTACCCTTATCGTGCTTTCCTTTAATTCCAGCAAATCACGGGCTAAATGGGGAGGCTTTACACTGGACTGGTACATCAATCTTTTATCGGATGAAGCTGTTGCCAGCGCGCTTTTCAACACATTATCGATTGCTGTCCTGGCCACATTTTTTTCAACCATAATCGGTACCTTTACCTGTATAGCCATGATAGGCCTATCTTCCAAAACCAGGTCCGTTATTATGGGAATCACCAATATTCCCATGATAAATGCAGATATTGTAACCGGTATTTCCCTGATGCTTCTATTTAGATTTCTACATATAAGCGCAGGATTTACCACTATTCTTCTGGCACATATAACCTTTAATATCCCATTTGTCATGTTGAGCGTTATGCCCCGTGTCAAGAATATTAACTTCTATGTTTACGAAGCAGCTATGGATTTGGGTGCATCAAGGCCTTACGCATTTTTCAAGACTATTCTTCCGGACATTGTTCCAGGAATTATATCCGGAGCACTTATGGCCTTTACAATGTCTTTGGATGATTTTATAATCACCTACTTCACCAAAGGTTCAGGCTTTGAAACTCTTTCCACTCTCATCTATAACGAGGTAAAAAGAGGCATTCAGCCGGAAATTTATGCTCTTTCAGCTCTCATATTCGTGGTAGTTCTTACTCTGTTACTTATTGTTTACAGAGCTCCTCAGAATAAGGGAAAAGAGAAAACTTAAGCAAAATAATAAGCCCTATGAAAGGTTTATGATATGAAAAAAAGACTAATCTCTGCACTACTTACATTTTCATTAGTTTTATCTGTTACTGCCTGTGGCAGCACAGATACCGCTAAATATCCAAATGGAAAATTATATGTTTATAACTGGGGTGAATACATTGACGAAGATGTTATTACCGAGTTTGAAAACGAAACCGGAATAGACGTAATCTATGATATGTTCGAAACCAACGAGATCATGTTTGCCAAGCTTGCTCAGGACAATTCAGCATATGATGTTGTATGTCCCTCAGACTACATGATTCAAAAGCTCATCGAAAACGATATGCTGCGTGAGCTTAATTTTGACAACATTCCCAATATCAAAAATATTGGTGAGCAGTATCTTGAACAGTCCAAAGACTTCGATGCCGAAAACAAATATGCAGTTCCTTATTGCTGGGGAACCGTAGGAATACTCTACAATAAGACCATGGTAAACGAAACCGTTGACAGTTGGGATATTCTTTGGGATGAAAAGTATTCAGGTCAGATCCTTATGCAGGATTCTGTAAGAGATGCCATGATGGTAGCACTTCTACGAAACGGGTATTCCCTTAATTCTACTGATCCTGCCGAAATTGATGCAGCAACTGATGATCTTATCGATCAAAAGCCTCTTGTTCAGGCATATGTTGTAGATCAGGTAAGAGATAAAATGATAGGCGGCGAAGCTGCTCTTGGCGTTATATATTCCGGAGAAGCTATTTATACCGCGAGAGAAAATCCGGATCTTGTTTATGTTGTTCCCAAGGAAGGCACTAACGTATGGATTGATTCCTGGGTAGTCACCAAAGAGTCCAAGAACCCTGAAAATGCTGAAAAGTGGATCAACTTCATGTGCCGTGAAGATATCGCTCTTAAGAATTTTGAGTATATAACCTATTCCACTCCAAACATTGCCGCTCAGGAAAACATTGAAGACGAAGATATCAAAAATTCCAAGGTTGCCTTTCCTGACCTTGACAGTTTTTCAACAGAATCCTACAAATATCTGGGAAATGCTGTTGATAGAATGTATAACGATGCATGGATGGAAGTAAAATCTGCTGATTATTAATATTAAAAGAGTTTTGCAATACGCAAAACTCTTTTATATTTGTGTAGCATAATATAATAATATTATATCACGATTTAACGATTATTTCTCTGCTAATTTCGAGTAGCTTTTTCTATAATGGTGATTCATTTTGAAACACTCTAAAAGGGAAAGATAATGTCCTTCACCATGCCTCATAACAGAAATATGGGCAATACATCCCTTATCAAGAACGATGGCCACAGCCATAGCATCATCATAGGTCTTGCCAACGCAATATGCTCCATCATTCAGAGCAAAAATAGCATTTACATGCTTTTTTATATTATGGTAGCTGTCTCCGTCTCTTCCCTGCTCGTTACTTGGAACCTTTATACTATATCCAATAAGCTGGGCAAAATCATCCAAAAGAGGTCTCATATGATTAGCTCTTCTGGAAACAGTCATAACAGCCTCTGACTTATTATGAACAATATATTTAACATCAGGTCTTCTGCGATAAATTTCCTTGTGGATATTTTTAACTCTTTGCGGAGTATCCGGAATATCATAGACTATTTCACCGTTTTCAAGGTGACTGCTAAAGCCTTCCTCAACACCATGATTCATATCAGTTTTACATACATCACTTAAGAAATTATGGCATGCAACTTCCATTTTCTCAGCTTCAAATACAGCTTCCTTGGAATTTCTGCCAAGACAGATAGTTCCATGATTAGCCATGATGATCCCGTTTATATCCGGAAACTTCTTTAATGTCATTTCCACATTATCAGCCAGCTTCTGTGTTCCGGGAAGTGCATAAGGTGCAACAGGAATAACCATATCCTCATCATCAAAATATGTAAGTATCTTCTTGATTCCAAGCGTTCCTGCGCAGGATGCATATACCTGATGAGTATGTACGATGAAATCCACATCCTTTCTAACCTTGTAGCAGGCAGCATGAACCGCTTTTTCGCTTGAAGGAAGGACATCTCCTTCATAAGAAAGATCATGAATATTAACCTTCACGATCATTTCAGGAGTAAGATCCTCGTATTTGATTCCGCTTGGCGTAATTATAAAAGTATCATTATCAACTCTTTGACTTAAATTCCCCCAGGTTCTAACTAAAAGTCCCACCTCATGGAGTTCTTTTGCCACTTCGATAATCTGCTTCTTGGCCAAAAGAAGCTCCTCATTGTTTGTAATTGCCATAACCTATCCCCAAATATCCTTTAATATTTCTATATTTCTACATTCCTGAATTCATCAATATTGCTGATTATCCATTCAAGAATATAAATTTTTCTATATTATGGTCTGATCTGTCCATCCCCAACTATCTGGTATTTGTAAGATGTCAGTTCCCTAAGTCCCATAGGTCCCCTTGCATGAAGCTTTTGCGTACTGATTCCAATCTCAGCACCAAGACCAAACTCAAAGCCATCCGTAAATCTTGTAGATGCATTTACATAGACACATGCAGCATCAACTTCATTAAGGAATTTAGCAGCAGTTTCCTTATTCTCAGTAATGATTGATTCGGAATGACCTGTATTATATTTATTTATATGGTCAATGGCTTCCTGAACATTACTTACAGTCTTAACTGAAATAATATAATCCAGATACTCTTTACCAAAATCTTCTTCCGAAGCGTCATTAAAATCAGGCACGATGACTTTCGCTGCCTCATCAGCTCTAACCTCAACGCCATGCTCTTTCATAGCTTTTGCAAAAGCAGGAAGAAACTTTGCCTTAATGTCTTCATGAACGATTAAAGACTCTGCTGCGTTGCAAACACCAATCCTCTGAGTCTTGGCATTAATTATTATAGGAATAGCCTTATCAAGATCAGCTTCCTTATCAACATAGATATGACAGTTTCCGGTTCCTGTCTCAATTACAGGAATATTGGAATTCTCAACAACTGCTTTGATAAGCCTTGCGCTCCCTCTTGGAATAAGAACGTCAACATATTCCTTCATCTGCATGAACTTAGTAGTATCATTTCTGTCTGTCGATTCTATAAGTAAAACAGCATCAGGATTGATACCATCAGTCGAAAGGCTATCACGAATAACCTTAGTGATAGCAATATTACTATTGATTGCATCGCTGCCGCCCTTTAAAATAACAGCATTGCCGGATTTAAAGGTAAGGCTGAATGCATCAGCAGTAACATTTGGTCTTGATTCATAAATAATCCCAACAACCCCAAAAGGAACTCTGACCTTAGATATCTTAAGGCCGTTTGGTCTTTCAAAGTGTTCGATTTCCTGTCCGATAGGATCCTCAAGATCAGCAACCTGGCGAAGTCCCTCTGCCATTGCAGCAATTCTCTTCTCGTTTAAAAGAAGCCTATCCAGCATACCGGGATGCATATTGTTTTTAACACCTTCATCATAGTCCTTTTTATTCTCATCAATAATGAACTGGCTGTTTAAAACAAGTGCATCTGCCACATTTCTAAGCGCATTATTCTTAGCTTCTGTGCTTAGTTTCTGTACATCGTACTTAACATCTTTGGCTCTTTGACAAATCTGAGTAATATCCATAGGTCTCCTCCACAATCAATACCAAATAAGACTCAAACTGCATGGTCTTGCATCAGTAAACAAAAAAGCTACAAAACAAGCGATTAATCAATTATAACCATATGGATATCTACATTCAACCAAGCAATATTAATATCTTCATTCTTTTTATGCGAAAATTTTGCCCAAAGAACCATAAATTCAATTACTCTTTTGCCATGCTCCTTGGAGAAACTCCATAAAACTTCTTAAAGACATTAGAAAAATAGCTAACGTCGTTATAGCCTACTTTTTCAGCAATACTTGAAAGAATCTCATCTGTAGAAGTAAGCAGATGCTTTGCTTCCTGCATCCTGTAATGAGTAATATATTCAGATAAGGTCATATCCATTTCACTTTTAAACATTTTGCGAAGATAAGTCTGATTTACGCATAAATTCTCGGATATATCCGAGATAGACAGGTTACTATCCGAAAAATGTGACTCAATATAGGCTTTTGCTGCACTTGCTACATCATGGGTCTGAGAAGATTTTTTTCCCTTTTCAAATTCAATTCTTTTTTTGTAAAGAAGAATGACGTTCTCCTTAAGTTCCTCGGAAGAAGCCGAAGCAGACATGAATTTCTCAGGTGAAAAGCCCTCTCCATATATCTTTTCAATTGAAAAGCCATTACTGATTATATTGGTCATAAGAATGCTAATGGCACTTGTCAAAAGATTCATATCGGATATGGATATCTTATTTTCATCTGAAGTATCATTAAAATGAAGCGTATCCCATAACGAATTCAAAACATTTTCAGCATCCTCAGCCTGAAGAGTTTCCAAATCTTTATTTAAACGGATTATTGCATCTAAAGAAGAATATGCTATTTTTTCATCAAAATTACGAAGGTCATAAAGCTGGCCATATCCCTTCTGAGCTATATATACAAGCCCTTTTTCATACGCCTTTTTTAGTTCAGATAAAGAAGACGCTTTAGATAAAGCTATAGCGCTGTTAATTCCAAGCTGGTTTTTGACAATCTGGATAATATCTGAAAACTCATAGCCCTTATAGTTTTCAATATCTACTTCGCTCTTAAAGCTCATAAGGACAACAATGTTATTCTCAAAATCATGAAAAATCTTAAAGGTTCCATCAATTTCAAGCTTATCCTCAAGCATCCTGGCTATAAGATTCTCCCAGTTCATGAGCCTTTCTCTGGAATCCGTATCGTTCTCAGGAAATCCCTTGGCATCAAAGCTAAGCAGCGCCAGAAGATATCCCTTTGAATTATCCTCACCAAATATCCGTTTCTCTATTTTGCCGGCCATATCATCATCAGAAACTCCGGCATAAATAAGGCCTCTAAGCTCATCGTAATGTTCTTCGTTTTGGTGTAAAGAACTTTCAACAGCCTTTTCTATATTGTCTTGCAGTTTAAGAAGACTAAGGATCAGTTCTTCCTTTTCAAAAGGTTTAACAATATAATCACAAACCCCGATCTTAACTGCTTTTCTGGCATATTCAAACTCATTATTACCAGTGATCAGGATTACAGAAATATCCGGATAATTCCTGGTAATTCTCTCAGCCAGTTCAAGTCCATTAATATAAGGCATAGTTATATCAGTCAGCACAACATCGGGATAGAACTCTTCTATTTTATCAAGTGCTTCCTTCCCATCATGTGCTTCACAGCATATCTCAAAGCCGTAGGCATTCCAATCAATGCATCCCCTTAAATATTCAAGGAAAATTGGCATATCATCAACAATCATTATTCGTATCAAAGCTTTTTCTCCCTTACTCTAAATACGGCACAGATACAATAACTGTGGTTCCTTCCATTTTCCTGCTTTCAATTCTGGCACCATACTCTTTTCCAAAATAAAGCTTAATTCTCTTAGCAACACTATAAAGTCCAAAGTGGCTTCCACCCTTTGTGGTATCGTGATCGGTTATCTCAGCTTCTTTTTCCAGCTTCTTCTCGTCACTGTCAAAAACATTCTCTTTTGTAAGAAGATCATTAAGCTTTGAAAGCTCTTCCTGATCCATTCCGATACCATCATCAATAACCCTAAGCTCAACATACTTATTTTTTATAGCTAAAAGGTCACTTAAATCCGCCTCGTTTAAAGGTTCAATACATCTTCCTAAAACAGTTATTTTCCCATGTCCGGACATATTCTTAATGCCGTGATAAATAGCATTCTCGACAAGAGGCTGCAGCGTCATCTTGGGAATATGAGAGCTGTAAATATTCTCATCAATGTCAAGCTCATAGCTAAACTTATCTCCATATCGCATAGTCTGAAGATCCAGATAATCCCTTATGATCTGGATTTCACGCTCTATAGTAACAATTTCCTCACTACCTGATAAGGAATTCTTGTAATAGCTTGCGAGTTTATGGGTAACCCTCGAAGCCTCTTTACTACGGTTCATCTCAATAAGCATAATGATGATATCCAGCGTGTTATAAAGAAAATGCGGCTTAACCTGCTCCTGAATAAGTGCCAGTTCATATTCTCTCTTTTTCCTGGCCTCATCGTCTACCTGCTTAAGTAGTTCCAAATTACGCTGTGTCATGTAGTTAAAGATTCTTCCAAGACGCCCAATCTCATCCTTGGTCTTAAACCTGAATCTGACACTCATATCTCCTTCTGCAATCTGCTCAGCGCCATCATGAAGCACCTTCAAAGGCTTAGTAACGAAATTGGCAGAAAATGCCACCGACAAAAGTAAAAGAACTGCGGTAAATCCTCCGGTGGTCAAAATAATAAAGCACAGATCCATACCTGTAACATTAAACTTATTCAAATTGGTGATTCCAACTACAGTAAGATTAAACTTATCTATATCATCCTTTGCAAAAAGATATGATTCCTTACCGTAACGCACAAGCTTATTCTCTGTTGTATAAAGGCTCCTTATGAGTTCCTCATCTTCGTAAATAGGATCATTTATAGATGATTGTCTGATATTATTGCCATCTCTGTCATAGATAAAGTAATAACTTATTTCACTCTGAGAGGATTCAATCAGATAATCCTTATCCATATTTATAAAAAGATATCCCAAATGCTGACCGGTAACTATATTCAGGACATGCTTCCCGAGGGTAACTACTTCTTTTCCCTCCCTGTTAAAGGGATTATCCTTTAGGTCCATCAAAACTGTTTTGCCACCGGCACCAGAAAGAACATAAACATAGTTAGAATACTTAATCTTGTCACTATCCTTGTTGAAATACGGATCTGTACTGTAAAATCTTCCGCTGTTATCCAGAAATACAATAGAGGTAATTCCGTTATATACAAGAAGCGACTGGGATAACTGGCTTATTATCTTATTATCTCTGGTAACCTGCTTGATGGATTTATCATTATAATAATTTCCGAATTCTATGGTCAGATTATTAGAACAAAGCTCACCATTTTGAAGCACTGAAGAAAGCCTGTCAGACATAATCCTAATATTTTCTTCAATCTGCTTATCTGCCCTTTGCATGATCGCCCTGTTATAGAAAAAAAGCATCAAAACAGTCAGTACCACCATAGGAATCAGTGCTACCAAAATTGTAATTGACGCTATCTTATATTTTATGGACATGTTCCTGGCCCGCTCTTTACCGGGACGGCGCCCCTTTGGAATATATTCCTCCATGTCCTTCAAGGTCATGTTTTTAAAATCCGAATTATTCATAAGCTATATTTTATCATGAATCTATAGAGAAAAAACCACTTCGTAGAAACAATAACAGAGACGGAAAAATCGTTTTATATATAAAAAGCGATTTTCCCGTCTCATATGTAACATCTTTACTAAACTAATATAATCTCGATCATCCCTTAACTGCGCCGCCGATAGTCATGGCACTTTCAACCTGTTCTGAGAAGATTGAATAAACAATTATTGCAGGGAAAGAAGCAATTACCATTGTTGCTCCCATTCCGCCCCAGTCAGTTGTAAATTCTCCCTGGAAGAATAAAACTCCAAGAGGAAGTGTCTTAAGCTTAGGAATACTACCAACAACTACGTTAGCAAGGATAAACTCATTCCATGCATTAAGGAATATATAAATTACAAGTGTAACTGTTGCAGGTCTAACTAAAGGCTCAATTATCATAAAGAATGTCTGATAAATGTTAGCTCCATCCATGCAGGCAGCTTCTTCAAGCTCCATAGGAATTCCCTTAAAGAATCCGTAGTATACCATGCAAGCGAACGCAAGGTTAATTGCTATATAAGGGAAAATAAGTGACCATCTTGTTCCCATGAGGTTAAAATTCTGAACTACTTTTACAACAGGAATCATGATTGCCTGAACCGGAATAAACATTCCAAGTCCTAAAAAGAGCCTTGTAAAGGTCTTAAGTTTCCAAACCATTCTACTGGTTGCATATGAAAACAAAAGTGCACAAAAAATTGTAATCACTACTGTTCCAATAGATACAAGCAAACTATTTATAAAATAAAGAGGTACATCATACTTGGTCCAGGCAGTTATATAGTTCTCATAGTGAAGAGGCCAGGGAAATCCAAAGGGATTAGTTACAAAGATTTCCTGGTTGGTCTTAAATGAATAAAATAGCATCCAGATCAGTGGATATAGTGAAAACGCTGCATAAATCCAGCAAAATACGACGAATATGTAATGCAGTGCTTTATTATTACTTTCTTTACGCATTGCGCTTCCTCCTGGCTTTTTCTTCTTCCTTCTTCTGGTCCTTGTCTCTGAAAATGAAATTGATGACCAGCATTACAAGCATACATTCAATTACCATTATTGATGCTGCGGCAAGTCCATAACCGTAGTCAGACTTCTTAAAGGCTGCATTATACATCATATAGGTAAGTGTAAAGGTAGATTTATTAGGACCACCACCTGTCAAAATATTCATTTCAGTAAAGGCCTTGATACCGCCTGTAAGAGAAATAATAAGACAGAACTTATAAGTCTCAGCAAGAAGCGGAATAGTTATCTTCATGTGGGCTCTTGCGTTGGAACAGCCATCAATTCTGGCAGCTTCGTAATAATCTGAAGGGATGGATTTGATTCCTGCAACAATAAGTGCAAACTGATATCCCATCCACTGCCATGCATTAACAAATGCGATAACATATATAGCCTTATATCTATCTCCAAGCCAGTTCTGCTTAAAATCAGATCCGGCAACTTCAAACAGTTTATTTAAAAGACCTTCTCCGCTAAGGATGGCACTCCAAAGCTGACATACTACAGTTACGGAAAGAATAACAGGAATAAAGTAAGCTACTCTTAAAAACTTTCTTCCCTTCATCTTTTTATCTGAAATAGTGATTGCAAATACTGTAGCAAAAAGCATCTGATAAACAGTAATTACAATGGCAAAAATGAACTGGTTTCTGTTTGAAGTATAAAAAACTCTATCAGTGAACAGGTCTAAATAGTTTTTAAGGCCTGTAAAATTCGGCATTGTAAGACCATTCCAGTCAGTAAAGCTATATGCAAAAACCTGAATGATCGGTATGAAATCAAAAGTAATAAAAATTGCTAAGGCCGGTAAAACAAAAAGAAGTATCGCCAGCTTGTTTCCCATGTATTTTTTCATGGTTAATCTCCCAAAATTACGGGCGGCAACAAATTGCCGCCCTGTAAATTATATAAGTTGATGTTATTTATGAATTACTATGAACTGTTACTTTAATTACTCCATTGTATCCTGGATATCCTGGATAAATTCATCAGCTGAGAACTGTCCGGAAACAAGTCCCTGTGACTCAGACTGAATAGCGTCGTTAAATGTAGAATTTGTAAGTCCCCATGTGAACTTTGTTGTTGATGTGATTGAAGGAAGTGTATCAGAAAGCTTCTTCATCATTGCAGGATACTCAGAGTCAGGCTCTTTTCCTGTATCAATAGCAACAAGTGGATTGTGTCTGTACATAACCTTTGCTTCGCAGTACTTCTCTGTAATGAACTCAGCTACCTCTGCAGCAAGTGCAGCATTCTCTGAATCCGGGTTAACTGCAAATCCTGATGAGCTGCCGCCGCCTGAGAATACAGCCTTACCAGCCTCGAAGGAAGCAGAATCCTCTGCAGGATAGAACATCCAGTCAACGTTGTCACCAAGAGTCTTTGTAGCATCCTCGATGTACCACTGACCGTTAATGAACATAGCAGCTTCTCCTGAAAGGAACTTCTCAGAAGCCTGATCATAGTTAGTTGTTGTAGCATCTTCCTGATAAAGACCAGCTGCTACAAGCTCTTCCATCTTCTTTGCAGCCTTTACATAGCCTTCGTCTGTGATGTTTGCTGAACCCTCATCAAGAGCCTTGATACCGCCAGCTGTATATCTTGTTGCGATTACATCATAAGCTGCTGCTGTGTTCCAGCCTTCCTGTCCAAAGAGAGCAAGTGGAGTAATTCCCTTTGACTTGAAAACTTCGATGCAGTTTAAGAGCTCATCATAAGTCTCTGGAATCTCAAGGTTGTTCTCAGCAAAAAGAGCTTTGTTGTAGTACCAAAGAACATATTCCTGTCCTGAGAATGGGAATGCATAAATATTGCCATCCTCTGCATAAGCAAGGTCCTTATTAGCGTCATAAAGCTTATCAAGGAAGCCTGTTGATTTTGCTACATCGTTGAGTACCATGATCTGATTGGACTCACGGAATGTATTGATGATATCTGTAGAAGCCTGATAAATATCAGGGAGCTGGCCTGTTGCAGCAAGTGTCTTAAGTGTCTGGCCATCATCCTGAGCCTGTACAATAAGGTTAAGCTCAACATTTGGATAAGCCTGAGCAAGCTGCTCAACAGCATAATCATATGGAACCTTTGTATCGTCATCTGCATACTGTGTGTAGATACTAAGTGTTACCTTCTCATCAGTAGAAGCTGCTGCTTCTTCCTTTTTCTCTTCTGTCTTAGTTTCTGTTGTTTCTGTCTTTGTCTGTGCAGAAGTGTCAGATGTTGTTGTAGTCTGTTCTGATGCAGCATTGCCGCAGCCAATAACAGTTGTAGCTGCTACTGTCAGACAAACCAGAGTACTAAGAATCTTCTTTTTCATAATAAAATACCCTTCCCTTCTCTAAATGAGTTAAGATAAACGACAAGCTTCACGCGGAAACTTACCGTTTGATTACAGTACTCATTATAGGAAAGCAAGAGTATTAAAAAAATGAAATATTCAAAATTGTTTTTGTAATTTTTGAAATTCGAATTTCAAATTACAATTTTCAATAATACAAAAAACTAAAAAGATAATCCCAATTAACATTCCGTGATAATATGCTCAGCCTTAACATCATGCGTCTCCACAGGGATAGCATCTGCAAATCTTTGTACTTCAAAGGCAATTCCAATCCTTGGAATATTCGGAACCCTGCATAAATACCTGTCATAATAGCCACCGCTATAGCCAATCCTGTTGTTATCAGCATCAAAAGCGACTAAAGGCATGATCATAAGTGCAGACTTAGCATTCTCAGAACATGTTGTAATTTCCGTTTTCTGATTAGTATCATTAGCCAAAACTGATGCCCCATACAGCACGGAATCATCTGATAAAAGCGGCTCTCTAATACCATAATACCCCTTATTTAGATCAGAAAGACTTGTAATTTTCACAAATTCCATTATCCCATTTTTGGTATCAGTGCATTTGGGACAAAAGACATTTTTCCCATTAGAAAGTGCGTGATTTATAATGTCATCCGTAATAACTTCACTTCCCATAGAAGCATAAATCAAGATATTATCAGCCTTTTCATACATTGATGTATTAATGACCTTATCAAAAATCCTCCTGCTATAATGAATTCTCTCAGAAACCGAAAGCTCATCTCTCTTTGCAAGGATCATTTTTCGAATAGTGGACTTATCAAAACGATATTCGCCATCAACGCCCAGATTAAGTACAATATCAGCCTTGCTTGAAGAATTAAGACAAATATCTACATTTACCATATCGCTGTAATCCACAAACGCTTCCGCTTTCTTTTGTGAATTACCGCTTTTAATCTTCCTGTCTATAAGGCGATTTCTTAGCATATTGGCATCAGCACTTATAAAAATGGTCAGATCAGCCTTCTTACTTAGCTCCTTCCATCCGTCTTCCTTAAGTAAAAGATAATTTCCTTCAAGAAAAACTATCTGCCTGTCAACTATGACTGCATCTTCCACAGGATTATGTAAAAGTCTGTCATAAACAGGCCATTTTACTATATTGTTTTCCTTTAACTCGTCAATCTTCCCTGCTAGTTTATCAAGATCAAAGGTCTCCGGAGCGCCTTTGATTTCAACCATTTTGATTTTTTTTCCATCACGATGGGTAAAATGGCTTTCAAGGAATTCCTGCCTTCTGTGAAAACCGTCCATTCCAATGGCCTGCACTTCTTCAACATCTTTATTATCTTCCGATAATTTCTGTAAGAAACTGCAAAGTGTGCTCTTTCCTGCTCCTGGAGGAGCTGCTACATAAACAATGATTCTCCTGTTCAGCTCTTTACAAAGACTGGATGCCCTCTTTAATATTGGAAGAAGAACATGTTCTATTGAATTATCACTATATTTGGCATTAACATCTATTCCATTGATATTCACACTATAATTCATACATAGACCTGCACTATTATATATTAGCAGCGATAAACTCAGCCACCTTCATGCCATCCATGGCAGCAGACATGATTCCACCTGCATATCCGGCACCTTCTCCGCATGGATATAATCCCTTTACATTAACGGACTGACAATTCTCGTCCCTGTTAATGCGAACCGGGGACGAAGTCCTTGATTCCACACCTGAAACCAGAGCACCATCACTGTTATAGCCCTTTATGGTCCTGCCAAATTTTTCCATTCCCTCAACAAATGCTTCATTTAGATCATCCGGAAGTATTTCATGTACATTGGCAAAAACATATTCTCCGCACATATTAGGAGTATTTTCCTTGGAATCCACCATTTTGAAGGCTGATATTTTATCTAATGAACCATCCATTATTTTGTCTGATGTTTTAAGAACATCTGCCTTCTTGGCTTCATTATCATCAAAACCCAAACTTGAAGCATTTACTACAGACTCTTTAAAATCCCCATAAAACTCTACAGGAATCTTCCCCTGTCCGAGTTCAAATGCTTTTTTCTCAAGGCGTCTTTGGAATTCAACTCCGGAAAGAACATCCTCTCCACCAAAATCCTTAGGATCAACAGTAATGATAATCGCTGAATTAGCATTTTTTCCATCTCTTTTGCTATAGCTCATTCCATTTACTGCAAGCATACCCTTTTCAGAGGAAGCATTGACAACGAATCCACCAGGACACATGCAAAATGAATAAACTCCTCTTCCTGATTCCGTTGTAGCTGTAAGCTTATAAGGCGCAGGCGGGAGCCCTTCCGGCTTTTCCTGACCATACTGAGAAAAATTGATAAGTCCCTGAGGATGTTCTACCCTGAAACCAACCGCAAAAGGCTTGGGCGCCATATCAATTTTTCTATCCTTCAACATATAAAAGGTATCTCTCGCGCTATGACCAATAGCAAGGACCATAGTATTACACAAAATCTCAGCTTCATCGCTACTACACCTTACTCCTTTCACGCTTCCATCCTCATTAAGAAGAATATCCGTCACCTGACAATTAAATCTCACCTCGCCGCCGAGAGAAATGATCTTCTCCCTCATATTCTTAACAACGTTTCTGAGAATATCAGTTCCAATATGCGGTTTAGCCTCATACATAATATCTTCATTAGCACCATTTGAAACAAAGATCCTAAGAGCTTCTCTTCCTCTTCCATCCTTGTCCTTTACCATGGTATTAAGCTTGCCATCAGAAAAGGTTCCTGCACCACCCTCACCAAATTGAACATTTGTTGAAGTATCAAGTACTCCACTCTTCCAGAACTCCTCAACCTTTTTCGTCCTGCTATCTACATCTGCCCCTCTTTCAAGAATAAGTGGCTTATATCCATTCATAGCAAGCATATAACCGCAGAAAAGACCTGCCGGCCCCGCACCTACGATTACAATTTTCTTTTCACTCACATCAGACAGCCCAATTATACGCCTGCGCTGCATATCCTCTGTTGATTCTTCTATTGCCTTTCTTCGAGCTTCTACCTGCTCTCTAAAAACATATTCATGCTTAGACTCAATAATCACATTTCTATCTTTGCATTTCTTAACTACTTTACCTTCATCCATTCCATGCAAACATACATCTACCATGTATATATGAAAAATCTGAGGCTTCTTCCTTGCATCAATTGAATGCCTGATTATTTCAAGCTTTTTAATACTTTCACCACTAATTCTGAGTATCTTACAAGCCTTCTTCTCTAATATCTGTCTCAATTCCTCAGCACTATGCTCTTTACCATCATGTTCTATTTTTATCTGATTTATTCTAATCATAAAAGCAATTTCCTCATAAAGATGCCACAGTTCCCGCGATGCTGCCACTCGTGAAAGCCCACTGCAGATTGTATCCACCGCACCTTCCGTCAACATCCAAAAGCTCACCTACAACAAAAAAACCACTATGACCATTTGCTGTCATATCATCCCTGATATCCCCAAGACTTACACCACCACTTGTAACCTGCGCAGCAGCAAACCCATAACTTCCGGAAATCCTAAGCTTGTAATTCCTGTAATTATCAAAAATACTATAAACCATACTCTCAGAAATATTCTTCATCTTCATTGCGTATCCAAGCTTCATTTTACTGATGATCATATCATTTACATTACTGTTATGGATTCCATTAAGAAATTCCATTAAACTTCTATCATCTCTAAGACGAAGCATTTCTTTTACCAGCGCATTGAAATCCCCGTCATCATAATCAGGGAAAAAATTTATCAGCGCATAAACAGGCTTCTTTTCATCAACCAAACGTATAACCTTACTGCTAGCCTGCATTACAGGTATTCCAGAAATACCATCCTTGGTAAGCTGAAGTTCTCCATACTCCTTCGCAATTACCTCTGAACCAAGTAAAAAAGATATCTCCGCAGCACACCTTACGCCGGCCTTTGGAAGTATTTCTCCCTCTTCACACATAAATCCCACAAGAGCAGGATGTGTATCTTTAATAGTCATCCCAAGCTGCTTACATATATAGTACCCATCACCTGTAGACATGGTACTCTTTGCACCTGCAAGAGCTCCGGTAGCCATAATAACCTTGTCTGCTTCATAGGAATTATTATTTGTTTTGACTATATATTTTTCTTCTTCTCCAGAAGTTACCAGGACCGACTTAACCTGTTCACCAAAGATAACTTTAACTCCAAGTCTTTTTAATTCATTTCCAAAGGCTGTAACAACAGTACTTGCCTGCCCTGAAGCCGGATAAAGATAACCATCTTCACTTTTAACAACTATACCAAGGGATTTAAAAAAATTAATGACATCAAGAACGCCGTAAACAGATAACCACTCCTTCATTCTCTTTTCGGCAGACTGGTTATACATTTTCTCAGACATGTTCAGATTAGATAGATTACACCGCCCATTGCCGGTCATGGACAGTTTTTTACCGAGCTTATCATTCTTTTCAAGTATTGTTACATCACCGCCGTTACGGGCAGCATAAATCGCAGCACACATGCCGGCAGCACCGCCACCGGCAACAATAATCTTCTTACTCAAAATTATTCCTCATAAAACTTATCATGCTGCACCTTGGAAGAAAATGTAAGAAGAAACTTTCCAAGAGGAATTCTCTCCAGTTCTTCAGTTTTCACTCCTTTAAGAGCAATCATGATAACAACATAAACTACAGTATAAATAACTACACCAATTAAAAGTGTAAGTATCTCTCCAATCACACCGGAAAGAATCCTTATCTCTGCAAAAAAGATAAGGCCTGAAATAGCAGCGCAGGCAGCAGGAATGCCAACATTACTCAAAAGATTCACTCTAAGTTTTAACATTTTTAAAATAAGATAAACAGAAAAAACATCATAAACCAAAAATGCTAACATCTGAGCAAGTGCCACACCCAAAAGCTGCTGTTTTAGCGCAGCCATAAAAACAATCATAGCAACAACATGTACTGCCCATGATAAAGAAAGAACAACTACGATCAAAAGATTTTTGCCCATATGATTAAGCAGCCATGAAGAAAAAATAGCAATTGCAAGAAGCGGGATAAATACAGCTACTAGTGCAAAAATACCATCAATTCCACTGCTACTCTTACCAAATATAGCAAGCTGTAAAGGCTCAGAAGCTACAAAGAATCCAATTGAAACAGGTATCAAAAGCATAAGAGAAAAATGAATAAGCTTCTTTAGTCTGTCTCTTGCCCCTTCAAATTCATCTCTCTCAACCCTGGCCATTACGCGGTTCCAGGATTTAATGTAAGGAATACAGCACAGAAAAGCCACCAATATAGCCAAAGAAATAACTCTTCCCGCATATGCTCCATAACTTATAACCATTGTATCTGAATTGCCATTTTTCATCTGGACAACATAAAAAGCAATATTATCAACCAAACACATAAGAACCGGAGAAGCATACAGATACATGATTGGCCTTACACCTGTAATAACATCGTTTTTATTATCAAGGTATCTTGGTGCACCCTCTTTTATTATCTGCCCAATCTCATTTTTCCTAAGGAAAAAGCTGACCAAAATCTGCAAAAATCCAACAAGGCAACCGATCAAAAGACCTATCATCATGCCGGAAGCACCGTAAATCGCGCTGTATTCATTACCATGAAAAAGTTCATTAACCTTCTTGCCGTAGCCAAACATAATTGCGGAAATAACTGCCCCGGATGCAAATGAAAAAGCCGCAATAATAATATCAGCAATAACTATCGGCCTTGTATATCCAAGTCCCTGTAAATATCCTCGAACTACACCCTGGGAACACAGGAATATAAGACCAATAGCAATAATTATCAGCTGAAAATACACCTTACCGGAACCAAGAAGATTTTTGGCAACATAAAAGCTTGTAGAACCAATTAAAATCGAAAGCACAACGCCAATCAGCGAAAATATCCTGATAGAACGCTGCATATTGATCTGAGCATTTACAAACTGAGATCTTCTGGCTCTTAGCCTTACCATTATATATACTGCCTTCTGCAGTGCCTGAACAAATGAAACATACAGCAAAAAGAAAAGTGAATTAGTAGCCGAGCAAAAGCCGGCCCCCATGTCCCCAAAGATACACACAGAAATCACGTTATAAAGCATCATTATGACGATTGACCAATAAACTGCTGCAGTAAGTATATCCGGTCTTATTCTTTTTTCCTCAGTATAGGTCTTCATACAACTCTCCCGCCAAAAAACAAATAATCATCCCCAAATATTTGCTAATAGCTAATACTTAATTATCCCTTGTGATTCCAAGCTTATTTAAAATATCATTTTGCTTTTTCTCCATAACAGCGGCCTCATCTTCCTCCATGTGATCATATCCGCACAAATGAAGCATGCTGTGAGCCACTAGAAACGCAAATTCTCTTTTCTCGGAATGGCCGTAGTCGACTGCCTGGCTCCTTACCCTGTTCTCATTAATTACAATATCCCCAAAGCTGATATTCCCGGTATCCGGATTTAAAAGATCTATCTTCTGCTCTCCTTCTATAACCGAGAAATCCCCGGGCTCATCATAGCTCACATTGGGAAAAGACAAAACATCCGTAGGCTTGTCAATCTGTCTGAACTCCTTATTGATCTCCTGAATTCCCTCATCATCTGTAATAATCAGATTGATCTCTACCTCATAATCACATTTTTCCTCTGTAAGAACTGCCTGCGCAACAGTCTGTGCCAGCTCTTCAATATCAAAGTCAAAACTTGCGTCAACCTCATTTTCAACGCAAAAAATCATAGTATAGTTTCTCCTTTTTCAAAATCTTTCTCATCTGAGAAAACTCATTAAAAGTAACATCATAATCGTTTAATTCACCATCAGTTTCCTTTTTCTCAAGGATTTTATCAATAAGCTGATCGTAATTAATCTTAACGTCCTTATCTTTTTTTACAAGATACATTACTGACGCAATAACTGTCTCAGACAGATTAAGTGCCAGGGCCTCTTTCGTCTTGACCTTTCCGGCAGTGGGTGAAATATATTCATGTAAAAAAGCTATCGCTTCATCCGGGAAATGATTGTCATAATAAATATGCTTAACCTCATCCCAGGAAGTCTTGCCGTCAGTTACAGCAATACGATGATAATAGGAGCAGCACTTAACCGCTCTGTCATTAAGCCCAAGTCCAAGCGCTATTCTCTCTGCTATATAGGCTGTATGGATAGCTCTGTAATACTCATCCTTGTTCTGCTCTTTTAATTTGGATAAAAGAGCATACTCAGTATCATTGATCTCCATATACCTGTCATTGGTACGCCTCAGCACGTATACTCCGAACATATTCAGGAAAATCAAAAGTATAACAAGATTCAGCATGATGTTCATGATAGGAAGTATTAGAATGCTGATGGATAAAGATCTGTTTAAAAACAGAACATTGTAGGCCACAATGAGCACTGCCTGCAACATAAGTGATATGGCAACAGGAAATCCTATAGCCGTATTTTCTTTTAAATCACGTAAAAGAGCAAGGGCTACCATTCCGGCCAAAACATACATAAACAGTTCGCTGTAGTTTCCGTTATCCTCAAGCATTACAGATATGATAACAAAGCCCATACCGGAAACCAGTCCTATTTCTGTGTTGGAAAAAAGTCCCAAAATAACAAATAGAGCCATATATGGCCAGAACTGATTGGGAACCAGCGAAAGAAGGCAGGAAAGAATCACAAGTACTGCATATACTGCCACAAACCTTTCCCTATGAATAGAATTATCATAGGCAAAACCGCCTTCCCTGTCATAGGCATCAAGTAGCATAAAAATAACCGTACCCGAAATAATAAGGGAAACAATAGTATTTCGAAGAATTTCCTCATAGCTCTTTCCACATATGAAAGAAAAGGCTAAAACTGCAAGACCTGTCAGTAAAAAAATTCCCCCATAATAAAGCTTTATTTTCTTAGCCCCGCTCTCACTTTCCATCCCTTGTGCGTCTCTCCAGTTTCTGAATAGATTTTTTCTTCTGTCTGTTTAAATCCTTTTTTTCATAGTCTTCATATGCCTTAACGATCTTCTGAACAAGAGGATGTCTAACAACATCACTGCTTGTCAGTGTGCAGAATGCAATATCATCAATCCCCTTAAGGACATTAGAAGCAACGTCAAGTCCGGATTTCACATCCGGCGCAAGGTCTTTTTGAGTAGCATCACCTGTGATGATAACTTTTGAACCAAAGCCAATTCTCGTAAGGAACATCTTCATCTGAGCAGGTGTGGTATTCTGAGCTTCATCAAGAATGATAAATGCATTATCCAAAGTCCTGCCTCGCATGTACGCAAGAGGTGCCACCTCAATAAGTCCCTTTTCCATATTTTTGATAAAATTCTCGGTTCCCATTATCTGATAAAGAGCATCATATAATGGTCTTAAATATGGATCCACCTTACTCTGAAGGTCTCCCGGCAAAAATCCAAGCTTCTCACCTGCTTCTATAGCTGGTCTCGTCAAAATGATTCGACTAACTTCTTCTCTCTGAAAGGCAGTAATTGCCATTGCCATGGCAAGATAAGTCTTACCGGTACCAGCCGGTCCAAGACCAAACACGATCATCTTGTTACGAATTGCGTCGATATATCTCTTTTGTCCCAATGTCTTTGGCTTAATTGGTTTACCGGAAATGGTATGACAAATAACATCACGGTCTATATCAACAAGAACATTTTCGTTTAGGTTTTCTTTTTCTCTAACCTTGTCCTCTTTAAGAGAAATAGCATAATCAACACTCTGCTCTTCAATATTGTTGCCGCGTCTTGATAGCTGAACGAGTTCGCGAATAATACCGGAAGCCTTTATGGCTCCATCCTTATCTCCGATAATGTGAAGTTCTCCATTTCTGTCAATGATCTCAACATGAAGGCTCTTCTCGATTTTACGGATATAACTGTCGTTGCCTCCAAAAATGTTTCTTTCATCCTCCGCAGTTAGTGCCAATGATAATTCTGTAATCTCACTCATTAATATTCCCCATTTTTATTTATGATAAGGCTCTCCCCTAGAAATTCTGTAGCCTCTGTATATCTGTTCAAGCAAAATAACTCTCATCATCTGATGAGGAAATGTCATATCAGAAAAACTAATATGGCTATCCGCTCTACTAAGCACTGTCTCGTGCAGTCCAAGGGAGCCACCGATAATAAACTGAATATGGCTTATTCCTGAAAGTTGTCTTTCATCTATAAATTTGGCAAAGCCCTCAGAAGAATACCTTTTTCCGCCGATTGCAAGGGCGCATACATAAGCATTGTCATCAATGTTTTGAAGTATTCTGTCACCCTCTTTTTTCTTGATCTGTTCTTCTATAGCCGGTGGTGCATTATCAGGAGTCTTCTCATCGGCCACTTCAATTATTTTAATCTTACAATATCTGGACAGCCTTTTTGAATACTCCGCAATAGCATCATTCCAATATTTTTCTTTTATCTTGCCAACGCAGATTATACTGATAGTACTCATTGTACCTGCTTTCCACCTGATATAATACCTTTTATTCCATTATCTACCATGCGGTCTTTAAGAAGCCAGATGTGATTATCCTCATTCTCACGCTCAGATAGTGCCGGAACTCGTCCCTTTTTGTCCTCTGTTGATCCGCTTACCTGTATCCAGTTTCCGCTATCGCATGTTCCAAGCCATTCCTTGGTATCATAATTATTATTAACGGTAATTATGTACATCTCACCATTGTAATAACCGTTGATAAAATTACCAATTGCATTCTGAATATAAAGATCATCCTTATTCATAAATTTCTGATCATAGTCAAAATGCTCCTGTCCCTGTCCGTTTGGAAGATCCCCTGACCATTCCCCTGAATACATATGCTCTTTTACAACATATACACTATACTCAGGATAAAAAGAATACCACTGACCATTACCACTTCTTACACCATTTTCAAAATTCCCAAAGTAGTACTGATCATCAGCATATACTGCAACGCCAAGGCCATTTGGAAGTCCTTCCTCATTGGTCTCTCCATAGTAGTAGTAATTGTTGCTTCCACTTAAGGAATAAGACATTGCCTCATATCTCTCTAGATGAACAAGATCACGTATTGCATCACCATTTCCATCAGAAAAATATTTATAAAGATCACTAAGCTGAGCCTTTACATCATAAGAAACCTTTTTATAGACATTCTTAAGCACAGCGTTCTTAGTCTCATAAAAAGAGTTTCCTGAAATATACTTTTTGGCGGTAATTTCAGTCTTATCAGTTGTTCCAACAGGCTGCGAAGTAGAAGCCAAAGCGGCATCATCAGTCTTTTCCTCAGAACCTATTGAGCTTTCAAGCGAGTTATCTTTAGTAGTGCCTTTTCCAGAAGTATCACTATTACTAACTGACTCAATAGAAAGAGCTTGCGACGCAGTATCTTCTGTCTGCTTAACATCCCCTGTTTTCTTCTGCCCTGAAAGTGCAATATACAAAACTAATATCAGTAGAATAAGCCCGCCGATTCCGGCAGTAATAGCTATACGAATTTTATCTTCTTTTTCCATAATAATCTCCCTAAAATCCTATATATTGTACCATATTTCAGCCTATAAACGAAATAGAGAGATGCCAACTTTATCATCGGCATCTCTCGGCATCTCTCTAATAGTATTTTAAGAACTAAATAATTTATTTATTTGAAAGATATTCGTCAATTCCCTTAGCAGCAGCCTTACCTGCACCCATAGCAAGAATAACCGTAGCTGCACCTGTAACAGCATCTCCACCGGCAAATACGCCAGGCTTAGAAGTCTGTCCATTTTCCTCCTGGGCAACAATACACTTTCTGCGATTAACATCAAGTCCCTGTGTTGTAGAAGAAATAAGTGGGTTAGGTGATGTTCCAAGAGACATGATAACTGCATCGCACTCAATATCAAATTCAGAGCCCGGAACTTCAACAGGGCTTCTTCTTCCTGACTCATCAGGCTCACCAAGTTCCATTCTGATGCATGTAATTCCTGTAACCCAGCCGTTCTCATCAGCATGGATCTCAACAGGATTTGTAAGAAGGTCAAAAATGATACCCTCTTCCTTAGCATGTCCAACTTCTTCCTTACGTGCAGGAAGCTCTTCCTCACCACGGCGATATACAACATGAACCTCTGCTCCAAGACGAAGAGCTGTTCTTGCTGCATCCATAGCAACATTACCGCCACCTACAACAACGCACTTCTTAGGTCTCATGATAGGTGTTCTTGACTCAGGATCAAATGCCTTCATAAGGTTACTTCTTGTCAGGAACTCATTAGCAGAGAATACGCCCATAGCCTGCTCGCCAGGGATATTCATAAATCTTGGAAGTCCGGCGCCTGAGCCGATAAATACAGCTTCAAAACCTTCCTTCTCCATAAGTTCATCAATTGTTACTGACTTACCGATTACAACGTCAGTTTCAAGCTTAACTCCAAGAGATTTAACGTTCTCGATTTCCTTCTTAACTACTGCAGACTTAGGAAGACGGAACTCAGGAATACCATAAACAAGTACACCGCCAGCCTCATGAAGAGCTTCAAAAATAGTTACATCATAGCCCATCTTGGCAAGATCTCCGGCACATGTAAGTCCTGAAGGGCCTGAACCGATAATAGCAACCTTCTTGCCTTTCTTCTCCTTGGCACCTTCCGGCTTGATTCCCATTTCTCTTGCTGTATCAGCAACGTATCTCTCAAGCTTACCAATTGAAACTGCATCGCCCTTGATTCCTCTTACGCACTGACCTTCGCACTGGCTCTCCTGTGGGCATACACGTCCACATACAGCAGGAAGAGCACTTGACTTGCTGATTGTCTGATAAGCGCCTTCAACATCTCCCTCTTTTACCTGCGCAATGAATGCAGGAATATCAATTGAAACAGGGCATCCATGAACGCACTTAGGATTCTTACAATTAAGGCATCTTAATGCCTCTTTTTCAGCTTCTTCTTTATTATATCCAAGGCATACTTCCTCAAAGTTGGTAGCACGAACCTTGGCATCCTGCTCACGAACAGGAACTTTTACAAATCCATCCATTTGAAATCTCCTTTGAATACTAAAATAAAAAACATTCTATTTAGATCACTCTTATCGTAGATCCAAATTATTCGCAGTTACCGCAGCCGCCGTGATGTGTGTCACCTTCCTGCGCTTTAAGAAGAAGTCTTCCCTCTTCAGTCTTGTAAAGTTTCATTCTGTTCATGGCCTGATCAAAATCTACCTTGTGACCATCAAACTCAGGTCCGTCAACACAGGCAAATTTAACTTCTCCGCCAACAGTAAGTCTGCAGGCACCGCACATTCCTGTTCCATCTACCATTATAGGATTCATGCTGACTACAGTTGGAATTCCAAGTTCCTGCGTAAGCTTACATACAAATTTCATCATGATCATAGGTCCGATTGCTACGCAGTGATCATACTTATTGCCCTCATCCCAAAGATCCTGAAGAGCCTTTGTAACCATACCGCTTCTGCCATATGAACCGTCATCTGTTGTAACATGAAGATTACAAACAGCTTTAAATCTGTCCTCCAAAATTACAAGATCTTTAGTCTTGGCTCCGATAATAACATCGCAGTCTACACCCTGCTCCTTAAGCCATTTAGCCTGAGGATAAACAGGAGCAGTTCCTACACCTCCTGCGATAAATACAATTTTCTTTTTCTTAAGCTCATCTACGCTCTCTTCGCAAAGATCAGATGGCTTTCCAAGTGGTCCTACCACATCTGCAAGGCAATCCCCTGCCTTCAATTTGCCGAGCTTAAAAGTCTCTGCACCGATAGCCTGAACAACAATCTCAACTGTTCCCTTTTCTCTATCGTAATCACAAATAGTAAGAGGAATTCTCTCCCCTTCTTCATCTACACGGATAATAAGAAACTGTCCGGGTAAACACGCCTGCGCCACACGTGGAGCTTCTACAATCATCTGAAAAATGTTCGCAGCCAGCTCATTAGCCTCTAAAATCTTGAACATAATAATCCTCCTACCATAAATCTATCGGGGTTCCGAAAATTGCCCTCAATGAAACAATAATATATGAACACCGATAAAATTTCAATCTTTATTTCTTTAAATCGTTAAAGTATTTTTATTATCTATTTGATATGGTTATCAGCGTATATTTACCGCTTGAATCATAACCAAGTCTGTTAACAGCTCCGTCATGGGTATTAACAGCATACAAAAGACCTGTCGGAGATACACTGCCATCATAAGCCACATAATTTTCTATGATCACGTAATACTCACCGGCGCCTGCTATCTCAATTACAGAATTGTAAATATATTCATTATGACCATCTAAGCCTCTAACCTTACCTGTGTTATCCAGAAGGTAATCAAGTCTCACCAGGGTACTTACAACATTGTTGACAGCCTGCTCAGTAGAAACAAGTCTTGTGAAAACCAGGTGATAATCCCTTTCTACTATCTCACTTTCTTCGCCATCCTTGTCTATAGCAATAAATTTATAATGAGAAGTACCAACCGGCATTGTTATAGGCGAAACATACTGCTTGGAATTGATAGTCGGGTCGCTCCCATCAGTCGTGTAAAAAATAGTACAACCGGCATCTGCAACAGCGACAATCATGGTATTCTGATTGTACTCCCCACTTGGCTCCATGATCTCAGGAGGAGAAGTAACACCCTTTACTACAACATACTTTTCTGTAACAACTTTACTGCTACTACCGTATTTATTGATACATACAGCCTTTATTACGTATTCGCCCTCAGTATCAAGCACTATCTGTCCTGAATATGCAATACTGTTTTCATCAGGTTCGCCATCATTAACCGTATAATAAATCTGCGAATCCTTATCCTCATTCTGAGAAATAATATCAACAACCACCGAGTCTTCATATTCTCCGCCACTTACAGCCATGGAAGGAGCTTCCGGAACATATTTCTCTTTTAATTCAGCAATGGTCTCGTTATCACTTGTATGCAAAAGTTCGGATAACTTATCATATTCTTCATTCTGCTCATAAATAGAAATAATGCTCTCGTAAGCTGTGGTCACAATTGACTTATCAAAAGAACCTGAATCAATAATCTTCCTTAGTGTATCCACAGCCTCATCAGTCTGCCCGTTTTCCAGATAATAATCCGAAAGTCGGAATATGATTTCAGTATTATCGGAAAGATTCTCATTCCCTTCAATCAGATAAGAAATAGCTTCGTCCATCTGCCCCATATTTCTGTAGCTCTCAGCTTTTCTTAGATAATGGTAAGCCGACTTATCACTAAACAACGTGAACATACATACAATAAAAAGAACAACAAAAACAAGACCAAGCGGAATAAGTAAAAGCGGAAGCTTTTTCTTTATTCTCAAAAGCTTCTTTTTGAATGCTTTTTTTCTTTCTTCCTTTAGTCTTTCTTCCTTGTTGAGCTCATCCGCAACACCCGAAAGAGTTTCATTTATTTCATTTTCAACTTCTGGCTCAAAATCCGGGACAAAGTTAATCTCCTTACCGCAGCTATCGCAGTACATATGTCCTTCCGGGATTTCCCTGCCACAATTTGGGCATTTCATCTCATAGTTTCCTTACCGCTGCTTCATAGCAGTTATTCATAAGCATGGCGATCGTCATTGGACCAACACCGCCAGGAACAGGTGTAATTGCACCTGCTATCTCACTTACCTCATCAAATAAAACATCACCGCAAAGCTTACCGTCCGCATTTCTATTAATGCCAACGTCAATAACAACTGCACCCTCTTTTACAAAGTCCTTTGTGATCATTCCGGCTTTGCCAACAGCAGCTATAAGAATATCTGCTCTTTTGCAAACCTGTGCAAGATCTTTAGTCTTTGAATGTGCAACAGTTACAGTAGCATTTTCTCTAAGCATCAAAAGAGACATTGGCTTACCTACGATGTTACTCCTACCGACAATCACACACTCTTTTCCTGCAATCTCAATCTTACCGTCGCACCCTCTTTTTAACAGTTCTATAACTCCGGCAGGAGTGCAGGATACAAAGCCTTTTTCTCCAATGCATAAAGCACCAACATTCATAGGATGAAAACCATCCACATCCTTTGAAGGGTCGATTGCATCAATTACAGCCTTCTCATCAATATGACTTGGAAGCGGCATCTGAACAAGAATTCCGTCAACATCTTTCCTGTTATTAAGTTCATCTATAAGTTTCAAAAGATCTGCCTGAGAAGTGGTTTCCGGAAGTTCAAAAGAAAAAGATCTAAAGCCAACATATTCACAGGCCTTTTTCTTATTGCGAACATATACCTGTGATGCAGGATCCTCCCCCACCAAAATTACAGCAAGGGTAACTTCTACACCCTTTTCCTTAAGAGCAGCTGTCTTTTCCTTAAGTTCGTCCTTAATCTGCGCGGAGATCAGTTTTCCATCAATAATTGTTGCACTCATATTAACTCCTATATAAGGCTATTCGTAGCACTATGTGATGCGAATAGCCTATAATCTCAAAAATAATTAGAACAGACCTGTAATCTTACCCTGCGCATCAACATCAATATCATAAGCTGCAGGATGCTTAGGAAGTCCAGGCATAGTAACAATAGAACCGGTAAGTGCAACCACAAAGCCTGCTCCGGCAGAAACATAGCATTCTCTTACGGTAATATTATAATTCTGAGGTCTTCCAAGAAGAGTCGGATCATCAGAAAGTGAATACTGCGTTTTAGCCATGCAGACAGGAAGTTCCTTAAAGCCCATATCTTCTATTTTGGCTAGCTGCTTAGATGCAGCAGGAGTAAAAGTAACTCCGTCAGCGCCATAGATTTCTGTAGCAACCTTCTCGATTTTCTCTTTAAGTGACAGCTCATCAGAATAAATAGGTGCATAATTACTAGGCTTATTCTCAAGAGTATCAATTACCTCTTTAGCAAGAGCTTCTCCGCCTTCTCCGCCTTTGGCCCATACTTCTGATAAAGCAAATCTGCAGTCTCTCTCTTCGCAGAACTTCTTGACATAATCCATCTCAGCCTGAGTATCTGTAAGAAAAGAGTTAAGTGTTACAACAACAGGCACGCCATATTTCTGAATATTCTCAATGTGCTTCTCCAGATTAACGATACCCTTTTTAAGAGCCTCAAGATTCTCTTCACCAAGATTCTTCTTATCTACGCCGCCGTTGTACTTAAGAGCTCTGATAGTAGCAACAAGAACAACTGCATCCGGCTTAAGACCAGCCATTCTACACTTGATATCAAGGAACTTCTCTGCTCCAAGGTCAGCACCAAAGCCTGCCTCTGTAACGGTAATATCGCCAATTCCAAGAGCTGTCTTGGTAGCTCTGACTGAATTACATCCGTGAGCAATATTCGCAAAAGGACCACCATGGATAATAACAGGAGTATGCTCAAGAGTCTGAACAAGATTAGGCTTAAGAGCATCCTTTAAAAGAGCAGCCATGGAACCTACAGCCTGAAGCTGTCCTGCTGTAACAGGCTCTCCGTCCCTTGTATATGCAACAATGATCCTGGATAATCTCTTCTTAAGGTCATCCATATCATCTGCAAGACACAAAATAGCCATTATCTCAGATGCAACAGTAATAACAAAGTGATCCTCTCTCGGAACACCATCCGCTTTGGCGCCAAGACCAACAACAATATTTCTAAGTGCTCTGTCATTCATGTCCACAGCTCTTTTCCAAATGATCTGTCTTGTATCTATTCCAAGTTCATTACCCTGCTGAATATGATTATCTATAATAGCGGCAAGAAGATTATTAGCTGATGTGATTGCATGAAAATCACCTGTAAAGTGAAGGTTTATATCTTCCATAGGCACTACCTGGGCATAACCGCCACCTGCAGCACCTCCTTTAATGCCAAAGCAAGGTCCCAGTGAAGGCTCTCTAAGAGCAATAACAGTCTTATGTCCAAGTCTGTTAAGTGCATCACCAAGTCCCACACTTGTAGTAGTCTTACCTTCGCCGGCCGGAGTAGGATTAATAGCAGTAACAAGGACTAATTTACCCCTTTTCCCTGTACTTGCCTTCTTAACGTACTCCTCAGAAAGCTTAGCCTTGTATCTGCCATAATACTCCAGATCATCCTCGGTGATTCCCACCTTGGCAGCTACTTCCTTAATGTGGAGCATCTTCGCTTCCTGTGCAATCTCAATATCACTCTTTACAGCCATTCAAATCTCCTTTTCCGCGGAAAACCGCAACAAAACTTTCCTTTGTAACTAAAGTGCTTTATTAGATATTCCATAAAGGAATCATCTTAACAGTAATTAGTTTATTCAACTGTCTGAGAGTTAACATATTCATCAAACTGAGCCTTGGTCATAAGGACTTTCCTAGGCTTTGTACCTTCCTCGTCACCTACGACACCGGCCTCGCAAAGCTGATCCATAATTCTGGCAGCCCTGTTAAACCCAATCTTAAAGGCTCTTTGTAGCATTCCTATGGACGCTTTCTCTTTTTCAATTATTATATTACCGGCCTGAACAAAATACTCATCCCTGTCCGAATCAGAATCCCCAATCGCTCCGTTTCCACCGGATGAGCTCTGCATGCTACTTATCTGTTTCTCGATATCTTCGTTGTAATAGCCGTCAGAATCGCCCTTTTGGTTTCTAAGGAAATCAGTAACTGCCTGAACCTCTTTATCAGAAACGAAAGCGCCCTGTACTCTCGCAGGTTTGGTATAACCCTGAGGGTAAAAGAGCATATCACCTTTTCCAAGAAGTTTTTCTGCACCGGTTATATCAAGTATTGTCCTAGAGTCTACACCACTTGATACTGCAAATGCAACTCTACTTGGCATATTTGCTTTAATAAGACCTGTAATGACATCTACAGATGGTCTCTGAGTAGCAATGATAAGATGTATACCAGCTGCTCTTGCAAGCTGAGTCAGACGGCATATAGCATCCTCAACCTCATTGGCTGAAACCATCATAAGGTCTGCAAGCTCGTCGACAATAACAACAATCTGAGGCATAACCTGCATATCGGAATCTTCGCTATCACGGGCAAGCTTATTATATCCCTTAAGGTCCCTCACACCTGCATCAGCAAATTTCTTGTATCTGTTTGTCATCTCGGCAACAGCCCAGTTAAGCGCAGCTGCGGCCTTCTTAGGATCAGTCACAACCGGAATCATAAGATGAGGAATTCCGTTGTAAACACTCAGCTCAACAATCTTAGGGTCGATCATGATCATCTGAACTTCATCAGGCTTCGCCTTATAGAGCAGGCTCATGATGATAGTATTAATACAAACTGACTTACCGGATCCGGTTGCTCCCGCAATCAGAAGGTGAGGCATCTTGCCAATATCTGTAACTACAGTCTTACCGGCAATATCTTTACCTACGGCAAAAGCCAGCCTTGAATCAAACTCCTTATATTCAGGAGACTCGAAAAGATCCCTAAGAGCAACAGCCTGATTCTCCTTATTAGGAACTTCGATACCTACTGCTGCTTTGCCGGGAATAGGTGCTTCAATACGAATATCCTTGGCTGCAAGGTTCATCTTGATATCATCAGCAAGATTAACTATCTTATTAACTCGAACACCAGCCTCAGGCTGAAGCTCATATCTGGTAACAGCCGGTCCCTGACTTATATCGGTAACTGTAACGTTGACTCCAAAGGTCTTTAATATTTCCTGTAGTTTATAGCCAGTCTCTTTAAGCGCTCTGGCAGAATCAGCATTCTTATTTCTCGTACCCTTTTCCAAAAGATTAAGTGGAGGGAATACATATTTCTTAGGAATAGCCTTTTTATGAGCCTCAATCTCTTTTTCCATTCCGGGACTTGTAGTATGAGGTCCGGGTCCAAGGGAAGAAACACTTGATGGCTGTGACTGATTAATCTTAGAGTCGGCACTTACGCTCCTCGAAATGTGATCCTGAGCATGGATAACATAGTCACCATTCATGCCGTTTCCGATATGTTCTGCATGAACCGGCACATCAGGAAGAACATCATCTTCAAATTCATATACCCCGGCTCTGGCCACCAGCTTATTTCTCTCTGCTGGCTCATCGCTGTTAACTGCAGCCTTGGTAACAACGTCTCTTTTTACCTCTGTCTGATCTACATGCTCATTAAAAGAAACAATATTATCTTTTGGACTCTCAAGATCATCCTCGAAACTATCGTCCTCTTCTTCATCGTCCACGTCGTCATAGCCCATTCCATGGATGACAGGACCGGTTCTAAGCACTCTCTGACCATCAGGCTCAACATCTGTTTCAATACCCTTATTAAGAATTATTTCGTGAATATCATCACTGATTTCCTCTTCTGGGATAAAGATATTCTTATTTGAGGAAGGATCAAAATCTGAGTGAACAGTTTTCTCCTCGTCTTCTACATCCTTATCCAGGGCAGTATCAAGCATTACACCGCTGACCTTTTTCTCCATGCGGAGGATTTTCTCATCCTCCTTCTGTTCGATGGCAAGGCGTTTTTCTTCCTCTATCTGAGCCCTGCGCTCTTCAAGTTTCTCACGGCGTTTTTCAGCATATTCTCTATAATTCTCTGTTTCCTGTCTGGTCTTCTCAATGATCCTTCTGCCGCCTTTTTTGATTCCGCCTACAAAAGAGTGCTGAGTAAATACCACAAGGCTTGCGATACCAAGAACAAGGAGTAAAAGAATAGTTCCCACTAGTGAAAGATATTTGTAGCTAAAATATGCAAGAGAACCGGCAAAAAAGCCACCGCCATTTTTGCCCGCACTGGCAGCAGTAAATATATCAACAATATTATAAGCTGTTGCAGCCTGCGGTCTTCCTGAAATAAGGTCAGAAAGCATGCCGATAATAAAGAACAAAACGATTCCGGAAACAATCTTCCGAATGGAAGCATTAGAGCCAAAATTGGCAATTCCAATTACTATTGAAAGTACAGCGACAATTGGTGCTATATAGGCAGTAAAACCAAACAGCCCAAATAAAATGCTGCTTACAGCATTTCCAAAAGCACCACAGATACCGAAATTACACAGGAATAAAAAAATAGCCAGTGCAATCGAAGCAATTACAATAATCTCACTTCTAAGAGAATAATCAATCTCTTCTTCCTGCACAGGTCTTCTCTTAGAAGTCCTGGCTGCAGATCTGCTCCTGCCACTATTCTTTGTAGATTTTCTATTAGAATTTCCCCTATTATTACTTGAAGCCATTTTTTCCCCACAAAATTTTTTATAAACTTTTAAAGATTTAATCCTTATGCAAAACTCTAATTAGTATACCATTTTTATAGTCTTTGTGCTATACTAACAACGGATTTTAGGTAGCAATTAGTTACTGTAAATAGCTTAAATGCTGTTTATTTTAACATTATTGATAAGGAGACAATATGGAATTTAAACAGGAATTAGAAACCGGTACTTTTAAGATAATCGGTAATACAGAGACTACTCTTAAGATCAAAGAAGTCGCTGAGAAATGCAGACTTGTTAAGTCTGACAACGGAGTAAAGGTTGAACTTGCCTACACAGGCCCTAATGCCAGCAAATATGTTCAGTACATCGAGAAACACAAGGAAGATCTTACCAAGTTCCTTATGAACCCTGATGATGCTGATTTATATGAATGGATGGAGTCTTCACACCAAACTGCTCTTACACTTAAAAAGCATGAGAAGGAAAAGCTTATTCTTTATGTGAATTTCGATTCCGAAACTCATGATATGCTTACAGGTATCGCAGACGAGAACATCACACTTAAGCTCGGTGCTCCACTCATGCAGATCAATGTTGATGAGCTTACACGTGATGAGTTCAAACTTAAGATTTACAACATGCTCCTTCTTGCTGATGAGATTGCTGTTCTCATGGGAAATGCTGATCTTCGCAAGATGTCCAATATCCAGATTGTAAAGACATATCTCACAGAAATTTATGATAAGTTTCATGAGAATCCTTGATTATAGCATAAAAAAAGACCTGCAATGCAGGTCTTTTTTTATGCTTCCTTCGCGACAAATAAGGTCCCAACCTTCTTCTTGTCGATAATATCATACAGTCTTTCAGGATTCTTACCATTGGTAATAAGAACATCAATTCCATGTGAAGTAGCAAGCTCAGCAGCCTCTAACTTAGTAATCATTCCTCCGGTTCCACGATTAGAGCCTGAACCAGAAGCAACAGATCTAAGTTCATCTGTAATATCCTCTACCCTGCTAATAAGCTTGGCATCAGGATCAGACTGAGGATTCCCGTCATAAAGGCCTTCAATATCAGAGAAAATAATGAGCTTACTTGCATTACAGAATACTGCTACAAGCGCAGACAACATATCATTATCGGAAAAAAGCTTTTGCTCTGATTCAATCTCAGTATGGCTGACTGAGTCATTTTCATTCACTATAGGAATAATATGGTTTTCTAAAAGTGCATCAAAGGTATTCTTAAGATTCTCACTTCGCTGTGGATTGGAAAAATCTGCATTATCTAGAAGGATCTGTCCCACCATGCGGTTGTACTCGCCAAACAGTTTATCATAAAGATGCATAAGCTCAGTCTGCCCAACAGCTGCGGCTGCCTGTTTCATTCTGATTTCTTTAGGCTTCTGCGCAAGTCTCATCTTATTTGCACCAACTGCAATTGCCCCTGATGAAACAAGCACCAGATCATAGCCTTTATTCTCAACACCTGCAATTGCCCTGCAAAGATGATCTATTGCTCTTATATCTATATTTCCACTCTCATTTGTAATAGTAGATGTTCCGACTTTAACAACAATTCTTTTTTTGCTTAAGGCCATAAATAATCCCTTCACTTTCTCACTTTAGCTTGATAAATCAAATCTTATTCAAGTTTATATCGCATTTTCAAATGATGCAAGCAAAATTTCTTTACCTATATATGCAAAAAGAGCCTCACTCAAAAGTGAAACTCTTACTTTAAGCTTAGTGGATTAGGCGGGAGTCGAACCCGCGTCCAAAAATTCATCCCCTGTCCTTCTACTATCATAGTCAATTATTCTGAGATTCTTCATCTCTGTTCCCTCAAAGACCCGGAAATTGACAACCAAACCTAATCGGTAGCTTCATGATACGACCATAACCGCAAAGCTTAAGCTATGTCGTTTCCTACAAAGTTTGACGCCAGTTACTAAATGTGTAGGTGCACTCAGGCTGACGGGCTGCACTTAGGCAGCGTATGCTAAATTATCGTTAGCGTTTAATTTTAATTTGAGGTTTAACGCACCGTCCTGCGGATAGCTTCTCCAGCTTCAAAATCCCTGTCGAAACCTTTACTAACCCTTATTAAGTTGTTGGAACTATAGTATATAATCGTTTTTGTTTTTTTTCAACTGTATCATTGGTTCAGGTTTTAAATTTTTATTTTCTCATTGTAGTCATAGAAATGAATTAAAATTTTAAACAAATATTATTTATCATTCATAAGTGCTTTATTTTTCGATGATAGAATAAAATATGAGTAATTATTATGTTCGGAAGGTAGGGGCTTATGGAGAGTACATCTGTTGCAAAAAAACATGATTTTTTATGGCTTGTTTTATTTCTGATAGTATTCATAAATGGCTTTGAGGCAGGTGGATATCAGGCAAGTCTTTGGGATATTGGTCAGCACTATGACCTGTCCATTACTTCCATGGGACTGTTTGCAGCCACGGAACTGTTTGCGACAATGCTTGCACCTCTGATTTTAGGCAGTTGGGCCGACAGACACAAAAAATCCTTCTGTATTCTAATAATGCTGGCAATACAGCTGGCAGCCGCACTTTTGGTTTTTTTCACAACATCAAATTATGTTTTTGTTATAGGCATTTTCTTCTTAGGGCTTACAACAAGTGCCCTTCAGTTTATTTCCATAGCGGCGCTTGCGGATGCTTATCCTGTAAGCGGAAAAAAGAAAATCGGATTTATTACATCCATGTATGCCCTGGGGGCATTGATTTCTCCTCTGGTAGTAAGATTCTATCTTGGAATAGGCATGGGGTGGAGAACACTGTTTGTCCTTTTGGCCAGCGGCAGTATTATCGCAATTTTCGGAATGACTAAATCCGGAAGTGAACCAAGGGAATTTGATCAAAAGAGAAGCGAGAACATCGAGAAAGGCAAAGGAGAAGGGAGATTTCTTTTGTTTGGAATCATTCTCCTGTGCATCATTATGTGTATCTATGTGGGATTTGAGAATGGGTTTACTTTCTTTATAGATACGCTTTTTACTGATGTACTGTTGTCATCCAACGGCAAATTTGCGCTTTCGCTGTTTTGGGCGGTTATGATTCCTGCCAGAATACTGGTGGGATATTTCTCCAAGTACTCAACCAAGATTTTGATGTCTGCGGTTCTGATAATTCCTGCAGTTACAGCAACTCTTGCCCTTAATAAGAACAGTACGGCGGTTCTTTTACTTTGCATTCCCCTGGGACTTGCCAGCGGTGCCATATATCCTTCATGCCTGACTATCATGATGTCTTTTGCCGGAAAAAAGACAGCTACAGCCACCGGAATGATCACAACGGCTACCGGAATAGGAGGCTTTGCGTTTACAGCCCTTACGGGATTTGTGGGAGATAATTTCGGAATGAGGACTGCTATGGCTGTATTGGCAGGATTCTTTATCTTTTCATTTATTGCGGCTCTTTGCATAAATGAAATGGTGACGAAAATGAAAAATGAGAAATAAGTTCTTGCAAAGGATTCTTTTTCGTTTTAAACTTTAATTTATTAAGTTAAAGTGAGAAAGTAAAAATACAGTTTGGAACGGAGAAGATATGAGCGTCAGTAAAAAGAGGATAGTGGTTAAGGTAGGAACCTCTACCATAACCAATGAAAGCGGAAATATAGATATAAGAGCTATCGACCATCTTTGCAGATCTATAGCAGGAGTTGAAAATCTGGGTTATGATCTGGTATTGGTTTCTTCCGGAGCAATTGCTGTGGGAGCAAACAAGATGAGACTTCCCCAAAAGCCTCAGGAGATACGTATGAAGCAGGCTGCGGCTGCTGTGGGACAGACAGAACTTATGCATCTTTATGACAAGCTTTTTGGCGAGTACAACCGCATGGTGGGGCAGATTCTTTTGGATAATGCCGATTTCTCCAATAAAGCCCGCAGTGAAAACTTAAAGAACACCTTCGATGCTCTTATGGAAAACCATATCATACCCATTGTCAATGAAAATGACTCCGTCAGCCATACAGAGATTGAATCGGATAAAAAGCTCTTTTCCGATAATGATATGTTGTCGGCCCTGGTGGCTGTCTTCTGTAATGCCAGCAAGCTTATTATCTTTTCTGATATAGAGGGACTTTATGACGGTAATCCTCAGGAAGATCCGGATGCCAAGCTCATAAGTCGTGTGGAGGAAATCACAGAGGATCTCAAAAAGGTTGCTTCGGGCTCCGGGTCTAATCGCGGAACCGGTGGAATGATCACCAAACTTGAAGCAGCGGAGCTTGCCACGTCCCATGGAATAGATGTTCTTATTACCAATGGTAAGAACCCGGAACGTCTCTATGACATAATTGACAAAAAGAAGGTCGGAACACTGTTTGTTGCCAAAAAAGACTAAAAGAAAAGCCTGTACTTTATGATCATACATAAGGTACAGGCTTATTTTAGCAGCTAAATCAAGGATTCTCGTGATACTTGTCGTAGATTTCAGTGAGGTAGGTCTTAACAATCTGAATATTGCTCATCTTGCGGAGATCTACGTTGCCCATCTCGTCAGCTAGAAGAAGCATATTGAAGATCTTAAGCTTAAATTCATCTCTGGTGAGCTGGTCGATATTGATTTCCATAAGAGGAGAGCCAAGCTTTAAGGTGATATTCTCATCAGCAATACCTGTCATCATATCATGTGTGTCGGGATCAAATTTGACATAAAGGATGAGCTGTTCCTTTTCATGCTTCTTAAGTGTGAGAGGAGTCTGGTGTGAAGTCTCCATCCACTCAAAAAGATCAGCCTCATCGGGATGCATGAGGTATTTGGTA